>JAZRFT010000044.1:0-34579 GCA_045643805.1 Acutalibacteraceae bacterium
AGATAAGGAAGAATGTCTACCATCTGGTTGGAGATAACCTTTACGGGCTCCTCCTGACCTTCAACGAGAACATATGCAACCTTTGCACCTGCCTGCTCAATTTCAAAGGCTCTTTCCTTTGTTACGAGCTCACCCTCTTCAGCAATGATTTCACCTGTGATGTCATTGATAATGGGCTGTGCAAGTCTGAAGCCGCGGATTCTGTCGGAGATGCCGAGCTTCTTGTTATATTTGTAACGGCCTACTCTTGAAAGGTCGTATCTTCTTTCATCGAAGAACATACCCTCAATGTGGCTCTGTGCACTTGCGAGTGTTGGGGGCTCACCGGGACGCAGCTTCTTATAGATTTCGATAAGAGCTTCCTCGGTGTTGCTTGTGTTATCCTTTTCAAGTGTTGCTTCGATTCTTTCGTCATAGCCGAAGAACTCACGGATGTCGCTGTCCTTTGAGTAACCGAGAACACGGATAAGTGTTGTGATGGGGATTTTTCTGTTCTTGTCAATTCTTACATAGAAAAGATCGTTCTGATCTGTTTCATATTCAAGCCAGGCACCTCTGCCGGGAATGATTGTTGAAGTGAAAAGCTTTTTACCTGTCACATTGTGGGTCATATCAAAATATGCACCGGGTGAACGAACAAGCTGTGAAACGATAACTCTTTCGGCACCGTTGATGATAAAGGTACCGCTGTCTGTCATAAGGGGGAAGTCGCCCATGTAAACTTCACTTTCAAGGGCTGTTCCTGTCTGTTTGTTGTAGAGTCTTGCAACAAGACGCATGGGAGCTGCGTAGGTGGTGTCTCTCTCCTTACACTCCTTTACGCTGTACTTGGGACGGCTTTCGTCCAGGCTGTAGTCTACGAAGGACAGAACAAGGTTTCCGCTGTAATCAGTGATTTCCGACATATCTCTGAGTACTTCCTTAAGACCGGTATCAATGAACCATCTGTAGGAATCCTTCTGGACCTGGATGAGGTTGGGCATTGACATGACTTCTTCAATCTTGCCGAAGCTTTTCCTCTGATTTGTACCAAGCATTACTTCGGTAACATTAAGCATTGGCTTTCACTCCATATCTTTATTATTTACCCTCTCGGGGCATTGGTCTTTTTTGTCCCGACGGCACTCACCGCCGAAAACGAATTTCAAAAAATGTATTGACATTTTTTTGTTTTAATGGTAATATGCATTCAAGGAAGAAAAGGAAAAAATACTTCCACACATAATTTTCCATTATAAGTTATGAAATTGTATCACACTTGGCATTACTATGTCAAGTGGTTTTTTATTAAAAGATTGATATTTATTGCAAAATTACCGCTTTTTTTATAATAAAAGGCGGTTTTGTTCTTTATTTGCATTTTGTACTCCCCTATCCTGATGTGAAAAGGCAAAAATTCACCCCACCCGAGGTTAAGACCAAGGGTGGGGTTTGTGTGTTGTTATTGGAGTTTAAACTATATTAAACACGAGGGCTAGTGTGCGAAATCAATTAACTAAAAAGCTTTTGGAAGAATTCCGTAATTTTTGCGAACAAATCTCTGAGTGTTGCAAAAAGCATTGTAAAGAAGTTGCTGTTATCCTCGGCAGGCAGCTCTTCCCACTCTACCTCAATAACATCGGTTGCGTCACATTTATCGCATTTTGCTGTTGCGGTTGTTCCGTTGTCGTCGGGAATGTGCTGACCGAAGATGTGAGCTTCAATCACATCTGTAGTCTTACAGAAATCACAATTACCCTTATGGGTTCCGTCAACAAAGTCAACGCAAACAGACAGATTGTGCTTTTCGTCAAGACAGTTTTTAATTGATACAAGATAATTATAATAATCTACTGATACTGCATCATATTTTTCCTGTGTAATTGATTCAGGATTTTCATATCCGCCCTGCAGCAGTTTTTCTGTTTCATTGATTGATGCGTCAACCTTATTCAGATACTCCTCGTCTGCTTTTTCAATAACCCTGGTGATGTCTGACATATAATAGCCTGACAGCAATCTGTAATGTGCATACATTATATCTGATGTATCAACAATAACTGTTATCTCGCCGTTGGAAATCAGTCCGTAAACCGTCTGATTTGCTTGCTGAATAATTTCCGTAAGCGGAACCAACTCATCAGGATAAGCCTCAATATACTCTTTTGCAATGTCAAATCCGTATCCGGCTTCATCAATTTTATCGGCCGCATCTGCATACACAGCTTCAACCCTCTTATTTTCTTCAACAGTTGAATATACGTTTGAACTATATGTCATAAAGCCGCAAACTGCTTCAACATATTTATCGGCAACGCTTATTTCTTCGGCAAACCCCATAGGTGCGCACATTGCAATCATCATAATTGCGAGAATAGCTGATAAAATTTTCTTCATTTTAAATTCTCCTTTTTTGAAATAATATGTAACTGCAGTCACAGTTAAATTTTAGCAAATAAAAAAAACAAAGTCAACGTAAAAAGCACACAAAAAGCCACGCACTATTTTGTGCGTGGCTACTGACTGCTATCAGATCCCCTGCTCGTCAAAATCGAACACGGTCTGCAGAGCAATATCAATTACCTTTTCAATTGTTTCGGGAACAAGGATGTCAGCCTTGTCAAGTCTTGTGTGGTAATATCTTGCGGGAGCGGGATCCATTGCAACAAGAGCCGCGGCGGCAATGCCTGCCTCGGAAGCGGCGGCGGCATCAGTTGAGCCGAGAGGAATTGCACCCACAGGTACATCCTTACCGCACTTTGCGGCGGCATTCTTAAGAAGGTCGCAGACACGCTTGTCATTCTTCACCATACCTGTCATATCCTTCTCGTAAATCATCATATAATCCTCGTCACGGATTGTGTCAAAGCTGATGAATACGGTTTCAACGCCATCATTCTTCATTTCGGGGTGAGCGGCAAAGAATGCCTTTGAGCCACGCAGACCGCACTCCTCACCGCCTGCAGGCATACAGATAACCTCTGTGTTTTCAAAGCGGATATCATTGTCAGCAAGATATTTCATAACTGCGGCACTTACATAACAGCCTGTAAGGTCGTCGTTTGCACCGTCAACATATTTTTTGCCGTTTGTAAAGCCGAAAAGGCCTGCGTAAGCAGGAAGGAAGGCAAGCTGACCGAGTGCCATCTTCTTTTTAAAGCTCTTGTTCTTGCTTGTAAGGTTAACTGCGGCAGTTGCACCTGTGTAAAGCAAGCCGAGGATTGCAGGAACTGCAACATAAATTGCACCGTGTGAACCGAGCTTGTATGTATATGTCCATTCGGGGGCAGAGTCGATATGACCTGAAAGGATAATTCTACGCTTCGTTTCACCCTTTGCTTCTCTTACGGCGATAACATTACCGCTTTCCTTCTCCTTAAAGAAGGGGTCAAGGGGCTGCTTATAGAAAAGGAACTCCCCTACAAGACCTGCAACGCCTGTACCGAGGGCTGCAAGAGCACCGAGGGCTGACTTTTTGCATTTTGCTGCGGCAACAAGGTTAGCAGCGGTTGCGGCAGTACAGCATGCACCTGCAAAGGGTACAAAGGACATAAATGCGTCAGGATGACACTTGAAGTTTTCAATCCATACCTTGTCAGCGTAAGGCTTAAGCTGGTCGTACATGTATTCGAGAGCCTTTCTCTCGCTTTCCTCGCCGCAGGGACGGGGGCCGAAGCTTTCACAGATATGCTTGATGCTGTCGGTTGCAAAGTCGGTGAGAATTTTAAGGTCGGTTTTGGCTTTTTCTTTAGTCTTGAGGTAGTCCATATTTTCTCTCTCCTTTTATAATGAAAAGTTACGGATATTATTATATATGGGATTGGAAAAATAATCAAGGGGGATTTTATTAAATGTAGGGGCGGATATTATCCGCCCGTATGTAGCGCCGACCAATGGTCGGCTTGGTGTACTCCGTCGTACTTACGGGCAAGATTAAAGGCTGTTGCGGTTGCAACAGCCTTTGGAGATGATTTTTAGTAAAAAAAGAGAATAATTTCTTGTATTCACTCTGTTTTATCTTCAATTAACTCAATATTAACTATTATATCATTAGCATCCTCATAGAAAACCCTATACCTGTTTCCTTTCTCAAATTCAAATGGCAAAAGCCTTCTAGCAGGATAATACAAGTACTCGGCATCCCCATCGCCTTTAAAATAGTATTCCCAAGTAAAAGGAGCATGATAGCCCGCACCTCTTGAATAATCCTCTACAAAAACACCTTCGTATACTTTTATATTGGGATTGAGAATACTATTTAAATTAATAAAAATTGAAACTATAAAATAAATCAGTGCAAAGAAGGAGATATAAAAATTTTTTCTATTTTTCTTTTTTATTGATATAATAAACCAAATCAAAAATGGAATAAAAAACAGCGTGGTGGGAGCGTATTTTAACTGATACCATAAACCATCAAAATTGTACATACATATTCCCCTTCCATTATATTTCAAACACAGCAACAACTATGTGTCTTAACAACCTTCAACCTGTTTCCTGATAAATTCATATTAACATACTCGACAATTATAGTCAACTGTTTTCAACAAAAGCCCGAGTGTAGCGCCGACCAATGGTCGGCTTGGCGTGTTCCGTCGCACTTACAGGTATGATTAAAGGCTGTTGCGGTTGCAACAGCCTTTAATTAGCGTTTTCTTATTCGGAGATTTAAGCTATTTCAACTTCAGGTGGAGAATCATCTTTTCCTAAATAGAACCAAAAAGTCCTGATATAACTTTCATCACCTTTTTTTATCTTAATTTCATACAATTCAACTTCTTCTCCGTTTATTTTAACAGGCATAACAATCTCATTTTCACAACATGAAAAATAAATTGTACGGTTACTGAAATTGTTCAACGGTAAAGAGTATACACGCTCAAAATTTGTATTGTTCAAATAATATTTGCAATCATTTGCAACTAAACCTCTGAGATTTAATTTTCTGTTTGAAATGACTCCTCGTTTCAAATATGACACATACATATACTCGTTTTCATTAAAGTTATCAAAATAAAGACACAGATATCCGTTTTCAAATTCAATATAGGATATATCTTTATCCTCAAAAACATTACTTATTTGTTCTTCCATTGAAGCATCAGAAAACATCAATGAATCAAAAAAATTAAAGAGACAGACAAGCAAACACACAGACAAAAGAATGCATATTTTCTTTTTCATTTGCACAACACTCCTTCAGCCGCTTTCCTTACAACCTCATATTAACACACCCCAACCATCACAGTCAACCCTTTTCACCAAAAAGCAAACACCGCCTTGCTTCCAAGACGGTGTAATTTTTTCTTTGACCTCGCCGGTCGGGCGTTCTTTCTTGTAAGAAAGAACCAAAGAACTTTACTTTTTTTCTTTTATTTAAGGTATTCTTCAATCACCTTACAGATTCTCTCCGTAGACTTACCGTCACAGGCACCCATCTGCTTTTCACGGAAGGCTCTTACCCTTGCCGTTGCCTCCTCACTCTTAGCGTTACGCAGAGCGTCGAGAAGCTTAGCCGAATCAGTAACAATCTCACCGGGTAAATCCTTGTCATAATCAAGGTAGAAATCTCTTTCATAATTGCCGTAATCGGGACAGTAGAACACCATAGCCTTATCCATAAGGGAAGCATCAAAAATTACCGAGGAGTAGTCGGTGATGATTACATCAGCAATTGCTAAAAGCTCGGGTGTCGGGTCAACGGTGTAGTCCTTTATCCTTGAATAGAATTCCTTGAAGAATTCCTTTTTCATAACGGGGTGTCTGCCGATAACAAAAACCTCATCGTCGGCAAGGTCATTGTTGAGCTTTGCCCAGTCAATCATCGGGTCAAAGTCCGTAAGTGCACCCTCGTTTTCCCTGAAGGTGGGAAGGTAAACATAAACCTTTTTATCCTTTAAAAGCGGATGCTTCTGACAGATAACGTCACGGCTGTTCTGCACCTTTTCAGCGTCAAGGATAGCGTCCGTTCTCGGTGAGCCGAGAGCCTTTACAACCTCCATATCAACACCGAAGGCGTGAGCATAGAACTGTCTTACATTTTCACTTGTAACACAAACATCTGTGTAAGGAGCGTGGGTGCGGTATTCCTCAAGCCTTGTAAGGCGTGAGGGAGCATCAAGACCGAAGCGCTTGAAGGCACCGCCTGCGTGCCACACCTGAACAACCTTCTGTCCGGGACGAAGCTTAACGGCACGGAAGTACTTCATATAATCATCGGTGACGATAACCTTGCTCGTCAGCATATACATACGCACCTTTATAATATGCAAAAGGGAATGCGGAAGCATTTTTGCAAAAACAACCTTTTTACAATTGAGGTTTTCGTAAACACAGTTGATGTTTTCCTTAAGCATTCCGTCGGCACGGATTGAGTAAAAGAACACTCTGTCCTGAAGCTTCTGCTTTGTAAAGAAAATTGTGATGAACTTAAGCAGATAATTGACTGCTACATTCTTAATTCTTTTAAGAAGGGTTATGCCTTTTCTCTTATACTTTGCAAGGGTTACCCTCTTGAAATAAAAGCTCTTGTAATTTTTAAGAACCTTACGGCAAGGCACGGGCATTGTTTTTTCCTCACCTCTTAAGTAAGTGAGAGCCTCCTCCTCGGTGTAAGGAAGGTAAGCACCTCTGTGAGAGAGCTTTTTAAAGCGTGAATGCTCGTAGAGCTTATACATATCGAGGATGTTATTATCGCTGAAGGAGAAGCGGATACCCCTGAGGTGCTCTGTTCTGAAAAGCTTGTTACAGAAGAAAAGGTCAAGAGCAAAGGTGTTGTCCCCCTGCTTTGTGCGGGTCTGATTCATATTGTGGTTGAAGCACAGGTCAGAGAAGGGATACTCCGTTGTGTGCTTTCCGTCAAAGCGTGTAAGGGGTGAGGTTGTGAAGCCGCACTTTTCAGGGCAGGATTTAAGTGCCTCATAATGTCTCATAAGAATTTTCGGATTGAGCCTTGCAAATCCGTCCTGGAACATAATGAACTCTGTACGGCTCTGTTCAAGGGCAAGGTCCTTGAAGTCACCGAGAGAGGTCGCCTCAATAAAGCGGATATTTTCGCAATGCTTCCACTTTTCGGGGAATTCATCCTTAAGCCTTGCATCAACAAGAAGCTCAAAAGAAGGCATCGTCTGCATAAAAATTGACTCAACCTGGATGTTAAGGCGGTCACCGTAGTGTCTGCCTCTTACATCGTTTTTGCCGATACACACCGTAACCTTGGGATTTTCTGCCATTTCCTTACGGTTGTCGATGAGCTTACCGTCAAAGAAAATATCACGGTTTTTCTTTTTAAGGGCGCTTTTACCCGACTTTGAAAGCTTTTCGTAAAGCTCGGTAATTATATCGGCATACTTTTTTATTTTATCATCGGTAAGGCTCCAGAAATGTCTGTAATAGCTGTAAAGCAGAACGGTAATTTCCTTATGGTAAACCTGGTCAATGTAGCACACGCGAAGTTTACCGAGCTCCTTTTTACCGAAGTCAGTAGCTTCATTTTGGGTTGCATTATCAAAGGCTTTTTCAGCCTCGCTGATAATGAACTTATAGGCATCACGGTAGTGCTCAATATCAAAGGTCGAAACTCCCTCATTTATAACGGGAATAACATAGCTTGCCGCTCCCCTGCTTACAGAAACAATAGTTTCGCTGCTCATTGCAAAGGGAAGTGTAAATGCGGCCTCCCTTGCCTTTCCGTAGGCACGGAAATCAAGACCTGTTTCCTCAATTTTACTTTTAAGGAAGAGCTTGTTTGCAACAGAAGGATTCCATATAAGATTCATATCAAACTTTGTAGTTTTCCAGCTCTTTTTAAGAAGCCTTGAGGATGTGAACTCATGCTTGCCGTAAACGTCACTCGATGCCATCGGAGCAATACAAAGCTGTGCCTTTTCCCTTTCGGCACTTTCAAAAAGACTTTCGAGCATATTTTCGCTGAAAATCACATTCGTATCACCGAAGGAGATATACTTACCCGTTGCCTTTTTCATTGCAAGGTTTCTTGCCTGGGAAATGCTGTCAATTTCATTGTAAATATAGCTGAAGCGTGAATCTGAAAGATAACCCTTCATAATCTCCGCCGTTTCATCAGTTGAAGCAGCATCAACCATAATAACTTCTATTTCGTTTAAGGTTTGTCCTTTTATTGCATCAAGAGAAGCGGAAAGATGACTTCCCGCATTATGAACGGCAACAACAACCGTTACCTTTGCACTCAAAACAAACACCCTTTCTTGTTTTATTTTCCCCTTTTTGCCGAGGACGGCAATAAATCAAATCAGAGGGGCAGGAATTCCGCCCCTCTTAAAGGTTTTATTATACGTATCCGGGATGGTACGGAGCCGGATCTATCTTCTCACCGTAGTAACGGATTTCGTAATGAAGGTGAGGTCCGGTTGAATAGCCCGTGCTACCTGCATAAGCAATAAGCTGTCCCTTTGAAACATAATCACCTGAGGAAACAACGTTCACGGAATTATGAGCATAAACTGTCATAAAGCCGTCGCCGTGGTCAATGATTACCTTGTTGCCGTAGCCGTCACCGGCATCACCCGATGAAATGACCGTACCTGCTCTTGCGGCATAAAGACTTCTGCCGTAGAAGCCGCTGCCTGAAATATCAAGACCGTAGTGCACGCTGCCGATTTCAGCAAGATAAGAGCTGTCCTTATAGTATGCGGTGATATAATAGCTGCCGCCGCCTACGGGCCATGCCCAGTCATCGTCGGTTTCGTAATAGTTTGAGCCGCCCGATGAGGAGTTGCCGGAATCGTCATCCGAGTTGTTATCTGACGGAAGTGAGCCCTGATTTGCGTAGTAGTCCTTGATGTATTCATCAAGAGCCTCGTTTGCTTCCGCCTCCTGGCGTTTAAGGTCTGTGATATAATCCTTATAGGCTGCGCTCTCCTTATCAAGAGATGCAACATAAGACTCAATCTTTGCATACTGTGCTTCAACCTGAGCAACCATGGATGAATACTCATTCTGCTTTACCTGGAGGGTAGCCTTCTTTTCGGTGTAGGCATTTCTTGTTTCAACAACCTTTTTCTGATTTTCAACAATAATTGCCTTATCAGCCTCAAGCTGAGCCTTTGTCTTTTTAAGCAAGGTCACCTTTTGCTTGAATTCCTCAATTGTCTTTTTGTCGTTTTCGGAGGTTCTCTTCATCATTTCAAGCCTTGTAAGGAAGCTTGCAAGACTGTCTGCACCCATAAGAATTTTAAGGGTTGACTCGTTGCCGTTCATATAAACGGAGCGAAGCTTTGCAGAAAGAAGATCCTTGTTTTCCGTAATATTCTGCTCAGTTTCCTGAATGAGTGTAGTTGCCTTAGCGATGTTTTTATTTTTCTGCTGAATTTCAGCGTTCAGTCTGTTATATTCAGCTGTAAGCTTTTCAATCTGCTGATTGAGTGTATAAATCTGTGTCTGCACCTCGCTGAGCTTACCTTCGATTTGCTCAATCTGTGTTTCAAGCTTTTCAAGCTCTGCCTTCTGCTTATCGACAGTCTGCTCAAGCTCTTCAAGTTTTCCCTCGTTTTCTGCAATCTCATCCTCAATACGGTCAACCTCACCCTGAAGCTCACTTTCTGACTGAGCCACGGCATTGATTACACCTGAAATGTTGACTGCACCGATTGCAAAGCAGAAGCAAAGCAAAAGACACAATAATTTTTTATAATTCATCGTTTAACTCCTTATATATTCGTTATACCGATTTAAGCGTTAAGCAAGCTCACTTGCTTCACTACCCTCTTTTTTGAGGTATTTTCTGATGGATACAAGGCTTCCCACGGATGAAATTACAACACCCGATACAATGTAAGCGACGGCAAGAATGGGAAGATACTCTGTAAGTGAAATAGCCTCACTGCCGAACATTTCAAGAAGAGAGGTCATTGCTCCGCCCTCGAAGTATACAACGGAAACTGTAAGAACAAGTGAAATCACACCTGAAATAAGTCCGATGATAAGACCCTCAATCATAAAGGGCCAGCAGATGAAGAGGCTTGTTGCACCAACACTCTTCATAACCTGAATGTCAATTTTTCTTGAAACCATAGTGATTTTAATGGTGTTTGAAACAATGAACATTGAAACAATACCGAGCACGGCAACAAGAATTACACAGATACCTGTGATTGACTTCTGCATTGTTGTAATCTGATTTACAACATCCTGACTTTCACGTACTGCACTGACATTCTGCACTGCTTTGATTTTTTCAAGTGTAGTCTTGAAGTTTTCAAGGTTACTTACAGAAATTCTGTAGGAATCAGGCAAGGGATTTTCTATAACGCCGTCAAAAAGGTCTCTTTCAACACCGAAATCACGAAGCTGCTCCTCGTAACCGGCTTCCTTTGAAACAAATTCAACACCGATAACATCGGGGATTGCCCTCAGGTCTGCACCAACCTTTGCAACGGAGGCATCATCTGCATTATCTTCAACAAAGGCAATGATAACATTCTGTTTTTCAACGTCCTGAACAAGGTTCTGGATGTTCATAATAATAATCAGTGACATACCGATAAGCAGAAGGCAGGCTGAAAGCACGCTGATGGATGAAAATGACATGCTGCGGTTTGCAACAAGGTTATGTGCACCCATCTTTGTAAGGTAGGAGGTATTAAGACCGCCACCTCTTTTTTTGTTGGCTTTTTTCTGCTTTTTGACTTCCTTGCTTTCTTTTTCTTTCTTAGGCATTTTCGGTTTCCTCCTCCTCGGTTGCTACTTCTTCTGTTATCTCTTCTTCGGAAACCTCAATGTCCTCTTCCTGAACGGAAGCAAGAGAAACATCACCCTGCACGCTTTCGGACTCATTTTTGCTAACGAGCTCACCGGCGTTACGGGCAGGAATATCGGAAAGGATTTTTCCGTTTTCAATTGTAACAATTCTGTGGTCGAACTGATGAACAAGCTCAAGGTCATGGGTAACAACAACAACCGTTGCACCAAGGGCATTGATCTTGTCAAAAAGGCTCATAATTTCGCCTGAAAGCACGGGGTCGAGATTACCCGTTGGCTCGTCGGCAATGATTACACCGGGGTTGTTGATAAGCGCTCTTGCAATGGCAACACGCTGTCTTTCACCCTGTGAAAGCTGATGAGGGAAGCTGTTAGCCTTATTTGAAAGGTCAACAAGCTTGAGAACATAGCGTACTCTTTTTGTAATCTTCTTTTCACCCATACCGATAACACGAAGGGCGAAAGCAATATTATCGTAAACGGTCATTTTCGGGATAAGTCTGAAATCCTGGAAAACGATACCGAGCATACGGCGAAGATAGGGAAGCTGTCTTCTTTTGATTGTGTTAAGGGTGTAGGGTCCTACGCGTACAATACCTGCGTCAACCTTTTCCTGACCCATAATAACATTAAGGAAGGAGCTTTTACCTGCACCTGAAGCACCAACGATGAAAACAAATTCACCGTCGTCAATTCTTACGCTGACGTCATCAAGAGCAACGGCACCGTTGGTCTTGTAACGCATTTTAACATTTTTAAATTCTATCATCTTAAGTCACTTCCTATTGAGATACGTATAAACTGTGGCTTGAACGATTTTCAAAATCAATACTTGATGGGCTTTGCATCAAGATACTTTTTAACCATAAGAGCTACCTTGAACACAATAGCATCATCGAACTCACGAAGGTCAAGGCCTGTGAGCTTCTTGATTTTCTCAAGTCTGTAGACAAGAGTATTTCTGTGAACAAAGAGCTTTCTTGAGGTTTCGGAAACATTGAGGTTGTTTTCGAAAAACTTCTGGATTGTAAAGAGAGTTTCGTGGTCAAGGCCTGTAATTGAGCCTTTCTTGAAAATCTCTTTGAGGAAAATTTCACAAAGAGTTGTGGGAAGCTGATAAATAAGTCTTGCAATACCGAGGTTTTCATAGGTAACAATTGTCTTTTCGGTATCAAACACCTTACCAACCTCAAGAGCAATCTGGCTTTCCTTGAAGGAACGGGGAAGCTCCTTAATGCCGGTTACAATTGAGCCGACACCGATGATTGCATTGATATAATATTCAGTATGGAGAGAGTCAACAATACTTCTTGCAAGCTTTTCAAGGTCCTTGATTTCGTTGCCTGAACGAACCTCCTTGACAAGAGCAATATCAGTCTCATTGATATTGATTACAAAGTCCTTGTTCTTGTCAGGGAAGAGAGCCTGAATTGTTTCGCTTACGGAGATTTCAGATCTTTCTGACGTTCTGATAAGAAGAACACAGCGTGATACATCGTTATTAAAGCCAAGCTCACGGGTCTTGAGATAGATGTCACCCTGAAGGATGTTATCAAGGATAACGTTTTTGATAAAGTTGCTTCTGTCAAACTTTACATCGTAGTACTGCTTGATGCCGCCGAGTGAGATTGAAATAAGGCGTGCAAAGTTTGCAGCATTCTCATCGTTACCGTCAACAAAGATTGCGCTGTCAGGATGATTCTGACCGCCGATTGCAAGGAAGGTCTTGCCACCGATAACCTTTACCTCACCGTCTGAAAGCACTTCCTTCATATCAACAAAATTGGTCTGACCGATCTGACCGAGGTCGCTGCAGCAGATAATTGTACCTACTGTATCAACAACACCAATTGTTCTGTCAATGGCATCCTTCATCTGATGAATGATTCCCTGAAATAATCTGTTAGACATATTAAATGTCCCCCCAACTTTAAAATTCTGTGAATATTGGATAAATTGACTATTGTCACTTTCACCATTGTACACAATTTATCGTCATTTTGCAATATAAAAGCGTGATTTTTTTAGATAATTTTTTATTTGTTCACTTTTTTGATATACTTTTTTGTGATTTTCAGCACCAAAAAGCTGAAAATGACTGTTTTTTTCGTCAAAATACCATTGTTAAAAATTACCAACATTATTTAAATCAACTGTTGAAAACCCGTCTTTGCTCAAAAATCAACTCAGGACTATACAAATTACACATAGAAAAAGGCGAATTTTTACCTCCCTCTTCTCTGTTGGGGGTCGAGCAAAGGGAGGTGTGGTGCGAGTAAAACCTCATTCAAATTACCGCAATGTGATTGTAGCACGGTTACTTTAAAGGAAACTAAAAGAGTAATTCGGAGTTCGGAATGCGGAATTATGCATTAACAGTTGCATATTCCCCAGCCCTTATGATACAATAATATAGATATAAATTCGGAGGTGCATTATGAACAGTAAAATCATCGCACCGGGCGTTAAGCTCTGCACTCACAAAACACAGCAGTTCAAAACCTCGGTGGTTTCCTTTAACATAGTTACAGACCTTGGAGAAAACGCAGGAAAAAAGGCTCTGCTTTTAAATCTCCTTGCAAGAACCTGTAAGAATTATCCCACAATAACAGAAATGAACCGCCGTCTTGCCGGACTTTACGGTGCGGTTATCTCCCCCGTTGTCAGAAAAATCGGTGAAGCGCAGGTGCTGTCACTTGTACTCGTCTGCCTTGACGACCGCTTTGCCCTCAAAGGTGAAAAGGTACTTTTTGAGGCCTTAAGACTTATTTCAGGCTGTCTTTTTGTGCCCGACATCACGCCCGAGGGCTTTAAGGATGAAAACATCAAAAGAGAAAAAAGACTCCTTATTGAAAAGCTTGAAAGCGAAAAAGATGATAAAAGAGTTTACGCCCTTAACACAATGCTCAAGGAAATGTGCTGTGACGAAAGCTACGGCATAAACCGTCTCGGTACAAAGGAAGAAATTGAGGAAGCTACGGGCAAGGAGCTTCTTGCCCTCTGGAAGGATATTCTTTTCACCGCACCCGTTCAGGTTAACGTAACAGGCAGCTTTGACGAAGCTGAAATTGAAAAAATTGTAGGCGGTCTTTTTGCCCGACTTGAAAGAAAAAAAGAGAACATAAAAGAAGTGCATACAGAATTTATCACCGAGGCCTACGAAAGTAAGCTCTTCACCGAAAAGCAGAATGTTAAACAGGGTAAGCTTGTTATCGGTATGCGTGCAGGCATGACCTACGATTTTGACAACTTCCCTGCAATCAAGCTGATGAATGCAATTTTCGGCAGCGGCACTTTTTCAAAGCTCTTTATGAATGTAAGAGAAAAAATGAGCCTTTGCTACTACTGTGCCGCAAGGCTTGACGCAGGCAAGGGCATTATCACAGTTGAAAGCGGCGTTGAAACTGAGAATGCACAGAAGGCTCTTGACGCAATCCGCAACGAGCTTAACGAAGTGAGAAAGGGCAACTTCACCGACGAAACAATTGAAAATGCCAAAAAGAGCCTTTGCGACCTTTACAACAGCGTATATGACAGCGTAATGGGAATCAACGACTGGATGACCACCTATGCAGTAAAAAATGAAATCACCGAGCCTGTTGCCATAGGCGAAATGATTAAAAATGTATGCCGTGAGGAAATTGTCATTGCTGCCTCAATGGTTACCGAGGACACGGTATTTATCCTCGAAAGCGACAGTAAGGAGGTAACAGAATGAAAAAGATAACAAACGACCTTCTTAAAGAAGAATACTATGAAACAGACCACAAAAGCGGTTTAAAAATATTCGTAATGGAAAAGCCCGACTATTCGGGAGCCTTTGCAATGTTCGGCACACGCTACGGCAGTGTTGACACCTGCTTCCGCTTAAAGGGTGAGGAAAGCTACACAACCGTTCCCGAGGGCATCGCCCACTTCCTTGAACACAAGCTTTTTGAAAGTGAGGAGCTCGATGCCTTTGAGCGCTTTGCAAAAACCGGTGCAAACGCAAATGCCTTCACCTCCTTTGACCGCACCTGCTACATTTTCCAATGTGCGGATAACTTTAACGAAAACCTCGAAATTCTCCTTGATTTTGTTAAGGCCCCCTATTTCACCGAGGAAACCGTACAAAAGGAGCAGGGCATTATCGGTCAGGAAATAAGAATGTATCAGGATGACCCGGACTGGCAGGTGCTTTTCAACCTCTTAAGGGGACTTTACAAAAACAACCCCGTAAGAATCGACATTGCAGGCACAGTAGAATCCATTGCAGAAATTAACGCTGACCTGCTTTACTCCTGCTACAAAACCTTTTACAACAACTCAAATATGTGCCTTGCCGTTGCAGGCAACGTAAAGGTCGAGGAAGTAATCGCCATTGCTGACAAGGTGCTTAAAACCGAAGAACCCGTCACCTTTGAGCAGATTGTTCCCGAGGAGCCTTATGAGGTAAGCGCAGCCTACACCGAGGAAAAGCTTGGCGTTGACATGCCGAAGTTCGCTCTCGGCTTAAAGGAAAAATGCGAGGAGATTGTCCCCTCACCTAAAAAGACTCTGCTTTACAACCTTGCCCTTGAAATTATCGCAGGCAAGTTCTCCCCTCTTTACACAAGGCTTCTTGACGAGGGGCTTATCAACACCGCCTTCGGTAAGGAATACTTTTACGGCAGAGGCTTTGCTACCGTATTTTTCAGCGGTGAAAGTAAAAATCCTGAAATGGTAAGGGATGAAATTCTCGGTGAAATCAACAAGCTGAAAAACGAGGGCATTTCACAGGAGGATTTTGACATCTGCCTTAAGAAAAAGTACGGCGCAGAGATTTTCTCCTACAACGATGTTGACGACCTTGCAAACAACCTTTGCGATGCCTGGCTCAATAATTACAGCATTTTTGATAACATTGAGCTTTACAAAACCATTACAAAGGAAGATGTTGAAGCTGTTATCAGAGAAGGCTTTGACACAGAAAATATCTGCCTTTCAGTGATAAGATAAGGAGAACAGTACACTATGGGAAAAACATTAGTTCTTGCGGAGAAGCCCTCCGTTGCAAGAGATATTGCAAGGGTACTCGGCTGTAAGGGCAAGGGTGACGGCTGCATCAACGGCGATAAATATGTTATCACCTGGGCACTCGGTCACCTCGTAACCCTTGCCGACCCCGATGCTTACGACGATAAATATAAAAAGT
Source organism: Acutalibacteraceae bacterium (assembly GCA_045643805.1). GTDB lineage: Bacteria > Bacillota > Clostridia > Oscillospirales > Acutalibacteraceae > UBA6857. The sequence goes on from JAZRFT010000044.1 coordinate 15,896, forward strand.
GGAATCTTGAAGACTTACCTATGCTCCCCGACAAGATGAAGCTTGTGACAATCAAGCAGACCTCAAAGCAGTACAGGGTTGTTTCTGCACTTATGAAACGCCCCGACATTGACAAGCTTGTTATCGCCACCGACGCAGGCCGTGAGGGTGAGCTTGTTGCCCGTTGGATTATGATGAAGGCACACTGTAAGCTCCCCGCTTACCGTTTATGGATTTCATCACAGACCGACAGAGCTATCAAAGAAGGCTTCCAGAATTTAAAAAGTGCAAAGGAATACGACAACCTTTACTATTCAGCACAGGCACGTGCCGAGGCTGACTGGCTTGTAGGTCTCAACACCACAAGAGCGCTCACCTGCAAGTATAACGCTTCCCTTTCAGCAGGCCGTGTGCAGACACCTACCCTTGCACTTATTGTTCAGCGCGAGGAGGAGATACAGAATTTTGTTCCGAAGCTTTACTACACCGTAAAGGGTGACTTCGGCGCCTTCAAGGGCACCTACCGTGACAGCAAGGGTAACACACGCTTTTCTGACAAAGCCTTTGCAGAGGGCTTACAGAAGAGCCTTCTCGGAAGAAATTACTCTGTAACAAAGCTTGAAAAAGCTACCAAAAAGCAGAATCCGCCTGCCGCATACGACCTGACGGAGCTTCAGCGTGACGCTAACAAAAAGTACGGCTATTCTGCAAAGCAGACCCTTTCACTTATGCAGAGCCTTTACGAATACCACAAGGTACTCACCTACCCCCGTACCGACTCACGCTACATAACGGACGACATTGTTGCAACTCTGCCTGAAAGGCTTCGGGCAATGGCAATAGGTCCCTATCAGGCAAGTGCAATGAAGCTTGCCCGAGGCAAAATTGAAACGAAGTTTATTGTAAACAATGCAAAGGTTTCCGACCATCACGCTATTATTCCAACGGAGCAGAGCCCCAATTTACAAAAGCTCTCCTACGATGAAAGGAACATTTACGACCTTGTTGTAAGACGCTTTATGGCGGTATTGAGTGAGCCTTTCCAGTATGACGAGGTGAAAATTGAAATTGCCGCCGATAAGGGTAGCTTTTATGCAAAGGGTAAAACTCCCCTTAAGCAGGGCTGGAAGGAGTTTTACGGCAACCTTGACGAGGATGAGGATGACGACAGCGACGACAAGGCACAGAGCCTTCCTCCCCTTAAGCAGGGTCAGGCACTCACCCTCAAGGGTATCAAAATCACTGAGGGTAAAACTAAGCCTCCTGCACGCTACACGGAAGCAACTCTCCTTTCTGCAATGGAAAATCCCTCAAAGCAGATTACGGACAAAACCCTTAAGGCTGTTATCGAGTCAACAAGCGGACTCGGTACCCCTGCAACAAGAGCAGACATTATCGAAAAGCTTTTCGACAACTTCTCAATTGAGCGTGTGGGCAAGGAAATCCATCCCACGGCAAAGGGCAAGCAGCTTGTCCGCATTGTCCCCGAGGATTTAAAGTCAGCAACGCTTACGGCTAAATGGGAGCAGCAGCTTCAGAACATCAGCCAGGGCAAGCAGAGTATGAAAAAGTTCATCGGTGAAATGAGAGACTACTCAACCTCCCTTGTTTCAAAGGTTATTGTATCCGATGCACAGTATAACCACGAAAACGCCACCAAGGACAAGTGCCCCGTTTGCGGAAAGTATCTTCTTGAAGTTAACGGCAAAAAGGGTAAAATGCTCATTTGTCAGGACAGAGAGTGCGGCTACCGCAAGGGACTGACCCAGGTCACAAATGCCCGTTGTCCCGAGTGTCACAAAAAGCTTGAGCTTCGCGGCGAGGGTGACAAGAAGCTTTTCGTCTGCAAATGCGGTTACCGTGAGCGCCTTTCCGATTTCAACAAGCGTAAGCAGGACAGCGGTGCTAATAAGTTCGATGTGATGAACTACATGAAAAAGCAACAGAAGGAAGAAAAGGGCAAGGTTGAAAATAACCCGATGGCGGATTTGCTGAAGGATTTCTTCTGATAAACAAGTAAAGTTCTTTGATTCTTTCTTACAAGAAAGAATGCCCCGCGGCGAGCGAGAATTAAAAATACAGATAAGTATAAGAAAAGACAAGCTTTAAGTAAGCTTGTCTTTTTTGTTTAGCAGTAAAGTGGTAACGGCTTGATAAATCGGAAGTTTTGCGGAGCGACTAGGGGTCGCTCCCTACATTTTGATTTTACAAATTCTTATTTATCGAGATGATTATATCGAATCAACCTAAAAAAATCAAGGCGAAGCCTTGTATATCATCAATTCCGCAAGAATTGCATATCATCAACTTCGCAAGAAGTTGTATATCATCAAGCCGACAGATATACACACCTACGGTGTGATGAGATACAACACGGCAAAGCCGTGTTGATGATATACACGCTGACGCGTGATGATATACCAAGCCTGTCGGCTTGGATAAAAAAAATCCTGTTCCGAAGAACAGGATTTTTTTGGCTGCGGAACTAGGATTCGAACCCAGACAAACAGAGTCAGAGTCTGCTGTGCTACCCTTACACAATTCCGCAACGAACAAGTGATATTATACACATATAGTATGTACTTGTCAATACCTTTTTAAAAGTTTTTTCAGCTTTTTTCACAAAAAATTCCCGATCTGACTTTTTAAATCAAATCGGGAAAAATATCATTTTTTCGATGCGAGATAGTCCTCTAAAATCATCACAGCGGAAACAGCGTCAACAATTTCCTTACGCTTTTTGCCTGTCACGTTCGTAACATTGAGGGCTCTGTGAGCTGAAACCGTTGTAAGGCGTTCGTCCTGCATAACGGTTTCTATGCCCGTTTCCTCCTGAAGCTTTTCAGCAAAGAACTTGCACTTGAGTGCCCTGTCCCCTTCACTGCCGTCCATATTCTTCGGGAGTCCCACCACAATTTTTTCCGCACCGTGCTTTTTCGCAAGACCGTCAATCTGTGCTATAACCTTCGGCTCGTAGCTCTGATTTATCACAGTAACGGGTGAGGCAAGCATTTCCATTCTGTCGCAGACTGCTATGCCCGTTCTCGCATCACCGTAGTCAACTGAAAGAATAATCATATCAAGTTACCCCGTCAGTTCTTGAGGGATTCCATATATGACTCTACCTCTTCCTTAACCTCGGAGAACTCTCTGCTTTCAAGGTCAAGATGGATTTCGTCAAAGACTGTTGAGAAGATTGTCTTCGCTCTTGCTGTGCTTGTGTCAGCGTTATAGTCAAAGCCGAACCAAATAGCAGTTACATAGTGAGGTGTACCGCCACAGTACCACTTATCGTAGTCGTCAGAGGTTGTACCTGTTTTTGAGAAGGTGTCAAAGCCGTCAACTGCTGTGCCATAGCCGGTACCGTAGGATGCGGTACAAACGTTGATAAGAACGTCGAGCATCTTATCGGCTGCTTCCTCGTTCATAGCCTGCTGAGGCTCATTCTTTGTATTATCAAGGATAACTGTGCCGTTTCTGTCAGTTACCTTGTAGTAGCTGTAGGGCTCAAAGTAGCGTCCGCCGTTGCCGAATACAGCATAAGCAGCTGCCATTTCAAGGGTTGTAACACCTGAGAAGGTACCGCCGCAGGCCATACCGCTGAGGGTTGCATCCTCCTCAACAAGGTTGAGATGGAACTTATCATTAGCATAGTTATAGCTTGTTGTAAGACCGAGCATTTCGTCAATCATTCTTGCAGGTACGGTGTTGAGTGATTCACCGACTGCCTGATAAACTGAAACAGTTTTGCCGCTACCGTGGTCACCCTCATAGTTCTGCGGCCATTTTTCACCGTTTACTGTAAGTGCCTGGTCAAGAATCATTGTGTTACCGTCCTCGATATAACCGAGGTCCATTGCAGGACCGTAAACTGTAAGGGGCTTGATTGATGAACCGGGCTGTCTTTTTGCCATTTCGTCTGTAGCTCTGTTGAAGGCACGGTTTGTTGTCTTTTCGTCACAGCCGCCTACAAGTGCAACAATTCTGCCCTGATAGTCCATAATTGTCATTGAGGACTGTGCCTCTTTACCGTAAGCATCATAGCCTACATCGGGGAAGTCAACACGGTTTCTGTAAACATATTCAAGGTATTCCTGAACATCAAGGTCAACGGCAGAGTAAATGTTAAGACCGCCGTAGTAAACCTGACGCCATGCCTCGTTGTATTCATAGCCGTATTCTTTCTGAAGGTCGTCGATAACCTGGTCGATAACATATTCCTCGTACCAGCCCATGATTTCCTCTTCTACTTCTTCCTCGTCATCGTCACCCTCGGTATATTCCTGAACAACGATTTTTTCCTTAAGAGCCTTTTCGTATTCCTCGTCGGTAATCTTTTTCTGATCGTGCATATAGAAAAGACAGTCATCACGTCTTTCCATACAAGCCTCATAGTCAACATAAGGATTGAGTGAGTAGGGGGCCTTTGTGATACCTGCAATGGTAGCACACTCGGAAATTGTAAGCTCGTCAAGTTCCTTGTCAAAGTAGGTTTCAGCCGCAGTCTTTACACCGTAGCAGCCTGCACCGAGAGAAGCTGTGTTAAGGTAAGCCTCAAGAATATCCTTCTTTGAGAAGTTCTTTTCAAAGTTGAGAGCCTTGAGAATTTCGTTGAACTTTCTCATATAGGTATTCTCGTTCTGATCTGTAAGGTTTTTGATAAGCTGCTGTGTGATTGTTGAAGCACCCTGACCCTCATAAGCAGGGTTGATGAAAACACCGATTGTACGGATAAAGTCAACACCTGGATGCTCATAAAAACGCTTGTCCTCAAGGCAGATGAATGCCCACTGAAGTCTTTCGGGAATTTCCTCATAGTCAACCCAGACACGGTTTTCCTCACCGTGAAGGCGGTAAAGCTCAACAGGCTCATTGTGACTGTCGTAAGCGTAAATGAAGGAGGTCTGACTCTGTGAGCTCTTATAGGTGTCAAGGTCAATAGCCATAGGACCGTTGATTACGCTATCAAAATGTGCAAGCAGGCTGCCGCCGACGAAAATACCCGTCAGCATACCTGAAGCAAACAGGCAGAAGAAGAACAGCACAATAGCAAACATTATAGGATGCTTTTTCCTGTTTCTTCTTTTTCTTCTCTTTCTTTCTCTCCTTGTTTCCTTAACGGTGTCAAGGTTTTCGGCAGAGCTTATATTTTTCTTTGATTTACGTGCCATAACCGTACACTCCTTAATCTATTACTCAAGTTTACATAAAAACCCATACTATTGATTATTATAATAAATTTGTAAGATTAAATCAACATAAAAATAAAGTTTTTAATAAAAAAATCCGTAAGAGTTATAATTCTTACGGTTTTTATCCTTTATTTGTTGTATATATTCAATATTGACTGAGCCTTTTCGGTTATATCCCTTTTAAGGCTTTCGGGACTTATTACCTCAACCTTACTGCCAAACTGCATCAGCCAGGATACCAGACCCTCACTGCACACACAGCTTGTATCAAGCACAAAGGTATTGCTGACCCCGCCTGCGACCTTTTTAATTTCGCAATCGTCACCGAAGCGGTCAACCATTTCCTCAAGGATGCTGTCATTACAGCGGAGCTTAAGCTTCTGATTGTCACCGCTGAACATATTGAAAAGCTTGCCCGAATAGTCGGCAGAATCGAAAAACGCTCTGTAGGGTGAAACCTCTGCATAGTCACGGGAGGGCTCATTGATGATTTCAACCTTTTTCATACGGTCAATTCTTGTATGCATAAGGTTATCGTACTTTGAATTATTTGAAACAAGGTAATAGTGATCATTGCTCCAAATAAGGGCATAAGGGCTGACGGTGAGGTGCTTTTCTTCAAGGATTATCTCCTTTTTGCCCTCGTCAATTTTACGCTTTATATAGATGAAGGAAATCTTCTTTTTCTGCAGAATTGCCTTATTAACAAGGTCGATATTATAATAAATCTCCTCGTTAGTGCACTTGTTACGGTTGTCGATATAAACCTGCTTTTCAAGTGTTTTTGCCTGATTTGTACTGCACAGGTCACCGATTTTTGCAATAAGCTCCTTACTCTTTTTGGCGCTGATAAAGTTTGCCGCCTGAACGGCATCCATCAGAAGACGAAGTTCGGGAAGCTCAAAGTCACGGGCAAGGACACGGTAGCCTCTTTTTTCCGTTGAAATATCAACACCGTAATCCTTAAGGGCACTTATATCGGCATAGATTGATTTTCTTTCGCAGGTTATCCCCTTTTCACTGAGCATTTCAATAAGCTCGTCTGCCTTTACGAGGTTATCCTCATCACTGTATTTTTCAAGGTAGTGCTTGATATAAAGGAGCTTCAGTTTTGTGTAGCCCTTTTCTGCCATAGTATCACCTCAAGATAAATGTTTTTATTTCATTTTAGCACATAAACTGCCATAATTCAATATCATTTGCGGTTTATGTACTAAAAAAGGGACTGAATGTGCAAATTGTATGCAACAATGCGGATTTAAGGACCAAGACGCGGTGTAGTAGTGAGTAGTAAGGAGTAAGGAGTGCGACCATTGGTCGCACGAAAGCCCCTCCGACGGCATAGCCGTCACCCTCCCGAAAAGGGAGGAAGCCGCGAAGCGGTGGAGGGGCTCCCGAGGGCACGGCGCAGCCGTGCCCCAAACGAACTTGACCCAAGCCGAGCAAATCCATTCAGCCGCCCACTACCCTCCACCTCAACGAACCTGACCCTACTCAAGCCGCTGAAACCACCTGAGGAGCGGTCTGCGAATGTCGGGCTCCCATTACCAAAAGGGTAGACGAGAAAAGAAGACAATCAACGAACGAAGGTGAAACGACGGGTCTAGCGGACTGACTTGTAGAGATTAGCCTAAAAGCACTCTGTCCGCACCCGAGCCGTTGAGAGGCACCCAAGTAGTAATGTGAATTTTTCCGTAAAGTAGAATTTCACCTATACAACAAGCAATGGGAAATAAAACGCACTTTACCTATACGAAAACGGTAAAGGCGGAAAAATTCACCGCCACTGCGGACTGGTGGCACTCTCTAAAGCGCGCTTTGGTTACTTTGCCGACCCGGGCAAAGTAACAGCCTCCGCGGCTTGAGCGGGACGGATTTGACGGTAGCCCTACAATCGGAAGAGAAGCAGAAGGTTCAAGCCGCCTAATGGGCGGCACTACACTAAATAAAAACACCGCCTTGTTTCCAAGACGGTGCATATTAATTGTTTATATGTAAGGGGTTTCACCCCTTACCAACCCTGACAAGCTTTTGTAAAAGCTTGTCCAAAACTTTAACATTTTTAATACTTCATCTTTTCGTTGATTGCCTTAACAACGTCCTCGTGAAGCTTCATAATCTCACGGTCATAGGTCAGCATACCGTTAACCTCAAACTCAACGTCGGAAACCTGTGTATAAACCGTTGCAGAAAGTCCGTTCTTGATGTTAGGAATAATCTGCTTTTCGTGAAGCTTTCTGTAAGCCTCAGTAAGCTTATCCTTGTCAGCATACATCTGATAGCCGAAGCTCTTATCCCAGTTCCATACGTGACCTTCAATCTTACTGCTGTAGCCGCCGTATTCACTCAATACGATAGGCCTGTTATCGTACTTGGGAAGGATTACAGGCATAATGTACTTATGGATACTTCTGAAATCGGGACCCTTCTGATCGTACCAGCCGCTTGCGTGGTCACAGAAGCGTGAGGGATCCTTCTTCTTTGTCCACTCACCGATTCTCTTTGCATCAAACTGTCCCCAGGCCTCGTTGAAGGGTACCCAACAGCAGATTGCTGTATAGTTGTAAAGGCAGTCAATCATTTCCTCGTATTCTTCCTCAAACTGCTGTCTCCATTCAAGCTTCTCTCTCTGCTGAAGCTTGTAGTTGTTATCCTTTTTGGTGAGATAAACAAGAGGATTAAGGAAGGAATGGATATTGGGGATAACGCCGACATAAACAGTATTGAGCTGCTGTCCGCCGCTTATCATATCCTGCCATACAAGCATACCGTACTTATCGCAGTAGTAGTACCATCTTGCAGGCTCAACCTTGATGTGCTTACGAAGCATATTGAAGCCGAGTTCCTTCATTTTTACAATGTCGTAAACCATTGCTTCATCGGTGGGAGGTGTAAGTCCGCCGTCACTCCAATAGCCCTGATCGAGAAGTCCTCTCTGGAAATAAGGCTCATTGTTAAGGAAGAGTCTTTTGTAGCCGCCGTATTCACCGATTGAATACTTACGCATACCGAAGTAGCCCTTTACGCTGTCACTGATTTCTCCGTCCTTTGAAAGCTCAAGCACAAAGTCATAGAGGAATGGATCTTCCGGTGACCAGAGCTTCATATCGGGAATTTCAACCTTATCCTTAAGAGAGAGTTCCTTTTCAGTAACAACATTTTCACCGTCAAGCACCTTGATTTTAAGTGTGCCTTCACCGATTACTGTTGTTTCAAAGTCAAGCACGGCATTGTCGATATCGGGAGTAAGCTTGTATTCTTTAATATAGCTTTCGCTTACTGCTTCAAGCCATACTGTCTGCCAGATACCTGATGTTGATGTGTACCAGAAGCCGTGGGAATAGCTTGCCTGCTTACCTCTGTTCTGCCAGGCCTCGTCTGTGGGGTCATAAACCCACACAACAAGCTCGTTTTCACCCTCTGTGAGGGCATCTGTAATATCAATTGTGAAGGGACAGTAGCCGCCGATATGTGCACCTACCTGTGTTTTGTTAACGTAAACCTTGCACTCCCAGTCAACTGCACCGAAGTGAAGGAGAGTTCTCTTACCCTTGAAGGACTCGGGAAGAGTGAAGCTCTTTCTGTACCAAAGGCGATCCTTTGCACTGATTCTTCTGCAGATGCCTGAAAGGCAGCTTTCAACCGCAAAGGGAACACGGATTTTTTCCTCGTATTTGTCGCACCATTCTGCTTCAGCATCAGTTACGGCAAAATCAAACATACCGTTAAGGTTAACCCAGTTATCCTCACGCACCATCTGGGGACGCGGATATTCGGGAAGGGGCAGGTCGCACATTGCTTCCTCGGACCAACGTGTTTTTAATGTCATCATATATATTTCCTCCGTTCAGATATAGACTGATTATCAGCCGAGGTAATCCTCTGAAACCCAGCCGCTGGGACTTGCATAGGGATAACGGCTGTCCTCAACTGTTACATAAACCCAACCGGGATTTGTTTCACTGTAGCCGTAAACTGTTACATAGAATCCGCCGGGAACAACAACCGATACGCCGTAATCTGTGCCCGGGCCTGTTCTGAAGTTAAGACCTGTTGTTGACATAATCATTGCCGAATAGGGACTTGCATAATCAACATAGCCGCTGCCTGATGATGAGGATGAGCCGGAATTTGTTGTCTGCTGTGTTGTAGGCTCGTATTCGTAAACGCTGTCAGCATCTACCCAACCCATTACATCGTGGTAGGGGCTGTGAACATAATAGTAGCCGTTTTCATATGCATAAGCGTAAAGAGGATATCCGTAAGGATGTGTAATTACATTAGCGGCAGATGATGAAGGTCTTGTTTTAAGTCTTACATCATCATAGGGGAAATATGCAGTTTCATACATATTGTAGTATGAAGGCTCTTCAACAACTGAGCTCTGCTGTGTTGTTTCAGGAGCCTTTGTTGTTGTAGGCTTCTTTGTAGTTGTGGGAGCCTTTGTTGTGGTAACCTTTTCGGTAGTTGCTTTTTCTGTTGTCACCTCATCACCGAAAATGTCGGTTTCGGGCTCTTTAGTAGTAGTTGTTGCAGAAGTTGAGCCGTCAGGAGCAGTTGTAGTTTCCGTTGTGCTCTCTGTTGTGCCTTCTGTTGTACTTTCCTTTTCATCTGTTGTTGCTTCATCGCTTGTTGTGGGGAAGGTTGTTTCAAAGCCGAGCTTTTCCTTGACTTCGGGAAGGACATTATCAACAACATAGCCTGCGGCAAAGATAATGCCTACAAGCACTACAACAAGTGCGGCAAGCACACCGAAGCCACCCTTTGATGACTTCTTTTTCTTCGGCTTTTCGTTGTATGTATGAGTGATATCCTCAATAATTTCTTCCTCGTCAGCATCTTCTGTCATTCCGTCAAAAAGTGCCTCGATAAGTGAGTTATCCTCAAGGGGATTAGCCTCGGGAACAGCCTCTGATTGCTCGTCGCTGTAAACGGGATAAATTTCACCCTCATCCTCGGCGTAGGTGTAATCGTCCTCGTCAGTCTCGGCCACCTCGTACTGCACCTCAGGTACAGCAGGCTCTTGCTCGGTATATTCGGGCTCTGCTTCATATTCAGGTTCCTCGTAAGCAGGCTCCTCAACTACAGCTTCCTGCTCGGGTGCTGCTTCATATTCGGGAGGAGCAAACTCGGGCTCAGGCCTTTCAACCTCAACGCGGATAATTTCAGGAGGCTCAACAACGGGAGGAGTAAACTTGATTGTAGCCTGCTCGTCGGGTACATCCTCAACCTGAATCTGCGGCATAGCAGCCTTTTCTCTTTCAAGCTCTTCGATAAATTCAGGTGAAACCTCTCTTGTAGGATCATATTCAGGAACGGTAAAAATCTCCTGTTCGGGCATTGCGACTGCTTCTTCAGCCACTTCCTCAGCTTCCTCTTCCTCGGCAACGTATTCGGGAATCACCTCAACAACAGGGGCCTCCTCCTCAACATCGGCTGCTTCAAGCTCCATTGCAGGCTCGCTTACTTCCTCTTCAAATTCCATAGGCTGGAAAACGTTGGGAACATCGGGAATTTCAATCTCTGCTTCAGCAGGTGCTTCCTTTTCCTCTGCCCCACCGCCAAGGCTTAAAATCATACCGCATTCGGGACAGAATTCAGCACCGTTAGGAAGTTCTTTACCGCAAAAACTACACTTCATACAATCACTCCTGTTAAACATATTTTTAAAGCTTTAAACTTCATATTGTACCACTTATAATTCTAACACACTACGCATTGTAATGCAAGGGAATTTTTCATTAAATATTGCTCTGTTTTCTTTTTTCGGGCAGTTCACATACCAAAGCGGCACCAAGCACCATCACGGCACCTATTATGCCGAAAATACTCATTGATTCCTTGAGTATAAGAGCAGACAGAATAAGGGCAAAAACGGGATCAATATAGCTTAAGATTGCTATTGACTGTGCCTTCATGCTTTTCATTGCACCAAAGTAAAGGGTGTAGGTAAAGCCCGTGTGAAAAACACCGATGAAAAGCAGAATGATGATGTGCTTCGGCTCCGTGCTCAGGGTTGAGATATCCACGGTGAAAAGGTTATACACGGCCACAACTGCCGCTGCACACATAAGCTGAATGTAGGTTTTATCATAGGCAGGAATTTCCGTCATTTTCTTGTTTATCATCATAACCGAGGCGTAAAATGCCGCCGCAACAAGGCCGTAGATAATGCCCTTGAGCTGTATCTCTCCCCCGCCCGACTCAAACACACCGCTGACAAACGCCATACCCGTAAGTGCCGTGACAAGGCAGATTATCTTTCTGACCGTCAGCCTTTCTCTGAAAACAACAGGTGAGGCTATAAGCACAAACATTGGCGCCATATAGTAGCAGAGGGTTGCCGTTGCAACAGATGTGTAGCGGTAGCTTTCAAAAAGTGCCACCCAGTTTACACCGATGAATGCACCTGACAGAACAAGCAGGAACAAATTCTCCCTCACTGCCTTTCTGTCTGTTTTCTGCCTTTTAAAAAGCATAAACAGAAGTATCACTAAAAATCCCACAAGTCCCCTTGCAAAGGCTATAAAGGACGAGGGATACGGCAGGGCTCTTACAAAAATGCCGATTGAAGAAAAAATCAGCATTGCGATTATAAAATTTAACTTTCCTTTTTCTTTCACGTTTTCCACCTCGTTAGCAGGTTAAACTGTAGTTAATACTCATTTTAACACAAAAAAATTCAGCCGTAAAGAGAAAATCAATACGGCTGAAAAAAATTATCTTTTGAATCTGATTACATTAAAGGAAAGGGGCTCAAGCTCTGCGACAAAGCCCTTTTCTTCCTTAACGGGAAGCTCCTTTTGCTTCATGCAGACCTTTTCTCCGTCAAAGGTGTTTTCCTGATAAAGGTCAAAGCCTTCAAGAGCCTCTGCAAAAACGGGCTTATAGCCTTCAAAACCGAGAAGGTTAATATCAAGGAGCATTTTTTCATCCATTGAACGGTTAACGGCAAAGAGTGCAATCTCGTCATTTTTCTCATCGTAGGTGATGATTGACTCAAGGAAAGGCACGTCGGTGAACTCCTTGCAGTCATACTTAGGTGAATCAATAATGGGATTAAGAGCCACACCGCGAGCATATTTTGACATCTCTCTGAAGGGATAGAAAATTGTCTGACGGAAGGAGCCGCCACCCGTTTTTGTAAAGATTGGTGCGATAACGTTAACAAGCTGTGCAAGGCAGGCAATCTTCACTCTGTCTGCGTGACGAAGGAGAGTTATAAGCATACAAGCAACAACAAGGGCATCCTCAAAGTTATAGATATCCTCGAGCTGGTCGGGTGCAGTTGACCAACGCTCAATGGGAGCACCGTTTGAATGGTACCAAACATTCCACTCGTCAAAGGAAAGGTTAATCTGCTTTTTAGTTCTCTTTTTAGCCTTTACAAAGTCGCAGATGCAGATTACGCTGTAAATGAAGTCATCAAGCTCAAGGCTTTTTGCAAGGAAGGAAGGTGTATCCTTTGCGTGATTACCGTAATACTGATGAAGAGAAACATAATCAACATTGTCATATGCAATATCAAGGCTTGTTGCCTCCCAATCACCGAAGGTGCGCATACCTCTTGAAGAAGAGCCGCAAAGCACCGTTTCAATTGAAGGGTCAACCCACTTCATCATTTTTGCCGACTCGTTGGCAACTCTGCCGTACTCTGTTGCGGTTTTTGAGCACATCTGCCAGGGGCCGTCCATTTCGTTACCGAGGCACCACAGCTTAACATCCCAGGGATCCTTATAGCCGTGCTTTATACGAAGGTCGGACCATTTTGAGTTTGACTTATGATTGCAGTATTCAACAAGGGCTCTTGCCTCATCGGGACCCTTTGTACCGAGGTTTACTGCCATCATAGGTGCGGTTTTTGCCTTCTGACACCAACGCATAAACTCGTTTGTGCCAAAGGTGTTAGGCTCGGTTACGCCCCATGCAAGCTCAAGTCTTTTGGGTCTTTCCGCTACGGGGCCTACACCGTCAAGCCAGTCATAGCCTGAAACGAAGTTACCGCCGGGATAACGAACGATGGGTACATCAAGCTCATTGATAAGCTTTATAACATCACTGCGGAAGCCGTCCTCATCAGCTGTAGGGTGACCCGGCTCGTAAATACCACCATATACGGCTCTGCCAAGGTGCTCGATAAAGGAGCCGAACATTCTTCTGTCTACTCCGCCGATTTTCATTTCGGCGGCAACGGTAATTTTTGCTTTCATATTTGTTTCCTCCGTAAAAAAATTCTCCATTGAGGACAGTTTAACACAGCGCAATAAAAAAGTAAAGTTCTTTTGTTTCTTTTCTTACAAGAAAAGAAAGCCCCGCGGCGAGCGATGAAAGAAGAGTTTGTAAGCAAGTTGATTTTATATTGTAGCGTCGCCGCATCGGCGACGAGCCGCCCACGGGGCGGCGCTACAAGTTATACCACCGCAAAAAGAAAAAGGGCGGCAGATTGCCGCCCCTACATTTTTTATTCCTTACTTACCCCTATGCCGAACACATTGGGTAAGCGTACGGGATAGGTTTCCTCTACGACACCGTCATAAATAACCTTTATGCTGTCCCCTGCCTCAATACCCTTTAAATCAGTCGACAGGTAAGCCTGCGTACCTACGGAAAGTCCGCTGTCACCCTGTGAGGTAACCTCAACTAAAAGGCTGTTTTTCGACACAGTTATAACAAGTGCTTCAAAGCTGTATTCTGCACGCTGTGTAGTTGTTACATAGGTAACAACCTCGGGAGGAACTGCCGTTGTGGTTACACCTGCTGTCACTCCTACTGTTGTTGCAGCCGTAACGCTATCGGTAACAGGTACACCGCCTGAAACTGTTGTTGCAACAACTCCGCCGGGTCTTACTGCAGGTGTTGTGACAACTACACCGTCGTACTTGTATTCTTCGTAATTATCCCAGTCATCCTCAACATCGAGAATCTCGCACTCACGGAGCATCTCTGCCGTTGCAATGTCAAACTCACAGACATAGTAGTTGTCAATTGTGTAAAGCCTGTTGTCAATATAAGTACCGCGGAAAACATCACCCGTATATCTCTCTGTATGGTGAACATAGCCAAGGTGGTTGCTGATTTCACCGCCATCAATTTTCAAAAGCTTATAGCTGAAAACTGTTCTGCCGTCATAATGCTCCACGGGGAAGCCGATAAGCTTTTCCTCGGGATAGGTGATAAATGCCTTGGGCTCATTAAGTGCCCTCGAATAGGCATTCTTCAGCACAAAGGTATCAACCTCTTTGGGATTTTTAAGGTCACTTACATCGAAAAGTGAGACCTTGACTGTGTTGAAATCGGCATTTTCTTCATCACCGTCATAGCCGAGGCCCACAACAAGACCCTCACCTACGGGGTGGAGATAACTTGAGAAGCCGGGCAATTTAACCTCGCCCACTACCTTGGGTGCAGTCGGGTCTGAAAGGTCAAGGGTGAAAAGCGGATCGGTATTTCTGAAGGTTACGATAAAGCCCGTGTCACCCATAAAGCGTACGGATTTCACCTGCTCGTCATAGGCAATATCCTCTAATTTACCGATAAGCTCCAAATCCTTGTTAAGCACATAAATGCTGCTTACATCAACATCGTGAACATAGCTGTAATCCGTTGTTGCAACACGGAGGTTGCCCTCATACTCGTCAAAGGAGAACTGATTGAGGAAGCTACCCTTCACAGTACCCGATGCTCTGTAATCAATCTTTGTGCCGTCAAGGCTGAAGGAGTAAATCTCGCTGTAGTTACCGTTGTCATAATCCCAGTTACCGTTTGCAACATAAAGGGCATCCTGCGAGCAGTAAACCTCGTGACCTGAGCCTAATACGGAAACTGAATTAACCTCACCGTCATTGAGGCGTGTATCATAAGCGGTAAGAATGTTATAGCTCTTACTGTCATAATCGTAGATGTAAATGCAGTCGCAGGCAATCTCCTTGCCGTTAACCTCGGGAATAGCGTTTTCCTTGATTTCGTTTTCGGTGTTGCCCTTTACTCTGTAATTACTGACGGTGTAAAGGATGCCGTCAATCATACGGGAGCTGACATATTCGTAGCCGTCCTGACTTACCTTGCGGACAAATTCAGGGTTTTCTCTGTCGCTTATGTCATAGACAAAGGAAACAACAGAGCCTCTTACGGTATAGGGATAAGCAACATCATAATAGATTTCGGCATCGTCGCTCTCCTTATGCTTTTCACTTTCACTTGCAAGAAGCACAAGGCGGTCACCGTTAACATACATTTCCTGAATGTTATAGTAATAATCGTCACTTTCAAGGGTGATACGTGACACAACCTTCATATCGGCGGCGGAAAGGATTGTCACCCTTCTTTCTACTTTATAAGTACCGCCTGAAAGGATATAAATATATCTGCCGTCGTTTTTGATTATATCTGCCTCGTCAACGTTTTCAACCTGGGTGTTGGTTTTGCCGTAGTTTGGACTGCCCGTAAGAGCATCACCGACGGAAACATAGTCATCAGCCGTTGATCCGTCAGCGGTTGCTTCGGGAGCTTTTTGCACGGCAGCGGCTGTGGTTACAGGTACTGTTTCGGCTATTGCACTGTTCATTACAATATCCTGCGCCATACCGTTGAAAGATTCAGGAGCGGCGGCGCCATCCTCAATAGAGGCACCCATTTTTAAGTTAAACGCACCGTCGATAAAATTATCAAGCACATCTTCACGATGTACACGCAAAAAGTGGTTTTTCAGAGCCTCTGTGCTTTCAGCCTGCATAAGCTTTGTTGCCTTGAAGCCGTTGTCGATTACCTCATATTTCGGAGGATTCGGAAATTCGGTTTTCATAGGATATGCCTCTTTAAGCCCCTTTTCGGGGATAATGAGAGGCAAGGCATAAACACTTGTGCAAACAATTACAAGCGATGCGGCAATTGCAAGAGCCTTTGCAATAATGTGTTTTTTCTTTTTTGGAACGTAATTATCATTTTCAAGCATCTTCATCACATTCTCCTTCGAAAGTGCTTCGGGAAGCTCAGGCGCTTCCGTATCGAAGCGTTGTTTAAGGTCGAATTCAAAATTCATATCATTATTCATAGTCACTCACCAGCTCTCTCTTTAACTTATCCGTGCCCCTCAAAATTTTTGAACGTACCGTGTTTTCATTCATCGTCAGCATAAGGCTGATTTCCTTCGATGTATAACCGATGCAATAGTGAAGGATAATCACTTCCCTTTCGTCCTCGGAAAGACGCATAAGGGCATTTTTAAGGCTGATTTTTTCATTTGACTCACCGTCAAAGCTATGTACTGCAGTATCCTCACGCTCGGCAAGGATTTCCCTTGAGCTTTTACGGAAGGAGGCGGCACAGCAGTTGCGTAAAATTCTGAAAAGCCAGGATTTGAAAGAGGAAACATTTTTAAGCTCGCCTATTTTTCTGAAGGCTATAAGCACCGCTTCACTCACACAGTCCTCTGCAAGAGACTTACTGCCCGTATAATAAAAGGCAAAGCGGAACATATCCTTACTGTAAATTTCATAGAGATCACCGAAGGCGGAGGTGTCTCCCTGCTTTGATTTTTTGACCAGATTTTCAACATTTGAGCTCATAGTTTTATCACATCCGTTCGATTATAAGATGCTTTGGGAGAATGTTTTGTTGCATACATTTTAACTTATTTTGCAAATTTTTACAACTATAATAAAAAAGCCTCGGCAAATAATATTACCGAGGTGATAAATATGGATAAAAGCAACAGCAAAAGAAAGAGTCGCAAAGCAAATAATTCTACCGGTAAAAAGAGTAAATCGCCTATATTCAAAATGAAAAGCCAGGATATCCCCACGGACATTCTCGGCTCATACACAGGCTCACCCCTTAACCCCTTTGACAGCACACCCGTTCAGGATGCAGACGATTTATAAGTAAAAGCATAAACAAGCAAAGTTCTTTGATTCTTTCTTACAAGAAAGAATGCCCGACCGGCGGGCATCGTCGCTGAAGCGCCGCCGGTGGCGGATAAAGCGAGGCGAGGATGGCGTAGCGGTCAAAATCGCTCGGCGCTCCAAGCCGAAAAAGCGATTTTGGGAACCGCAAGAGGGCAAAACAATTAATGCTATAAGAAAGGTCACGGAAAATTTTGTACTTTCCGTGACCTATTATTTGCTGTGATATCAAGGGGCTTTGCCCCTTGAACCCCATGAACTTTTGTAAAAGTTCAATCAAAACTTTTATTGTTTTATTTCTGCTTCCTTTACGGCGTCCATTTCTGCATAATATGCAACAGCCTTTGCATTTGACCTTTCAACACGCTCGGTAAGTTCCTTTTCATAAATATCCTCATAAAGGAAATTCATTACCTCCACCCTGCCGTCCTTCTGTGTTCCGTCCTCATTTCTCGGATGCTCAAGAACAAAATCTACTACATAAAAGGGCAGTTTTGCCTCATCAAATACTCTGCGAAGCTCAAGAAGCATCGCCGAAAGACGCCCTGCCGAAACTGTTTCGTCATAAGCGTAAACTGTCAGGTGACCTGCCTTTTTGCCAAGGTCATTTATGTCATACTCCGCATCGAGGATAAGCTCATCGGATACAAGGGCGTAATCAGGTGTTGAGGGCTCATTTTTGTACTGCGACGGGACAAATTCAATATCACCGAAGCTGATGTGAGTTTCAAAAGAAAAATCCGCATTCTCAAATACAGCTTCCGCAGCCTCACGGTAAGCAAAAGCAATACGCAGACTTGTATTGCCGCGCTGTGTTACAGAGGTTTCGAAAGAATCCCCCAACAGATTGCCCATCATATCGAAGATGAGAGAAAATTCACTGTCAACGCTGCTAGGTGAGACAATATGAGCGTTATAGTTTGTGCTTTTAAAATTAAAGGATACATTATCAAGCTTATAGTCACTGTCGGGATATACTTCAAGAAGATGCTTTTCGGCCGCTTTTTCTGCCAGCATTTTTGAAACGGGATTACCGAAAAAAGCATTGGCAAAAAATGCAATTACCGCTACAAGGGAAAGGGATAAAAGTGAAATGATAATTTTTACTGCTTTCTTTTTCATAGCTTCCTCCTTAATGAAAACAAACCTCGATTTTATAGTAGCATAAACAAATATGGTTGTCAATAATGCAAAAAATCCTGCTCTTTCGAGCAGGATTTTAAGTGTAAAGCTGAATTATTCGTTGATAGCGATAACAACGCCTGAACCAACTGTACGGCCACCTTCACGGATAGCAAAACGAAGACCTTCTTCGATAGCGATCTCTGTGATGAGTTCAACGTCCATTTCAACGTTGTCACCAGGCATACACATTTCTGTGCCTTCGGGAAGCTTGATGATACCTGTAACGTCAGTTGTTCTGAAGTAGAACTGGGGTCTGTAGTTGTTGAAGAAAGGTGTGTGACGGCCGGCTTCGTCCTTGTTAAGAACGTAAACCTGACCACGGAACTTTGTGTGGGGGTGAATTGAGCCGGGCTTTGCAAGAACCTGTCCACGCTCGATTTCTGTTCTCTGGATACCACGAAGAAGAGCACCGATGTTGTCGCCTGCCT
>JAZRFT010000045.1:0-2558 GCA_045643805.1 Acutalibacteraceae bacterium
AACCGATGAATGTTATCTATCAGACAACGGAAGATGATGCGGAAGACACTGTTGTACCGAGATTCATAAAGGCGGGAGGTGATACAACAAAGCTTCATTTCATCAACGAGAAAGAAAAGACATTGACTTTCAGCGACAGAAGAATCGCTGATGCCATAAAGGCGACCAATGCTAAGCTTGTCATCCTTGATCCATTGTCCGCTTACATCGGCGGTGATGTTTCACTTAATGTTGCCAATGATGTACGGGCACAGTTCAATCCGCTTATACAAGCCGCAAAGGAAACAGGCTGTGCTGTTGTAATTGTCGGTCACATGAACAAGGCAGGCGGCACAAAGGCTCTTTACCGAAGCCTTGGCTCTATTGATGTGGTAGGTGCTGCACGAAGCTGTTTACTCATTGCGAGAACAGATAAAGACAGACCCGACGAAAGAGTTATGGCGGTACAGAAAAGCAACCTTGCACCGACGGGCAATGCCGTTATCTTTAACATAACTCACGGCGGTATTGAGTGGGTGGAGGAAACTGCAAGAACGGCAGACGAAATCTTAAGCTCTTCATCCTCAGCCTCAGGCAGACCCAACGAACAGATTACAAAGGCGAAGGAAATCCTTTTGGAAATGCTCGCCGACGGTCCGAGGGCACAGGCGGAGATTATGAGCCGAATGGAGGAGGAACGCATAGGAAAGAGCACTGCAATCAAAGCCAAGAGCGAGCTTGGATGCGTAAGCACCAAGGAAGGCAAGCGCTGGCAATGGTCCCTTGTATCGGAAGAATGTGTCAATGACACCGCAGAGTGTTATTGAATTATTACATCCTTCCTTGAAATCAAAAATCAAAATCTAAAATTAAAAATTATGGAGGTTCAATATGAACGTATTAACAGAAATCAAAACTGAAAACTTAAAATCATTTGAAAACAATCCTTTCATTTTCAGAGAGGACACGGCCTTTGAGATGCTTATTGACAGCATTTCAAATTTAGGAGTACTTACACCGATTATTGTCCGCAGTCTTGACGACGGCAACTATGAAATCATCAGCGGTCACAGAAGAGCTGAAGCCTGCCGAAGGCTTGGCATTGAAACAATTCCTTGCATTGTTAAGGAGCTTACAAGAGATGAAGCAACGGTTATACTTGTTGACCTTAATCTGCAGAGAGATGAGGTCTTACCGAGCGAGAAAGCCCACGCATATAAAATGAAAATGGATGCACTTAAAAATCAGGGAGCAAGGACGGATTTAACTTATCGACAGCCTGTCGACAAGTTAAATGACAAGAGAGCAGGCGAAGTTATAGGTGAAGCTGCCGGCGAAAGCGAAAGGCAAGTTCAGAGGTATATACGCCTGACTTATCTTATACCTGAAATATTAAAGCTCGTTGATGAAGGACGAATATCACTTACCCCTGCCGTTGAGTTGTCATATCTCGCCGGCTATGAACAAGAAGAAGTTTATCACTTCTATGAACATGAAGAAGTTACACCATCGTATTCTCAATCAGTGCGATTGAAAAAACTTTCGCAAGAGTTCAGGTTGACCGATGAAAGACTGTTTGAAATTATGTCCGAGGCAAAAGCTAATCAAAAAGACTACTTAAAGATACCAACGGAGAACATAAATAAATATTTTAAGTCGAGGTTTACGGAAAAACAGAAGCAGGAATTTGTGATTAAAGCTGTCGAGTATTACCATCGGTATTTAATACGGCAGAGAGATGCAAGATGAGGAAGGAGGGATGCTATGAAATCACAGGAAGCGTATAAGTTATTATTCAGGGAATATCCCGATGTGGTAAACGCTCATCAGCTTTGTGAAATGCTTGGCGGTATAAACATTAAAACTGCCTATAAGCTCCTTAAAAGCGGTGCAATCAAAAGCTTTATTATCGGCAATAAATATCTCATCCCGAAAATCAATGTTTTTGAATATCTTGAATTAGTGGATAACAAAACATAATCTCACACATTTGCAAAAAGTCAAATCTGCCGCTAACATATAGGTGTCAGCGGCGGATTCATAAAAAATCAAGAAAAGGAAGTGATACAAATAGTTACAGGTCATCTCAGAGAACGAGGCGGTATTTACCACATAGTTCTCAATTATACCAACAGTGAAGGTAAAAGAAAAAATCCCTCCAGGTCAACAGGCTTACCTGTGAAGGGAAACAAAAAGAGAGCTGAAAAAATGCTCCGTGAGGCTTGTGAAGAGCTTGAAGAAAAGCTGAAAAACGGCGAATTGAAAAAGGAAAAGGCTTACTCACCGCCTGAAATGCAAAAAACGCCCTTTAAAGAGTTTTTACAGGATTGGCTTCAGATGTCAAAGGTAAATGTGGAGGTGTCAACCTACGGCGGATATTGCCGTGTTATCAACAGAAAAATCATCCCGTACTTTGAAGAGCATTATCCGGGCATTATGCTCGAGGATGTTACACCAAAGCAGATTCAAGATTTTTACACCTTTGAAATGACAGTAAACGGGGTTTCGGCAAACACAATTATCCATTACCATGCAAACATCCGAAAGGCTCTGCATTATGCTTTTAAAATAGGTCTTAT
>JAZRFT010000046.1:0-38312 GCA_045643805.1 Acutalibacteraceae bacterium
GCCTGCGGATGCCATAATGGTGGTATCGGAAATGGGTGAGCAGTGGTCACCGCAAACAGCACCTGCCATACAAGCTGAAATTGAAACGATCATAAGAGGATCGCCTGCATCGAATACGCTCAGTACGATGGGGATAAGAATACCGAAGGTACCCCATGATGTACCTGTTGCGAATGAAAGGCCAACAGCAATAAGGAAGATGATTGCAGGAAGAAGTGCCTGAAGAGCACCTGCTGAGCCTTCAACAAGCTGTGAAATGTAAATCTTTGCACCAAGAGAATCTGTCATAGCCTTAAGAGTCCATGCACAGGTAAGGATAAGGATAGCGGGAACCATAGCCTTGAAGCCTTCGGGAAGTGATGCCATTGCATCCTTGAAGGAGATAACTCTTCTGATAAGAAGATATGCAACTGCAAATACGATTGCGATTGCTGAACCGATAACAAGACCAACTGAAGCGTCTGAATTTGAGAAAGCATCGATGAAGCCTTCACCGTCAAAGAAGCCGCCTGAGTAAATCATACCGAATACACAGCAGATGATAAGAACAACAACGGGAAGAACGAGGTCGAGAACCTTGCCCTTGGGGTTAGCTGTAACTTCTTCAGCGTCAACTCTTTCACCGCTTGTGAAGAGGTCACCCTTTTCGATTGCGTTCTTTTCGTGGAGCTTCATGGGACCGTATTCGATTTTTGCAACTGCAATAACAACCATCATAAGGATTGTGAAGATTGCATAGAAGTTGTAGGGAATAGCCTGAACGAAAAGGCTCATACCGCTGTCAGCACCTGCGCCTCTTGCGAAGCCTGCAACTGCTGCTGCCCAGGATGAAATGGGAGCGATGATGCAGATGGGAGCTGCTGTAGCGTCGATGATGTAGGAAAGCTTTGCACGTGAAATCTTCTGCTGGTCAGCAACGGGACGCATAACTGAACCTACTGTGAGGCAGTTGAAGTAGTCGTCGATGAAGATAAGACAGCCGAGAAGGATAGTTGCAAGCTGTGCGCCTACTCTTGACTTGATGTGCTTTGAAGCCCAACGGCCGAAGGCTGCGGAGCCGCCTGCCTTGTTCATCATTGAAACAAGGGCGCCGAGAAGCACAAGGAAGATAATGATACCCATGTTGTAGCTGTCTGAAAGGCTAGCAACAAAGCCATCAAAGAGCACGTGGTTGATTGCGGTTTCGAAGTTGCCGCCTGCATAAATGAAGCCACCCACAACAATACCGATGATAAGTGATGAGTAAACTTCCTTTGTGATAAGTGCAAGAACAATAGCGATTACGGGAGCAAGGAGTGCTGCGAATGTTGCATATGAGCCGATGTTTTCACGGACCTTAGCAAGAGCTGTTTCAATGTGAGCCTTGAAGCCGGGGTCGTTTGTGAGGTTGTCAGCATAGGAATCAACATAAGCTGCTGCTGAATCTCCGTCTGTAAGATCATAGTCTGTTACTTCTCCGTCAATGTCAACGGAAAATGCTGTTTCAGCCTCTGCGCCGATTGTGGGAACTGCGGCGTCACCGTCAGTTGCGGCAAGAAGAACAGCGTCCTCTGTTGCAAAAACAGCGCTTGTCATGGGAATTGCAAGTGCAAAAACAATCATAAAAGCAAGAATGATTTTTGCAATGCTTCTTTTGGAATTGCTTTTCATTTTTTCCAATCTCCTTTATTTTTATTGAGTTTATCAGGCTATAATGCCCCTTGATAAATACAAATGAATAATATCACGATTTTATCTGCTTTGTCAACTTATTTTAGCTATTTAAATCAAAAAAGTTTTTTATATTTATATTTATTTTATATTTATTGACAGTGTGTTTTTTAAGTGCTATCATAAATCATGCAACAAAATACAGTAAAAGTATAAAAGTTAATGGGGTAAATTTTCACCGTAGCTTCGTTAAAGCCTCGGAATACGCGGGTATTCCTTTCGGCTTATGCCTTGCTACGATAAAAATTTCCTCCCATTAACGGGAAAACAGGCTTAAATGTTCAAGTTGTGGTGCATTTGGGATTTTCTTCGACGACGCAATACTTGCGTATTGCGAGGAGAAAAAATTTCAAAGGTGCCGCAAATCGGACATTTAAGACGCATAACAATAACAGACACAAGGAGAAGAAAAATGACAGATTTTAATGAAGTTATAGACAGAAAAAATTCTGACAGCTTAAAGTTTGACTTTGCAAAGGAAAAGGGGCTTCCCGAGGATGTGCTCCCCTTATGGGTTGCGGATATGGACTTCAAGGCTCCCCCGGGAGTTATCGAAGCTCTGCAGAAGAGCCTTGACCGAGGTATTTTCGGCTACAGCGACACGAAGGACGACTACTACGAAATCGTAGCCGCCTGGTTTAAAAAGCGTTTCAATTTCACCTATGAAAAGGAGTGGCTTATAAAGACTCCAGGTATTGTTTTTGCCCTTGCAAACGCTGTAAGAGCACTTACCGAAAAGGGTGACAGCGTTATCATTCAGCCCCCCGTTTACTATCCGTTCTTTAATGTTATCCGTAACAACCACCGCAATATCATTGAAAATCCCCTTGTCTGCAGGGACGGTAAATTTTACATTGACTTTGAGGATTTTGAAAAGAAAATCGTCGACAACAACGTAAAGCTCTTTATTCTGTGCTCACCCCACAACCCCGTTTCAAGGGTTTGGACAAAGGAAGAGCTTCAGAAGTTAGGTGAGATTTGCCTTAAGCACAATGTTTACGTTGTGGCTGACGAAATCCACTGTGACTTTGTTTTTGAGGGTTACAAGCATCACATTTTCATTGATGCCGTACCTGAAATGAAGGAAAGAACAATCATCTGCACCGCACCGAGCAAGACCTTCAACATTGCGGGTATGCAGCTTTCAAACATTTTCATCCCCTCTGCCGAAATCCGTCAGAGATATATGGCGGAGATTGATGTTACGGGCTTCACCGTGCCGAGCAATCCGGGTGTGGTTGCCTGCAAGGCGGCTTATGAAACCGGTGAGGAATGGTTTGAGGAGTGCCTTGCTTACATCAAGGGCAACTTTGATTATTTAAGAGATTTCCTCAATGAGAACCTTCCTCAGCTCAAGCTCATTGAGCCCGAGGGAACTTACCTTGCGTGGATTGACTGCTCAGGTCTCGGTCTTACCGCCGAGGAGCTTAACGACCTTATCATCAACAAGGCAAAGCTCTGGCTTGATGCAGGCGACATTTTCGGCAAGGCAAGTGAGCAATATCAGAGGATTGTGCTTGCCTGTCCGAGGGCAACGCTTGAGAAGGCGATGAAGCAGCTGAAGGAAGCGATAGGGTAAAAAATGTAGGTTTTTTTGGTTACTTTTTTTGCAAAAAAAGTAACGCCCGACCGGCGAGGTCATAAAAAATAATAATTTTACAAAGGAGAGATTTGTGTGATTCTGTACCGTCCGGTTGGCAAGGCGGAATATGAACTGATAGCTGAATCAAATTTCACTGCATATCCCCCCAGACTGCCGGAGCAACCTATTTTTTATCCTGTGCTGAATGAACGTTATGCCAGAGAAATTGCGGAAAAGTGGAATCGTAGATACCCTGATTCTCAATATACAGGTTATGTTACAACATTCGAAATTGACGATACATACATTGCACAATTTTCTGTACAAACTGTTGGAGCAAGCTATCATCAGGAGTTTTGGATTCCCGCGGAAGAATTAGAAAATTTTAATCGGCATATTATTGGTAAAATCGAAATTATTTAGTTCGATAATTTCCAATTTATCTGAATCAACAATAAAACAACAGGTCACGGAATTACTTTTTCCGTGACCTTAACTTTATATTGTTTAATACCAAGAGGGCTCTGCCCTCTTGACTCCCGCAAGCTTTTGTAAAAGCTTGACCAAAACTTTACGCTTTTTTCCCTTCCCCTCACATCAGACAAAACAGCAATAACGCTTCCTCAATCTGTGCATAAATACTGTAAAGCTCCTCCTTCGGCAACGGGTTTTCACCCTTCCCCATTTCCATAGTAAACCCGGGTGCGGAAAACTCCTCAATAAACCAATCCTTAAAGCCGCCGTGACTGTAAAGCCCCGAATTATTCACAAGCCGATAGCCACAGGAATCAGCAAGGATTTTCGCCATCATCTCAGAGCTTTTCGGTGTGTTTTCACCGTACTGCCAGAAAAGCTCCTCACCCTGGGAGTGAAGCGCCAGGCAGGAGCGGAATTTTTTAAGCCTGCAGAGCCTTGTGAGGGCTCTCGTTTCCGCCTCACTTTCCGCAAACTCTCCGCCGTACCGCCTCGGGGCAGGACCGTTTATCCCCTCTTCACGCTCCATCTGACGGAGCTTCTCCCACCCTGCATTAAAGTTGTGATTGATATCCACTCCGAGGGCGTTGGCATTCCACTTACTGTAATCCTCGCATTTAATTGAAGCAACGTGATTCTTAAGCCCCCTTGCCCCCTCGATACCGTGGGTGGCAATCTCCACCCCGTCGGGATTCACACAGGGTATAATTGTAACACCGAGCTGTGTAAAGGCTCTTTCGATGTCAACCGAGCACAAAAGCGTGCCCTCCGTAATACTTCTGCAAAGCCTTTCTGCGAACATATAAAGTGCAAGGCTTGTCAGCCATTCGCTTCCGTGAAAGCCGCCCGCAAGGATAACCGAGTTTTTTTCATTTCCCAATGAAAGGGAAAAAATCCCCCTTCCGAGGGCTGTCCGACCTGCAACCGACGGCTTTAAAAAAGAAAATTCCGTCAAAAGCTCTTCAAATATTTTCAAGTTTGTGCTATAATCAAATGTAGTGGGCTTTACTGTATATTCCATTATGTATCACTTCTCCTTTTAAGAGATGTATATTAGTCAAAGTCCTGACTTATGACAAGGAGAATTCATATGAATTTCGAAGAAAAAACACTTAAAGAAAATATAATCTACGAGGGCAGAATCATCACCCTGCACGTTGATGACGTTGAGCTTCCTGACGGCACGAAGGCAACAAGGGAAATTGTTGAGCACAGCGGCGGTGTCTGTGTTGCCGCTATGACAGAGAACAAGGAGCTTTACTTTGTAAGGCAGTACCGTTACCCATATAAAAAAGTACTTCTCGAGCTTCCTGCAGGCAAGCTTGAAAGGGGTGAGGATCCCCTCAAGGCAGGCATACGCGAGCTTGAGGAGGAGTGCGGTGTTGTTGCTGACGAGGTAATTCCGATGGGTACGGTTTACCCCACCGTTGCCTATTGCAGTGAAATCATCCATCTTTTTGCCGCAAAGGGACTTAAAAGCACAAGTCAGCACCTTGACGAGGGCGAGTTCCTTGCTGTTGAAAAAATCCCCCTTGAGGATGCCGTTAAAATGGTAATGGACGGTGAGATTTCCGACTCAAAAACCGTTGCACTTGTGCTTAAGATAGATAACCTTGTTAAGGAAGGTAAATTCTGATGAAAAGATTTATTGTTGCCTCCGCTTCACCGAGGAGGAAGGAGCTTCTCGAAAACGTAGGCTTAAGCTTTGAGGTTATCCCCTCCGACGCTGACGAAAGTGCTGTTACCGCTCCCACCCCCGAGGAGCTTGTGAAAAGCCTTGCAGAGCTTAAGGCAAAAAGCGTTTTTAATGAGAACACCGATGCCGTTGTCCTCGGCTGTGACACCGTTGTTGAATACGGCGGGGTTATCCTCGGCAAGCCGAAAGACCGTAACGAGGCAAAGGAGATGCTCACCCTCCTTTCAGGCAAGAAGCACAATGTTCACACGGGCGTGTGCATTACGGACAAGGAAAAAACCGTGTCCTTTGTGAACACGGTTAAGGTTGAGTTTTATGAGCTTGAAGGCGAGCTTATTGATTCTTACGTTGCCACAGGCGAATGTGATGACAAGGCAGGCTCTTACGGCATTCAGGGCAAGGGCTGTGTGCTTGTCAAGGGAATTGAGGGCGACTACTTTTCCGTTGTGGGACTCCCCGTTGCACAGACGGTGAGAACACTTCGTGAATTCGGAGTTCGGAATTAGGATTACCCTCTCCGTCAGACCTTACGGTCTGCCACCTCTCCCGAAGGGAGAGGCAAGCGCATCTATAAACTACTGTTCTTGGCTCTCCCCTTGGGAGAGCTGTCAAAATCTTCGATTTTGACTGAGAGGGCCGGTCGCCGACGCGGCGACGCTACAATATAAATTTAAAATACAATTTCATAAAGGAGATATTAAAATGAAAATTGCAGTTACTTATCAGGCAGGCAGTGTTTTTCAGCACTTCGGTCACACAAGTCAGTTTAAAATTTACGAGGTGAACGAGGACACCGTTGTTTCAGCAAGGGTTGTTGACACAAACGGCAGCGGTCACGGTGCCCTTGCAGGCTTCCTTAAGGATAACGGCGTTGATGTGCTTATCTGCGGCGGTATCGGCGGCGGTGCACAAAATGCACTCACCGAGGCAGGCATTAAATTTTTCGGCGGCGTAACGGGCAGTGCCGACGGTGCGGTTGTGGCTTACATTTCAAACAGCCTTAAGTATAACCCCGACGTACGTTGCAACCACCACGACCACGAGCACGGCGAAGGTCATACCTGCGGTGAGCACGGGTGTGGAAAGCATTGATAGTAGTCAGTAGTCAGTAGCCAGTAGTCAGGATTGTCGCTTCGCGACAAAAAAGGATATTAAACAAAAAAGCGGGTGTTAAAAACACCTGCTTTTTGTATTGTTTATTATAATGTAACCGTAATCATAAACGCCGTCAGGCGTTCCCTGACTACTGGCTACTGGCTACTGACTACTCTGACACCAACTCAGCTATCAGCCTCTCGCTAACCTTACAATCTCCCCTACCCCGTCAAGTATCATCGTGGGGCGGTAAGCATAAGTCTTCACCGTTTCAAGCGTAGATACACCCGAAAGCACGAGCACCGTTGAAACACCCGTTTCAAGGCCCGATACAATGTCCGTATCCATTCTGTCACCGATGATAACAGCATCAGCAGAGTGACAGCCTAAAAGCTTAAGACCCGTTCTCATCATAAGAGGGTTGGGCTTGCCGCAGAAGTAAGCCTCAGCGCCCGTTGCCATTTCAATGGGAGCAACAAGTGCACGGCAGGCAGGTGCAATACCGTGCTCAATGGGGCCCGAAACGTCAGAGTTTGCACCGATGAGCTTTGCACCGCCGAGAACAAGGTTGGTTGCCTTGGTCAGCGTGTCAAGGGTGTAGGTTCTGCCTTCACCTATAACAACATAGTCGGGGTTGACGTCATTCATTGTACAGCCTGCCTCGTAAAGAGCATTGAGAAGTCCTGCTTCACCCAAAGCGTAAACGCTGCAGCCGGGTGCCTGCTCCTTTAAAAACTCTGCAGTTGCAAGGGCACTTGTGTAAAAATGCTCCTCGCCTACCTCGAGACCCATTCTGTGAAGCTTCTGCTGAAGCTCACGGGGTGTAAGTCCGCTGTTATTTGTAAGGAAAAGGTAGTCCTTTTTTTCTTCGTTTAACCAGTTAATGAATTCTGCAACGCCGGGCAGAATAATGTTTCCGTGATAGATAACTCCATCCATATCGCATATAAAACCTTTTTTGGCGTTAAAATCAATCTTTGCCATTTTTTTACCTCCTTATTATGTAAGTACATTTATATTATAGACGCTTTAATCGGAAAAGTCAACAAATTTTTTAAGTGTTTATCGGCATATTGCACAAAATGCCCCTTAGTTATGCTTTTTAGGAATTTTAATGCATTTTTTCACTCCCTGAGGCCTTAAGGTCAAAGGAATTAAAGTTGATTTATTTTTTCTTATATGTTAATATTTAAACGTATATGTTACCCTATAACTATTTAAGGAGAGATAAATATGATTACAGGCAAAAACATAGTTCTCACAGGCTGTGACAACGGCATCGGTCTTGAGGTTTTAAAGCTCCTCAAGGGCAGAAATAAGATTCTCTGTGTTGACAAAAACATCGGCAGACTCGAAGCCTACGAAGACGAAAACACAATCATTTTTCAGAAGGACGTTTCTTCAAAAGAAGCCGTTGACGAAATCTTTGAAAAGGCACTTGAGGTGCTCGGCTCAATTGATATTTTCTACGCCAACGCAGGCTATCCCTATTACGAAGAGCTTAACTACAGCGATTGGGACAGAGTCTCCAGAATGTTTGAAACAAACGTGTTCTCCCCCATTTATTCTTACCAGAAATATGTAGAATATCTCGGCGGAAGAAAGGGTATTTTTGCAATCACCGTTTCCGCAATCGGCACAATGGCAATGCCCGGTTACACAATTTACAGCGCCTCAAAGTTTGCAATGCACGGCTTCCAGGAGGGCATCCGCCTTGAAATTCCCGATAATGTTCAGCTGACCTGCCTTTATCCCGTTGCTACCGATACAGGCTTTTTTGCCGCGGCAAACGAGCTTCCCTTCAAAAAGCCCTTCCCCGTTCAGAAGCCTGACCACGTTGCAAGAAAGATGGTCGAGGGCATTGAAAAGGGCAAGAAGAACGTCAGCCCCTGCAAGCTTTTTGACATTGCACAGGTGCTTATGAAGTTTATGCCTCCCGTTAAAACGGCTTACCTCTTCCTTGAAAAAAGGAAGTTTGCCGAATTCAAGGAAACCGTAAAAAAGCACAAGGAAGGTGCACTTAAATGAAATATGAGATGATGTCAAGCCCGATGAAAATCGGCACTTGCGAAATAAAAAACAGAATCGTCCTCCCTCCGATGCTTATGGGCTTCGGTCACTTTGACGGCAAGCCTACGGAAAAGCTGATGAACTACTACGAGGAGCGTGCCAAGGGCGGCTGCGGACTCATTATGACGGAGATTACCCGTGTCAATGACCAGACGGGCTCTGCCGCCTTTGCTCAGCTTGCCGCAAGCCACGATTACCACATTGAACCCCTCAGAGAGCTTGCACAGCGTGTTCAGCGCCACGGTGCAAAGTTCTTTGTTCAGCTTCATCATCCCGGCAGACAGAATGTAGGTCTGCTTGTAGGTACTGTTCCCTTGAGCATTCAGCTTGAAAAGCTTACGGGCGGTCTTTACGGTAAGCTCCTTTACAAGCTTACTCCCAAGGCAGGACCTCTTCTTCTTGACAGAGACATTGTTCCCTCAAGCGTAGCTCCCTCAAAGTGTGACCCTGCTTACTTTGCCGCAGGCAGAGTAAGAGGTCTTCGCAAGGGTGAAATCAAGGAGCTTGAACAGCAGTTCATCGATGCGGCCGTGAGAGTATTCAAGGCAGGCTGTGACGGTGTTGAGCTTCACTCGGCACACGGCTATCTGCTTCAGCAGTTTTTAAGCCCCGTTACAAATCAGCGCACCGACGAATACGGCGGTCCCCTTGAAAACAGAACACGCTTTATCTGCAACATTATCCACGGTATAAAAGAGCAATGCGGCAAGGACTTCCCCGTTGTTGTACGCCTTTCCGCTGACGAATGCTACCGCTTCATCGGTCAGGAGGGTAAGGGCTACACCCTTGCAGAAGGCGTTAAAATTGCAAAGATTCTCGAAAATGCAGGCGTTGACGCAATCGACGTTTCCTCGGCAGGCTATGACACCTTCAACTACTGGCTTGAGCCTGTTTCCTTTGAGCCGGGCTGGAGAAAGTTTATGGCAAAGGCAATCAAGGAAGCCGTTTCCATCCCCGTGCTTGCCGCAAACCTTATCCGCTCCCCCGAGCAGGCAGAAGCACAGCTTCAGGAAGGCGTTCAGGACTTTGTGTGCCTTGGCAGACCGCAGATTGCCGACCCCCATTGGGCGAACAAGGCTCTTTCCGGTGAAGGCACAATCAAGAGATGCATCTGCTGTCTTAACTGTATTGAATCAATGCAGAACAATGCTTACTTAGGCTCCCACGGTGAATGCTCCGTCAATCCCCTTGTGGGACATGAAGCAGATGAGCTTCCGAAAAACGGTAACGGGAAAAAGGCGGCTGTTATCGGTGCAGGCCCTGCAGGACTTTGTGCCGCAGAGCTCCTTGCTGACAGAGGCTTTGAGGTTTACCTTTACGAAAAGAATGACAAGGTCGGCGGACAGATTAACCTTGCCTCCGCACCGCCTGAAAAGGCAAAGACCGATTGGTTTACCCAGGACGCTGTTGCCGCCTGTCAGAGCAAGGGAGTTAAGTTTATCACAGGCAAGGATGTTACTCCCACCGATATTAAGGCACTTGCTCCCGATGTTGTTATCCTTGCAACGGGTAGTACTCCCGTAAAGCCCAAATTTGCAGGAAAATGCAGTAGTGAAATTTACACCTTTGAGGATATTCTTTCAGGCAAGGTTGAGCTTAACGGCAAAAATGTTGCAGTTATCGGCTCGGGTATGACGGGACTTGAAACCGCACACTACCTTTGCGAAAAGGGTAACAAGGTGACCGTTGTTGAAATGGCAAAGAAGCTTGCCCCCGGCACCTGGATGCAGCACGTTGACGACATTATGCCCAAGCTTGAAAAGGCAGGCACAGTATTTATGGTGGGCGAAAAGCTCAGCGAAATCAACGACGGCTATATTGTAACGGAAAACGTAAAAACAGAGGAATACACCCGTGTGAATGTTGACCACGTTGTACTTGCCCTTGGCTCACGACCTGTTAACTACCTTGAGCAGGAGCTTAAGCTTGGCGGCTTCAACCCGATTGTTATTGGCGACAGCAAGAAGGTCGGCAGAATTGCTGATGCTACAAAGTCAGCATATGAGGCAGTTAAAAGCATATAAATGGTAAAGTTTTGGTCAAGCTTTTACAAAAGCTTGCGGAAGTCAAGAGGGCAGAGCCCTCTTGATACTAAACAATTAACGATACGCGATAAAGGTCACGGAAGAAAAATCCGTGACCTTTTTGTTTTACTTGGTGTAGTGCCGCCCATTTGGCGGCTTGGACTTTATACTTCTTCACCAAACCGAGGTTGTGACTTTTAAATCCTACTGCCCTGTGCGGGCGGCACTTACTTTTGCCGATTGTGGCAAAAGTAAGCAAAAACACGCTTTTAGAAAGTGCCATCCGTCCGCAGTGGCGGGAATTTTTTCCGACGTCACCTTTGCTTATAGGTGAATTGCGTTCATTTTCCCTTCGCTTGCTTTGTAGGGGAATTACTGCCTTACGGAAAAATTTACATTACTACTTGGCGGGCTCACCACTGCTCGGGTGCGGACAAAGTGCGTTAAGGATAGTTTGTACAAGTCCGTCCGCTTCTCCCGTCATTTCTCTACAGTTCGTTATGGTCTACTTTACTCGTTCCCCTTAAAACAACCCGTCGTCCGACATTCGCAGACCGCCCCTCGGGTGGTTTCAGCCACTTGGGTAGGAGTAGGTTCGTTAAGGTGGAGGGTAGTCGGGTGGTAAAATTAAGAAGACAGAGAACCGTCCCCTGTCTTCCACTAAAAAAAGCACCGCATCGGGGTACCCTTCATAAGGAAGTTGGTACCCCGAGGAGGCCTTTGTAGTAAAAATTAATATTGTTTTTTCACGGTGTAGCTTATGCTATGCCGTTTTTTCTTTTGGTCGTTTGCTGTTAATGTGTTTTTGATAAAGAGCTTCCATTTCTTCAGGCGAGAAGAATTTGATGATACCGACACCTTTGTAATAGATATCAATGTTTTGGTGTCTTACCCCGTCAATGTAGGTTGGCTTTGATACAACAATTTTTTCAATAAACTCATGCACAATTTCAGGTGCCAATTCTTTAAGTCTTGTTACACGCTTTGCTTTGTCAATGAATTGTTGTAAGTTTTCTTTCTTGACGGATGCGGTGCTGATATACTCTTCCATTGTGGGAATGGTTTCCTTTAAGGTTTTCTGCTCGCTTTCTAAAGACAATGACAAGGTTGCAAATCTTTCGTCAGAAACTTTGCCGATTATGTTATCTTCATAGAGCTTTTGAATTATGTTGTCAATTTCACTAATACGCCTGTTTGCTTTTTCAAGCTCTCTGCGTTTGGTAAGTAATTCTTTCTGCTGCCTTATGTCAAGAATGTTCATCTGCTCTTTTGCAAACTGAGTTTCATAACATTGAACATACCACAAAACTCTTTTCATACTTTCAAGCACAAGTTCATTGATAACATTTTCTCGGATGTAGTGTGAAGAACATACATCTGTGTCTTTGCGAAATGAGGAACAAACGAAATACGATTGAACTTTTTTATTGTTGGTAGTACAGTAATAAAGTTTTTTGCCGCAATCTTCGCAGTACAACATCCCTGAAAACATGCTGACCACTCCTGTTCGGGTTGGTCTTCGTCTATGCTCTCTTAGCTCCTGTACTAAAGCAAAATCCTCTCTACTTATTATAGCAGGATGGGTATCGGAAAATATCTTCCAATCTTCTTGTGACTTTTCAATTCTCTTTTTACTTTTAAAAGATTTTGTAGTGTAACGGAAATTGACCGTGTCACCGCAGTACTCTTGTTTTGATAGAATGTTTGCAACGGTATCGGCACTCCAATGAAATTGTCTTGCAGGCGGTTTAGAACAACAACGACCAATGCTGTTCCAGTATTCTGTCGGTGTCATTATCTCTTCAACCTTTAATCTCTTTGCAATCTGTGACGGACCTAAACCTTCAATGCAGAGATTGAAAATTTTTCTGACAACTTTAGCAGCCGGCTCATCAACAATCCATTCTTTTGTGTTCTCGGGATTTTTCATATAACCGAAAGGCGGATTAGTTGTAAGAGGTACGCCTGACATTCCCTTGCTTTTAAAAACATTTCTTACCTTCTGACTTGTGTTCTTTGCGTGCCACTCGTTAAACAAATCTTGCATCGGGACAATGTCACTTATACCCTTTGCTGTATCAATATTATCCATTATGGCAATGTACCTAATACCCATTCGGTCAAACTCCTCTTCAAGTAACTGACCAACAACAAGTCTGTTTCTTCCAAGACGGGAATGATCTTTAACAATGAGCGTAGAAATTTTTCCTTGCTCGCCAAGCTCCATTATTTTTGTGAAGGCAGGTCTTGTGAAAGTTACACCTGACCATCCGTCATCAATGAACATTCTTGTGTTTTTAAAACCGTTTTCTTTGGCATACTTTTCAAGTATCGCCTGTTGATTTTTTATACTGCCCGACAAGCCTTCCTGTTCATCGTCTCTTGACAGTCGGCAATAAAGGGCGGTAATTTTTTCTGACTGTTTACGCATTATACTCCTTTCCACAGCCGTTATGATTTGAATTGTAGGACATCTATAGTATAACATAACTTTCGTCTAACTTCAACACTTTAAAGTGTGATATTTTAGTTTTTTACTGTTCTTCTTTTAAAATTATTCTTTCAATTTTTCTGACCAAAGGTTCACTTGATTTCTCATTGAAGTGACCGTTAACCGAATAAACTGTTCCGTCAATTTTCATTTCAAAATTTATCGGACGAGGGTACTGAAACTTTTCGTACCAAGCTAATCGTTCCTCTTGTGTCATCGCAGAGATTCTTGAAATTAAATTTTTAATTTCTTTCATAAACGCTGTGATGAAAATGAATTCGTCTTCACTTAAATCTTTAATCTTATACATAGCTTCACTCATCTTTTTGTCTCCTTTCTTTTTTTATTTTTTTCTGTCGGGGTTTTAGGGGTAACTCCCTAACAAGCGAATTTGGATATTCAAATTCATTGCTTGTTGATACTAATGCCACGGCATTTAAGTAGAAACAAGCGAATTTGACCGTACAAATCCATTGCTTGTTAAGACACGTGCCATAGCAAAGTGGTCGCAACAAGTAAATGTGCCCGTGCAAATTCAGTGCTTGCTGATACTAATGCCATTGCATTTGAGTTGAAGCAAAGCACGAATTATGAGTACCCGAATTCAGTGCTTGTTGATACCGATGCCACCTAAAACCGCATTCTTTGTATTCTGATAATTGTAGTTGGTTGGGTTTGTTGTTCTGAACTTTTTCTGACTCCTTTCAAAAATGTTTTGAGCTTTTTGTTTTGATGCGAAAACAATTCCTCACCTATTAGGACTGGGAGAGGCAAAATGGACACCCAAAAATCAAATTGTTTTTTAAATATTTACAACCAGCCACATAAAAAATTGCAAAACAAAAAAGCCGCTACATACTTTGGGCAACAGAAACGAGCGTGGAAGAAAATTTCTTTCCGCGCTCATATTCTATTTTTAAACCAAAAATATGTAACGGCTTTGAATTAAAGCCACTTCTGTTTCTCTTTTTATCCGTAAGAACAGAAACTTATTTCACCGGAGAGTTATGTAAAGTTGTTGTCTTTTAAAGACGGGGCTATTGTACATCAACAGGAAAAATTTGTCAATGCGGAATTTGTCGAAGGATTAAAATATTTTTTTGCTTCGCAACCTGCCGCCAAGAAGAAATAAATTTCTTCTGATTGTTATTGAATTATTACATTCTTCTTTGAAAAATATTTTTGATAACCTTAACGGTTATATGGTGAGGGTATCACCCTCGTAATTCCAACAGAGCGCAGAATGTTTTTGTTGTCAAGAGAAGAAGTGTAACGGCTCTTGATAACGGAAACAGGATGTGCTACACAAAAAAGTTTTGTTACTTTTTAATTTTTCTTACATTATATATCTATAAGTGATTTTTAATTTTTGAGAATGATTGAGACCGAATATGGGGACTTAAGCAATAAGACTGATACTATTTATTAGATATTCATTGATAAATTCTTCCGACTGTTATATAATGCATTTAATAAGATCAACTGCGAAAATTTGTTGTTTAGTTTCTAGGAGGGTTGTATTATGTTTTTGTTTTTTTTATTATTTGTTTTTCCTATCATTTGTGTAATAGCTTTCGTTTTCGAGGAAAAAATGAAAAAAGATAAAGTATTACAAGAGAAAAATCAGAAACAAATGCAAATTGATAAAACTA
Source organism: Acutalibacteraceae bacterium (assembly GCA_045643805.1). Lineage (GTDB taxonomy): Bacteria > Bacillota > Clostridia > Oscillospirales > Acutalibacteraceae > UBA6857. The sequence continues at coordinate 14,795 of JAZRFT010000046.1, forward strand.
TTTCTGAGAAAAACGAAAAGTTCAAACTAAAAATACCAGAGTATAAAATGTTGGCTAAAAGCGAAATTAATAACAACGAAACCCTGCAGTATGTATTAAATGAATTTCATGGCATATTCGGTTATAGTATAGAAAACTTCATATTTAGTGATTCCAATTTTTATGATGCTTTCTTGAGGGTTCTCTTGTGTGCCGGATTAATAGATGTAGATTTTTCAAAAGGAAAACTCATCTCTGGAAAAACAGACAACTCTAAAAGTCTTTCTTTCAATTTAACATCTTACCAAGAGTTCAAGAGAATTATCGACTTGAAATACTCGTCTATTAAAGATACAGATATATTGATTTACTGTCTTTTTAATGAATGTTTAATTGAAAATCTATCTAAGAATTGTATGTTTTACAAAAACGAAATAGATGTATCTGTATTTAAAGATTATCCAATTGAAGATATTGTAAGAAGTTACTTTGAATTATATAATCCCACAAATAACATAAACACAGCTTATATAAACGCTTATCTATTGCAGAGTGGTTTATATAATGACATCCATTACATAATAGATACTGTAAACATTTCGGTTGAAAAGATACAAACAGAGCAAAAAATAAACAAACTAAGTGGAGTAGTTAATGTATTATCCCCATTAACACAAAAGATAAAAGAAGAAAAAGAAACCTCAAATATTTTTGCTGAAAAAGCAACAAAACCTATAACAAATACGGTAAAGCCGAAGCAAATTTCTGTTTCAAAATACGAAACATCTACAAAGTCACAAAATATAGCCGAACTTATAGGAGCATTAAATAAGCTTATAGAATATAAATCCTCCAAACATTATGATTCATATATTGAACAGTATAAATATTTGAGAGAAGAATTTTATAATACGGATGCTTATAACAATAAAAAAATGTTATATAATGCTAAAGTTTTATATGAATCCAATAGAGTTTTCAGTGACGAACTACAACAAGCTATTGAGAATTTCATGTTGTTAAAACCAACTTATTGGTTTGATAATATTTCAAATTACATCATCATTAAAAAACACCTATTAAATAAAACTAGAAGCTTTTTCAAGTTTAATGTAAGCGACGAAAAAATTAACGAACGACCAACATCAGATATAATAAAAGATTTTGAACAATTAAGATTAATATTTGAAAAACGATATAACATTAACAAAGATATTTCTAATGAGGTATTCATTATAGTCATTAATAGAGCAGTGGTTTCCTATTATACAAAAAAATGGTTAAAACTTTGTGGTGGAATGTCTCTTGGTAAACAATCTATAAAAGAATATACGGAGCAATGCTTAAACAGAAATGTTCTAAATAAAGCTGATGATGAAGTGATTACAGCGTTTTACTATTACATAGCTAATGCTTTAAACGGAAAGTTACATATAGTTTATCCTACTCAGAAAATGGTAGACGACATTAATTCTTACATCAATACATACCAAAAAGATAAACAAGATGAAACATTTGAATCTTTGTTATTCAAAAATATTGCCCCAAAAACAGAATCAGCAATAACAATAGATGATATTGATCTAATGACAGGTCTAGAGTTTGAGGAGTTTATAGCAAAATTATTCATAAAAATGGGTTATTCAGCAAATACAACAAAAGGATCAGGTGACCAAGGTGTAGATGTTATTGCTGAAAAACACGGAGTAAAATATGGCATTCAATGTAAATGTTATGCAAACGCTGTAGGTAATTCTGCTATTCAAGAAGTTGTTGCTGGGAAACAATTTTACAATCTTGATAAACTTCTTGTGATAACAAACAATTGTTTCACCAAGTCTGCTCAGCAGTTAGCACGAGCAAACAAAGTTATTCTATGGGATAGAACCATTTTGAAAGAAAAGATTGAAAACTATAGTATTGATATCAACAAATAAAAAAGGAGTATCTTATATGACAATATCAGAATTAAATTTAACCAATATCCGTGATGTAATAAGTGAAATTCGCCTAACAAAAACAAACGAAAGTACTATACAAGATGTTTACATTTCTTTTGATACATTTTCAAAAAACAAACTGTCGCAACTTATCTCAACAGGAAAAGTAACACGTGACAATCAGAAACTAACGATTGATTCATTACTTTTAAAACAAGAGTACGAAGAACTGTTAACAAAAGATCAATCACCTTGGATTAAAACATCGAATGGTTTCGCTTTGAGTGCAAAAACTATTAGCCTTCCTCATTTTAGTGCAAACTTCACAGCATTGGCAACAGATAAAAAAGATTCCACTATGTTTTATGCAATAGAATTTTCAATAGACAACTTTTCGCTCGATTTTACTAATTCTCGCAAAAACTTTCTTGATAAAGAAGTTGAATTTGAAAATGTAGGTATGATTGTATATCCTGGAAATATAAGCGCAAAAGTAGTTGAAGATTAATTGTTTCACAACAAATACAATAGTGACAAGTAATGCATAATCATTTATTATCTATTTTAAATATGTTAATCTTTTTATTACATTAAAAGAATAACCAACAAGTATAAATTTTCATACCATATAAGCCAAAACCAACCGCTATCAACTACAACATATTGTATGATTTTTTTGAATTTTGCTTTGTATTCGATAGATTTTGTCGTAATGACCCAATGTATTGTACAAGAAAACTAACTAATAAAAGGTATTTTTAATACCCTAAAAGCTAAGCACGACCTATGCTCTGTAAGTCGTGCTTTTCTGTATGATTTGGTTTTAACTAAACATTAATTACACTTCAAGGTTTAATATTCAAATAACTCTATTATTATACAATTTGAGAAATTGAAAAAAGTAACATAACAATTTCTTTGTTTTTCAATATTGAAGAATTCTTAATTTATGATATAATAAACACAACAAAGGAGGTGAAACCAATGGCATACACAGAGCTTATCAAAAACTTTGAGCGAATCCGTGACTATATGAGAGAGTTTTATGTTTACGGCTTCAAAAGCAGAGAAGAGTACGACAAAAAGAGTGCCCGTTCTTATGACAATGAGCGCCGCAGAATAGAAAGCTATCTCGGTGAATATATGGGCTTCCGTCAAAGTGAAAAGGGCAAAAATGTTTTTCTTTCTATAGACAGCCGTTCGGTTTCACATAATCCCCTTTACAGTGTGCTTAAGTCCAAAAGCTTTACCGACGGTGATATTACTCTGCATTTTATTCTTTTTGATATTTTGTATTCACCTGAGGTTACTCTGTCTCTTTCAGAAATAACAGATAAAATTGACAGAGAATACCTTTCCAATTTTAACGAGCCGATGGTATTCGATGAATCAACCGTCCGAAAAAAGCTTAAGGAATACGCAGAACTTGGACTTGTACAGTGTCGTAAGGAAGGTAAGAAGGTTTTATATTCAAGATGTTCAGATGCCGATATATCTGAGCTTTGTGATGTTATATCTTTTTTCAGTGAGGCGGGACTTTGCGGTATTGTAGGAAGCTTTCTGCTTGATAAATTCCCTTACAGTGAGGATTGCTTTTCCTTCAAGCATCATTACATAACCCACGCTCTTGAAAGTGAGATTCTGTATAAGGTTTTTGATGCGATTTCACAGAAGAGAACTTTTACTGTAACCAACACCTCACGCCGTACACAAAATGACCGCATAGAAGAAATAGTGCCGTTGAAGGTGCTTATAAGTGTACAGAACGGCAGACGATACCTTGCCTCCTATTCAATAACCTACAAGTATTACAAGGTTTATCGTCTTGACTATCTCAGTGATATAAATATTGGTGAGGTTTACAGTGACTTTGACGAAAGAAGAGAAAAATTCTCTCTGATGCAGAAAAATATGTGGGGCGTTGTATGTGATGAAAGACGTCCCCTTGAACATATTGAATTTACTGTACATATAGGCAAGGATGAAGAATATATTTATCGCAGACTTTTAAGAGAAAAACGTTGCGGTACAGTAGAACGAATTGACGAGCATACCTGCCGTTTCTCTGCTGATGTTTACGATTCAAGTGAGCTCAATCCCTGGATTCGTACCTTTATAGGCAGAATTGAAAACATAGAATACTCCAATAAGCTTTACGAAAACCGATTCAATATGGACTTGCAGGATATGTACCGTCTTTATGGTTTGGGAGGTGAGGAATAATGCTCTTTCATGAGATTTACGGCTGTTACTATAATGCCGTTGCGGGAATCCTCCGTCAGGCTGTTAAGGGAGAGCTTACAGAAAAGGAAATTCAGAAAATCGTTACTGAAAAAGCCTTTTCGGAAAGCTTTCTTACCGTAATACCATCACTCAAAGACGAAAAATGGCAATTGCTGAAAAAAGATTTATCCACACCGATAAAAAATGAGCCGTCTATGCCTTTGACCGATTTGCAAAAGCGTTGGTTGAAGGCAATAAACCTTGACCCGAGAGTTAAGCTTTTTGATGCGGATTTCAGCTTTCTTGATGATGTGGAGCCTCTTTTCATATCTGATGACTATACTGTTTTTGACAAATATAATGACGGTGATGATTTTGAAAATGAAAATTACATAAATGTTTTTCGCACACTTATGTACGCCTTGAAAAACAAAAAGAAAGTGAAAATCGGTTATCACGGAGCAAAGGGAACGTTCCGCATTTTTGTAGGTGATCCTTATAAAATGGAGTATTCCGAAAAGGATGATAAATTCAGAGTTCTTATCCGCTCTTGCAGAAACGGACCGATGTTAAGACTTGACGGAATAGAAAGTGTAACCATTATCGGTGATGCTTTTGCCGATAACACACGAGAGGTGCTTGAAAGTACAGAACACATAACTTTGGAGCTTCTTGACCACAGAAACGCTCTCGAAAGAGTAATGCTTCATTTTGCACACTTTAAAAAAGAGGCTGAAAAAATCGGTGATGAAAGATATCGCATAAAGATTTTCTATGACTCTTCCGATGAAACAGAGCTTGTTATCAGAGTTTTATCATTCGGGCCTTTTGTTGAAGTAACCGAACCGCAGAATTTCAGAAATCTTATCATAGAACGCCTGAAAAGACAAAAAAATATTCAAGATAAAGAGTTGTGAGCTTGATTTTCGTCAAGTTCGCAACTTTTTTTCCGTGAAAAAACAGTTTCTGATTGGTAGAATATGGTTGTAAAGTTGCTTCGGATAGTGTTTGAACTCACTTCGGTGCACGAGGATTTTCCAAAGTGTATGCCTGAAGAACTTTGCGCTTGGCAATCGAGAGAGTCTGTAAAACTCACGGTCGATGAGGTTCAAATCCTCTTTGTGGATTTTTAATCCACCCTTTACGCGGGTTCGAATCCCGCCGTACGTAATTATAACGTATCGCCAGTGGTTTGGTAAGCCGTAACCGGCAAAAGAGAAAACGGTACACTTTATGTGTGCGAGAACGTTTTTTAACCAACAGTTGCTCCGCCAAATACGGATTTGTTCTGTATTGGCAGTACATTTCGTGCCTTGCCCGGAAACAGATACCGTAATGATGACATTCAAGCCAAAAGTAATCTTTCCGCTTGGATCGTTACTTTACTTAAGTATTCGGCCGTTTGATTTGTATGAGTGACTGTAACGAAATTTTAACCTTAGGAGGGTATTACATATTATGAAAAAGATAGTTATTAACGAAAATCAAAAAGGCTTGCTTTTTAAGAACGGCAGATATTCAAAAATGCTTGACGCAGGTAAGTATCATATTTTTGGTGACAGCAAGTTTGATATTCTCGATATTAAAGATGCAATTGTTTCTGAAAGAGCTTCACTTGAAACACTTCTTAAAGATGAGAAAATCAAAGAAGCTGTATCTGTAGTTGAAGTTAAAGATGAGCAGCTTGCACTGCACTTCATTGACGGAAAATTTACGGATGTTCTGCCTCAGGGTAAATACGCCTTTTGGAAAACAGAAAATAGCCATGAATTCAAAATAGCAGATATTTCTTCACCTTATGTTGATAAAGAAATCCCTGATTACATATTCTCTAATATCCCGATAAAATATTATGTAAGAATCAATGTTGTTCAGGATCACAAGGCTCTTCTTTATTTTAACAATAAGTTTGAGAAGATTCTTGACCCCGGTGTTTACTACTTCTGGAAAAACTCTGTGGATATTGGTGTGAGGTTTATTGACACCCGTCTTACACAGATGAATATTACCGGTCAGGAAATTCTGACACACGACAAGGTTGCTCTCAGAATAAACTTTGTTTGCAACTATAAGGTTACAGACTACATAAAAATCCACACAGAAATCGACGACTATATTGAACAGATACATATAACTTGCCAGCTTGCACTTCGTGAATATGTGAGTAAGCATAAATTTGATGAAATTCTTGAAAACAAAGAACAGATGACTGCCTTTGTTTTTGAAAAGCTTAAATCAAAAGAAAAAGAGTTGTTTGTTGAATTCAAGGATGCTGGTGTTAAGGATATTATCCTTCCCGGTGAAATCCGTGATATTATGAATACAGTTCTGATTGCAGAAAAGAAAGCACAGGCTAATGTTATCACACGCCGTGAAGAGGTTGCCTCAACAAGGTCGCTTCTTAACACTGCAAAGCTTATGGATGAAAACAAAACTCTTTATAAGCTTAAGGAGCTTGAATTCCTTGAGCGTATCTGTGAAAATGTTGGTAATATCGAAATCAGCGGTAAAGGCGATGTTCTTACACAGCTTGCTGAAATACTACTGAGTAAAGGTGCATAACCTTTTTCGGTACTGCTATATGTAAATTTGAGTTGCGAGTCTGATGAATTATCTCATTCTCGCAACTTTTTTTCCGTGAAAAATCAAAGATTACTTGGTAAAATATAACTGTAAGATGAAAGAGGTGGTAAGTTCCATGACAGTAGAACAGGCATTTTATTTTAAAATTATGCTTATATGCGGATACAGCGATGAACTGTTTGAATACATTGAAAATACTCTGAATGAACAGACTTCCTACGAAGAAGTGATTATTGACCTTGCCTTCTGCGGATATAATGAAAAACAAATGTTGTCTGTTTTAGAAGCATACATACGGCAGAAGAAAGAAAAAGTTGATTATGATGTCATTATTGACAGCATATTCAGCTTTCTTCAGAATAAATATCTTGATGGTGAAACATCTGTTGAAGCTTTGGTGAAACTGATGTATCGAATAGTACAGCTTTCAGATTTAAATGAGGAGCGAACAGAACCTTGGTTTACAATGACAATTTTTGATGAATTTTACGAAGATGCAGAAGAAGGCTACATAAATAAAGATGAATACCTTGAGTATCTGAAATTATTTATCTTTGAAAGAAAATGTTATAATGAGTTTCTTTTTTTATAAACCTGTAATACAACAATCAAGAGTTAAAATATATTTGCAAAATCTGAGAAATAAACTAAAATTAAAATCATAGAAAGGAAGATAACTATGTTAGAAATCAGCGGAAAGTTTTGTACTGCAAAGGTTTTTATTGATACAGTTGAAGATACTGCCAAGGAGCAGATTAAAACACTCTGCGACCAGAGTTTTGCAGATGGTTGTAAGATTCGCATTATGCCTGACGTTCACGCAGGTGCAGGATGTGTAATCGGCTTTACGGCTGACCTTGGTGCAAGGGTTATTCCTAATATTGTCGGCGTTGATATCGGTTGCGGTATGCTTACAGTTGACCTTGGCTTTAATGATGTGGATTTTGAAAATCTTGACCACATCATAAGAGAGAAAATCCCTTCAGGCAAGGATGTTCAGCCAGGCAGACTTATCCGTTTGCCCGAAATACAAAATCTTCATTGCTACAGAGAGCTTAAGGATGCCAAAAGACTTGAGAGAAGCGTAGGCTCACTTGGTGGCGGTAATCATTTCATTGAGATTGATGTTGACGACGAGGGAAGAAGATACCTTGTTATTCACTCAGGCAGCCGTAATTTAGGAAAGCAGGTTGCTGATATTTATCAGAAAATGGCTATTGAGATTCACCGTGGTATTGAGGAATACTGGGCAGAGCGTGACAGAGTAATTACCGAATACAAGGCTCAGGGCAGAAGAAAAGAAATAGAATCAACCTTAAAGGAAATGAAGAAAGCCTTTCAGTTAAAGGTTACAGAAGTTCCTGAAGAGCTTTGCTACCTTGAGGGCAAATACCGTGATATGTATCTTCACGATATGCAGTTCTGTCAGCAGTTTGCTCACCTTAACCGTTTTATGATGGCTAAGCTTATACTTAACAATCTTTTCGGCAAAGAGGTAGAGGATTTTGAGCATTTTGAGACTGTACACAATTATATTGATATGGATTCAAACATAATCCGTAAGGGTGCAGTATCTGCTAAGAACGGCGAAAAGCTTCTTATCCCTATCAATATGCGTGACGGAAGCCTTATTTGTGTCGGTAAGGGTAATGAAGATTGGAACTGTTCGGCTCCTCACGGTGCAGGCAGACTTTTCAGTAGACATACCGCAAAGGATAAGTTTACAGTTGAAGAGTTTCAGAAGAGCATGGAAGGCATTTTCAGCACTTGTATCAGTGACAGAACCCTTGACGAAAGCCCTATGGCGTATAAGAATATGGACGATATAGTTAACAACATTACTCCTACGGCAGATATTGTTAGGGTTATTAAACCTGTGTATAATTTCAAGGCGGAATAAGAAAAAGAGCAGAGAGTCAAATCTCTGCTCTTAATTGTTTTGTCAAGTGTAAATTAACTCGTTACAAACTATCTCTTGTGCCCTTTGCTGAATGTTGCTCATTCTCTGTATCCACTCAAGTTGGTCTTGCTCTTTAAGTTCTTCTGTAACGCCTTCCGCCTTTTTCATCTGTGCAATCAGAAGGTCGTACGTTTCATTTGCCTGACGGTCAATATCTGCAAGATAAGGCCAAAGTGTGCATTTGGTTACCATCAGCATAAATAGACCGCTCTTGTTATGTTCAAGATAGTTCTTGTGCATCATGTCTCGCCTGCCGGCTCGGTCGGTTCGCCTTGTTTGAGTGCCACCGGCACTCGCTCACCCCATTTGCCTACAGTGATATTCGCTTGTTCAGGCGGCAAGATAATGTTAGGAATGAGATAGCCATTTACTTGGCGATAAGTTATTTTTGTTTTCTCGCTCATTTTACATACCTCCTTTTGAATTCACAACAAAAGTATCGTATGTAAATCTTGCACCGAATCTAAACCCTGAAATGAAACTGTCAGAATTACTTATACTTGAAAATTCATTGTAAGCACAAGTATAGTTTGAAAACAGTTCTTTTTCTTCTTTAGAAAGCTTTGAGGTCAGTTCCTCCTCTTTCTTTACAAGTTCTCTTAATTTCTTTTTAAGTCTTGGTGTGAGTTCTGTGGTAAGCTCTTGCGGTTCAAGGTTTCCGTAAAATAATTCTTCAATTATATTTGACATTATGTAATCCTCCGTATAGATTGATTTATACCTACAATTCAATCTTTTTGGCTGATTACAAAAGCCGAAGGGGACAACTTCCTTACGGAGTGTCCCCTTCAGCGGTGCTTTTTGTTGTTATTTTCCTGCTGTTCCGAAAAGCTTTCCGAACAAGCCGATTTCCTCATAGTGCATCTGACCGCATTTGCAGTACTGATTTACACCGAAGAAGCTGTAAATTTTGCATATGATTTCAAAAATAATCTTTTCCATACCTGATGTGCTGTGACAAGCGCAAGCACATGACTGATCAGGTGAATCACTGTAGGCATAGCATTTAGAACAGATTTCACTGCCTTCGGCAAACTTGTGACCGGTAGCAGGAATAACCTTGCTTTCGAATACCTCTAAGCATACGGCACAGTAGCTCTTACCTGAAAGACCTTCCTGTGTGCAGGTAGGCTCAATGCCCTCCTCAATACGGATAAGTGTATGCTCTATTCTTGAAAGAGCCTGGAATTCAAGGTAGTCACATTCTGAACAAGCCTTGTATCTTGAGCCGGGTGTGTTGCAGGTTGCCTGAAGCTTTGTTGTCCAATCCTTATCAAGGTTGTGACCCTTTGCAGGCTCAATATCGCTGGTACGCTTTGAGTAACCGCAATCGGGACAGAACTCCATTGTGTAGCCTGATGTTGTACATCCGGCTACATATTCAATCGCCTTGAGGTTGGGATGAAGCTTGTTTTCAAGACTGTCTCTGCTTGCAGTTGCTTCATCACCGCACTTTGTACACTTGTGTGTAAGTGTGATTACATTCTCTGCGTCCTGAACATAACATATTGATGCTCCGTCTGCTGAATACCAGTTGCCGTAGGTGTGAAGAGGAATTTCAACAGTCTTTTCAAAACCGCAGGTGTAGCAGGTCATCTTGCCGACGCCTTTCTTACCGTTAGTACAATCCATTTCCTCTACAACAGTCATTTCACCGAAAACGTGATCTACTGTGTAGCTTTCGCTTACTTCAAGTCCGCAGAACTTACAGGTCTTTATTCTTTCACCTACAACTGTTTCTTCTTCTTTTTTGCCGCATACGGGCTGCTTTATAATTTCCCATTCGCTGAACTCATGTGCTGATGCAATACCCTTCTGCTCGGTTTTGCCGCAGGTTTTGCACATTCTTACATACATACCTGTTTTATTTCCGTTACAAAGAGGCTTATCTGCAACTGCCCATTCTGTGAAGCTATGCTCAACGGGAATTGCTTCGGTTTCCACCTTGCCGCAGCTTGAACAGGTTCTCTGCTTCTGACCTTCCTTGTTGTTCTTACAGTCGGGCTTTACGGTAACAATCCAAGCACCGTAGCTGTGTGTTGCAGGAACAATAAAGGTTTTTGAGTATGTACAGTTGTTACAGTAAGCAACCTTTTCACCCTGCTGAAGAAATGTTTCATCACAGCTCATATTTACAGTTGTTACCCAGTGAGCAAAGTCGTGCTTAACGGAAGTAACCTCGGTTACTCTGCCGCCTTCAGCATCACCGTTACAAATGGTACAAACCTTTTCTCTTAAGCCGGTAAGTGAGCAGGTGCCCTCCTCAAGGGTTGTCCATTCACCGAACTTATGCTCACCTGTAGCAGGAAGCTTTTCTTTAACAGTTACGGTGTATTCATAAATACAGGACTTTGTTCTTTCACCGGGAATGCAACCGGGCTCCTTTGTAATTCTCCAATCAGTGTAAACATGCTTATCGGGCTCGAGAGGAAGCTCAACATCATATTCAAGACCGCAGGGAATTCTTACGCCGTCAACTACTGTACCAAGACATCTTCTGCGTGAAACACCATGAGTGTGACAAGTTGATTCTATCTTATAAAGCTCTTTAGATTCCGCATCGCTATGTCTGGGAATAATCTTTCTTACCTCTGCCTTACATTTTTCGTTGTTACATACACCGGGAGTGTAACCGTTTTTTTCACAGGTGGGACGAACTGAGTCCTCCTCAAACCAGGTAATATCCTTATGATTGTCGAGGTCGGTATAGGCTTCGGTTTCGGCATAGCCGCAACGTACAATACCCTTTGAGTCGTAGTTAAGACAGTATCTTGTTCTCACACCGCTCTTTTCTACACAGGTAGCCTCTGTTGTAATCTGCCATTCACCAAGCTTGTGAGCGTCCTTGTCAGCCTCAAACTCCTCGTACTTCATTTCCCCACAGGTTTCGCACATTGATACATGATAGCCGCCGTTCATACAGTCGGGATCTTGACCGTAAATTACGGAAAAGTCATGAGCAGGAACTGTACGTGATTCAAGCTCGATGAGCATATTAACACCGTTAACCTGCTGTGTACATTTATAGTAACAGTAAATTACCTCACGGCCCTCCTGGGTACAGGTATGAGGAACAATCTCCTCCCATAAGCCGGGTACGTGCTTTGTAGGATCACTGTCAATGGTTTCTTCAACATACTCAACGCAGTCCTTACACCACTGGCGCTTGATACCGCTTGAATGACAAGTGGGCTCCTTAACAACTACCCAGTCTGCTTCATTGAGGGTATGGGTACATTTATTTGTTTCCTCTGCCGCAGAAGCAGGTACACCCATAACTGAAAACAGCATAAGAGTAGCAAGAATTATTGAAAGTATTTTTTTAGTTGTAAGCTTCATTCTCAATACCTCCTGAACAAATTACAAATCTACAGCATAATAATACCATTTTTTAACCTATCCGTCAACAGTAAAAGTAAAAAAAAGCCCCTCTTAACAAGGGGCTTTTTATGTTGATTATTTAAAAGTGAACGTTACCGCAAGCGCAGGACTTGTTTATGCCGAATATCTTCCAGAAAATTTTGATAATCTTGTAGAAGAAGCCCATAATACCTGTCTTGTGACACATACAGCTGCAAACCTTTTCAGCGCTGTCGCCGTTGTAGAACACACCGTTACAGTTGTCACATCTGCCGTCACCGTCGTTATCCGCATGACCCTTTGAAGGATAGATTTCCTTATCCTTTTCAGCAAGACAGTAGAAGCATCTGAGATACTCACTGTGGCCGGGTCTGTCACAGGTTGCAATTTCTGAAGTCTGAGCCACCCATTTGTGCTCGGTGGGAGTGCCTACATAACGTCTTACTGCTTCACCGCAGCCAAGACAGATATATTCTCTGATTTCAGCGTTTTCGCAGGTTGCTTCCTTAACAACTGTGTATACATTGGGATTGATGTTGTGCTTTTCGTCCTCGTCCAATGAGCCTTCAAATTCAAGAATCTCGGGCTCTGTCTGATAGTTACAGTTTACACAGTAGTAAATCACATAACCGTCTGCTTCAGCTGTGGGATAAACAATCTTCTTGATTTCGAAAGCGTGCTCGTTGGTGTTTTCAATCTTCTGCTCGGATTCACCGCAAACAGTACATGTTCTCTTGTAGGTAACACCGCTTGCACAGTCACCGCCGACTACCTCCCAGCCTTCGCCTTCGGCCTGCCACTTATGACTGCTTACGCCCTGTGTATCTTCTTCAACAAGCTTTTCTGTACAACCCTCGTTCTGACAGGTGTAGGTAAGCTTGCCGGGAAGCTTACAGCTTTCACCGGGTGTGATTACAGCATCATTTCTGTTAACCTTACCGTCTCCGTTTGCGTCAAAGTCATGGTCGCCTGTTGCAGGAATTGTTACAATTGTATTGGGCATCTGTGTACCGCAAGCAGTACAGTAGAGTGCCTCGTAGCCTACTGAATGGCAGGTAGGAGCCTTTACCACTTTGTAGTCACTGCTCCACTCGTGGCTGTCTGATGTCGCTTCGATAACCACGGTTTTAACCTTTGTACAGCCTTCAGTTGCACAACGGTACTTTTTGTAGCCGTCCTTACCGCAGGTGGGTTCTACAGTTTCATAGGGCTTTTCTTCCCATGATGTGCAGGGAACGGTGTCCTTGCTGATTGTGATAAGAGCCTTACCCTCTTCGCTTTCGGGGTCAAATTCCTTCTTGCCGCCATCGTCAAGGAAGAACTTGTCACAATCGGAGCACTGGTAATATTCCTTCACACCGTTGCTTGTGTGAGTTGCATCAACCTTTTCGATTGTATCGATGTTGTCGTGCTTATGCTCGTCTGTGAGTGAGCAAAGACCTTTACAAACCTCACAAATGTCTGTATCAACGCAGTTGTAGGTGTGCTTGTAGGTGTAGCAGGCTGAATATTTCACCTCGTTACAGATTGAGCAAAGCTGTACGTGGTACCACTTACCGTCGTCCTCGTGTCTTGCATCAACCTTTCCCTTATAGTCGGGAGCTGTTGTCTTAAGAACGATTTCTCTGTCGGTTACCTTGCCGTTTTCATCCACGGTTTCCTTGATTTCTTTAATCATATACTCGGAAACAGCAGCCTCGTAAACGTGCTGACCGTTAGCCTTGACTGTAGTGCCCTTTTCCTTAAGAGCCTTCTTGTTTTCAGCTGCGCTGTTTTCTGCATTATAGCAGCATACGTAGTAAACATCACCTGTGTAACCGTCTGATTCGCAGGTTACTTCCCTCTTGTTAACAGTTGTGGTTTCGGTGCTTGCGTGATTCTTTGCGTCAATATCAAGTGTCTGAACATCTGTTGCAACAACACCTGCACTCTCAACGCAGGTTGAACACTTATATGTTACTGAACCGGGTTCGGTACAGGTTGCGGCTTTTCTTTCAGTTTCAATGCTGAATTTGTGAGCCTTTGTTGCAACTTCCTCACCTGCTGTTTTAACAGCATTACAGCAATCGTAACGGTAGTTACCGCTGAAGCCCTTAATCTGGCAGGTTGCTTCAACAACATCCTTAAGGGTGCTGTTTTTAGTTGCGTGGTTTTCAGCATTAACTGTGCCGTAAGCTTCACCGCAATCCTTACAGATTGCAGCTGCAATACAGGTTGCTGTACCGCCATCACAATCAACTGTTTCTCTTGCAATACCGCCTTCTGCATTTTCATCACAGCTTGTGCAGTATCTTGTATGAGTGTCGGTATTTTCAACCTTTGCCCAATCACTCCAGCTGTGAGCAACTGTTCCGATAGTCTTGGGCTCGGTTACATTGGTCTTACATGCCTCGCAGTACTTGTATGCTGTCTTACCTGCGGACTGGCAGGTTGCAGGAATCGCGTCGATATCCTTAACATCCTTGTGGTTAGCTGCGTCTGTTGTGCCGTATTCGTCGTTACATACTTCACAAACCTTCTTATCAACGCAGTTTGCTGTACCGCCTGAGCAAGGCTTTTTATCGGTTGCCTTTTCAGTACCCTGTGCACAAGTGTCGCAGGTTGCGGTATGTGTGCCGTCATCGTTTGAAACGTAGCTTGTGAATGTGTGACTCTTTACGGGAATCTCTACCTTTTCAGCCTCATAAGTTCCACAAGCTGAGCAATATCTGTAAGCCTCATAACCGACCTTCTGGCAGGTTGAGTCTACCTTTTCATAAGGTATCATATTCTCATGAGGATGTACAGTCTTATTAGCTACGATTATTGTACCTTTTGACTTTTCAGCTTTACATCCAAGGCAATATGTATCGCCGGTGTATCCGTCGGTGTTACATGTTGCTTCTTTTGCAAATCTTACTTCCTCTGCACCGTCATGGTTAGTGAAATCGTAAGTAGTTTTATCTGTTGTCTTTTCGTTACCGCAAGCTGAACAAGCTTCTTTTGTATAACCGAAGGTATGACATGTTGAAGCAACTTCCTCGGTTACCTCAAAGCTACAGCTTACAGCTGCGCCGTACTCTGTACAGCCTTCAACAGTACACTTGAAGGAGTGTGTGCCGTTTTCGTTCTTCTGAATATCTGTACCGTTGAACTTATGACCGTTCTCAGTGTCGGGATTGCCGTATGTGTAGGTTGTATTAACGCCACTCTTTTCAGCAGAGCATATGTCACAGGTTATACGGTAGGTTGCCGCTGACTGACAGGTTGCTGCTGAAACGAGAGCATCTGTTTCGGGGTGCTGCTCGTCTGTGTTGCCGCTTGCAAAGGTATGGCCAAGTGCAGTAAGCTTTTCAGCTTCAACTGTTGTTGACTGTGTAGCCGCTGCATCCTTGAAGTATTTTGAACATCCGCTGCACTGATAGTAGTCATTGCTGCCTGCTTCGGTACATGTGGGCTCAGCTGCATCAATTTTTACAGTATCGTGTGCGGCAAGCTCAAGTGCTACTGAATAGCTATAGTTACATACTGAACAGGTGTAGGTTGTTTTACCTGCAGCTGTACAGCTTGAAGGAGTTGTTGCTGAGGTGTAGCTGTGAGCCTCTTCGGGGCCGTATGCGCCGCACTGTGCAAAGTTCTTACACTTACGGTAATGCTTACCCTCTGCGCCGCCTGAAGCAACAGCATAATCACCTGTGAATTCGTGGGCAGGACCGTAATTTACAAGCTCGGTGGGAACCTTAACGCCGCCAACCTCGGTGTATACGTAAGCAGAAATCTCTGTTGTGAGAGCCTCATCCTTATAAATCTTACCGCAGTCAGCGCAGGTCCAGAAAGCGTCATAGCCTGTACCGCCGCAAACATTTGCAACGCTCTTGCTGTTTGTCTTGGTTACATTCTCATGTCCTTTTTTAGCAATAGCCTCGGTTTTTGTTGCACCGCAATCACCCTGTGTACATTTGTAGGCCTTAACGCCTTCGGTTGTACAGGTTGCAGGGGTTGTAACTGTGCCGTTGTTCCAGGTGTGAGCCTTGGAAGCATTTAATGTATGTACACCGTCAACAGCAAGGCCGTAAGCATCACAACGGATACACTTCTGATAATGAGTGCCGTCACCCTTATCGGTCCAGTCACCTGTAAAGGAGTGACCGTCAATATTATCGATTACACCTGTTGCAATAGCTGTCTTTTTACAAATTGAACAGTCATAGGTCATAACACCGTCTTCTGTACAGGTTTCATCTTTTGTTTCGTAGCCCTGGCCATTTACGTGAGCCTGGGACTTGACGTAATCGCAGACTGAACAGGTCCATTTATGTTCAGCATCGGTAATCTCACTGATTTCACCAAAGCTATGGCCAACCTTATTGCCTGCAACCTCTTTGATTGTGACATTATCTGTAAGTGTTGGAAGGTTAAGACCTGCTGTATCCCATCTGTAGCCCTGATGATAAGTGTCATCACCTGTAATCTGAGTTATGCTGTTAGCAGGAGCAATACTGTTAAAGCTGATTGATGAGCCGTAGTTAGCGGTATAAACATGTTTTGTGCCGTCATTGAACTTGAAGGCAATAGAATACTGCTGAACAACAAGGTTCTTTGCTGAATTGTAATCAGAAAGAGCTTTTGAAACATCGGTGTTCCAGGCATCAACTTTATTATTTGATGAGTTAATATAATTGTTGGGCTTTGCAGCAATAAGCTCATCAGCAGCAGTTACAAGAGCACTTACTGACTCTGTTGTATACTTTGCAGGGTTGGACTTAACCTCATTGATAAGTGTCTTTACATTATTAAGAGCATCCTTGAGGGGTACATAGTCAATAACGTAGATTGTCTTGTTTGTTGTACCGGTGTAGTTTGAGCCTGTTCTGCAGACCCATGTAGGCGTGATAGCCTTATAATATGTGCTGCCTGAGCCGAAGGAGCCGCCGGTGTACTGAAGGTATGTACCGTAGATGTCCCATAGACCGTTACTGGAACACATTGATTCCTTATCATTGCCGCTGCTTGTTGAAATCCAGTAGTTACCGGGATTTTCTTGCATAATCCAGTCAAAGGTAAAGTGTGTATAGTATGGGTCATCTCTATTACATTCAGACTTTGCTGTCCAATAGGGATCCTTAAATGTAAGACCGTTTGCACCTGATGATATATAAACGTTCTTTACACCTACTCTGTTGTTGCTGTTTGAGTCAATATCAAAAAGGATAGGAATCTGAGGTGTTGTGGAATCGTCCCAGATAAGTGTTGTTTCAGGATACCATACACGGGCACCGTCAGCTGTGTTGCCAAGATTACCGAAGTATACACCTGCATAATCATTGGTAAGATTATTATTGCTTGTAGGGAAATGGGGTGAATAAAGAACATTTTTGTAATATCCCCTGCTAGCCATTGTTGAGGCATTATCACCGTGGAAGTTACCTGATACAGTTGTGAAGCCTGTATCGAAGCTTGAATCTGAGAATTTGCTTACAGCATTGCTGTTTGTTGTCCTTACAGTAGCAGCTGAAGGACCTTCAGCATCATATTCACAAACAAGGCTAGTGCCTGAATACTGGATGTGAATATCAGACCAGCTGGAATCGTTATTATCCTGATAGCTCTTAGGCATAATGAACACAAG
Source organism: Acutalibacteraceae bacterium (assembly GCA_045643805.1). Lineage (GTDB taxonomy): Bacteria > Bacillota > Clostridia > Oscillospirales > Acutalibacteraceae > UBA6857. The sequence goes on from JAZRFT010000046.1 coordinate 32,448, forward strand.
GCAAAATTCTTCCCAACCGTTTGCTCTGGCTGTATTGACAGCAGCAGTTACATCAAAGTTATGTGCACCTGTGTCAGTCTGTTCAATTGAGTTGAGTTTCTGATTTTTACTTACGCCAAAATAATTGTAAGCATTATTTACGCCTACTCCATTTTCCTCGTTTACAAAATTACCTTGACCGTAAATTTCAACAATTTTATTGATAACATAAACGCCACTTTCAGCGGGACTTTTTGTAGGAGCAACAAGATAGAAATCAACGGTAGACTCTGCAGCAGTGCCGCTGTTTCTTGTTGTGTTTACATTCAATGTAGCCTTTTCAACGGTTTCGGGAAGGCTTGAAATATCAAACTCAATATTGACTATAGTTGTATTGCCTTCTTCACCGTCACTACAAACAGTAACCTGAGATGCACTGCCTCTGCTTCCGGTATTGTTATAAATAGAAGCATAAGCAGACATATTGAATTCGCTGGTCATAGCAACAGCCTCTGCCTCTGTAGGTGCAACCCACACCCAGGCTGACATAAGCATCATTATTGCTAAAAATACTGATAATGTTTTCTTTGCGTATAATTTTGTTTTCATAATAAAGAATTCCTCCTTATTAAATATTTGCCGTTTTAATTAACAGCACTCTGATTTTTCTGCGGGCTTTCACCGCAACAGCTTTTTTCAAAGCTTCATAATGCTCTGCCCTTCCGCCTGACCCCGGAATTTCCTCGGCCTTGCAAAATGCTCACTTTGAAAGGTAAAAGGGTATAATCCACCCTTATAATTACACATTCAAATTATATTAAAAATCTGTTAAAAAATCAAGGCAATTACAGCAATTGATTATTGCTGACAAGAAAAAAAACAGAGAATTATTTTGTGCAAGTTGACCACATACCCCTGCACCGCTCTGCACACACTCCCCTTTCAGCAAAAAATACACCTCCCATTTAAGGGAGGTGTAAACTGTCCGATTATAACAGAGGGATTTACCTCTTATTTCATAAGTCTTCTGATAACTGCCTCGCAGTCCTTCTTGTCCATAATCTTCGGAACGGGATAAAGAGGATTGCCTTCCTTGAGAGCTCTCTGTACGATTGTGGGGATATCCTCTTCCTTAATCATATCAAAGCCGTCGGGGATGTTCATATTCTTATTGAGGGTCTTGATAGCCTCAATGAATGCCTCTGCCTTATCCTTGTCGGAGCCGATGGTCTTAACACCTGAAATCTCTGCAAGTCTTGCAAGCTTGAAGTGAGCTGTTGCACCGTAGAATTCAAGCACATAGGGAAGAATTACTGCGTTTGCAAGGCCGTGAGGGATACCGTAGAAGCCGCCGAGGTTGTGAGCAATTGCATGAACATAACCAACATAAGCTCTTGTGAAAGCCATACCTGCATAGTAGGAAGCCCAGAGCATCTTGTCTCTTGCTTCAATGTTCTTGCCGTCCTTGTAAGCGGTTTCAATGTTAGCAAATATCATCTTTGTAGCCTTTTCAGCATACTGTGTTGTTGACTTAACATTGCTGTGGCCTATGTAAGCCTCAACTGCATGGGTAAGAGCATCCATACCTGTTGTTGAGGTGATGTGAGGAGGAAGACCTGTTGTAAGCTCGGGGTCAAGCACAGCGTACTTGGGACGGAGCTTGGGGTCGTTACAAGCGTTCTTCTCGTGAGTTTCGGGATCGGATACAACTGCTGCAAGTGTAACCTCGGAGCCTGTACCTGCTGTTGTGGGAACTGCGAAGAAGGGAGGAAGCTTGTGTCTGATTTTAAGAACACCGCGCATCTTCTTAACGGGAGTTTTGGGGTTGGTAACTCTTGCTGCTGTAATCTTTGCACAGTCCATGGGTGAGCCGCCGCCGAAGGCGATAACGCCCTGACAGTTGTTGTCAACATAAAGCTGACGTGCATCCTCAATGTTCTGGATTGTGGGGTTGGGCTGTGTGCCGTCATAAACGGTATACTTTACGCCTGCCTTTTCAAGCTCCTCAAAAAGAGAGTCGAGAAGGTGGATACCCATAAGACCCTTATCAGTTACGATAAGCACATTGTCAAGACCCTTTTCCTTTACAAGTGCGGGGAGCTTGCGGATTGCGCCTGCACCCTCAAGCACATAAGGCTCTGACCAGTCAAAGAAGGGTGTGCACTGGGCAATAAAGAATGCCTTCTGATAAATTCTGCAATAAGCTTTTTTAATCTGCCACATTTTTGAATTCTTCCTTTCAATATATATACTCTCTCGTGATGTGAAACATCGTTCAATATATTTTAGCACAACGAAACTGTGCAGTCAAGCGGTTTAACGATAAAATGTGGTAGCGCCGCCGCATCGGCGGCCGGGCGCCCATGGGGCGACGCTACACACACTCGTTTTTTTGAAAAAAGCCGCCCAATGGGCGGCGCTACAAGATGCGGTACATTACAAATAATATTTATCCTCATTCCATTTTGAAGGATTAGCTTCAATGTAATTCCATATCATTTCATAATCCTTTTCACCGCGTATTATGTGGTCGTGGAAAGAACGCTGCCAAGGGGAATAGCCTAAACGCTTTGATATAACTCCTTTTAACTGATTGACGATTATAGATAAATTAACATCGGCATTCGAAAGTTCAATTATAAAATGAACATGATTTGGCATAACGACGTAATTATCAATTCTTGTGTTTTTGTAATTTTCAGATATATTTTCGATTACTTCCTTTGTTATTTCACCGGCACGGGTAAACTCAATCACTCCATTTTCATATCTGTCTTTATCCCAAAAATAATTTTCTTTTTGTTGACAGCATATTGTTACAAAATATAACCCGTTGTCTGAATAATTATAATTCGCTAAACGCCTGCGTTTCCAGTAACTCATAACCTTTACCCCATATGTTTTCATCTCAAAAATATATTATACCATTTTATTTTATCCGTCAATAAAAACAATAAATGTAGCGCCGCCCATCGGGCGGCTTGGTCGGGTTTTTAACAGCCGCCCATGGGGCGGCGCTACGATGGGTGGCTCTTTTGGTCGCCCACTGGGCGGCGCTACTACCGTAATAATTCCGTAATTTTTATTTTAAACCTCCTTTAAGCTACGCCCGATATAATAAAGGCGGAAAAGGAGGTAATTTTCCATGAAAAATGAAAGGACAATTCTTGTCTGCGTAACGGCTCAGTCATCCTCGGAAAATCTTATCCGTGCGGGAAAGACCTTAGCTGAAAAAAGCTCCGCCGGACTCGAAATTGTTTCCGTTATCCCCCTGGCTGATGAGCAAAGAAAATTTGACCCCGAGGTTATTGAAGCACTTCACACAGCGGCTAAAAAGCACGGCGGTGATATGGCTGTCTATTTCAGCGACGACCCGATTATGACAGTCTGTGCCCACATTGCAAAGCGTAAGCCCCTGACTATCGTTACGGGCTTTCCCGGTGAACGAAGCAACAATTTCATTTCACTCATTCACCTTATTCTCCCCGAGGTGCCCGTCAGCATGGTTGACGCAAAGGGCACGGTTTACAACATTCTGCCCAGCGAGGCACAAAGGCAATGCAGGTAACGGCACCGCAATAAAATATCCGAAAAATAAAAGTACCGCTTTTGGAAGCGGTACTTTTTTTATGTATTTTTCTTCTTTGTCGATTTGAACTTAATTTCAGGATTATTCGGCACCATAAGTCGCTTTATCATCACATAAGACAGTGCCGTTACCTCGCCCTTCGTCATCTTGTCATAATTCTTGAACCAATAACGCATAAGCCCGTAAAAGCCGCTGGAAAGGAACATATAGAAAAAGTCGAAATTCGTTCTGTCCTCGGTATCGTGAAACATCGCAAAATACCTGTAATTGAAATCACAGAAAATTTCGTTGAGCCTTTGTGTAATGCCGTTCGAGGTCTTGTCAAAAAGCATCATGCAGGTATCCTTGCGTCTGTCAAAAATATCAATAAGACCATCCACCGTTGCATAAACGTTTTTCGGGAAGCCCATTTCATCAAGGGTGATAAGCAGCTGCTCAACCTCACCGATAACGCTGTTCTCAACATCCGCTATGAGGTCATTGATGTCCTTGTAATGAAAATAAAAGGCATTTCTTGAAAGCTGTGCTTTTTCGCAGAGCTGTTTTACGGTTATTTTGTTGATGGGAAGCTCCTGTGAAAGCTCGACAAGGCTCGTTTCGAAAGCCTTTTTTGTTCTTTTCACGCAACTGTACTGCTTTGTTGCCATAAAAGTTTCCTCCAATATTTTTCTCTGCAGGGTACCATATTGTGCACCCACCATAAATTTAGCATAAAAGAATCAATCTATCCTCAATTTTCTGTTACAGAAGTATTAAAAATATTTAAATACAGAACATATTTTCCTGCTCTGTAGCGTAAAAATAACCGAGGAGGTATAATATGGAAAACAGTGCCGACGAAAGAGCAGTTCTTTTAGGCAGATACATAGTAAGCCACAAGGCCACCGTCCGAAGCACGGCAAGGGCCAACTGCATAAGCAAAAGCACCGTCCACAGCGACATTACAAAGCGGCTTAAAACAATTGACGGTGAGCTTTACGAAAAGGTGAGGGAAATACTTGATATAAACAAAAGTGAAAGGCATTTACGGGGCGGAATGGCGACGAAGGAGAAATTCGCAATTCGCAATTCGCAATTTGCAATTGCGGGTGAGGCTTCAGGTGACGGGAAGCAATGCTCCGCCACATAAAAGACGCCCCGTGTGCAGTCCCCTGCGCGGTCATATTTTTGTAACGCAACAAAAACACCGCCTTGGTTTTACCCGAAGCGGTGTAAATTATTTTATAATGACCCCACAGGTGGAATGTTGCTTTGCAAAAAAGTGAGGAAAATAAATGTCCGAAAAGCGGACACGGATAAAGCACATCCCCCGAAAGCGATGCTTTCGGGGGATGCTATTTTAAATGAGAGTTTATCGTTATAAATCAGCTGAACAGATTCTTGAACCAGTCGATAATCTTCTGGAAGAATGCTTTAATCTTACCGAAGAAGCTGTTATCTTCCTTTTCATTCCAATCGTGACCGCAAACATCACAAACCTTGTCACCCTCAGCATCGGGATGACCTGTTGCAGGAACATCTCTTGTTTCAAGCTTTCCGCAAGAGCAGGTGCGTGTTTCAAGACCCTTTACCTCACAGGAAGGAGCAAAAGTAACCTCCCATGCACTCCATGTTACGTGGCCTGTTGCTGCAACATCTTTTGTTTCAGGAGTTCCGCAAGCACCGCAGGTACGTGTTTCAACGCCCTTTTCTTCACACTTGGGAGCGGTTGTCTGTGTCCATGTACCCCATTTATGATTCTTCTTAGCAATCTGTTCCCCGCCAATTGAGTAGCCGCAATCAGCACATTCGTAAACTGCTTCCTTACCGAATTCCTTACAGGTTGAGTCAACCCTTTCTGCAACGAGTGTAAGGTTTTCGATGCTGTGATCCTTATCGCACTTTGCAAAGAAGGGAAGAACGCCTGCTTCTCTTACAAGGTTAAGAGCTGCGGGAACAAGTTCTGCCTTGCGAGCATTGATTGAATCCATATTATTAGAAGCGATAACTGCATCATTTTCTGCTGATGTGAAGTATTCCTGAACGGTTGTTTCTGTGAACTTACCTGTTGCATAATTGTCAACATAAAGCTCGGACTTAACTGTGTCAGGGAAGAATGCATCAACGATGTGCTCTGAAGCCATAATGAGTGCTTCTGTTACTGATACTTCAGCTGCAACGTCTTGGGTCTTTGTCTTTGTTTCAAACAGACGAAGGAAGCCGTCAAGGTCACCTTCAAGTCCGTCATCAAAGAGGAAGCCCATTACTTTATTGCCGTCAAATGCGAAGCCGTTACCTGCACAGTTTGAAGCAAGTGA
>JAZRFT010000047.1:0-45948 GCA_045643805.1 Acutalibacteraceae bacterium
TGTATACCATACAAAATAATAACGTAGCACAAAATAATAACAAAATCAGCTTTTTTAAGGAATTTCAAAATTTTTTGAAAAAAGTTGCTTTTTTCTATTGACTTTTTTTAGCAATGATAGTATATTTGTGACAGAGGTTAGCACTCGGATATCAAGAGTGCTAAAAAGTAGCAAAGCAGACAGTGAGGTGAAAGCATGGAGCTCAGCAAGAGAAAAGAAATGATTCTTGCCGCAATCGTTGAGCAGTATATCAAATCGGGTGAGCCGATAGGCTCAAAGTTCATTATGGACGCTCTTCCGATTTCCGTTTCTTCGGCAACGATACGAAACGAAATGAGTGAGCTTCATGAAATGGGACTTCTTGAACAGCCTCACACCTCGGCAGGCAGAATTCCTTCCCAGGCAGGCTACAGATATTATATTGATAATCTGATGAACACAAACGAGCTTTCCGAAAATGAAAGGGAGCTTATCAGAAACGAGCTTGAACGCTCAATGGGAAGCCCCGACAAGCTTCTTGAAAAAGCAGGGGAGATGCTTGCAAGGCTTACAGGCTGTGCCGCAATTGCTACAACTCCCACCGACGATGAGGCAGTAATCAAGCATATTGAGATTATGCCTGTCGGTACAAGAATTGCAATGATTGTTATGATGACCTCCTCGGGTATAATCAAAAACGGCATCTGCAAGGTTGAAACCGAGCTTACCAAGGATATGGTGCAATGCTTCTACGATATTGTAAATGAGTGCTTTATCGGCAGACCCGTAAGTGATGTGGGAACGGTTATGATACAGACTCTTGTTGCTTCTCTCGGATCAAATGCACTTGCTATGTCACCGCTTTTCGTAGTCCTTGCAGATATAGCAAATCAGGCTCTTCAGGCGGAAATCAGGCTTGAGGGTGAGCAGAATCTTCTCCATCACAGAGAATTCGGCAACAACGCCTACGAAATGATGCAGTTCTTTGACGAAAAGGATAAGCTTGAAAGGGCACTTACAAGCTCAAAAAATCCCCTTGAGGTTATAATCGGTAAGGAAAATATGTACCGTCAGCTTGAAAATTCAAGTATGATAATTTCCCGTTACTCAATCAAGGGTCACGACGGCGGCGTAATCGGTATCATCGGACCGACGAGAATCAACTACGCAAAGCTTATTCCGAGTATAGAATATCTCACGGACCTTGTAAGTAAAATGCTTACAGATACCTTTGAGGATTAAAATAAAAGCAACTTCGTAAGGAGGATGAATAATGGCTAAAACTAAAAAAGAAGAGCCTCAGCAGGAGGAAATCAAGGCTGAAGAGGTGGCAACCGAAGAGGTTAAGGACGAAACAGCCGAAAAAATAAACAGCCTTGAAAAGGAGCTTGCCGCTTCAAAGGAAGCTCATATCAGGACTCTTGCAGAGTACGATAATTACAGAAAGCGTTCCGTAAAGGAAAAGGAAGGCATTTACGCCGATGCAAAGGCTGTGTGTATGTCAGAGCTTCTCGGTGTGGTAGATAACTTTGAAAGAGCACTCGCTGTTACGGATTCAGACTTTGAAAGCTTCAAAAAGGGAACAGAGATGATTTATACAAATCTTATGGATACCTTTAAAAAGCTCGGCGTTGAAGCCTTTGGTGAAGCAGGGGAGGAATTTGACCCCAACTTCCACAACGGCGTAATGCACATTGATGACCCGGAGCTTGCAGAAAACGTAATCGCAGAGGTTTTCTCAAAGGGCTACAAGCTCGGTGATAAGGTTTTAAGACCTGCAATGGTAAAGGTTGCTAACTGACAGTAGTCAGTAGCCAGTAGTCAGTAGTCAGTAGTCAGTAATGCCCTTCGGGCATTTAAATAAAATAAAAACAAACATATTATTATATTTTTGGAGGTAATTATTATGGCAAAGATTATCGGTATCGACTTAGGTACAACAAACTCATGTGTAGCAGTTATTGAAGGCGGCGAGCCCGTTGTTATCGCTAACGCTGAAGGCGCAAGAACAACTCCTTCCGTTGTTGCATTCTCAAAGACAGGCGAAAGAATGGTAGGTCAGGTTGCAAAGCGTCAGGCTGTTACAAACCCCGACAGAACAATCGCATCAATCAAGCGTCAGAAGGGCTCTAACTATCACGTAGCTATCGACGGTAAGAACTATACTCCCCAGGAAATTTCAGCAATGATTCTTCAGAAGCTTAAGAGCGATGCTGAAGCTTACCTCGGTGACAAGGTAACAGAGGCTGTTATCACAGTTCCCGCTTACTTCACCGACGCACAGCGCCAGGCAACAAAGGACGCAGGTAAGATTGCAGGCCTTGAGGTAAAGAGAATCATCAACGAGCCCACAGCAGCTGCACTTGCTTACGGTATTGATAAGGAAGCTGATCAGAAGGTTATGGTTTATGACCTTGGCGGCGGTACCTTCGACGTTTCAATCATCGAAATGGGCGACGGCGTTCAGGAGGTGCTTGCAACAGCAGGTAACAACCGTCTTGGCGGTGACGACTTTGACCAGAGAATCATTGACTGGCTTGTTGCAGGCTTTAAGGCAGAGCAGGGCGTTGACCTTCGCGGTGACAAAATGGCTATGCAGAGACTTAAGGAAGCAGCAGAAAAGGCAAAGATTGAGCTTTCAGGTGTAACAACATCAGCAATTTCACTTCCCTACATCACAGCAGACGCAACAGGTCCCAAGCACCTTGAAACAACTCTCACAAGAGCAAAGTTCAACGAGCTTACAGCAGACCTTGTTGAAGCAACAATGGGTCCCGTTCGTCAGGCAATGAGCGACTCAGGTCTTAACGCTTCCGAAATTGATAAGGTGCTTATGGTCGGTGGCTCATCAAGAATTCCCGCAGTAAGCGAAGCAATCAAAAAGTATATCGGTAAGGAGCCCTTCAAGGGCATCAACCCCGACGAATGCGTTGCAATCGGTGCCGCACTTCAGGGCGGTGTTCTCGGCGGTGACGTAAAGGGTCTTCTCCTTCTTGACGTTACACCCCTTTCACTCGGTATTGAAACAATGGGTGGTGTAAACACCAAGGTTATCGAAAGAAATACAACAATCCCCACAAAGAAGAGCCAGATTTTCTCAACAGCAGCAGACAATCAGCCTTCAGTTGAGGTTCACGTTCTTCAGGGTGAAAGAGAATTTGCAAGAGACAACAAGACTCTCGGTGTATTCAGCCTTGACGGCATTATGCCTGCACGTCGCGGCGTTCCTCAGATCGAGGTTACATTTGACATCGACGCAAACGGTATTGTACACGTTTCCGCAAAGGATCTCGGCACAGGTAAGGAGCAGTCAATTTCAATCACAGCTTCCACAAATATGTCAAAGGAAGACATTGAAAAGGCTGTAAGAGAAGCAGAGCAGTTTGCACAGGAAGACAAGCAGAGAAGAGAAGAGGTTGACACAAGAAACGAGGCAGACCAGATGGTTTACCAGTGTGAAAAGATTCTCTCTGAGGAAGCTGCAGCAGCTCTTGCTGAAGAGGATAAGAACGAAATTCAGGCAAAGATTGATTCACTCAAGAATGCACTCAAGGGTGACGACATCAACCTTATCAAGAATGAGAAGGAAGCTCTTACTCAGGCTTTCTACAAGCTTTCAGAGAAGATGTATCAGCAGGCAAATCCCCAGGGCGGTGCTCAGGGCTTCAACCCCAATGACTTTGCAGGTGCTCAGGGCGGCTTTGACGGTGCTGACTTCAACCAGGGCGCAAATGACGGCTACACCGATGCAGGTTACACAGATGCAAACTTTACCGATGCTAACTAAAGGTTGACTGTATCAGATACAAAAAACAAATTCAAAAGGACACGGCTTTTGGGTCGTGTCCTTGATGAGGTATTATAAATGGCAGAAAATAAACGCGATTATTATGAGGTCCTCGGTGTCAGCAAGGGCGCTTCCGACGATGAAATAAAAAAGGCTTACCGTAAGGTTGCAAAGCAGTATCACCCCGACCTTAATCCCGGCGATGCAACAGCAGAGGCAAAGTTCAAGGAAGCCAACGAGGCTTACGAGGTGCTTTCCGACAGCGACAAAAAGGCACGCTACGACCAGTACGGTCATGCAGGTGTTGATCCTAACTTCGGCGCAGGCGGCTTCGGCGGAGGCTTTGGTGGCTTCGGCGGTGACTTTGACCTCGGTGACATCCTCGGCAGTATGTTCGGCGGCGGTTTTGGCGGCTTCGGCGGCGGTTTCGGCGGCGGAAGGCAGAATCCCAACGCTCCGAGAAAGGGCTCAACAATTCAGACAAGCGTAACAATTTCTTTTGAAGAAGCCGCAAAGGGCTGTAAAAAGAAGGTTAACATAACAAAGGTTGAAAAGTGCGACGAATGCGGCGGCAACGGCTGTGCAAAGGGCTCAAGTCCCGTTACCTGTCAGACCTGCGGCGGCAGAGGTCAGGTTAATGTTCAGCAGAGAACACCCTTCGGCGTAATGAGTACAACAAAGCAGTGTTCAGCCTGTGGCGGTAAGGGTAAGACCATTCCCAAGCCCTGCACAAAGTGTAAGGGCTCGGGTGCTGTTGCAAAGCCTCAGACCGTTGAAATTGATATTCCTGCGGGTATAGACGACAGACAGGCACTCAATGTCCGTGGCGGCGGTAATCCCGGTGCAAACGGCGGTCCTACAGGTGACCTTCGTGTAAATGTTAATGTACGTCCTCACCCCTTCTTTGAAAGAGACGGCTTTGACGTTTGGTGCGAGGTTACAGTTACTTATGCCCAGGCGGCACTTGGAGATACCCTTTATATTCCTACCCTTGACGGTAAGGTGAAGTATGAGCTTCCCGCGGGCACACAGCCCGGCGAGGTTTTCCGTTTCAGAAACAGAGGTATACAGCAGCTTTCAGGCAGAGGCAAGGGTGACCAGTTTGTTAAAATTGTGGTTGAGGTACCGAAAAATCTCAATCAGAAGCAGAAGGATTTACTTAAGCAGTTTGACAGCACGCTTACCAATAAGCCGAAGAATAATATTGATGACGGCACAACGGTAGGTGAGGAAAAGAGAAGCTTTTTCGACCGCTTCAAATAAGGAACTGCACATTAAGCGCAGAACAAAAAGCAACAGAAATAACAGATGTATTCAAATGTAGTGCTTGAGTACATCTGTTTCTTTATTTCTCGGTTGCATTCTTGCTTTTTTAGACGTTTTTTCGCCCGCTCGGAGTATAACGATACACCTTCGGAGCGAAAAAACGCCTTCTGCATCTTAATCTGCAGCCCCTTTGTTGCGGATTGAGGGACGAAATCATGCCTCTCCCTTTGGGAGAGGTGTCAATGCTCTGCATTGACGGAGAGGGTCTTCGCCTCTTTGTTACGGTCTTGACAACAAAAATTACATCTTTATTACAACTTGATTAAGACTGTTGCTTTGTTTGAAAAGCCTTGCTATCATATAGTCAGAAGGAGGAATAAAAATGAAGAAAAACAACACCTTAATATCTGTTACACTTGCTCTTATTATGTCCTTCGGCTTTTCACTCACGGCTTTTGCAAACTCCTCCTGGGTGTGGATAACCGAGAGCCGACCCTATGACGTGCTTCCATTTGTGGTAGCGTTCACCCTTGTTGCGGAAACCTTTTTCATTGCTCACTTCGGTGAAATTGAAAGCAAAAGCAGGGTGTTTGTCCCCGTGCTTATCGGCAACCTACTTTCTTATGCAATGCCGTATATCGTTTATTCAAACTCTCTTTACGGTGAATTCTACGGCTTAAAGCACGCCCTTGACCATAGCCCCTATTACACCGTCGGCACTGCGTTTCTTGTTATGACCCTCATTGCCGAGCTTCCCGTGGTGTATCTGTCCCTTAAAAAGAAGTCAGGGGATAAAAAGGCGTTGGCAATCAGCATAGTGATAATAAATGTGCTTACAACCCTTGCAGTAGCGTTGGTTGAAAGGCTTCTTTGCCGCGGTCAATGGTAAGGTTAAATAAAAGCAAAACTGTTGCGGTGCAGATTCCGTAACAGTTTTTTCTATAATAATTTTTAACTTGCTTTTATTAAGTTTTGTGGTAAAATATAGAAAAGGAGTGTTCGAATATGAAATTCAGAAAAATCACAGCGTTTATTCTTGCAGCTATATTGCTTCTCGGTATAGGTACAGTAGGTGCTTTTGCCGCAAATGACAAGCTTTCAGAGCTTCAGGAGCAGTTTGAATTCGGTGTGGGCCCCGAAACAGAGGGCTACGCCATTGACTACCGCTATTATTCACCCGTAAAGGATGAGGACGATACAACAAAGTATCCTGTCGTAGTTTGGCTTCACGGCATGGGTAACGGTGGCAGAGACGGTGAACAGGTTGAAAAATCCGACATTGCTCTGTGGGCAAGAGAGGATTATCAGAGCCGCTTCAAGAAAAGCGGTGGTGCATTTATTTTTGCTCCCCGTTCACTTGAAGAAAAGGAGCTTTATTGGGACGACTGCCTTATTTATCCTCTTCGTGCCGCAATCGATAGCTTTATCGAGGAAAACAGAGAAAATGTTGATGTCAGCCGTATCTATGTAGGCGGTTACTCAATGGGCGGTAAAATGACCTTTAAAATGGCTGTGGCTTATCCTGAAATGTTTGCCGCCGCTTTCCCGATTTGTCCTGCATGGGCTCCCGGTGAGGATGCAACTGCAAAAATCAGCGATATGCCTGTATGGCTCACAAGCGGTGTCAGAGATAACCTTGTTAATTATTATGCAATGGTAATGCCTGCATGGAAAAATGTTCTTGCTCAGACCAATGTTCCCGAAAGCTGCCGTTTTTCAACGCTCAGCATTACAGCTTATGCAAACGGCATTCCTACCTTGAGTCCGCATCATTCCTGGTATGCGGTAACAAGTGATATGTTCTCTTCAAGAAACGGTGATTATCCCTTTATGAAAACCGTTGACGGTAACGGTAAAAAGGTTGAACTCACTTATCCTGACGGTATGATTTCCTGGCTTTCAGGAATTGAAGGTGACTTTGACGGTGCAAAGGCAACCGATGAAGGCAACTCCGAGGCGCGTACAAGTGACGCAATGAATGGCGGTTTCAGCTATGTTATCAGCATTATCAAAAACTATATTGAGTACATTATCTCATTGTTCAAATTCTGGTAAGGATATTTTAAAGCTTAAAACAGTAACCTCCGCACTCGTGAAAGAGTGCGGAGGTTGATACTTTTACATATATATTGCTTCGAAATCGTACATATCCCTTGTGTTGTCACTTTCGGTATGAATTGTAATGAGAGTACTTGATATAATAGGCTTCGGCGTTACGTGGTAGTATGTACCGTTATAGTAACTGCACTGAACGGTTGCGGGATGGTTGTGTCCCATTGAAAGAAGACCTACACATCCGCTCTGATTGAACACATCGTCAAGGGGTTGATTTTTGGGAATGTTATATTTTTCGGGTCTTATCATAAGGGTAGGATATCCGAGCTTATAAGCTTCACCTTTTCTTGCGGCGCGGGCAAAATCGGGAGTGTTTTCATGAAGAAAAACACTTATGTAAACATCTTCGTTCGTTTGCTTTTTGCTGTCAATTTCTTCCTTGCACCAGTTTACCTGATCCTCATGAACATAGCCGTAGGTGTGGTCGGGATCTTCGTTGTCATAGTCCATTGTGTCAATGAAAAGCAGGGAATGTGTCATTTCATTTTCTGTGTAAATGTCAAGGCTGTACTGACATCCGCCTGAAATTTCAGGCTCATCTGCTACAAGGCAATGCTCATACTGTGAAAGGTATGCGACAACGTCTGCGGCTGTTCCGTAGTTTACACCGTCGTTGTTGCCTGGTACGTAAGACCAATACTGGTCAGCTTCTTCAAAAATTTCCGCAACAGTACGAAGTACATAGGCTTTGTTGAATTTGCCGTCATTACCGTCGTCAATCATATCTCCTGAAATCACAACAAGGTCGGGCTCATATTTGTTTGTAAGCTTTTCTATTTTCTGTAAGGTGCTGATGTCTGAAAATGTAATACCTGTTGTAAAGTGGGTGTCTGTAAACTGAAGCACGGTAAAATCTCCGTTTTCATCGGCATAAAGGTCGGGAAGCTCCTTCTGAACATTTACAGTCTGTGCAAAGCCTGAAATGTCACCTTTGGTTTTCATTTCCTCGGCGAGAGCTCCGCCTGATAAGACGGAAGAAAATGCCGTCAGGAAGGCAATGAGTGTGCAGATAAAGTTTGTCATGTGTGTCATCCTTTCTGAGTGTTTGATATAAAATAAAAAAGTGCGTTCCAAATGAAACGCACCGAAAAATGCATCTCATTTGTTGCGACACAAATCTTAACTCTCGTTTAAAGGAATAGTTAAAGAGACACACTTTTGCCTAAAAAGTGTACCTTCAAACGAGAAAAATATTCAGATTTATGTCGCAAGTATAATTTACCACATTTTAAAATAAAAAGCAATAAGATTTTATAAAACAAAAGCACGACAGTTTTTAAAGCTGTCGTGCAAATTCTTTTCGCTCGCCGCGTGGCATTACTTTTTTGAAAAAAAGTAATCAAAAAACTTTAATTTTTCTTACATTCGTCAAGTATTCTGTGTGCCGCCTCATCCTTGCTCATCATAGGAAGCTCTGTTTCACCCTCTGCGGTAATCAGGGTGATGACGTTGGTGTCAACACCGAAGCCTGCACCCTCTGTGCGTAAGCTGTTGGCGCAAATCATGTCACAGTTTTTCTTTGTGAGCTTTGCACGGGAGTTTTCAATAACATTGTCCGTTTCCATTGAAAATCCGCAGATGAACTGACCCTCTTTTTTGTTTTCACCAAGATATTTAAGAATATCCTTTGTTCTGCCAAGCTCAATGCTCATTTCACCGTCGCTCTTTTTGAGCTTGCTGTCAGCCTTGTGAAGGGGAGTATAGTCGGAAACGGCCGCCGCCTTGATAATGATGTCTTGCTCGGGAGCAAGTGCGGTCACCGCCTCAAACATATCTTCTGCCGAGGTGACTGGGACGACGTTAACAAACATCGGCGCTTCAATTTCAGTGTGTGCCGCAACAAGGGTAACCTCTGCACCGCGGAGCATTGCCGCCTTTGCAATTGCAAAGCCCATTTTACCGCTTGAGTGGTTTGTGATAAAGCGTACGGGATCAATTGCTTCTCTTGTGGCACCTGCAGTCACAAGTACCTTTTTGCCCTCAAGGTCCTTTTCGAAGGCGATCTCTTTTATAATGTACTGCAAAAGCTCTTCTTCGTCAGGCATCCTGCCGTCACCGAGGTCGCCGTTGGCAAGCATACCCGTAGCAGGTGTGATGATTTCGTAGCCGTAGGAGGCAAGCTTTTTAATGTTGTCCTTAACAATAGGATTGTGGTACATATTGTGATTCATTGCAGGTGCAACAATTTTTTTGCAGGGACAGGCCATAACTGTTGTTGTGAGCATATCATCGGCAATTCCGTTTGCGATTTTGCCGATAACATTTGCTGAAGCAGGGGCAAGCATTACAACGTCAGCCTGCTTTGCAAGGGCAACGTGCTCAACGCTGTACTGAAAATTACGGTCAAAGGTGTCAATAAGGCACTTGTTAGCCGTAAGAGTTTCAAAGGTGATGGGATTTATAAAGTTGGTTGCGTTCTGTGTCATAAGCACGTGAACATTGCAGTGAAGCTTTTTGAGCATTCTTGCAAGGTTTGCAATTTTATATGCGGCGATGCTTCCCGAAACGCCGAGAAGCACGGTTTTTCCTTTGAGCATAGAGAATAACACTCCTTTAACTTTGTTTTTTTCAGTATATCATAAATTTTGGAAAAAATATATACTTTTACGATTTATTTGTGATATAATCAATTAAGAAATAAATGTATTGTATCACTTAAAATCACGGTGAACGATAACAGGAGGATTTAAAATGAACAAGAACTTCAAGCCCAAAGAGCTTACGCTTATGGGACTTCTTGCAGCAGTTCTTCTTATGATGTCCTTTACTCCCATAGGATTTCTTACAATAGGACCGCTTGCAATCACACTCAACATGATACCCGTTGCCATCGGTGCAATAGTGCTCGGACCCAAGGGTGGTGCTCTTCTCGGTGCAGTTTTCGGTTTTACAAGCTTTCTGCAGTGTATCGGCATCGGCGGAACAAGTCCGATGGGTGTTATTCTTTTTGAAATCAATCCCTTGCTTGCATTTGTGCAGAGATTTGTGCCAAGACTTCTTATGGGTATTATAACGGGTCTTGTGTATAAGATAGTCAGAAAAGCTGCAAGCTCCAACGTGGCAAGCTATGCCGCAGGCTTTTCAGCTGCATTTTTTAACACCGCTTTGTTCATGACGTTTCTTGTTGTGCTTTTCGGTAACACGGAGTATATGACGGAGCTTATGAACGGAAAAAATGTTATTGTTTTCATCTGTACCTTTGTGGGAGTGAATGCAATTTTTGAAATGATTGTTTCCACGGTGCTCACGGGTGTAATTGCAAAGGCTCTTGAAAGGGCAAAGCTTATAAAAAGAGGTGAAGGCTGATGGTTCTTGCAGTTGATATAGGTAATACAAATGTAGTTGTTGGGTGCTTTGACAAGGGTGAAATCCGTTTTGTTGAGCGTCTTTCCACAAACAGAAATTCAACGGCACTTGAATATGCGGTGCTGATTAAAACCGTGCTTGAGCTTAACGGTCTTGCAGGTCACTCCTTTGAGGGAAGCATAATTTCATCCGTTGTGCCCTCGGTGACAAACAGAGTTAAAGAGGCGATGGAAAAAATTACGGGCAAGGATGTGCTTGTTGTAGGTCCCGGAGTCAAAACAGGGCTTAAAATCAAGCTTGACAATCCTGCACAGCTCGGCAGTGACAGAGTTGCAGATTCTGTTGCTGCAACAAATCTTTATCCCTGTCCGCTTATCATTGTTGATATGGGCACAGCCACTACGGTTTCTGTTGTTGACGGGGAGAGGAACTTCATCGGTGGTATGATTATGCCGGGACTTATGGTTTCAATGGAGGCGCTTTCCTCAAAAACCTCACAGCTTCCGCAGATAAGCCTTGATGCACCTAAAAAAGCAATTGGCAGAAATACAGTTGACTGTATAAGAAGCGGACTTATTTACGGTAATGCCGCCGCCATTGACGGACTTATTTCAAATATTGAGCACGAGCTCGGAGAAAAGTGTACTGTTATCAGCACGGGCGGACTTGCAAAAATTGTTACTCCGCTTTGCAAAAGAGAAATTATTGAAGATGACAAGCTTCTTTTGAAGGGGCTTATGATTATTTACGAGAAGAATATGCAGTAATTTCAGGGAGCGTCGCCTTCGTCACTCCGATTGTAATTCTGCAAAAAAGGAGAAGCATTATGAAGAAAATTATTGTTGCCGGTGCAGGTCACGGCGGTCTGACAGCGGCTTACAACCTTGCCAAAAACGGCTTTGACGTTACCGTTTATGAAAAAGAGGATAGAGCAGACCTCGGCTATGACTGGCACGATGCTATGAATTATGATGCCTTTGACAAATCAGGACTTGACAGACCTGACAGATCACTTATCCGTGACGGTGTGCAGTCCGCCTTCGAAAATCCCTCGGCATCGGTCAAGCTTGTTCTTCCCTATGACGATTCAGGTTTTCTTATGGACAGAAAAATACTCGTCAGATATCTCATTGAGCAGGCGGAAAGCGTTGGCGTAAAGCTTGTTTTCGGCTGTGAAATCAAGGGTGCTTTGCTTGACGGAATGAGAATTTGCGGTATCAGCTTTGAAAAGGACGGCGAGATTTTTGAAGAAAAAGCCGATATGGTTATTGATGCTTGCGGAATGAACTCTCCCGTAAGAAAGAGCCTTCCTCCCTGCTTTAACATTAAAACCGATTTTGCGGACAAGGAAACCTTCCACGTTTACAGAGTCTATTTTGAAAATCTCACAGGTGAGGTTCTCGATCCGCCTTACCTTATCAGCCTTTTCCACAAGGATAAGCCCGGTATTGACTGGCTTCTGACAGAAGAGGACAGTGCAGATATTCTTGTGGGTAAATTCGGAACGGCAGGCGAGCTTACAAAGGAAGAAATTGACCAAGCCGTTGCCGATTACCGTGCAAGGTATCCCTTCGTAGGTGAAAAGGTGCTTCGCGGTGATGCCGTGGGTGAAATACCTTTAAGCAAAATGCTTCCGCTCATTGTTGCAAACGGTTATGCTCTTGTCGGTGACAGCGCAGGTATGACAATCCCACTTAACGGAAGTGGCATAGTTTTAAGTATGCAGGCAGGTAAAATTCTTGCTGATAAAATAAGCGATTGTGACAAGGATGCTTACAGTATTGAAAATCTGTGGCGTTATCAGTATGAGTATTTCCAGACCCTCGGCAAGGATTTGGTAATGATTGATATTCTCAAAAACTTTTTCACTTACTGCAAGGCAAAGGACATCAATTATTTCCTTGACAAAAAAATCCTTACCGAGGAAATGCTTGATTTCGGTAAGGGTATTGATATTACACCGCAGTTTATTCTTCATGTTGCGGCAGTCGGTTTACCTCTTATAGGGCTTCTGCCGCCGCTTGTCAATAACCTCAAATCAATCCCGTCAATAGACAGCGTAGCTGCACAGATGCCTGAGCAATACAGCAAGGAAGCTGTAAATGAATGGGTGGAAAAATATTCAAGGCTTTAATTTGTTATGTTTTAAATTTTTTTATTGTTTTAATTAAAGGCCTGTGATAAAATCAAAGGGAAATATGGCGGAAGCCTTAAAAACGGAGGATAATATGAACACTTACACATCAAAAGAGCGTAATATGTATCTCATCGGCCTTATGGGTCAGAACGTGATTTACAATATTATCGCAACAGGCATGACATTCTATTTCCAGAGTGTTATCTTCATCCCTGCAATGGCAATCAGCGTTATTATGGGTATTGCCCGTGTGTGGGACGCAATCAATGACCCTATGATGGGTACAATCGTTGACAAGACAAGAAGCAAGTACGGTAAATGCCGTCCGTATCTTTTTTACGTTCCCGGTATTGTTATGATTACAACCTTCCTGACCTTTGTAAACGGTCAGTATTCAGGTGACAATTCACCCACAAAAAATGCAATCATCATTGCCTGGGCAGGTATTTCATACATCCTTTGGGGTATGACCTATACAGCTGGTGATATTCCTATCTGGGGCATTACCTCACTTATGACGGAAAGCTCAAAGGACCGTGAAAAGCTTCTCGGTATTGCACGAATTGTTGCAGGTATCGGCGGCGGTGCCGTGCTTCTTACCGTTATGCCCATTTCACAGAGCGTGGGTGCAGGCTTTGCCGAAACAATGGGTCAGAAAAAAGGCACACAGATGGGCTTTATTGTAGTATGCGGTATTATGACCCTTGTCGGCTCACTCCTTTTCCAGTGTGCCTGCTTTGCAAAGGAAAGAGTTAAGCAGCCCTCCGACGAAGCAAAGGGCTTTATTGACAACGTTAAAATTATGTGGGGCTGTATGCCTTTCAGAAGACTCCTCATTTCAGGTGTTATCAAGGCTCCCATGCAGATTCTCTCCATTGTTGCAATGACCCTTCTTTCCTATTACTTCGGTGATAACGGCGGTGACGGTCAGGGCTATGTTCTTCAGATGATCTGCCTCGGCGGCGGCCTTTTCGTCGGTCAGTTCGGTGCAATGGCTCTTACTCCCAAGCTTTGTGAAAAGTTTGAAAAGCAGAAGGTTTACAACCTTTGCAACATCATCGGTGCAATTCCCTTTGCAGGTGTGTTTGTATGCTATCTTATTGACGGTACAGGCCTTTACAAGCCCTTCTGGATGGTTATCCTTGCAATCCTCTTTGCAGTTGCAGGCGCCGCAATGGGCGCTTCAATGGTTATTCAGTCAATTATGATTGCTGACTGCGTTGACTATGACGAGCACAGAACAGGCTACCGTCCCGACGGTGTATTCTTCTCAGGTCAGTCTTTCATTACAAAGCTCGGTGCAGGTCTTTCATCCTTCATTCAGGGTATTGTTTTTGCAGCAGTAGGCTTCAGCGGTGATAATGTTGCCGCCTGTAACGAGGCACTTGCCGCTTCACCTGCAAGCGACTACCTTTTTGCAACCGCTCCCGAGTTTGAACCCTACCGCTTCGGTATGTTCTTCCTTGTTTCAATTCCTGCGGCTGTTACATGTCTTCTTTCATGCATCCCCATGAAGAACTACGAAATTTCCAACGCTGCTCATAAGAAGATTATGGAAGAGCTTAACGCAAAGCGTAATGCTGACACAGCAAAGGCTGAATGATTTTAAATTTGATAAAAATAACCGTATGCTTCCATACGGTTATTTTTTATGTTGAAAATGCGTATAAGTTATGCTATAATAAATAAGATATTGCTTTAACGGAGGTAATAAAATGCCGATTAAAATAAACGACAGCCTTCCCGCAAGGGAATTGCTTGAGCATGAGAATATATTTGTCATGACGGAATCCCGTGCAGCAAGTCAGGATATCCGTCCTCTTAAAATTCTTATCGTTAACCTTATGCCTACAAAAATCGTTACGGAAACACAGCTTCTCCGCCTGATGAGTAACACTCCGCTTCAGGTTGATGTTGAGTTTTTGCAGATGGCAACCCATAAGTCAAAGAACACCTCGCAGAATCATTTAAGCAAGTTTTACTATGTTTTTGACGATATCAAGCATAAAAAGTACGACGGTATGATTGTTACAGGTGCTCCCGTTGAGCTTATGGAATTTGAAGAGGTTGACTACTGGCCCGAGCTTTGCAGAATTTTTGAGTGGTCAAAAACCAATGTTTATTCCACCTTCCACATCTGCTGGGGAGCGCAGGCAGGACTTTACTACCATTACGGCATACAGAAGCACAAGCTCGATGAGAAGATGTTCGGTGTATTTCCGCACAGACCCCTTGACCTTTATCATCCTTTGATGAGAGGCTTTGACGATACATATTTTGTGCCTCACTCACGCCATACGGATGTTGATTTTGATGATGTTGCTCTTTGCAAGGAACTGCAGATTCTTTCCTATTCCGATATGGCAGGTATTCATCTTGTGTCCGACCTTGAATGTCGCAACTTTTATGCAACGGGTCACTCGGAGTATGACGCCGACACCCTTGCAAAGGAATATTTCCGTGACAAGGATAAGGGACTTGACATAAAGGTGCCCTACAATTACTTCCCCGACGATGACCCGACGAAGAAGCCTATTATGACATGGAGAAATGTCGGCACGCTGATGTTTACAAACTGGCTCAACTACTTTGTTTATCAGCAGACACCCTATGATATCAACGATATCGGAATATAATAAAAGAGAAAGCGTACGGTTTTTTAACCGTACGCCTTTTTTGATTGTTAACTTTAATCAGGGAGCAACTCCGAGGAAAACCTCATAGAAAATGTACTTGAGGAAATCGAAGTATGTTGTGAAGAAGTCTGCGAAAATCTGGAAAAAGCTTCTGTGGGTTTCTTCTTCGGGTACTGCTGTTGACAAAGGTGTAATCATAATTATTTTTCCTCCTTGAAAATTTACTGATTATATTGTAGCCTATTAAGACCAAATAGTCAATAATTTATTATATTTTTATGTATTTGACCTCGGAATATTTTCCTTTGAATTCCTTATTGCCTACTTTTTTGTATGCACACACACGATAACCGTAGGTGGTAAGACGGGAGGGGAGCTTGTCCTCAAGGTTTACGGCTGTGATATCTGTTGTTCTTCCGATTTCTGTGAACTCTCCGCTCTTTTTCTCACATCTTTCAAAAATGTAGCCGTCAGCACCTGCAATTACTCTTACGTTGATGAGAACTTTTTTGCCGATAATTTTTCTTAAGGAACGGATTTCTGTTTTATCAATGAAAACATAATCTGCTTCCTCACTGATTTTTCCGTAAAGCTCGTTTCCGTCGGAGAGTGTTACTTTCTGTACGGCATAGTGGTTAACCTGACCTGATACAGGGAGGCTGTCACAGAAGAAATTGTCCTTTGTTCTGCCGAGACACATTATCCTTGTGAAATGGTCACTTCTTTTGTAAACGATGAATTCGTCGTCACCGCTTTTGTCCCATGTAAGGCAGAGTATTCCGTCCTTTTTTTCAGCACTGAGACTGGTCACGGCAGGAATATCGGAAACTGTTGCCGGCTTGACCGCACTTTCTGTTGTGGAGCCCTTTTTGGCGTCAAGCCATCTCCAGGCAACTATTTTGTACCAGTAGAGTATATCGGGGTCTGCAGAGGTGTCTGTATAGCTTAATTCTGCCGTATTGTTAATTACCGTGAATTCGTCGTCAGGATTTGTACTTCTCTTGATAACATACTTTTCGGCAAACTTTACCGGAGTCCACTCAAGGTGCACTGCCTTATCCTCTGTTGCTGTGATTGATGTGATTTTAGCAAATTCAGTCAGCTTTATTTTTTTATTAACGTCTGCCATTATCTGTCACCTAAAAGAGACGCACTTTCCTTGTCAAGGAAAACGGTAACATCGCTGTGAAGCTGAAGAATTGATGCGGGGCATTGAGATGTAACCTCACCTTCAACAAGGGCCTTGACTGCCTTTGCCTTTGATTCACCTGTTGCAATAAGAACAATCTTCTTTGCACGCATAATGTCACCTACACCCATTGTAAGAGCATAGCCGGGCATTTCGGTGCCTACTGCTTCAAAGTATTTTTTATTTGAGTCGATTGTGCTTTGGGTAAGCTTTACAAGGAAGGGCTTGTCCTTAAACTCGTCACCGGGCTCGTTGAAGCCGATGTGGCCGTTTGTACCAATACCGAGAAGCTGAATGTCAATTCCGCCTGATTCCTTGATTTTTTCGTAGTATCTTTCGCATTCGGCTTCTGCTTCCTCGTGCTTTACGCCTGAAAGGAAGTTAACCTTGTCAAAATTAACGTCGGTTTTGCCGAAAAGGTTGTCCTTCATAAAATAGTAGTAGCTGTTGACATTTTCTCTGTCAAGGTCTGCGTACTCGTCAAGGTTGAAGGTGGTGATGTGCTTAAGGCTTACTTCTCCCTTTTCGTAGCTTTCGATAATACGCTTGTAGGTTTCAACGGGAGATGCACCCGTAGCAAATCCGAGGACACTGCCGTGGTCTTTGTTGATCTGCTTAATAAAGATTTCAGCCGCCTGCTTTGAAATTTCATAGGCATTGTCAAGAATAATAACTTTCACAAGAATTTCCCCTTTGTGTTCATAATCTAAGGCATTATAACATATTGTGATTATTTTTGCAACGGATTTGTGCAACGATTTTTCATGCTTTGAAAAAAATAATAGTTTGCCTTTTTTTTATATTTGTGCTATTATTAGCAAGTTATTATCTAAATATATGAAGAGGTTGAAATTTTATGGAAACTAAAAGAGATTCCTTTGCTTCACGCTGGGGCTTTGTAATGGCTTGTATCGGCTCGGCAGTGGGTATGGGTAATATATGGCTTTTCCCTGCAAGAGTATCAGGCTACGGTGGGGGAGCGTTTATCATCGCTTATCTTATTTTTGTTGTGCTTATCGGCTCAACGGGAGTTATTGGTGAAATGAGCTTCGGCAGAATGGCACGCTCGGGTCCCATTGATGCCTTCGGAAAGGCGGCGGAAGCAAAAGGTGCAAAAAAGGCAGGTCAGGCTCTCGGTGTAATACCCACCCTCGGCTCGCTCTCGCTTGCAATCGGTTACAGTGTTGTAATGGGTTGGATTTTAAAATATGCCTTTTCTGCTGTTTCAGGCACACTTTTAAAGCCTGAAACCGTTGATGAATTTACGGGTCAGTTCGGCTCAATGGCGTCACAATTCGGCAACAACCTGTGGCAGATTATTGCAGTAGCACTTACCGTGATAATTCTTATTTTCGGCATCGGCTCGGGAATTGAAAAGGCAAATAAAATTATGATGCCCCTTTTCTTCTTCCTTTTCCTTGGTCTTGGAATTTACATTGCATTTCAGCCGGGTGCAGTTGACGGCTACAAGTACATTTTTACCGTTGACACAAAGCAGCTTTTAAATCCCATGACCTGGATTTATGCCCTCGGTCAGGCATTTTTCTCTCTTTCCGTTGCAGGTAACGGTACACTCATTTACGGCTCATATCTTTCCGATAAAGAGGACATCCCTGCTTCGGCAAAGAATGTTGCTTTTTTTGATACAATGGCGGCGTTGCTTGCGGCACTTGTAATAATTCCTGCAATGGCAACAGCAGGGGCAACCCTCAATCAGGGAGGGCCTATGCTTATGTTTGTTTTCCTTCCCAATCTTTTCAGATCAATGCCCGGCGGAAGCGTAATTGCAATTGTATTTTTTGTTGCGGTTACCTTTGCAGGTCTTACCTCACTTATCAACCTTTACGAGTCACCCGTTGCAACATTGCAGGAACGCTTCAGGCTTAAAAGACTTCCTGCCTGCATCATTGTAGGTGCACTCGGTCTGGGTATATCTCTTTGCATTCAGCACATCGTTTCCGAATGGATGGATGTTATCTCAATTTATATCTGTCCTCTCGGTGCCGGACTTGCAGGTATAATGTTTTTCTGGGTGCTGGGTAAAAAGGTTGCTGCAAAGGAAATTTCAAAGGGCAGAGAAAAGAAGCTTCCTGCCTATATCATACCTCTTGCAAAATACGTATTCTGTCCGCTTTGCTTCCTTGTGCTTGTTGCAGGTGCAATTCTCGGCGGTATAGGGTGATATAAGTAGTCAGTAGCCGGTAGACAGGGCGAAGCGAAGCTTCGCATCAGTGGCACGGCAGATATTAGTCAGGTTGCCATATGGGCATTTGGTTAAAGGAGTCACAAATGAAATACAATTACCATACACATACGACCCTTTGTAAGCACGCAAAAGGGGATAATGAAGAATTTGTTCTTGCCGCAATTGAGGCAGGCTTTGATGAAATCGGCTTTGCCGACCATAGCCCGTGGCCTTATGAGAACGGTTTTGTTTCAGGCATCAGAATGGACAAGGAGCAGCTTTCCGCTTACTGTGAAAGCATAAAGGCGCTCAAGGAAAAGTACAGTAATAAAATCAGCATCAAGCTTGGACTTGAATGTGAGTACTTTCCCAAATATATGCCGTGGCTCAGAGAAAAAATAGGGGAGCACGGAATTGATTTTATAATCTGCGGGCATCATTTCTGTGACGATGAGCCGGGACATATTTATAACGGCAATATAAAAACTTCCGAAGCGCTTTATAAGTACAGAGATGACATTGTAGAAGCAATGGAAACGGGTATGTTTTCCTATATAGCACACCCCGATATCTTTATGAGGGGTTATACTGTTTTTGATGAGGATTGCCAAAGGGCTTCAAGGGACATTATCCTAAAGTCGATAGAAACAGGTGTCCCTCTTGAATATAACCTTTTAGGCTTAAGCCACAGTGAGAATGACGGTAAGCAGGGCTATCCCTATCCCGACTTCTGGAAGCTTGTCGGTGAAATGAAGCCGCCCGTTACAATGGGCATTGACGCTCACGAGCCGTCAGCTTATCTTGACCGTGAGCTTTATCAGAAGGGCATTGATGCACTTCATAAGCTCGGTCTTGAGCTTGCAGGTGAAATAAAAATGCTCGGCTATACAAAATAATACATCATTTTATGCATATTTTTTATACCTAAACACTTGAAAAAAACGCAAGAATGTTATAAAATGACAAGTGGTGTTTTTTATTCTACAAAAGTTACTTATGAAAGGAAAGAAAACAGATGAACGTATTAAACAAGAAATCAGTTGAAGACATTGACGTAAGAGGCAAAAAAGTCCTCATCCGTTGCGATTTCAACGTAAAGATGGAAAATGGTGTTATCACCAGCGACAAGAGAATTGTTGCTTCACTTCCCACAATCAAATATCTCCTTGACAACGGTGCAAAGGTTATCGCTTGCTCACACCTCGGCAGACCCAAGGGTGAATTCAAGCCCGAATTCTCACTTGCTCCCGTAGCTGTAAGACTCGGCGAGCTTCTCGGCATCGAGGTTAAGATGGCTAAAGACGTAGTAGGTGAAAGTGCACAGGCACTTGCAGCTGACCTTAAGGAGGGTGAGGTTCTTCTTCTTGAAAACGTACGTTTCCATAAGGAAGAAACAAATAATGATCCCGAATTCTCAAAGGCTCTCGCTTCACTTGCAGAAATCTATGTAAACGACGCTTTCGGTTCAGCTCACAGAGCTCACGCATCAACAACAGGTGTTGCTGATTATCTTCCCGCAGTATGTGGTTACCTTATCCGTAAGGAGCTTGATTACATCGGCGGCGCTCTTGAAAATCCCAAGAGACCTCTCGTTGCTATCCTTGGCGGTGCAAAGGTAGGCGATAAGATCGGCGTTATCACAAACCTCATGGATAAGGTTGATACACTTATCGTAGGCGGCGGTATGGCTTACACCTTCTATGCATCAAAGGGCTACTGTGTTGGTACTTCACTTTGCGAAGAAGACAAGATTGACCTTGCGAGAGAAATGCTTGAAACAGCTAAGGCTAAGGGTGTTAACTTCCTTATCCCCGTTGACAACAGACTCGGTAAGGAATTTGATGAAAATACAGAGGTTATGGTTGCTAACTCAAACGAGTTCCCCGAAGACTGGATGGGTCTTGACATCGGTCCCAAGACTGAAAAGCTCTTCTCCGATGCTATCAAGGGTGCAGGCACAGTTATCTGGAACGGACCTATGGGCGTTTCCGAATGGAAGAACTTTGCTTCAGGTACAATCGCAGTTGCAACTGCAGTTGCAGAAAGCGGCGCAATCTCAATCATCGGCGGCGGTGACTCAGCAGCTGCTGTTCAGAAGCTCGGCTTCGCAGACAAGATGAGCCACATCTCAACAGGTGGCGGTGCTTCACTCGAATTCCTCGAGGGTAAGGACCTTCCCGGTGTTGTTGCTCTCAACGATAAATAATTTAAATTACGTAGGGGACGACCTATGTGTCGTCCCGATATTTTGAATCAAAAAGGAGTAAGAAAAATGAACAAAGCTACACGTAAAGCAGTTATCGCAGGTAACTGGAAAATGAATATGACTCCCTCACAGGCAAAGGCTCTTATCGAAGAGATGAAGCCCCTCGTTGCAGGTGCTGACTGTGAAGTTGTTCTTTGCGTACCCTTCGTTGACATTGCTGTTGCAATCGAAGCTGCAAAGGGCTCAAACATCAAAATCGGTGCAGAAAATGTACACTTCAAGGCTTCCGGTGCATACACAGGTGAAATTTCAGCTGATATGCTTAAGGAATGCGGCGTTGAATATGTTGTTGTAGGTCACAGCGAAAGAAGACAGTACTTCGGTGAAACCGATCAGACTGTAAACCTTCGTTCACTTGCAGCTCTCAAGGCAGGTCTTAAGCCTATCATCTGCGTTGGTGAAACTCTTGAGCAGAGAGAGCTCGGCTACACCGAAACTCTCCTTAAGTATCAGACAAAGATGGCTCTTACAAACGTAAGCGCTGAAGACCTCAAGAACGTTGTTATCGCTTACGAGCCCGTATGGGCAATCGGCACAGGTGTTACCGCAACAGCTGGCCAGGCTGACGAGGGTAACGGCTACTGCCGTGCAGCTATTGCTGAAGCTTACGGCGCAGATGTTGCTGAAACCGTTACAGTTCAGTACGGTGGCTCAATGAACGCAGGTAACGCAGCAGAGCTCGTTGCAAAGGTAAACGTTGACGGTGGTCTCATCGGCGGCGCTTCACTCAAGGCAGCAGACTTCTCAGTTATCGTTAAGGCTGCTTCAGAGCAGAAATAAGTCAAAAGGGGCTCACAGAGCCCCTTTTTAGTAGTCAGTAGTCAGTAGCCAGTAGTCAGTAGCCAGTAGTCAGGTTGCCCTTCAGGCATAGAAAAGTTGATTTTGGAATGTAGGGGCGGATATTATCCGCCCGTAAAACTGACGATAGAGAAAAAGCCCTTTAATGAAAGGATGAATATTAAAATGAAAAAACCCGTTTTATTATGTATCATGGACGGTTTCGGCAGAAACGATGACAATTACGGTAACGCAATTGACGCTGCTGCAACTCCCAACCTTGATAAAATTATGAATGAAAATCCCATGACCTTCATCGGTGCATCAGGTATGGACGTAGGTCTTCCTGACGGTCAGATGGGTAACAGTGAGGTAGGTCACACAAACATCGGTGCAGGCCGTGTTGTTTATCAGGAATTAACAAGAATCACAAAGTCCATCAAGGATGGTGACTTCTTTGAAAACGAGGCACTCAAGGGTGCAATGGAAAACTGCCTCAAGAATGATTCAGCTCTTCACCTTATGGGTCTTATGAGTGACGGTGGTGTTCACTCACACAACACTCATATGTATGCTATTGTTGAAATGGCAAAGAAGATGGGCGTTAAGGAAGTATTCATTCACTGCTTCCTCGACGGCCGTGACGTTCCTCCCGCTTCAGGTGCTGACTTCGTTCAGGAAACCTGCGACAAGCTTAAGGAAATCGGTCTCGGCAAGGTTGCAACCGTAATGGGCAGATACTACGCTATGGACAGAGATAACCGTTGGGACAGAGTAGGCAAGGCTTACGCTGCAATGGTTTACGGCGAAGGTGTTAAGGCTGAATGCCCCGTTGCCGCAATCAAGGAAAGCTATGAAACTGTTGATGCTGACGGTAAGAACCTCACCGACGAGTTTGTTCTTCCCACAGTTTGTGCTGAAAACGCAACCATCAAGGCTGATGACAGCGTTGTATTCTTCAACTTCCGCCCCGACAGAGCAAGAGAAATCACAAGAACCTTTGTTGATGAAGCTTTTGACGGCTTTGAGAGAAAGAACGGCTTCTTCCCTCTCTACTATGTATGTATGACACAGTACGACGCAACAATGCCCAACGTTCACGTTGCTTTCAAGCCCCAGACACTTGAAAATACCTTCGGTGAATATCTTGCAAAGATGGGCAAGACTCAGCTTCGTATTGCTGAAACTGAAAAGTACGCTCACGTAACCTTCTTCTTCAACGGCGGTGTTGAAAAGCAGTACGAGGGCGAGGACAGAATTCTTGTTGCATCACCCAAGGTTGCAACTTATGACCTTCAGCCCGAAATGAGTGCTTACGAGGTAACCGAAAAGGTAACAGAAGCAATCAGAACAGGTAAGTACGATGCAATCATCCTTAACTTTGCTAACTGCGATATGGTTGGTCACACAGGTATTTTTGATGCTGCAAAGGCAGCTGTTGAAGCTGTTGATACCTGTGTAGGCAAGGTTTACGATGCAGTTAAGGAAATGGACGGCGTAATGCTTATTACTGCTGACCACGGTAACGCAGATAAGATGTATGAGGCAGACGGTTCACCCTTCACAGCTCACACAACAAACCCCGTTCCCTTTGTGGTTTGCGGTTATGACTGCGAGCTTCGCGAAGGCGGCAAGCTTTGCGACATCGCTCCCACAATGCTTAAGATTATGAATCTCGAACAGCCCGCTGAAATGTCAGGCGAGAGCATTGTAAAATAAGAAAATATTACCGTCAGGGTTTCTTCACGGGGACTCTGACGGTTTTTTATTTAAAGGAAACAAAATTTTTGTTAATAATGTTTGAACAAATTCGATAAGAACCATTGAAAATTAAAAGAAATTATGATAATATGTATGCAGAGAAGATATATAAGGAGGAAATAAAAATGAAAAAGATAATTTCTGTGCTTCTCGCAGTTACTATGATTTTTGCGGTAATGGCTCCTGCCGTAAGTGCGGCAGACGGAAAGGTAGTTACAGTTTATGTTGAAGGCTACGGTGACGGCCTTATCGGTAAAAGCGGCAATCAGGCTTTTCCCGTTGAGCTCGGACTTTTAGACGGACTTAAATCAATGCTCGCAGACCTTCTTAAAAACCTTGCTATTGCAGAGGTTACAGGTGACTACAGTGCTTACAGTCAGCAGCTTTATGACCTGATTGCGCCTGCTTATGCAGACCTTAAGCTTGATAACAACGGTGAATCAACTGACCTTAACGGTGAATTTTATCACGGCTTAGGTTTTGATCCTCTTACAAAAACAGAATTTTACAACAGCAAGTATGACAAAGGCTATTACCGTTTCCGCTATGACTGGCGTCTTTCTGTTGAATACAATGCAGAGCTTCTTGAGGATTTTGTAGACATTATTGTTGCAAACACCGGCGCAACAAAGGTTAACCTTATCGGCCGTTGCCTTGGCGGTAACATTGTTTCCGCTTACCTTCAGAACGCTTCCAAGGAAAGCCTTGCAAGACTCAACAAGGTTGTAATGTACATTCCCTCAACCCTCGGTGTTGAGTTTATCAGTGCACTTTTCTCAGGCAAGATTGTACTTGATCCCGATGCAGTTGATAACTATGTAAACTACTCTCTTGCTGATAATGACATTCTCGGTATGAGTGAGGACGATCCTCTTCTTGCATCACTTACTACAATCGTAAGCTTTATCAACGAAACCTATGTTCTCGGCTTCGGTACAGATGTTGTTGAAAGAATTGTTCAGTCCGTAAAGGACGATGCTCTTGCAAGAATTCTCCGTGATTCTTACGCTTCATTCCCTTCATTCTGGTCAATGGTATGCCCCGAAGATGTTGAAGATGCTATTGCTCTTGTTTACAATACTCCCGAGCTTCAGACAGAATATGAAGGTATGATTAAAAAAATCAGATCCTATCATCAGAATGTTCAGCTTAAGGCGGAAGCAAGAACTGCCGAGCTTCAGCAGCAGGGCCTTGACATTATGATTATCTCAAAGTATAACTATGCTGACTTCCCGCTTTCAGCAGACGCAGCACAGCAGTCCGACGGTACAGCTGCAACAGTTGCAACCTCCTTCGGTGCAACAGTTGCTCCCTTCGGTTCAACACTTACCGATAAGTACATCAAGGCTATGGATAAGGACGATATCAAGTATCTTTCTGAGGATAAAATGATTGATGCTTCAACCTGTGTTCTTCCTGAAACAACCTGGTTTATTAAAAATCTTTATCACTCAAACTTCCCTGCAAGCGTGGATAAGCTTATCGACGCCTTCCTTACAACAGACGGTATGACAGTTGAAACCCATGATGAATATCCCCAGTTCCTCAATTATGACAAGGAAACCGGTGGAATTTCACCTGTTACAGGTCTTGATGAAGGTGATATCATCGATAAGGATTCAATGCAGTCAAAGACAAATGTCTTCCTTAAGATGCTCAAGATGATTTTTGATTTCCTTACAAAGCTTATGAAGGGACAGATTACTCTTCCTTCATTCGGCGGTACAGATGCAGAGGCTTAAGCAGTAAGTGATTTCACCTTAAAATAATAATATGTCAAACCACCGGTGTG
Source organism: Acutalibacteraceae bacterium (assembly GCA_045643805.1). Taxonomy (GTDB): domain Bacteria; phylum Bacillota; class Clostridia; order Oscillospirales; family Acutalibacteraceae; genus UBA6857. The sequence continues at coordinate 25,197 of JAZRFT010000047.1, forward strand.
CTACGGCATATCGGTGGTTTTTATTGTGGGTGTGAAAGTATAGATGCGCTTAGGTATTACCTGCAAAAAAATATGTAATTTGAGGGCGGAATTTTGGTTTTTTCCTTGACTTTATTTGCGTATTTTGATATAAATATACTAGGTATTTTATATATTGAATTATTATGTGCAAAAAAGGAGTGGTATCATGGATTATATTAAGAATCTCATGAACAACAACAAGTTCCTTAAGATAGTAAGCATAGTTCTTGTTGTTGCCATTGTTCTTACTTCTGTTGTCGGTATTGCAGTTAATGTAATCGGCGGTAAGAAAATCAAGTGCGAAGAGGTAGTTGCCGCTTATAACGGTACAACCAACGACTACAGTGATTATTTTATAAGTATGAGTGAGGATGAGCTTGCAAAGCGTCTTGACAGAATTGACGCACAGCTCATCAGCATCATTTCAATGGTTGACATTGACTCAATGCTTTATACAGACGAGGTTGCAACCCTTGTTGCAAGATTTACAGCAGAGCTTATCGGTAAGGAGTTTGCAAAAACAAAGTTCAAGTCAATGAAAAAGAGCTTCCCTGAGGCTTACGAGTTTGTAAAGTCAGCTAAGGAAGCAGGTAAGACCTGGGCTGACCTCGGAACAATTCCCTTCGGTATTGAAGCAGGGGATAAGGACGCCTTCATCAAGGCCTGCGGTGCAGGTGCAGAGGCATTCGGTAAGAACCTTCTTAAGGTTATTCTCAATGCTCCCTCATCATATAACGATGTGCTTGTTCCTGCTCTCGAATCACTTCACACCGGCGCAATGCCCACCTTCGGTGAATTTGTGAAGGAAACCGGACTTTCAGGTAGTGCAAGAATGGAATTCCTTGTAGGAAAAATCCTTACAATCGTTGAGCCTCTTAAGGCAGCACCTCTTACATATCTTTGTGAGATTGCTCCCGATTTCATCAAGAATTACTCAGCAGCTGCTGAATTCCTTAACGGCAAAAAGGGTGTTGAAAAAAGAGCTCACCTTGTAATGCCCACAGTTGAGGAGTTCCTCAATAAGATGCTTGCAGGTGCAGGTCTCAAGTTCCCCGCACTTGACACAGCAAAGGTTGCTTCAATGGGTACTGCAAGTGTTGACGCAAGCGGTGCAAACAGAGGTGAAAGAGTAAGAATTGACGGTGACAGAGAGCTTGTGTTCTCCTTCTTTGCTGATTATATTCTCGGCACTCTTGCTCATGAAAACAACTTCGACCTTGTTGTTAAGCTTCTTACCAAGGACATCAAGACCGATGAGGTGCAGAACAGCCAGTTTGGTGAAATCATAAACAGCGATATCTTCACCGTGTTCCTTGCAGATTTTGTAGACCTTCTTTCCAAGATTCAGGGCAGAACTGTTCCCGATGTTCAGGCAGAGGTTGACGCTTACAATGCAGAATCCAAGGACTTCAGCAGTCTTTTCGCATGGCCTGCAACAGAGGCCAATGTTTCAAAGAAAATTGATGCTCTCAATGCAATAATCATCGGTTCACTTTCCGACTTTAACATTGACGGTATAATTTTCAGCGACGCCTTTGCAACAGCAATTGCAAAGATTACCGGTCCTCTTTGCTCAAAGGAGATTTCCGACCTTACCTTTAATGCACTCAGAAAGAGCTTCCCCGAAGCTTATAAATATATGATGGACGCTCAGGCAGCAGGCAAGACCTGGAATGACATTGACGTGATTCCCTTCGGCATTTCCGCAGGTGACAAGGATATGTTCATCAAGGCTTGTGCCGCAGGCTCCGAGCATCTCGGTGATGCACTTGCACTTTGCCTGCTTGTTGCTCCCACAGCTTATGAAGAAGCACTTGTTCCCGTAATTGAATCACTTCACGTAGGTCCTATGCCCAACATTAAGGATTTCGTCCTTTCCACAAAGCTTGACGGTGCAAAGAGAATGGAGCTTCTTGTTGAACACATTCTTGAAATTATGGAGCCTCTTATGGCGGCACCTCTTACTTATCTTTGTGAGATGCTTCCCGACCTTATCGCAAGCTATACAAGAGCTTCCGAATTTGCAGCAGCAAACCCGAACATTCTTTCAAAGGCAGGCTTGAATCTTACGCCCGTAGGTGAGCTTCTCAACTCAATTGTTGAAGGCTACGGCATTGTTCTTCCTGAGTTTGATTATGCGGCACTTACAAAATACGGTACTGCAAGAGTTGCTGCAAGCGGTGACATCGGCGGTCAGCGTTTTGAAATTGTGGGTGACAGAGAGGCAGTATTCGTTGCTCTTTCAGGCTTCATTTCAGATGTAGCCGCAACAGAGGGCAATATCACAGCAATCGGCTCATTCCTTAACGATAAGCTTCTCCTTCCTCCTGATATTGTAAATTCACTTATTACGATTCTTGAGGACGTTGTGATTGCTATTGACGGCCTTGACCTTAAGGGCAAGCTTGCACCGGTGACTGAGGCAATCGGCGGTCTTCTCGGCGCTTAAATAATAAAAACAGGTAAAGTTTTGGTTGAGCTTATTTAAAAGCTCATGGGGTCCAAGGGGCGAAGCCCCTTGACAAGCATAATAAAACAAAGGTCACGGATGAAAAATTCCGTGACCTTTTTATATGATTGCGGCTGTTAAAGGGCTTAAAAGATTTATGATAAAAAGAGCAGAGCCGAAGCTCTGCTTGCTTTTTTACTTATTATAAATTACCATCAGTCTGCCGTCTTTAACGCTGATATTAGCCTCTTCACCGATGAACTCATTACTTACACCAATTGGTGTGTCAAAGCGCAGTGTGATGTCCTCAGCCTTATATTTAAGGCCCTTGATTGTAACACCCTTACTTTCATCGCAAAGTGAGAAAACTGAAACATAGCCCTTGTTGGAATCGGCAAGGGTGATTTCACCGTTGGCAAAAGCGGTGAAAATCTTGTTCTCGTGAAGGAGAGTACCTTTTGCACCCTTTGAACAGATGTATGAAAGAAGAGCAATGTTGGCAACAGAGTGGTCATCTCTTTCACCGCCGAGAGCACCGAAAATTACAAAGTTCTCGTAACCGAGCTTAAGGCCCTCGTCAACGGCAATTTTCATATCGGTATCGTCCTTTTCACAGGGGAGGACGAGCATATTTTCAAAGCTGGGTGTTGAGCCGTAGGAATCAAAGTCACCTACAAGCAGGTCACACTTTCTGCCAAGCAGGGTTTTGTACGCGAAGCCTCTGTCAGCACAGATTATGTAGTCCTCTTCCTTGGCTCTGATTTTGGTGCTTACGGGTACTTCACCTGCACCGATAATATAACAAATTTTTTCCATAATATACTCCTTGAATCTCAATATTTCGGAAAACCCATTTAAGGGTATTTATATTATTATATCATACTTTTTGATTTAATTCAAGAAAAAGTCTTTACAAAAATATCTTTTTCGGCTAAAATGATACGAAGTAACATAAAGGAGCTTATGTTTTAAAATGAATATTCAGATTTACGGCACAAGCAAGTGCTTTGATACAAAAAAGGCACAGAGATATTTCAAGGAGCGCGGAATTAAATTTCAGTTCGTTGACCTTGCAAAATACGGTATGAGTAAGGGTGAATACGAAAGTATAAAGCGCAGCCTTAAATGTTCCCTTGAGGACCTTGTTAACGAAAAAAGCAAGGCTTATGAAAAGTCCTTTATAAAATATCTTGCTTCGGAGGAGGCAAAGGTGGAAAAGCTTCTGGAAAACCAGGAGTTGTTCAGAACACCGATTGTCCGCAACGGCAAGAAGGCAACGTTGGGCTATTGCCCCGACGAATGGAAAAAGTGGGAGGAGGAAAAATAATGGTAACACAGGAACAGATCAACAGAATAAACGAGCTTGCAAGAAAATCAAAAACACCCGAAGGTCTTACCGAAGAGGAAAAGGTTGAACAGCAAAAGCTTCGCAGACTTTATATTGACTCCTTTAAGGAAAGCCTTGTAGGTCAGCTTGAAAACACCTACATTGTTGACGAAAAGGGCAACAAGCGCAAGGTTGAGCGTAAGGGTAAAAAATAAAAAGAGATAAAAAAAGAACCTCGGTCTGTCAGACCGAGGTTCTTTTTTTTGTAACTGTTATGCACAGAAGTTTTTGAAGTAGTTAGCAGCTTCGCCTCTTGTGATTGTCTTTGCAATATTAAAGCCGCTTGAGGAGAGAATTCTGAAGGTGAATGAGAAGCCCTTGAATAAGCCTGTGATACCGCCCTTTGCACCCTGAGTAAGGAATGAAAGTGCAAACTTAAGTGCGCTTACCTTTGAGGTGCTGCTTGTTGAATTCTCAGTGCCGTTGATAGCATTGAAAGCAGCGTTGAGCTGACCTGCTGTAAGTGCTTCGTCGGGGCTGAAGGTTGTTTCTGAGGTTTCGGCCATAATGCCGTTCTTGATAACATATTCTACAGCACTGTAATATTTGTGACCGGGCTTAACATCTTCGAACTTGTTGAAGATAGCGCTGTCGGGGAGAGCTTCAATGATTTTGTTTGCAATGAAAACGTGACCGTCAGCGTCGGGATGGCTTTCAACATAGCTTGTGCCGTCTGTATCAACATAGGTGTAACCGAACTTTGCTGCACCCTCAACCATAGGAGCGTTTCCGACGCCCATTATGAAGCCGATAATTGTATCCATAAGAGCCTGCTCAGCTTCGCTCTTTTCTTTTGTTACGATAGGTTCACCGGGAACATCGTAATCGTAGTTCTTACCCTTGATGCTGTTGTCACTCATACCTACAACCATAAGAGTTACATCGGGATTAAGGTCATAAATATCCTGAATCATGATGTCCCAGTTTGTGTAGAAGTTTGAAAGGCCGTAGTTGAGAGCTTCAGGAACCTCCATAAGGAGCTCGGGAAGGGCGCCTGCAAGACCTGCAATTTCAACAAGCTTTTCGATAGTTGCCATATCGATGATGCCGTCCTTAAGGAGCTCTGCTGCCTGAGCGGCATACTGCTTGCCGTAATTATCCTTTGCAAGGATCTGATTGATTACCCAACCAAGGTATGCACCCCAGTCGTTACCGCCGATACCGAGAGTAATAAGGTCAGCCTCTACAATTGATTTTTTGAATAAATCTCTGAAATGCTCTGAGCCGGGAGTCATATTTACGCCGTGGCAGGAGCAAACCTGATCCTGGTAAACATAAAGGTGGCTGGGCCAGAAGAGATATTCATCCTCGCAGGTAGCTGCAAAGTCATCCTCGAGCATATAACGCATTTCGATTGTTCTGAAGCCGGGAGCTGCAAGAGCAATCATACTCTTATCATCGATGATAGCGTCTGCAAGAACGTCAGCATAGGAGCCTTCATATCTGAAATATGTTGAATCCTTATATTTGTCGTTGTTTGCTGCATCCTTTTCGCTCATTTCATCACGGTAACCGCTGGCAACGCTGTCACCGAGAAGAACATAGTTCTGGTACTGACCCTTGTGAGCTGCTACTGCTTCGGGATTGAGCTCTACTGCTGCAAGACAGGAGAATGAGCAGGAAAGCATCATAAGAGCGAGTAATACTGCAAATGATTTTTTGATAAATTTTTTCATTTTTCACTTACCTCCGTAAAAATTGTCTGTTGAATTTATCATTCATAGAAATTTTAACACATTAGTAACAATTAGTCAATGGAAAACAAGCCGATTATAAAAAAATGTTAAGAAAAAAACGAAACTCGTTTATATCTGCGGTGGCAAAAGGTCGGCGGATAAATGTTTCTGTAATTTTAAAGCAGATGTTTTTCCTCACTGAAAAATGTGTTGACATATTAAGTTTTAAATGTTAAAATCTTCTTAAGATTTATGAACCTGAAAGGTTGTGGAAAAATGAAAAAAATCGTTTCAATTCTTCTCGTTACACTTATGCTTTTCACTGTCATGGTTCCCATGGCTTCTGCGGTGAATGAAAGGACGCCTATCGTCTATATCCGCGGCAACGGTGACGGTATTTATTACCCCGATAACACACTTTGCGTGGCACAATTTGAGGATCTTTCTCTCGGTGGTGAGGACAGCAGCTTTACCAAGGATAAAATTGTCGAAACTGCAGTAAACATTCTTAAGCCCTTTGTTCTTGAGGGTATGCTTTTTGATAAGTGGGATAACTACGGCAGGGCTATTTATGAGGAAATCAAGCCCTTGTTCCCCGATTCGGCACTTGACTATGAAGGTAATCCTATGAAGGGAACAGGCGTTCTTTCTTCTGTCATGGCGGATTCCGAGGCAGCTGCATTGTTACCCTACAGCTACAATGTCAATATTTCATACTGCTTTGCTTATGACTGGCGTCTTTCACCCTATGATCACGTTAAAAGACTTGACGCTTATGTAAATCAGGTGCTTTCAACAACACAGCAGGAGCAGGTTTCCATGTATGCCCGCTGTATGGGCGGAAGCCTTCTTATGGCTTATCTTGAATATCTTGATGAAATAGGCGAGACCGGCAAGGTCAAGAATGTTATGTTCTGTGATGTGCTTTCAAATGAAGCAACAGTTATTTCAAAAGCATTCAGCGGACAGATTGAATTTGACGCAAAGCTTGTTGAAAAGTATACAGGTCAGCTTGATTTCTGCGGAAAAACAGGTGACGGTGTAGGCTTTGAGTTCAGTGAAGTGCTTCATGAAATTGTTTTCAAAACAATGGATTTCTTCAATCAGGTAAATGTTACTGATAAGGCACTTGACGGTGTAGAGATGCTTTATGAAAAGCTTTATAAGGCACTTATTCCCGCACTTCTTCACGCTACCGGTATGGCTACTCAGGTCAACTACTGGACAGAGATAAATGAAAAGGATATGGATGCCGCGCTCAACCTTGTTTACGGTGAAGAGGGCTCTGAGCTTCGTACAAAGTATGCAGGTCTTATTGAAAAAATCCAGTATTACAGAGAGCACGTTTCCTCTGACCTTGACGGCTTCTATGAAATGCTTGAGAAAAACGGAATTCACTACGGCTTCATCGGTAAGTACGGCTTTATGAATGCACCCTTCACAGCTGATGCTGACCTTCTCAGCGATGCACTTGTAAGTCTTACACACGCAACCTACGGTGCAACAACAGCTCCTGTGGGTAAAACTCTCTCCGAGGATTATCTTGCAAAGGTAAGTGAGGAAAATCTCAAGTACATTGCTCCCGATAAGCAGGTGGACCTGTCAACCTGCGTTTCTCCCGATACAACCTGGGTTCTTAAAAATGCTCATCACGACATTATTGACTGTCTGCATCCCATTATTTTCAAGTTCCTCAACGGTACGAATGTAACTGTTGAAACCTCCGGCTATTCAGCCTTCCAGGCTTACGATTACGGAACAAAGACAATGACTGCTATGACCGAGGACAACTGTGCTGAATATGATTTTATCACAAAGCCTGTTGAAGAGCCCACAACCGAAACAAGACTTGTTTCTTTTATGCGCTTTTTCACGATGCTTCTCAATTTCTTCAAAAACCTTTTCAACGGCACTTTTGATTTTTCAAACCTTTTCGGTTAATACATTAAACACTACCGCATCCGCAGAATTTTACTGCGGATGCATTTTTATTGTATTTTGGTTCAAAGTGTGAGAATTCTGTTGACAATCAATTTTGGAAATGTTAAAATATTGTTGACAAATTGTTCATATGAAAGGTGGAGAAAAAATGAAAAAAATTATCTCTTTATTGCTCGTAACAATAATGCTTTTTGCTGTAATGGCTCCTGTGGCAAGTGCAGCAGATGCCGAGGTTTATGAAAAGCGTCCTATAATTTACATCCGTGGTAACGGTGACCCCATTTATACCGCTGACGGCAGAGCTCTTCCTGCAGGTCTTGATGCTTTGTTCGCAAGCACAGGAGACGGCTCTATATCAAAGGATTCCATCATTGAGGCCGTTGCAAACATCCTTATTCCCTTCCTGGCAGAGGGTATGCTTATGGATAAGTGGGATAACTATGCAAATGCAATTTATGAGGAATTCTCACCTTTGTTTGAGGAAATGACTCTTGATGAAAACGGCGAACCCCGTTTCGGTACAGTTGTTTCACCTGAGGCAATGTGGGATTCAAATTACCGTGCAGGTATCGATTTCGGTGCTGACGGCGCAGCTTATGATATATATAACTATAGCTTCTGCTATGACTACCGTCTTTCTCCTTACGACCATGTTGAAAGACTTCATGAGTATATCGGTAAGGTAATGGTCACAACAGGCTACGACGAGGTTTATCTTGCAGCAAAATGTATGGGCGGTAGCCTTCTGAATGCGTATCTTGAGCAGTACGGTAAGCTCGGTCATGTAAAAAGAGTTATTTACAGTGACGTGCTTTCAAACGGACACTCACTCATTAGTGATTGCTTCAGCGGTAAAATTACATTTAACGATGCATATACACAGCTTTATGTAAAGCAGCTTGAGTATTGCGGTGAAACAGGTGAGGGTACAGGTCTTGCTCTTTCACAGCTTGCTTTTGAAATTACAAACAGAACAGTTGACCTTTTCACTCAGACCGGTACAATAGAGAGCCTTTTCGGATCTGTTGAAAACCTTTATAACAGACTTTATCAGGCACTTGTTCCTGCTCTTATCCATGCAACCGGTATAGGTACTATGCCTAACTATTGGGTAAGCGTTTATGAGAAGGATATGGATACGGCTCTTAACCTTATTTTCGGTAAAGAAGGCAGTGAAACACGAGCCAAGTATGCCGGGCTTATTGGAAAAATTCAATATTACAGAGAGCATGTTTCAGCTGATCTTTCCGGCTTCTATGAAAAGATTACAGAGGAATATGGCATTGAGGTCGGTGTGCTTTCAAGATACGGATTTTTAAATATTCCTATCGTTGAGCATTACGACGAGCTTAATGACGGTCTTGTAGGTCTTCAGGATGCTTCTCTCGGTGCAACCTGTGCTACTCCTCTTACAACACTTTCAGATGAATATATTGCGGGCAGACTTGCTGAAAATCTCGACAATGCCAAGTATATTTCACCTGATAAGCAGGTTGATGCATCAACATGCTTCTTCCCTGAAACAACCTGGATTATTAAGAATTCACATCACGACGATAAGCCTGAAATTCTCAGATATATCGGTAATTATTTCTTAAGCTATTCAAATGTTAAGGTAAATACTAACAGCAGAGGTATTTCACAGTTCCTCGTAGAGGATAAAACTTCAGGCAGAGGCGGTACAGTAAATATGACAGCTGATAACTGTGCTTCCTTTGAATGGCTTAATGCTTACGAGGAAAGTCCCACAGTTGAAACCAAACTTGCTTCCTTGCTCAGATGGTTTACATCAATTTTCACATTCCTTAAAAAGCTCTTCACAGGAGAGGTAGACCTTGGTAACCTTTTCAACTGAAATTAAACACTACCGCATCCGCAGAAAAAAATCTGCGGATGCTTTATTTTTTTACAATACTGTGTTATAATGCTTTTCAGTAATACTATCTGTTCAGGGAGAAAAACAAATGGGCGAAATTTTTCTTTTTTCCTTTAATGCGGTAATGCCGATATTACTTCTTGTATTTCTCGGCTATTTTCTGCGTGTAATACATTTTGCCGATGACGGATTTTTTAAAAAAGCAAACACGATGGTTTTCAGGATTTTCCTTCCCGTTTTGCTTTTTGTCAATATCTATGAAATTGACAGCCTTAAAAGTCTTAATTTTAATGCAGTGCTTTACTGTGTTGCGGCTATTTTTCTTTTATTCATCTGTGGCTATGTAATTGCTCACCTTGTAACAAAAAAACGCAGTCACCTTGGAGTGCTTGCACAGTGCTCCTTCAGGTCGAATTATGCAATTATCGGAATTCCTCTTGCCCTTTCCCTCGGCGGTGAGAAGGCGGTAGCCTTTGCCTCGGTGCTTTCCGTTGTTGCAGTTCCTATGTTCAACGTTCTTGCAGTAATTATACTTTCACATTACAGCGGTGAAAAGGAAAAGGGTGCGGTGAAGAAAACACTTAAAACAACTGCAAAAAATCCTCTTATTATCGGTGTCCTCTGCGGTATAGCTGTGCTTATTGTCCGTTCCTTTATTCCCGTTAACGAAGCAGGAAGTCTTGTTTTTTCAATTGAGGGCACCTTACCCTTCGTTTACTCCTCACTCAAAAATCTTGCCGCAGCGGCTTCACCCGTTGCACTCATTGTCCTCGGTGCAAGGTTTGATTTCGGTGCTGTGGGTAACCTCAAAAGAGAAATTATAATCGGTACTCTTATGCGTGTTATTATGGCTCCCGCAATCGGTTTGGGTACGGCAATAATTTTAAGTGAGTATACGGACTTTTTCAATTTTACCGCGGTGGAATATCCTGCCTTCATTTCACTTTTTGCAACACCAACGGCAGTTTCAAGTGCGGTTATGGTAGGCGAAATCGGCGGTGATGAACAGCTTGCAGGACAGCTTGTTGTGTGGACAAGCGTTGTTTCTATGCTGACAATTTACGTTATTGTTTTTGCAATGAAAAGCTTTGCGATTATATAAGAAGTTGACGTCAATCGAACGCAACAAGGTTTAACGTGGCATATTTTCACCGTAGCTTCGTTAAAAATCCTCGGAATACGGAAGTATTCCTTGCGGTTTTTGCCTTGCTACAATAAAAATCTACTCCCGTTAAACTTCAAAGAATCTGAATATTCAATTTGCGGTGTTTGGAGTTTTTCGGCAGAGCTATACTCTTGTATTGCTGATATAAAAATCAATAAAGGTGTTGCAAATTGAATATTCAGACTTGTTTTGTTCAATTGCCGCCAACTTAATAAATAAAGGAGAAACGAATATGAAACTCGACATCAGAAAAACAGCTAAGGCAGTTGCCGCATCAGCTACTGTTGCTTCCGTGGCGGTCGCAGGCAAGAAAATCAAGGAAAAGACCTTCTGTCCCATCTGCACCGTAAAAAAGCTTGTAAACAAGACTAAAATCAGCCAGTGCACCGAAACAGGCTACAACAACGGTGTGGCTCTTACTCCTCCCATGGGCTGGTCAAGCTGGAATCTTTTCAGACACAAGATCAATGAGGACCTTATCAAGGAAATTGCCGACGCTATGGCGGCAAGCGGGCTTGCAGAATGTGGCTACAAGTACGTTAACATTGACGACTGCTGGCAGGCTTCAACAAGAGATGCCGACGGTAAGCTTCAATGCGATAAGGTCAATTTCCCGAACGGAATCAAGGCTCTCTCTGAATATGTTAACAGCAAGGGCGTAAAGCTCGGTATTTATTCCTCAAACGGTACTCATACCTGTGAGGATTATCCTGCAAGTCTTCGCCACGAAAGAATTGACGCTGAAACCTTTGCAGCGTGGGGCATCGAATACTTTAAGTATGACTTCTGTCACAATGTGCCCATTTCTTCTCTCTGTCCGAGAATCATTGCTGTTTCCGTTGCAGATAATGAAACGGGTAAGGTGCTTGCACGCTTTGATTCAAACGCAATGAGCCTTAAGGGTATGGCTCGCATTGTGCCCGATGAAGCCTGCGATACAAAGCAGTATGTTGACGGTCTTGATTCGGGTGCAGGCAGTATCGTTGTTAACTTCAACGCTGAAAAGGCAGGGGAGTACCTTCTCCATATTGATATAAGAAAAGATTCCCGTAAGGGCGGCAAGTTTATGATGGCAAAGGTAAACGGCAGAGAGGAATGTCACATTTACTGCCCCAGCCGTAAAAACTGGACACCCGAGGGTAAGCTTATGGAAACCCTTTATCTTGATGAGGGTGAAAATGTTATTGAGCTTGTAAACCCCGTCGGTTCAAGAGCTGACAGCGCCGCAATTCAGTATAAGCTTATGGGCCGTGAGCTTAAGCGTGCAACTAAAAAATATGCCGAAGAAAACGGCGTGGAGGAAAAGCCCATCATTTATTCAATATGCGAATGGGGCTTCAACTTCCCCTGGAAGTGGGGCGCAGAGGCAGGAAACCTCTGGCGCACAACGGGTGACATAGGTGCTTCGTGGGCGTCCTTCCTTGCAATTTATGAGCGTAACATTCCTCTTGCAAAGTATGCAGGCCCCGGTGCCTGGAATGACCCCGATATGCTTGAGGTTGGTAACGGAAACCTTACAATTGACGAGAATATTTCCCATTTCAGCCTCTGGTGTATGATGTGTGCTCCGCTTATTCTCGGCAACGATATAAGAAAGTTCATCAAAGAAGACGGCACAGTTGACACAGAAAACAAGATTTATCAGATTCTCACCAACAAAACAATGATTGGCATCAATCAGGATAAGCTTGGTGTACAGTGCAGAAGAGAAAAGTTCGGCATTGTTGACGTGCTTGTAAAACCCCTTGAAAATTCAAAGATTGCCGTTTGTGTATTCAATAAGGGTAACAAAGAGGCAACAACAAGAATTGACTTTAAGGAGCTTGCCAACCTCGGTTATGCAAATCTTCCCAAAAAGGAATACTACAAGGCATACGATGTGTGGGATGAAAGACATTATGACGATGTTGCCTGCGTTTTTGCTACAACAAAGGGCCACGGTGCAAAGGTTTATATTGTGGAATAAGATATATAAAAACTCACGGAAAAGCTTCCGTGAGTTTTCAGTTTATATAAGGTGTTCATTCAGGAAGCTTAAAAGCTCATCCCTTTTATTTTTCACCCTTCCGTCAATCACTGCCTCAAGCAGAAACTCAAGCCTTTTGCCGATTTCCTTACCCTCAAAGCCGAGAGCCTTCATATCGTTTCCGTTAACGGCAAGGTGCTTAAGTGAAAAGCATTCTTCCTTCTCGAGTATTTCCCTCGCCATTGCTTCAAGGCGGTCGAAATGCTCGCTTCTTACGCTGAATTCAGGTGCAAGACCTGCAGTGTCAGCACGCTTGAGCTTTATAAGGTCAAAAAACAGCTCGCTTCCCATAGAAGCCAAACGGCGTTTGATTATCCTTTCGCTTTCTTCAATAGGGGTATCGTGAGCTTTTACAAGCCTTATTACTGCATCCTTTGTCTTGTTGTCACAGCGAAGCTCATTAAGGCATCTTTCGGCAATGAGGGCGCTTTTGCTTGCATGGGAGTAAAAATGTCCCGTGCCGTTTTCGTCAAGTGAAAAACAGGAGGGCTTTGCGATGTCGTGAAATAGCGCCGCGAGCCGCAGGTGCAAAAGGGGAGGAGTGTTTTCAACCACAACTGCCGTGTGGGTAAGCACATCGTAAATATGGTGAAAATTGTGCTGTTCAAAGCCTTTCATTTCCTTTATTTCGGGAATAATCTCATCGAAAATATCGGCAAATTCCGTTAGTATGGATCTTACATTTTCACCGCACAAAAGCTTTGAAAGCTCGGTGAATATACGTTCCCTTGAAATGTTCTTTATAAGCTTACGACAGGAGAGCATAGCCCTTTTTGTTTCTTCTTCAATCGTGAAGCCGAGTACACTTGCAAACCTTAAACCGCGGAGTATTCGCAAGGAATCCTCCTCGAAACGCTTTGTCGGATTACCTACACAGCGGATGATTTTATTATGCACATCTTCTCTGCCGCCGTAGGGGTCAACAAAGCCGACACGGGGACAGTAAGCCATACTGTTAACGGTAAAGTCACGGCGTGAAAGGTCATCCTCGATCCTTTTTGTGAAAATAACCTTATCGGGGTGTCGGTTATCGCTGTAGGTTGTTTCAAGGCGGTAGGTTGTTGTTTCAAAGGGAATTTTGTTCACAAGCACAGTAACCGTACCGTGCTTTATTCCCGTGTCGATTGTTTTACAGTCTGAAAAAACTTCCTTAATTTCGTCGGTTGTGGCATTTGTTGTAATGTCGTAGTCGTTTATGGGAACACCCATAAGGAAATCTCTTACACAGCCACCTACGGCAAAAGCCTCAAAGCCGTTATTTTCCAGCTCGTTTATAACAAACAAAGCTTCTTCGGAAAGAAAATCCATCACGTCACCTACCCTATAACTATTGTGTGTTACCTATTATACACTATATTGTGAAATTTTTTCAATACGGTTGAATTATAACCTCTTTTATGATAGAATTATGTTGACAAATAATGATAAAAAAGGCAGTGAAAAATATGGAAAAGGAATTCAGTTCATTCAGAAAATCAACCTTTGGCGGCTTTAACAGAAAAGACGTAATCAACTATATTGAAAAAATGCGTAACGAGTCCTTCGAATACAAAAAGCAGGTTGAGGAAACAGTAAACAGCCTCAACGAAAAAATCATTGAGCTTGAAAATGCGGCAAGACTTATGGAGGTTGACCTCATTGAAGACGATGTTACGGAAGATGCTCCTGCTTCGGTGGAGAATATGAACGATATCAACGATGCAACAAAGCACCTTAAATCCGTTGCCGATGAGCTTTGCAGAAGCCTTGGTGAGTTTATGGAGAAGCTCAGCCGTAAGGGCCTTTTTGTAAGATTAGAGGAAAGCCTTCCTTTTGAGCAGGATATTATTGCCGATATTGAGAAAGCTGAAGAAACAGAAGAGAAGAGCCTTGTTGACGGTATCCTTTCTTCACTTTCCTTCCTTTATGAGGACAAAAGCGTAAAAGCCGACGCTACCCCTACAGCAAAGGCAAAGGATAGCGACACCACAGTTTCCGATATTCTCGGCGGACTTTCCTTCCTTAACTGATATTTATTTTAAAGTAATTTGAATCCGATGAAAAAGAGGTGAACGGATGAACAGACTCAGAAAAACAAATGCATTGCTTACAGCGGTTATTGCTATAGTTTTATTTATGCTTTCAGCCGTTTCAATTTCGGCAAAAGCGGCAGACGATGCCTTTGAAAAGCAGATTGCGGCCTTTCCTGCAAGCTATAAGCCCTATCTCAGGGAGCTTCACCAACAGTATCCCACCTGGACCTTTATACCCTTTGAAACGGGTCTTGACTGGAATACCGTAATTGATAATGAGCACACCGATCATGCCCTTGTGTCCAATGCCGACGCGGCAAGAATATTCAAAAGCCTTGACTCCGACGACTACATTGAATCAGAGGACAGATTTATTTATAAGGACGGCTCCTTTGTAGCTGCAAGTCGTACTGCGGTTGAATATTTTATGGACCCTAGAAACTTCCTTGACAAGGGCGGTATTTTTCAGTTTGAGCTGCTCAATTTCAGCTCTCTTTATACCGTAAGTATGGTCGAGGCGGTGCTTGAAGGCTCATTTATGGATAACACCAAAATGACCTATGTTGATGCAAAGGGCAAAAAGTATACCGATACAAAAACCTACGGTCAGGCTATTTACGAGGCGGGTCAGAAATATAACATCAATCCCTGTTTCCTAGCTTCAAAAATCCTCAACGAGGTAGGCAGTGACGGAAGTGACAGCGTTTCAGGTACAAACAAAACCTACCCCGGTATTTACAACTTTTACAATATCGGCGCAACCGACGGCGCAGGCGCTGTTGAAAGAGGTCTTCTCTGGGCAAAGGGCGGCGCTTCTAATTCAACCTATTACGGACGTCCGTGGACAACACCCTACAAGTCAATTCTCGGCGGTGCACAGTTTCTTGCAGAGGAATACATTGCCGCAGGTCAGTATACAGGCTATCTTCAGCGCTTTAACGTAAACCCCGACAGCGACTATAAGCTTTATTCACATCAGTATATGTCAAACCTTACGGGTGCTCTTTCCCAGGGCTATTCCACATACAGGTCCTACCGTGATATGAATATGCTTAACACCAACCTTACCTTTTCAATTCCCGTTTATAAAAATATGAGTGACGTAAGCGGCAACGGTAAGCTTGCAGGTGCGGAAAGCACGGAGCAGTACGGCTCTGTGACCTCATCCTTTCGTTATGTAAGAACTGGTCCTTCTATTGACCACGACATTGCAACCGATGCTTCGGGTGAGGAGCTTTACCTTGAACGCGGTGACGAGGTTAAAATCCTTGATAAGATTGACACCGATGCTTATTATTACGAAGAAATCCTTACCTGGCCCTATTGGTACAAGGTATCCTTTACGTCGTCGGGCAAAACCTATACGGGTTACATTCCCGGTGATAATATTGATGTAAAAACAATGGTCCATGTTACAAAGGGCAGAACAGACATTGCACTTGTTAAAACTTCAACAGTTAAAAGTAAAATTGCTTCTTCAAAGCCTTCTATGGTAAAAATCATTGATGAAAACACCGTAGAATTTCTTAAAAACGGCACAGTTAAGCTTTACTTCTATGACTCCTACGGTCATATAGAGGAGATTTTATTCAGGGTAGGCAACTACGCTTCCTATTACACCTCGGATTTAAAGACAACTGCTGCGGCAACAAATATAACAGCTTCATCAGCGCCCCATGCTTCGGCTAAGTCCTATGGCTATGCCCTGGCTGATACCTCGGGCAATCTTGTGAAAAAAGCAGAGTTTACAACGGCAAAAACACGCACCTTTGACGGGCTTAAATCGGGTACCCCTTATGTTGTTTATGCACAGAACTGCTTCGGTAAAAACGTTTACACAAAGGCAGTTGAAAAAACAGTAATCACAACCCCTGATAAGGTTGCAACCCTCACCTTTGTAAAAACGGCTTCCGGCGGAGCGACCCTTAACTGGACTGCTGTTTCAAAGGCAACGGCTTACGAGATTTATTCCTATAACAGAAGCACAAACAAATACACAAAGGTGACAGAGGTTGCCTTCGGTAAAAAGAGCTTTACTCTTACGGCAAGTCAGGCGGCAGCGGACGAATTTGTTGTAAGGGCATACACAAAGCACGGTGATCTTGTTTCCTACGGTGCACTTTCAAATATGGTCTGCATTTCCGAAAAGCCTTATACTCCTGCGGCACTCAAGGCTTCTTCCGTAACTGCAACGGGCTATACGCTTTCCTGGACGGGTAACAAGGACTGTGACGGATTTGAAATCTATTACACAACACCTTCCTCTGAAACCTATAAGCTTTACAAGCAGGTTACTGCAACCTCATTTAAGTTTACGGGCCTTAAAAGTGCAAATGCAATCAAGTTTAAGGTCCGTTCCTTTAAAAATAAATCCTACGGAAAGCTTTATTCTGATTTTTCCGAGGCGGTAGTAGCAACAACACTTCCCGAAACAGTTAAAAACCTTAAGCTGACAGCAGGAAGCAGTAAGGTTACCGCAAGCTGGACAGCAGTAAGCGGTGCTGAATATTACACCGTCACATACAAAAAAGCAGGCGGTTCAACAAAAAATCTAAAGGTTACGGGTAATTCCTGTACAATTCAGAATGCTGACAGCTATTCAACCTATTATGTAGCTGTATCGGCAACGGTAAAGGTGAACTCAAAAAGCGTAACCGGTGCAAGGTGCATTGCCGCCAATATTAAAACAAAGCCTCCCGTACCGAAGAATCTTGCCGTGACCTTACGCGGTTACAACCACATTGACCTTTCCTGGAAAACGGATTCTGCGCTTAATCTGTACAGAGTTTATTACCTTAATTCGGCAGGAAAGGCACTCGGCTTCAAGGATGTTAAAACGGGCAGCGTCAGAATCAGCGGACTTTCACCCGTTACAACCTATAAGTTCATTATAAGGGGCTACAAGCTTGTGAACGGAAAATATATCGCTTCGGACAATTCCGTTGCGATAACAAGCTCTACGGTTATCCCCACGGTTACTGGCGTCAAAGCCTCCGCTGTCAAGGAAAAGTCCTTCCGACTTACCTGGACAAAGGTTGAAGGTGCTGTTAACTACAACCTTTATCATTACAGAAACGGTGCCTTCAAAAAGGTGCTTGCACCTAAAACAAATTACTGTGATGTTACCTTCCTTTCCGCTTCTACAAAGGGTCAGTTTTATATTACTGCCGTGTTCAAGCAGGGGACAAAATATGTTGAAAGCAAGGCTTCGGCAACCTTTACGGCATCTGTTCTTCCCTCGGCTCTTACGGGGCTTACCGTAAAGGCTTACAGCAACAAGGCTGATATAAGCTGGAAGAAGGTAAATAATGCTGATTTTTACAGAGTATATCTTAAGGAAAACGGCAAATATGTTCTTAAAAAGACCGTTACAACAAACTCCTGCACCCTTACAAGCCTTAAGGATTGCACGGCAAACAATGTTGCAGTAAGGCCTTACTTTAAAAACACAACGGGTAATGTGGGCGGAGCTCACGCAAGCAAAAATTTCACCACAACACCCATTGAGGTCACATCCTTTACTCAGAGCAATGTGACCGACACCTCCTATACTCTTGCCTGGAATAAATCCTCGGCTTCGGTTAACAGATATTATCTTTACCGTTACAATGACGAAGCCGGAAGGTTTGAGGTTATAGCCGCAACGGCACAGACCTCATATAACGTTACGGGTCTTGAGGCGGGAACACAGCAAAGGTATGCGGTAATTGCAACAGTTATAGCAAACGGTAAGGTTACCGCAAAATCACTCCACACCTATACCTTTGAATGCGGCACAGCACCTGCTGAAGCACCGATTTATGAAGGTGAAGATACCTTGGAAAACGCGGTGAATTCAGCTATCAATGAAGTGGAAATTACAACACAGACAGATAATATTTCCGCAAATCTTACCGCTTCAACAAATTCGGCTGAAAATTTACAATAAAAAAATAAAAATTCAACTTATTTTCATTTTTATTATTGACAAATTGAAGGTATATCTATATAATGTTATTCGTTAATATGAGGTGAGTTATGTTTATTGCACTTGAAAATTTATTTAACGGCGGTATCAGATCTGTTCCTCTTTCCTACGAATTCGATTTTTCCAAAGAGGAGCTCGGCGGTGTGTTTCCATTCACAACACCTGTTAAGCTCGAGGGTGAAATCAGAAATACGGCAGGAATTGTAACAGTCAGCGCTAAAATCAGCTTTGTTCTTGAAACATTCTGTGACAGATGTGCCGCACCGGTTAAATTGCCTTTTGAGGTGGAAATGGAACACGGTCTTGTTTCTTCACTCAATGACGAGGAAAACGATGATTACATTCTCGTTGAGGATATGAAGCTTGACATAGAAGAGCTCACGTCAGAGGACATTTATCTTGCTTTGCCGGGCAAAATTCTTTGCAGAGAAGACTGTAAAGGCGTTTGTGCCACCTGCGGAGCAGATTTAAATGAAGGTTCATGCGGTTGCAAAAAGGAGATTGACCCACGTTGGGCAGGCCTTTTCGACTGATGGACATATAATTCAGGTTATTTTAAATTATTATTATTTTATAAGGAGGTGCTGGACGATGGCAGTACCAAAGAGAAGAGTATCAAAGGCAAGAAGAGATAAGAGACGTTCAAACGTGTGGAAGCTCGACGCTCCTACACTTGTAAGATGCAAGCAGTGCGGTGCATATACCGTACCTCACAAGGTTTGTGCTGAGTGTGGTTATTACAAGGGTAAGCAGATCGTTGTTAAGGACGAAGACTAAGCCTTTGGATCTTTGAGAGGTGGAGAAGCTATGGCTTTCTTCACCTTTTTTATTGGAATGGGAGGTGAGAATTGTGGCAGTTGAAATCAAAAGCGTAAAGAAATGGTCAAGGCTGTATTTCAAGGGTATAAAGGGCGGTGACAGGCTTGTTTCCGTCAACGGTAATAATATCCGTGACTTTCTTGATTATGAATTTTATATCAGGGATACCGAGCTTAAGCTTGAATTTGAGTGTAAGGGTAAAAGCCGCTTTGTATCTGTTAAAAAGAAGCCCGAGGACGGTCTCGGATTAGAATTCGGCTCATATCTTATGGACAAACAGCAAAGATGCAGGAATAACTGTATTTTCTGCTTTATTGATCAGAATCCCGAAGGAATGAGAGAAAGCATTTATTTCAAGGACGACGATTCCAGACTTTCATTTCTGTTCGGCAACTACATCACTCTCACAAATCTTACCGATGAGGATATTGACAGAATAATTAAAATGCACATTTCTCCCGTTAATATTTCTGTTCATACGATGAACAAAGAGCTTCGTGTGAAGATGATGAAAAATAAAAATGCCGGAAAATGCCTGGATTATATAAATAAATTGGCTGATGCGGGTATTGAAATTAATACTCAGCTTGTCCTTTGCCCCGGAGTAAACGACGGTAAAGAGCTTGTGTACAGTCTGAATGAGCTTGCAAGGTATTATCCTGCCGTTCAGAGTATAGCGGCTGTTCCCGTCGGTGTCACAAAGCACCGCGAGGGTCTTTATGAAATGCCTGTATACACTAAAGAAACCTCAGCTGAGGTTATCGGCTTAATTAATGAGTTCGGAGAGGCTTTTAAAGAAAAGCACGGTACAAGACTTGCCTATGCTTCGGATGAATTTTATCTTAAGGCAGAAAAGGATATTCCCGACGGTGATTATTACGAGGGCTACCCGCAGATTGAAAACGGCGTTGGTATGTGGCGTGATTTTATCGATGAATCCGTTTCGTGCCTCGATGAAATTTCAGCCGATGAAAATATCTGCCGCAGTGTAAGTGTTGCTACGGGTACGGCGGCATATCCGCTTATTAAAGCAATTACAGATAAAATAACGGCACTTTATCCGTCGGTAAGGATAAATGTCTATAAAATAAAAAATGATTTTTACGGTCATACGGTTACCGTTGCGGGGCTTGTGACAGGTAATGATCTTATCAGTCAGCTTAAAGGTAACGAGCTTTTTGACGAGCTTCTGATTCCCGATGTTATGCTTAATGCTGACGGAGAGCTGTTTCTGGATAACGTTTCGGTTAAAGACGTTGAAAAAGAGCTCAACGTCAGGGTTAATGTGGTTTCTGAATCCTCAGGAAGCAGCCTTATAGGTAAAATTTTAAACGTTAATTTGAATTAAGGAGGCGATAGTATGTCAAGACCAATTGTTGCCATTGTCGGCAGACCCAACGTTGGCAAGTCCAC
>JAZRFT010000048.1:0-79994 GCA_045643805.1 Acutalibacteraceae bacterium
GGACATTTCGTTTGTGATGAATGTCACACAAGCGGAATGGACGAAATTATCTCAATATGCTTTAACAGTAAATCTGTCAATCCCATTGAGATTATGGAAAAAATGATGTGTATGCCATCTTGCCATATGCACGGTCCTGAACATCATACTATGGTCGGCTCCGCACTTTTAACTGCTTATAAAAATGTGGGTGGAGATATAGATTTAAAAAATGCACTTTATGAAATGCAAAAAAGAGGAAAGCAGGTTCCCGGCGGTGCTTGCGGATTCTGGGGTGCCTGTGGAGCAGGTGTCAGTGCAGGTATGTATATTTCTATTGCATTAAAATCAACACCGTTGGCAAAAGAGGCCTGGGGTCTTTCCAATCAGATGACAGCAAGAGCTTTGGATGCAATAGGAAAAAACGGTGGGCCTCGTTGTTGCAAAAGGGATTCGTATCTTGCTATAATTGAAGCAGTTAAATTCACAAACGAGAAATTAGGAGTTAAGATGGACCTTAGCCAGGTTATCTGTTCCCGTTCTCATATGAACAATCAATGCATACAAGAAGAATGTCTGTTTCACAAAAAGGCAAGGAAAAAGGTAGCCTTTATTTGTGTTCATAATTCGTGTCGCAGTCAGATTGCAGAAGCATTGGGTAAACACCTGGCGTCAGATGTATTTGAATCATATTCTGCCGGAACAGAGACAAAACCCAAAATCAATCAGGATGCAGTCAGAATTATGAAAGAGTTGTATGGGATTGACATGGAACAAACACAGTATTCAAAATTGATTACAGATATTCCTGATCCTGATGTGGCAATTTCAATGGGATGTAATGTGAGTTGCCCTTTTATCGGCAGAGCATTTGATGATAATTGGGAGCTGACAGACCCCACCGGAAAAACTGATGATGAATTCAAGAAAACAATTAAAAAAATCGAAGAAAAGATTTTAAAACTAAAAGACGTATACAAATAAATTCCAATTTGCGGAGGTAGTGTAGAATGGAATTAAAAGAATTGTTAAATAAACCTTTGCCACGAATACCACCTGAAATAAAAGAAGCTTTATCTGAAAACGAAATAACAAAGACATCTTTTGAATGTAAAAATGAAGTTCTATCAAACACTAAGCTGCAAAATGAGGTCGGCTTCAGAAAAATGGATGATGGAACTTATTTGGTATCAATGGTTTGTCCGATGCCGAATGTTACGGTAGAGATGATAGAATGGTGGTTTTGGTGGCATACACAAGATAGTATTCGATACCGTATTTGGTATCCTGGTGACCATGTCAGTGTCAGCTATCATAAGAAAGACAGAGGATTTTTTGAACAATCGGATGTTCCGGATTTTATACCCAATACTCAATACCCTGTGGAAAAAATTGGCGGTGTCAGAATGCCGTTACGAATTGACTTTGTGACACCGGAGGACTTTGGATTTTCAACACAGATAATGCAAGAGAATAATATTCCAAAGATTGTTTGCGGTCATGTCAGTGCATTTAATAATCTGGTTAAGCATACAGAGATGGCTCACATTTTTAAAAATACTGAAGACGGATTGTTTATGATTAGCAGATTCTGGCTTGGAAAGACAATGAAAAATGCGTTGTTAAGAAAATTAATTATTACGGAAAATATGGCTAAAGGTATGGCAGAGCACTGTTGTATAGAATATCGTAATTTATGTGAAATACTTCCAATGTTGTATGCTGAATACAAATAAACAAATTCCGATTTACCGACACACAAATATTTACCCCTGACTGTTAAAAGTCAGGGGTATTTTCATCCGTATATTTTTTTCATTGTTTCTTCGTCAATCTCACGGTCTTTGAAATAGTATTTCTTGTCCTCTTCCGTAATAGCTCTGATAACCTTACAGGGGTTACCTGCAGCAAAGGACCAATCGGGAACATCCTTTGTTACCACGCTGCCTGCACCGATGACCACATTATCACCGATGTGAACTCCGGGGAGAATGACTGTGTTTCCGCCAATCCACACATTATTGCCTACGCTGACATCTATTCCGTATTCGTAACCGAGAGCACGGGAGTCTGGATAAAGGGTGTGCCCGGCCGTGTAAATTGATACATTGGGAGCAAGCATACAGTTATCGCCGAGAGTTACCTTACCGTTATCGAGAACGGTGCAGTTATAGTTAATGAAGCAGTTTTTACCAACAAAAATATTTGAGCCATAGTCGCAGTAAAATGGCGGATTCAAAAAGGTGCTTTCATCAGCCTTGCCGAAAAGCTCTTTTACAAGAGAGTTGATGCCTTCAAAGTCACAGCGGTCTATGGTGTTCAGCGCCTGAGTTAGCTGTCTTGCCTTTTTCATTTCTGCCCAGTCCTTATCATCAGCGATGAAAAGCATACCTTTTTCGCGTCGTTCTTTGCTTGTCATAAGTTTTCTCCTTGTGATTAAGATAATGCTATTGTAACATAGATTTGGGAGATTGCAAAGCGTTTGGGGACATTTTCAAAACCTTCGGGTAGGATGGTGCTGGTGAAGTCCTCTCTCTTATCGCTGAGTGCAAGATTGACATCACACCTCTCATAACCCACAGATTTGCTCTTAAGGACGTCCAAAGGCTTATGATATTTTTGGGTATAAGCTCGACAGGGTTATTAAGATTGCGATTCTATCATTAACACAATATCTAAAAGTCGGTTTACTTGATTCATTGACCAAGACAAAAATGTACGATACTCTTTTTGAAATGGTTATGAATGCCAAGATGCGCCCGGACTATAAGTACAATGAGCCGAATGAATATAAGAAAATAAAAAAGCTCCGCGAGGATTACGATTTTGACTTTGAAATGCCCGATGAAGAAACTCTCAGAAAAAACTTCTGGGTGCATGGACGGGCGGAGCCTGCGGATGCCTTCTCGGAAAACCTGTTGAATTTATGAAAAGCGATGAATTGATACCTCTTCTTAAAGAAACGGGAAATTATCCTTTGTCTATTGTTAAACATACTGTTCAGTTTCATAATGCCAAGGTTACGCTCGACAGTGAGGTCGGTAAAGGGACAATTGTTACTGTGAAGTTTTAATTTTGGTTTAAAATGAGTTATCCGCCAAGAAACGACTTCGTCCATCATGGTGAAGTTTTGTCCGGAAAGAGCTAATTTCGTCCACCTGAAAATTTTGTATAAAAATCGTACGTAGAACACAAATAAGCACTACTGTACCATACAGTGTTGCTTATTTTTTTTGTCTGCTTTCTTAATATACAAGTTGAAATTCCTTTATCGGTATGATAAAATAAGCTTGACAGCAAAGAAAACAGTAGGGGGTTAATTATGAACATCATACAGACAATTATTTCCTATTTTGCAATAGCAGGCGCTTTTATTTCATCGATTTTTTCATGGGGAGGAACGGAAATGACACCATTTACCAATGATTACACTATTCCCGAAAGCATACCCGCCTACAGCGTGATTTCCACCGAGGAGAAGACTGATTGGCAGGCGAAATGGATATGGGACAAGGATAACCTCACAGAGAAGAATGTGTGGATGTGCTTGAGCAAAAGTGTCAGTATTGACAAAGTCCCTGAGGAGCTTATTGCACACATTTCAGCCGACTCTAAATATTGGCTTTACATAAACGGACAAACCGTTGTTTTTGAAGGAAGTGTGAAACGAGGTCCCGATGAAAACAGCGGCTATTATGACAGTACAGATATTGCACCTTATCTCAAAGAGGGTGAAAATACAATTTGCGCTCTGGTATGGTACTGGGATAATGAAACAAGCTATTCCTATTGCAGTAGCGGTCAGGGCGGCTTCCTTTTTGAAGCCATAGGCGAAGGCATCTCCATAATTTCCGACAAAAGCTGGAAGGTAAAAAGAAACAGCGCTTATGTCGACAGCCCTCTTTATCCTCCCAACTACAGACTTCCCGAATACAGTATTTATTTCGATGCAAGGGAAGATATGGACAATTGGACAGATGAGGCTTATGATGCTTCCTCCTGGGAGGATGCAACAGAATATGCCGTCGGCGGCGAGGGTGCTTACGGCAAGCTTTATCAGAGAGGAATCCCTTTTCTGAAGGATTACGGTCTTAAAGATTATGAGAATTCAAAGGATTATGAAAACTATACCGTAAACGGGCTTTTCGGTAAAAAAATCACCGTAGATATTCCCTACAACGCACAGCTTACTCCCTATCTTAAAATCATAGCACCTGCAGGAAAGAAGATTCGCATAACAACGGAAAACACTTTAATCGGTGCGGTTTCAACTACCTACATAACTAAAGAGGGCGAGCAGGAATTTGAGGCTCTCGGCTGGTTTAACGGAGAGCATATCACTTATAAAATACCCAAAGGCGTTACTGTTGTTTCTCTTAAGTACCATGAAACGGGATATGACAGCGCCTTCTGCGGTGACTTCAGGAGTGATGATGAATTCATGAATTCACTGTGGCAGAAATCACTCCGCACCCTCTATGTTACAATGCGTGACAACTTTATGGATTGTCCCGACAGAGAAAGAGCACAGTGGTGGGGTGACGTCACAAGTGAAATGATTATGACAATGTACTCTATGGACAGTAATTCCTACCTGTTGTATCAGAAGGGTGTAGAGGCTATGCTTTCTCACGCCCGCGACACAAAGGTGCTTCAGACCGTTGTACCCATAAGCGGCGATTATTTTGAGCTTCCCGTTCAGCAGCTCGCGGGAATCGTAGGCTTCCTGACTTACTATGAATATACCGGCGACAAGGCTTTTATCGAAAAGGTTTATGATGCTTCCCTCGACTACCTGAAGCTTTGGGAAATCGGTGAAAATAATCTTGTTGTTCATCGCGGCGGCTCATGGGATTGGGCTGACTGGGGTAAAAAGGAAGATATGACAGCCATCGAAAATGCCTGGGTTTACTATGCTCTTTCATCTGCAGAGAAAATGGCGGAGCTTTTAGGAAAAGACGGGGACATCTCATTTATCAGCGAAAGAAAAGATACTATAGCAAAGGGATATAAGACTCTCTGGACAGAAGAAGGATTTAAAAGCGGAGATGCTGAAAATCCCGATGACAGAGCCAATGCCCTTGCAGTTTTGTCGGGTCTTGCAGAAAAAGAGCAGTATGGCACTATTCTTAATGTGCTCACGACAACGAAAAATTCAAGCCCATATATGGAATACTATGTTCTTGAAGCTCTTTGTAAAATGGGAGAGTATGAAGCTGCAAGAGATAGAATCAAGGAAAGATACGAGGGTATGGTGAATGAGGATTACTCTACTCTCTGGGAATTCTGGGATTCATACCAAGGTACTATGAATCACGCATGGAGCGGCGGTCCTCTTGTTATAATGAGCAAGCATTTTGCAGGTGTCACTCCTCTTGAAGCAGGTTACGAAAAGGTTAAAATTGACCCTCAGTACACTCTGTCTGACAGCGTAAGCTGTACCGTTCCGAGCGTGAAGGGTCTGATTACCCTCATCTACGAAAAGACCGATGAGGGATATAATGTAAATGTTACCCTTCCCGAAAATATGAAGGCAGATATATACGTGCCCGTGGGTGCTTCGGTAAGCATCAATTCAGAAGCATATTATCAGAACGGTGAATATGTAAGCGGTGATAAGACCGTTGTAGAGATTTTCGAAAAGGCATTGAAAACTACAGAATGTGAAATAAATCAGTAAATTCAAGAGGTAGAATATGAGTATTTTCCGTGTGATACAGTCCTGGCACGATAACCACAGGCCCAACGGATATGGACTGAAGCCTTACCTTTTAAATGACGGTAAGCGTCATCCCTTTGCCGTTATCTGTCCCGGCGGCGGTTACAGTATGGTGTGTGCGGCAGGTGAGGGCAGACCCTTTGCCGAGGAGCTGAACAAGCTCGGCTATCACGCCTTTGTGGTTAATTACAGCGTGAAAAGGAAGGCTCGTTATCCACAACCCCAGGAGGACCTGAAGCGTGCAATTGAAGAGGCTTTTGCCCATGCCGATGAGTGGATGCTTGATACTGAAAGCTGGTCAATATGGGGAAGCTCTGCAGGCGGACACCTTGTTGCAAGCTACTGCGCTGAAAATTGGGGCACACCGAAGCCGACGGCCGTTATTCTCTGCTATCCCGTAATTTCAATGGGTAAGTACACCCACAAGGGCTCAAGGGATAACCTTCTCGGTAAAAATGCAGGTGAGGATATGATTAAAAGGCTTTCCGTTGAACTGAATGTCACCTCCGATTATCCGCCTGCATTTACATGGTACGGTACTGCCGATGACTGTGTACCTCCCGAAAACAGTAAGATGTTATGTGAGGCTCTTGAAAGAGCTTCTGTGCCTTGTAAGGTTGAGGAGTATGATGGCATAGGTCACGGTGTCGGACTTGCAAAGGGCACTGTTGCCGAGCACTGGTTTAAAAATGCCGTTGAGTTCTGGAAAAGTCAGAGCTCAAGGGGCAAAAATGCTTAAATATTTGTAATTCATTTTGCGGAAATATAAAAGCTTTACCCTGTGCTATAATTACGCGAACAAAAAATGCGAGGTATTAAGATGAAGGTTATAAAATATTTCCCGGGTATTATAATATCAGCTTTGATTGCATTGTTTGCAATGTATATTGAAAGCTTGTTGCCCGTTCACGTGATAGGTTCAGCCGTTATTGCAATGTTTATCGGTATGATTCTGAACAATTTTCTTAAATCAACCGATATTTTTTCAAGCGGTATAAAATTCACCTCGAAGAAGCTGCTTAAATTTGCAATTATTCTTCTCGGCCTTTCACTCAATATTACAACCGTTGTGCAGGTCGGCAAAATGTCACTTACGGTTATGGTTTTCACCTTGCTTACCTGCTTTGGCGGCGGTTATTTTATCGGCAGAGCTTTGAAGCTTAACTGGAAGCTGTCAAACCTTATTTCGGCAGGTACGGGCATTTGCGGCGGCTCGGCTATAGCTGCCATATCATCGGTGATTGAGGCTGATGACGATGATGTTGCTTATGCTATGTCTGCAACATTCCTTTTTGATATGGCTATGATTGTTCTGTTCCCGATTATGGGCAGAGCAATCGGTATGAGTGACGAGGCCTTTGGTATCTGGGCAGGCACTGCGGTCAATGATACCTCATCCGTTGTTGCAACCGGCTATGCCTTTTCGGAAGCGGCAGGTGATTTTGCAACTATGGTAAAGCTTACGAGAACACTTTCCATTATTCCCACAGTTATTGCTTTTGCTTTTATTCAGCTTCGCCTTAAAAAGAAGGAAGCAGAGAAAAACAGTCAGAATGCCGAGGGCTTAAAGGCAGATTTCAGCATTAAAAAAATATTCCCCTGGTTTATAGTCGGCTTTGTTGCAATGTCTGTTGTTGCAAGTATTTTTACAGTTCCTGCAGAGCTTGTGTCAGGAACTAAAGCCGTAAGTAAATTCCTTATGGTCAGCGCTCTTGCCGCTATAGGACTCAATACATCATTTTCAAGCTTCAGAAAATCAGGAATACGCCCGATGATTCACGGCTTTATCATATCGGCTCTTGTTGTTATTGTTGCTTTGGTCGTTGAAATCTGTATGGGTATTGTGTAACTGCTTGCGGTCTGACAATTTTGATATATCAACTGCCTCCACATTTGTGGGGGCATAATTTTTGCAGCATATTGTAAAAAAAACTCACAGATGCTATAATGAAAAAAATCACCTTTATTACGGAGGGTAAAAAATGAAGAAGAAAATATTTATAGGAATTTTACTTGCATTTGTTCTTATTGTTGCAGGAATTCTCTCCCTTTCAATAAGACCCGAATACAGCGGTGTGAACTATAATCCCGCCGACAGTCAGAATGAAACCGACAAAACAATCAGATTCAATTCTGACGGAAAGCTTAAGATTCTGCACATCACCGACACTCACCTCAAGCACAACCATAACCTTGACCCCACAATATGGATGGTTGAAAAGGCTTGCGATGATGAAAAGCCCGATATCGTTATGCTCACAGGTGACATTGTGCTTAACTGTGAAACCGAGGAGAAAACAAAAAAGCTTATCAATGCCCTTATGAACATTTTCGATTCAAGGAATATCCCTGTTGCCGTAACCTTCGGTAATCACGATTCCGAGCAGGGTGCAATGACAAGAGAAGACCTTATGTCTTATTACAACACCTTCTCTTGCTCTATTTCCGTTGATGACGGTGAGGCTCTGTCGGGCTGCGGTACATATAATATTCCCGTGCTTTCATCTGACGGTGAAAAAGTAAAATTCAACCTCTGGGTGTTTGACTCGGGCGATTATGACGCCGAGGGCAGATACAGCTGTGTTCAGGCTGATCAGGTTGAATGGTACAAGGAAACCTCCGACAAGCTTAAGGCGGACAATGGCGGTGAAAGGGTTAACTCTCTTGTTTTCCAGCACATAATCGTCGGTGAAGTTTACGACGTGCTTCAGAAGTCTGATTCCCATAAGTCATATTCCTACAAGCATCTGTACAATGAAGATGAGTATTACCTCTTTGACCCCGAGAGGGTGAACTACGGCACCTTAAGGGAATATCCCTGCCCCGGTTATGAAAACTACGGTCAGTTTGACGCAATGGTAGAAAAGTGTGACGTCCTTGCAATGTTCACAGGTCACGACCACACAAATGCTTTTGCCGTTGAAAATCAGGGAATTGATATCACAAATTCCTTGAGCACCCGTTATATCGGACTTTTCCATTCAACACAGTGCGGCTACCGTGTAATTGAGGTTGACGAAAACGACACCTCCGACTATGAAACACGCGTGGTGCGTATGTTTGATACCTACGATTTTGAGCTTGTGAAGGAAGAAAAAAAGAACGGTGACGAGTTCAAATACAAAATGGCACGTGAATTTGCTGTTAAGGGTGCGGTGCAGAAATTTGCAACCGTTGTTTACGGTAAGCTTATTGAATCTGTTACCGGCAGACAGGTAACTTATCCCGATTGATTTTATAAATATGAAAGGAAACAAAATTATGCTCAAGGAAAAGCTTTCTAAAAAAACATGGTTTACAATGTGTCTGTTCAGCTTTATGGGCGGTATTGCCTGGAATATTGAAAATATGTATTTCAATACCTTCCTTTACAATTCCGTTTATGCAAGTGCTTCGGCAGAGGCTATGGCAGGCTCAATGGCTCCCACAACCGCAATTAGTCGTATGGTTGCACTTTCGGCTATTGCCGCGGTGCTTACAACCTTTATTATGGGTACACTCAGTGACAAAATGAAAAACCGTAAGCTGTTCATATCAGTCGGTTACATACTCTGGGGTCTTGTTACAGCAGTTTTCGGTTTTATCACAAAGGATAATATTGCCGCAATTTTAGGTCTTACCGATGAAGCAAAAATTCTTACAACTACCGTATGGGTTATAATTGTAATGGATATCATTATGACTTATATGGGCTCAACAAGTAACGATGCCGCCTTCAACGCATGGGTAACTGATATTTCCACCCCTAAAATCAGACCTGCTATTGAGACCGCTTTTACATTTGTAGGCTTTTTGTCAATGGTTGCGGTAATGGGTGTCGGAAGCCTTGCTCAGTCAGGCGCAGTTTCATATCAGAACTTTTTTATGTATCTCGGTCTTGTTGTTGCTGCCTGTGGTGTTGCGGGTCTGTTCCTTATTAAAAATCCCGAAAAAGCACCCGTGGAAGGTGAGGGCACATCAAGCTATTGGGCTGATCTGTTTTACGGCTTCAGACCCGCTGTTATCAAGGAAAACTCAAGGCTTTACCTTACACTTTTAGCTGTTGGCTTTTCAAGTGTTTCCTATCAGGTCTTCTTCCCGTATCTTCTTGTTTACCTTCAGTATGTGGTAATACCCGATAACGGAGAAAATCTGATTACACCGAGCGTTATTGCTGTTTTTGTTGTTATGGTTGCAATACTTATCGGCGGTATGGTATTCCTTCTCAGACTTTCAGGTAAAAGCAAGGCAAAGGGACTTATTCCGAGTGCCTTTCTTGCAATGGCAGGTCTTGTTATACTGTCAACCTCAACCGATATACACATTATCCTTGTCGGTATCGTGCCTGCAGTTGTAGGTAATCTTGTTATGGGCATTCAGCTCAATGCTGCTATCAAGGACTTTATACCCGAAGGAAAGGCAGGCCTTTTCCAAGGCATCAGAATGATATTCACCGTGCTTATTCCCATGGTGCTCGGTCCTGCGCTGGGTGATATGGCTTGCCGCAATTCGGCAGTTACCTATGTAAACGAATACGGTGTCGATACCATTGTTCCCTCAAGCAGTATGTTCATTTATGCGGCTATTGTTTCACTGTTTGTATTTGCACCCTTGTTCTTCCTTATAAAGAAGGGCTTTAAGGTTGAGGAAAAGTAATTGACACAAGCCTTACAAAAAAGCATACCCCTGACCTTCCGAAACGGAGTGGTCAGGGGCTTTGTGTTTATATCATATTTATCAGAACAAATGCCTGCCGGGAGTAAGGGTGTACTCCTTGCCGTCGATAACCGCAACAGACTCAACGGGGGTGATGATTTCATATCTCACCCTTCCGTTTTCGTGCCACCAATGTGAGGTGACTTTTCCGAAGGCAGTATCTATTTCCGCCTTGAACCAATCAATACGGCTGTCGGGAAGGGGTGCGAAACAAACCTTCGCAAAGCCGGGGGCATCCTCAACGGTATTGATGCCTGCCATAACGCCGTACATCCAATCGCCGACTGCACCGTAGGCGTAGTGGTTAAAGGAATTCATTTTTGCAGGCCATATGTCACCGTCGGGCTTTATTCCGTCCCAATGCTCCCATATAGTTGTGGCACCCTTGCAGATAGGATAGAGCCACGAGGGATATTCCTTGCGAAGCAGCAGTGTATAGGCAAGCTCTGTGTGTCCGTAGCGTGATAATACGTGAAGGATGTAGGGTGTTCCCACAAAGCCTGTCTGAATTATATCACCCTGCTTGTGAATGAGGGCAGCAAGGGAGTCTGCAACGGCCCGGGGATTATCCGTAAGCTCAAATTGAAGTGCCATTACGTGCTCGGTCTGTGTCCTGAATTCATCGTGAAATTCCCTGATAAAAGCGGTGCGTATGTTTTTGTGAAGCTCCTGATAACCGGAAACATCCTTTTTCAGCACCTTGCCCATTTTAACAAGCAGCTTTACCGTGTTGGCATAGTAGGCTGAAGCAACAAGGTCGTCACGGGTGGGGCCTTTGAATTTGCCGTATTTTCCACCAAGCTCAAGCCAGTCGGCGTAATGGTCACCGCCAAACCACAAATAAGGCTTGGTTGTTTTTTCGGTGATGTAATCCACCCATCTGCGGACGGACTCAAACATATTTTCCAAAATTTCCGTATCTCCGTAGGTAAGGTAGCATTGCCACGGACAAATGGCTATAGCGTCACTCCAGGCTGTGCTGATTCTTGGTTTACGGGGATAAATTGAGGGTATGAAATCAGGCACGGCACCGTCTTCGTATTGCTCTGCCTTCATATCGTTAAGCCATTTTTTGAAAAATCTCAGTACATTGTAGTTGTAGCTTGCTGTACGGACAAACACCTGAGCATCTCCCGTCCAGCCGAGCCTTTCGTCACGCTGCGGACAGTCGGTGGGAATGTCAAGGAAGTTGCCCTTCTGTCCCCATATTATGTTGCTGAAAAGCTGATTGATTAGGGGGTCGGAGCTTTCAATGTGTCCCGTACGCTTGAGCTCACTGTGAATTACAACAGCGGTGAAGCTTTCGGGGTCAATGTCACCGGGATAGGCGTCCACCCTTACATAGCGGAAGCCGTAGAAGGTAAGGGTCGGCATATAGGTTTGCTTGCCGTTTTTGCAGGTGTATTTATACATTGCCTTAGCCTTGCGGTAGTTTGCGTTGTAGAAATTGCCTTTTTTATCAAGAATTTCACCGAATGAAAAAGCAACTCTCTGTCCCTTTTTTGCAATTACGGTGAATTCGAGACAGCCCGTCATATTCTGACCGAAGTCGAGCACGGTTTCACCCTTTGGAGTGATGATGACATTTTTAACCTTAAGCCGTTCCTGTATCTTTACCGTTTCACCCTCCTGGGGGATAAGAATTGTCTGTGAGTTATCCTTTGCTGTTTTTGCCTTGTATTTAAAAACGGGTGTGAATGAGGCGTTATACCTTATGCCGTCATACAAATCACAAAAACGCAGATTGCTTTTAGCAACAAGCCAGCTTTCATCGGTGCCGATATCTTCGGTAGTACCGTCAGTAAAGGTTATGTGAAGCTGTGCAATAATTGCTTTGGGCTGAGGGCTTTTCAACCTTCGGAACCAACCCTCTGCAAGTTCTAAAATCAAAGTGTTTTCCTTTTTTAAAAGAGATGCTACATTATAGCTCTGTACCTGCAGACGGTTGTGATAAGATGTCCATCCGGGAGCCATAATGAAATCACCGACGCGCTGTCCGTTAAGTCTTGCTTCATAAACTCCGCGAGCGGTTATGTATAAGACAGCAGAATCTATCTGCTTGCTGATGCTGAAATCCTTTTTGAAAAGGGGACATACCTTGCGGAATCTGCGGGAGGACTGTATCCAGTCGGCTTTTAACATTGTAATCACCTCTTAGTGTCAGTTTAGCAAAAAACGCAGGGATTTGCAATATGTAAGCATACATCAGGCTGTAAAAAGTAGGGTGATATCTTGTTTTTGAAGTTAATGTGTGCTATAATCATCTCATTATTTATTCAGGAGATGTTAAATATGAGTGACAACCGTTCAATGCAATATGCTGAAATTCTTTCAAAGCTTATCAAGGTTGAAACAATTTCATCAAGAGAAAGCAAAGATATTACAAAATTCCTCGGCTTCCACGAGGTGCTTCGCGAAACCTATCCGAACCTTTTTGCTACCGCAGAGGTTGAAAATTTTGACGGCAGTCTTTTGCTTAAATGGAAGGGCTCGGATTCTTCGCTTGAGCCCATTATGCTTATGAATCACCACGACGTTGTTGAGGCAAGCGGTGAGTGGACACACCCTGCATTTTCAGGCGCTATTGCCGACGGCAAGGTATGGGGTAGAGGTACACTTGATACAAAGGGCGGCCTTGCAATGATGTTCCAGGCTGCAGAGGAGCTTATCAAGGAAGGCTTTACTCCTAAAAGAGATACCTACTTTGTAACTGCCTGCACAGAGGAAATCGGCGGTGAGGGCGGTGACGCTATTTCACGCGAGCTTGAAAAAAGAGGTCTCAGATTCCATATGGTGCTTGATGAGGGCGGAATGATTATGTATGACCCCATCGGCGGTGCTGACGGTACCTTCGCTATGATAGGTGTTGGTGAAAAGGGCTATGTTGACCTTAAGTTCATCGCAAAGTCAAACGGCGGTCATGCATCGGCTCCCGGTAAGAATACTCCGCTTGTACGCCTCGGTAAGTTTATGGCAGAGGCTGAAAAGGCTGAATGCTTTGATGTTTATATGTCAGATACAATCAAGGAAATGCTCACTCGATTTTCCCCCACAATGAGCGGTGTTATGAAAACAGCCTGCAGCAATGTAAACACCTTCAAGCCCGTACTTAAAAAGGTTATGCCTATGATTTCACCTGCAGGTGCGGCACTTCTTCGTACAACCCTTGCATTCACAATGAGTAAGGGCTCCGAGGGTGCAAACGTTATTCCTCAGGAGGCCTGGGTTGTAGGTAATATGCGCTTCTCTCACCATCAGGGCAAGAAGTCAAGTGTTGATGCTATTACGGCACTTGCAAAGAAGTATGACATTGAAACCGTAATTATTGATGACGGTATCGAGTCAGGCATTACAGACTTCAAGGGTGAAGCCTTCAGATTTATCGAAAAGGCTGTTAACAACATTTTCCCTGAATACAAGCCTGTTCCCTATATTATGAATGCTGCAACCGACAGCAGATATTTCAACAAGGTTTGTGACAACTGCCTTCGCTTTGTTCCCTTCAAGATTGACAAGCAGCAGCTTGACAGCGTTCACGGTATTGATGAAAACGTTGACATTGCTACACTTGCTCCTGCAGTTGACTTCTACAAGTACGTAATCAAAGAGGCATAATTTCAAGTTAATAAAAAAAGTACGGTGTGTTTACACCGTACTTTTTTATATGTAAGATTTTACTTGACCTTTATTACCTCACAGGGCTTGTCAACATAGAATTTGTATTCGGTGTTGTAATCCATACCTGCACAGATGTTCATTGACTTTTCGTTGCAGTTGTAAACAGCACTCCAGAGAGTAATAACCATATGCTTGAAGATGGGGTGCTTGTAATGAAGAACAACCTCTGAAAGAAGCTTCATAGCCTCATCCTTGGTGAGAGTGCCGCCCTTTGCCTTGAGGGTTGTCTCAATTTTTTCGTAACGGTCGTAGCCTCTGCCGTCGTGATTGTCACCGCCGGGAGTAAGGAAGTAGTTTGTGAGCATAAGGTTTTCCTTACCCTCCTCCTGACTGATTACTACCATTTTGTTGTCAACGTATTCGATAATAGCGCTGTTGCCGTTGGCGTCAGCAAGCTGATAGTGATAGTTGATACCGAGAAGGTCCTGCATATCGTAGGAGGCGAAAAGCTCAATGCCTTCCTGCACGGTAGCACACTTGTCAAGGGCGGCTCGGATTGCAACGGTTGTGATGATGGGCTTTTTGCCCGTCTTCTGCTTTGTTGCCTTTGACTTGATTTCGAGCACGGCAATTGAAAAGCCCTTTTCGTTTATGCCGTCCATTGAGGTGTAGGGAGCCGCAAGAGCACGAAGGTGGTTTTTGGCCTTTGACATGGGGAAGTATTTTGTGCCGTGGACAAAGAAGGTTGTATCAACAACGGACATACTCTTATAACCTTTTTCGGGGGCTGTCCAGCATACAAGGCAGGGAGCAGCCTTGTAGTCAAAGTTTCTGCCTAAAATATAGTCACCGTCAGGTGTTTTTGCATTGTAGGTTGAACAGGCAAAGCCGTCCTTTTCGGGGTTGGGTGCAAGCTTTACCTCATTCTGAAGGAAGCGGACAGCATCCATAATTCCCTTTGTACCCTGCTCGAGAATTTTGTCAAGACCGTAGGAGCATTTGTACTCCATAATCCAGAGGTTGTCGTCAAGCTGCTTTAAGGTTTTAAGAGTATCGTCTATGGCTTTTTTAGCAAGTGGGTTTTTACTGTTGTTCATTTTATCATCTTCTTTTTTAAAAATATTGATAAAGTATAGCATAATAAAATGTAATAATCAACAGTTTAAAGAGTAGAAATTCGAATTGCCTTATGATATAATGGGAGCAATTATTTTTATTTATCGGGTGAGAGCTATGATTATTTTAATTACAGGTGCATCCCATACGGGGAAAACAGCACTTGCACAAAGTCTGCTTGAAAAGTATAAATATCCCTATCTTTCAATTGACCATCTGAAAATGGGTCTTATCAGAAGCGGTTACACAAAGCTTACACCTATGAGTGCTGATAGTGACTTGACGGAATATTTGTGGCCTGTTGTCCGCGAAATGATTAAAACCGCCATTGAAAACAAGCAGAACTTAATTGTTGAGGGTTGTTATATTCCTTTTGATTGGCAGAAGGATTTTTCTGCAGAGTGCCGCGTAAATATAAAATATTACTGCCTTGTAATGAGCGAGAATTATATAAAAAATCACTTTGCCGATATAAAGAGCTATGCAAACATCATTGAAAACCGACTTGACGATGACGGATGTACTTTTGAAAGTGTGCTTAAAGATAACGCGGAAATGTTAAGCCTTGCACAAAAGCATAAGGTAAATTACGTGCTTATTGATGATAAGTATGAGATGGATATTGATTTATGATAGAATTTTCTTTTCGCATTATGATGTGATTGCTTTATAAATTTAACTTGTCAGGAGGACGAAAAATATGGCGTGGTATGACGAAGCTGTATTTTATCATATTTATCCCTTGGGAATGACGGGAGCGCCGAAGCTGAATTCTTACAGCGAGCCCGTGCGCAGACTTAATAAGCTTCTTCCCTGGCTTGATCATATAAAAGAAATCGGCTGTAATGCCGTTTACATCGGACCGCTTTTTGAGTCCGTGGGACACGGCTATGAAACAACGGATTACAAAAAGCTTGACAGCAGACTCGGTACAAACGAGGACCTTGCAGGCTTCGTTGCCGAATGTCACAAAAAGGGAATCCGTGTTATTCTTGACGGTGTGTTCAACCACACGGGACGCGACTTTTTTGCCTTTAAGGACATTAAGCAAAACAGGGAAGGCTCTGCTTACAAGGATTGGTACTGTAATGTCAACTTTTGGGGAAACAATTCATACAATGACGGCTTTTCCTATGAAAACTGGGGAGGATACGACCTTCTCGTAAAGCTTAATCAGAGGAATCCTGCCGTAAAGGATTACATCTGTGACGTTATCCGCTTCTGGGTAAAGGAGTTTGACATTGACGGAATAAGGCTTGACGCGGCTGATGTTATGGATTTTGATTATATGAAGGCTCTGCGTCAGACGGCAAATGAGGTCAAGCAGGACTTCTGGCTGATGGGTGAGGTTATTCACGGCAATTACTCACGCTGGGCAAATGAGGGCACACTACATTCCGTAACAAACTATATGCTCCACAAGGCTCTGTATTCTGCTCACAACGACCATAACTATTTTGAGGTTGCCCACACAATCAAATATGTCGCTGATATGACCGGTGACCGACTTAAGCTTTATACCTTTGTTGATAATCACGACGTGGAACGCATTTACACAAAGCTTAGCAACAAGGCTCACTTTATGCCGGTACACATTATGCTTTACACCTTGCCGGGAGTACCGTCAATTTATTACGGCTCGGAATTCGGCATTGAAGGAAAAAAAGAGCATGGCTCTGATGATTCCTTAAGACCGGAACTGAATTATGATGATTACAAGGATGCGGTGAAAACAAATCCTTGCACAAAGCTTATTTCTGCCCTGGGCAAAATCCGTCAGAATACACCTGCTCTTTGCTACGGCGGTTACAAGGAGCTCCAACTTCAGACCACTCACTTTGCCTATCAGCGAAGTCTTGACGGTAAAAATGTAATTGTTACTGTCAATAACGGCGACAATGCTGTAAGTATGAAGCTTCCTTGCAGTAACGCCAAGGAATATATCGGTGCTCTGTCAGGTGAAAAGGTAATTGTCAAGGACGGAGAAATTCAGGTGCAGGTATCTGCAATCAGCGGCGAAATCTGGCTTCCTTCAGAGCTTGTCGATGAAAGCTTTGCACCGATAAAGACGGTGGAAATTAAAAAAGCTCCCGAACCCGTAAAGATTGCAAAAGCACCTGTAAAGGCAGAGGCGGTGAAGGAAGCTGTCACGGAACCTGAAAAAGAGGCTGTAAAAATTCAGGAAGAAAAGAAGCCAGAACAAGCAGTAATAAACCTCAATAAGCCTTATGAAGAAATGACTGTCCCTGAGCTTCAGAAAGCTATACTTGAAAAAATGAGAAAAAACGGTCCTGTAACTGATTATATGCTAGGTACCGTGAGAGAGAACACTCACCTCGGCTCATTGCTTAACTGGGTAAGAAGCTTTAACTGATTTACACAAATCCCTTTCTGTAGTTTTTTAAGACTGCGGAAGGGGATTTTTATGTTTAAGCTTTTGCAATTTTCTTGCAAATTCCCACTGTTTGTGATATGCTGAAAACAGAAATTAAAAGGAGGGAAATATTTTGAAGAAAGAAAAAACAGGAAAAGGTAAAAAGGTTTTATTGGCATTGGTTTGTGTGATATTTGTTATTGCGGCTGTAATTGCAGGCGCTAACTATATGTCACTTCAGCACCTTATAGCATTGGGAAACTCATACGAAAAGATTGAGATTGAAAATCAGCTTGTACCCGAAAAGGACGAAAACGGCAACTGGTATTTTACAACTGACGGTGATTTCAAGGTTATGCACCTTACGGATATACATATCGGCGGCGGATTTATGTCAAGGGATGTTGACGAAAAGGCAATCAATGCCGTTGCTCTTATGGTTACAAGGGAAAAGCCTGACCTTGTTATTGCAACGGGTGATATTGCCTTCCCCGTACCCTATACAGCAGGCACCTTCAACAATTACAGCGGTGCAAAGGCATTTGCAAACCTTATGGAAAGCCTCGGCGTTTACTGGGATGTTACCTTCGGTAACCACGATGCCGAATGCTACTCCTATTTTGACAGAGAGGCAGTTGCGGAAATATACTCCGATGATGAATTTCAGTACTGCCTTTTCCAAAAGGGTCCCGAGGAGGTTGACGGTCAGGGTAATCACGTTATCAAGGTGAAAAACTCAAAGGGTGTT
Organism: Acutalibacteraceae bacterium; assembly: GCA_045643805.1. Lineage (GTDB taxonomy): Bacteria > Bacillota > Clostridia > Oscillospirales > Acutalibacteraceae > UBA6857. The sequence goes on from JAZRFT010000048.1 coordinate 18,250, forward strand.
ATTACTCAGGCACTTGTGCTTATCGACTCGCTTGACTATGTCGGCGGCGGTCTTATCGCAAGCATCAAGGGAGAATATGATAATATCCACCGGAATCAGGTTGATTGGTATGAGGCTGAAATCAAGGCTATGAACGCCGAAAACGCAAAAATTGAGAAGAATTCCGTACCCGTTAAGTCGATGGCGTTTTTCCACATTCCGCTTGTAGAAATGGACGATGCCTGGAAGGAATTCAGGGAAAACGGATATAAGGACACAGAAAACTTTAAGTATACCGAGGGTATAATAGCTGAGCTTGGCAGACCCGTTTGCTGCGGTTTCGGTGAGGATGATATGTTTGAAAAAATGCTTGAGCTTGGTTCAACAAAGGCAATGTTCAACGGTCACGATCACGTCAACAGCACAACCTTTGATTATAAGGGAATCACCTTCAGCTACGGCTACAGTGTCGACTATTTTGCTTATTACGGCATTGATAAGCTCGGCTCACAGCGTGGCTGTACAATGATTACCTGCAAGCCTGACACTTCATTTGAAATTGACAAATACAACTATTATTCCGACAGATACGACCTTGACGGCTTTACCCGTGAAGAGGTTACAATGCAGTATGAGGGTGTAACATATCAGGTTACTTCAGAATAACTGAAATAAAAAGGAGGGGTTATTATGAAAGCTTTCAAAAACCCCTTGCACTACTTATGGCTATGCTTATGCTGTTTTGTGCTTTGTCCCTACGGCTGTGCAAGGCTACGTATGACGGAAATGCCCCTTATTCAAAAATAAAAATTTACCCTGACTGTTACTTATCAGAGTACGGTCAGGGAATTTTATTTTAAATAAAAATGATATTGTAATAACGTAAAAAATAGTGTATTATACACTCAGGTTATTTTTGTGTAAAAGAAAAATCATTCGTAACGCTTTGCTTTCGGGCGTAACGGATTTTATTCAGAGGTGGAAAATGAACAAGCCTAATGTAATTGTTATAATGACCGATGATCAGGGCTACGGAGACCTCAGCTGTATGGGTGCCGAGGATTTTGTAACCCCTAATATTGACTTTCTTGCTGAAAAGGGTATACGCTTTTCGTCAATGTATTCAGGCTCTCCTGTCTGCTCACCGTCAAGGGCCTGCCTGCTTACGGGCAGGTATCCCGGTAATGCAGGTGTAAGGGCAATTCTTGCAGGACACCGCCGTGCTTCGGGTCTTACACCCGAGGTGCCTACGATTGCGGCGGCACTTAAAGAGCTCGGCTATACAACGGGTATTTCGGGTAAGTGGCATCTTGGTCTTAAGGACGAGTGCCGACCAGGAGCCAACGGCTTTGATGAGTTTTCGGGCTTCCTTGCAGGCTGTGTTGACTACTATTCTCACATTTTTTATTGGGGTATGGCTGACGGTAACACCAACCCCACCCACGATTTGTGGGAAAATGACGAGGAGGTATATGATAACGGCAGATATATGACCGAACGCATAACGGAAAAGAGCGTTGATTTTATCCGCCGTCATAAGGATGAGCCCTTTATGCTTTATGTTGCATACAATGCTCCCCATTATCCTATGCACGCTCCTGAAAAATATATGAAGCGCTTTTCCCATCTTCCCTGGGACAGACAGGTTATGGCGGCAATGATAAGTGCTGTTGATGACGGTGTCGGTGAAATCAGAAATGAGCTTGTCCGTCAGGGCATTGCAGATAACACAATCATTTATTTTCAGAGTGACAACGGACCGTCAAGGGAATCGAGAAACTGGCTTGACGGCACCCCCGACCTTTATTACGGCGGTACATCGGGAATTTTCAAGGGACATAAATTCAGCCTTTTTGAGGGAGGAATAAGAATTCCTGCCGTGCTTTACTGTCCCGAAGCTCTTTCAGGTAAGGTTGTTGATACACCTCACATTGCTGCGGATATATTTCCGACAATTCTTGAGCTTTGCGGCGGAGATGTGAGTGAATATGAGCTTGACGGCAAAAGCCTTGTGCCGATGCTCGACGGTACTGGCGATGCACAGCACGAATACCTCTTCTGGGAGATGGAAGGACAGACGGCTGTGCGTAAGGGTAAGTACAAGCTTGTTATTAACGGCAGGCTTGAAGAAATGGCAGAGCCCGTTTCGGGATGCTTCCTTTCTGACCTTGAAGCAGACCCGGGAGAAAAGCACAACCTTGCAGAGGAACTTCCAGGAATATGCGAGGAGTTGAAAAATGCGGCGCTCAGCTGGCGCGAAGGCATTGAAGAAACCTGGGAAAAGAAATTCCTTAAAAATTACACGAATCTTACCTGACAGATAAAAGAGGATTTTTTATGAAAAAAGTAATTGTAGTTTCAAAAACACACCTTGATTTAGGCTTTACGGATTATGCCGAAAACATAAGGTGTAAATATATTGATACATTTATTCCCGAGGCAATTGACCTTGCTGAAAGCGTGAACAAGGACGGCAAAAAATATTTTGTGTGGACAACGGGCTCCTGGATAATCAAGGAAGCCCTGCAGGACGAAAAATGCAAGGCAAAGCTTGAAAAGGCACTTCGTGAGGGTAACATTGTGCCCCATGCAATGCCATTTACAACTCACTCGGAGCTTATGGATGTCGATACTCTTGATTTCGGACTTTCTATTGTTGACGAGCTTGATAAAATGCGTAACCGAAAAACCGTAGCCGCAAAAATGACCGACGTTCCCGGTCACACAAAGGGCATTGTGCCCCTTCTTGCAAAGCACGGCATAAAGCTTTTACATATCGGTGTGAACGGCGCCTCCGCCCTTGTCGATGTTCCTCCCTGCTTTTTGTGGAAAAACGGTGACAGTGAGGTTGTGGTGATTTATTCAGGTGCCTACGGCGGAGCCTTTGAAAGTGACCTTGTTGAGGAAATACTTTACTTTGACCACACTCTTGATAATCACGGTGCACCCTCTCCCGAAAAGGTACTGGCACACTTTGATGAAATTCAGAAGCAGTATCCCGGTTATGAAATCACAGCAGGTACTATTGACGATTTTGCTGATGTGATATGGGAAAAGCGTGAACTGCTTCCCGTGTTTGAGGGTGAAATGGGGGACAGCTGGATTCACGGAGCCGCTACCGATCCTTATAAATCTGCAAGCCTTCGTACTCTCATAAGCCTTAAAAACAAATGGCTTGCTGACGGTAGTCTTGACCGTGAGGGTGAGGAATACAGAAATTTTGCCGATGCACTTTTGTGTATTGCGGAGCACACCTGCGGTATGGACTCCAAAACCTACTTTTCTGACTACGGACATTACCTTAAAAAGGATTTTAATAAAGCAAGAAAAGCCGATAAGGTTAAGTTCCGTCACCTTTTATCCGACCTTCCTCAAAGCATACTTCCTCTTGTCAGTCTTTACGACGGCAGAAGAAAAAGAGGTTACTACAGCGTGATTGAAAAAAGCTGGGCGGAGCAGAGAGGTTATATAGTAAAGGCATTGGCGGCACTTTGTGATAATCACAGAATTGAAGCCGAAAAAGAGCTTGCTTCCCTTATTCCCGAAAAGCCACTTGCTTTTGTCGGTAACGGCAAAAGCACAGCCGAAGCAGAGGGATGGACACTCGAAATCAACGAAAAGGGTGGTATCGGTCACCTTACATTTAACGGTAAGGAAATTATCCGCAAAAATGATGAAGCGCTTATAACCTACCGTTCCTTCAGCAACAAGGACTACGATTTTTGGCTGGGTAATTATTCCCGTGACCTTGAGGAAACCGCTGTATGGGCACTCGGCGACTTTGCAAGACCTAACCTCAAAATCTTTGAGGGCAAATATCCCTCGGGCAGATTTGATTATGCAGTAAAGGATATTCTTGCAGAGGGGAACACCGTTAAGGTGAAGCTTATCTGCGATAAAAAGCTCTGCGATGAGCTTGGTGCACCGAGGCTTATTCAGGCTGTTTATACCCTTACTGAAAGCGGAGTCGATGTTGATGTGAGTTGGTTTGACAAGGACGCAAACAGACTTACTGAGGCAATATATCTCAACCTTTTCCCGAATACTGACAGCGTTGAGCTTACAAAGCTCGGTGGCAAGGTCAAGCCCGAGGAGGTAACTCTCAACGGCAGCCGTAACCTTCACGCAGTTCAGAGCGTGGGCTTTGACGGATGCGAAATTGTTAACCTTCACTCACCCCTTGTATCCTTCGGCAGGGGTAAAATCCTTGAATTTGACAACAAGCTTGAAAGCGTAAGAAAGGACGGCATCAGCTTTGTACTGCAGAACAATGTGTGGGGAACAAATTTCCCCTTGTGGTATGAGGATAATGCAAGGTTTGAATTTAAGATAAAAGTTAATTAGCATAAAAAGTCCCTCTGCTGACAACAGTCAGCAGAGGGATAGTTCTATTTGTCAAAGATGCTCCATCCAACGACCTCAACGCCGTTATCCTTTGCTCTTTGAAGCAGGTCACCGCTTTTTAAAAGCTGATACTCAAAATCTCTTTTCTGCCACTGCTTGCCGTATTTTTCATTCGGCAGGGCGGGGTGGAGAAAAATCTCCGTCACGCCGTCGATACAGTTATCTACGGCATCAAGATAATATTTTCTTAAGGTGTCGTAATCCTTGATGCTTTCCATTGACCAGGGGTTTGATACAAGGTCGTCAAGCAACCGGACTTCTCTTTTTTCAGCACAGGCTACTATCATCTGCTGAATTTTTATTACAGGAGAAGGTATCCTCATTCCAATTTGCCTTTCGAGGAAACCTGAAGTTTTAGGAAACCGGAAGGGCAGATTATGCTCCTTGCAGAAATCAAATGCATCAAGGTAAAAGCGTCTGCCGTTAATACCGTAAACCGTACCGCAATGACTGTCGGCATGGTCAACTGCTGCACCCTTGGTGAGTATATAACGGTACTGTGCTTCAAGCTCTGCACGGACATCCTCACGTTTTGCATTGAAGGTGAGGTCCCTGCTTTTGTGCCACAAACCGTTTTTGCCCAGGGAGTCAGCACCTGTAAGACTCGGGTAAAGCTCTTTTTCGTCGTCTGAATTAAGGGTGATGTGTACACCGACAGGAAAACTGATATTATTTGCAAAGTCTGTTGCATCCTCTGCTTCGGGAGCGACGGACATAATTGAGGTTGAGGTGATGAGTCCTTGTGAAAGCAGATTCTTTATTGCCTCGTTTTGCTCTTTGTTAAGTCCGAAATCGTCGGCATTTATGATAAGATACTTAGCCATTTTCTTTTTCATCCTTGGGGAATTTAAGGAAGAAGGTTATGACTGAAGCTATAATCATAGCAGCTGCGGGAAAGAGGCAAAGGAGTACTCTTGCAGCCATTGCGGGGTTTTCACCGGGCTCGTCACCGCTTATAAAGCCGAAGTATTCGGAAGCTACATAGAAAGCCAGTGAGGTGTAAAGACCGTTAAGGCGGTTCATGACGCCCATAAGGCTGTTGATGATACCCTCACGCTTTATGCCGTGCTTGCGGTAGTCGTCGTCAACAATTTTTGCACCGATGCAGTCCATTGTTGTAAGGCAGGCGGCAACACCTACACCTACGATTGAAGCAATAGCAATTGCGGGTGCAAGGGTGTTTACAAAGAAAAGAGGAATAAAGGCAACTGCCATAATGATAAAGCCCGTGCGCCATATTTTCATAATGTCAACCCTCTGAACAACTCTGGACCACACAAGTATACCGATAACGGCAACACCCAGAACAATACCGAGCATAACCGTTGTCATGCTTCCGCCAAGACCCAGAGTGTATTTTACAAAGAAGGGTACAGCCTGGGCAATAAGTGAGAAGGCGGCGGAGTAAAATGCACCTGCAAAGCCGAAAATCCAGAATCGGGGATTTGTGACAAGAGCCTTGATGCTCGAGAAAAGCTGAGGCTTTTCAAGTTCTTCGTAGTTTGTATTCTCTCTGCAGCCCCAGAAGCAGTACATCATAACAGCAAGAGCGATTACACCGTAGATGAGAGAAGTAAGCTGATAGCCTAATTTTTCAGTAATCATGGGAGTAAGGGCAATACTGATTGCCATTGCGAAAAGCTGACATATCTGACGGATACCGTTTGTTTTTGCACGGTCCTCATCCTTTTTGAAAAGCTCAACAAAGAGCGAGCCGTAGTTAGCGTTTACGAGGGAGTCGAGAGTACCCGTGAGGATGTACATCAGAAGCATATAGATAAAGAGCATACCTTTTTCGCTTTCGATGAAGGAGGGTACATTATAAAACAGAATGAAGAAGAGTACAAGCAGAGGAGTACCGATTAAAAGCCAGGGTCTTCTTCTGCCCCATTTTGTTCTTGTCCGGTCTGAAAGGAAGCCGTAAACCGGGTTGTCTATTGCATCAACAAAGGTGTAGATGAACAGAACGAGTGAATACTTTTTCATGTCAAGACCGAGCATATCTACATAGAAGATAGCCGCAAAGGATTTGAACATATTGATGGGGATAGAAGTGCCGAACATGGCAAAGCCATAACGGGCAGAGTTTGTTTTCTTCGTGAGTGCGTTAGTCGGTGCCATTTTGATTCTCCTTTATTTGAAATATATAGGATTTGATATTGCGCAAATCCTTTTGAGCCTACCAAAGCCTTTATAAGCCTTGATGTAAGCAAATTTTACCTTTCTGAGCCTGACTCTTATCTTTCCGTTTTTCAGCTCTAACTCTCTTTCACCCTTATCGGTGACAAGGGTGATTCTTTTGGCATCGGCGTAAATTTCCAGCCATTTGCTTTCGTCGAATTCAATCGTCTGACCCATAACGGCATCACCGTAGCATAGCTTTATTTTTACGCCGTCGGTACTGTCTGTAACAAAGCAGTTGCCGTTTTTTATTGAGTTGAGTATATCTTCAGCGCTTCTTGACGGTGAATATACGCCCGTTACGGGATTCCCGAGCCTTGCAAGCTGCTTCGGCTTATGAAAGTCGCTTCCGCCCACAGCGGGAATTTGCCTTCCCTTTTTCAACAGCTCTGTCCACCAGGCAAGTGCTTTTTCATTTGAAGGTCGCATAGGTCCGTTCCATATTTCCATCATATCAAAGGCGTTTTCATTATCCCATTTATAAGGACAAAGGGGACATTTAGGATGATTGACGGAGATAACTGCGCCGAGTCCCTTTGCGTGGCTGATGATGGACTGCATTTCTTCCTTTGTGTTTGCGATAAAGCTGTTTTCAAAGGGTGCAGGCACACCGAAAAAGTTCATATGGCCTTTATAGTGCGTCCATTCAACGGCAGGGATAAATGTAAGTCCGTCGATATGGGGAAGATGAAGGTTTTCCGAAAAGTTGTTATGATTGGCTATGCCGATGAAGTCGAGATTTTTTTCTCTTGCAAGAACGCCTAATTCATAAGCGCTGAAAATTCCGTCGGAAGCGGTGGAGTGCATATGAAGGTCGCCGAAAAGAAGAACCTCACCCTCGTATTCAAAGTCAATGCTGTATGTAACCTCTACACCTTCATTCATCACGTGGTAAGCTCCTATTATAATCTGCCACTTACCGCTGTTGATTTTCTGACAAAGGTAGCCTGCCGAGGAGTCATATTCACCTACATAAATTGTTTTGTGAGCACTTCCCGACCATCCGAGAAAGTTGTTCTTTTCGTCTGCAAGTCCAATGTCAATTGTATTTGACGGCTTAAGGTCGCCCATCATACCTGTTGTGGGCTTGTAGTAGTCATAGCTGACGGTGATTTTTGTTACTCCGTCGGGCACATCAAAGGGCAGGGTATAATATTCGCCTTCTCTGTCCTTTGTTATTTTATGCTTAATAACCGTAATATCACCGCCTTTGTTTTTCTCTGTTTTTATTCTAACACAGCAAATATTTTTTTTCAATCTGAAAATTAAATCTTTTAAGGTATTGAAAATTTGAAGTTATTTTGATAATATTAAACAGGAAATAAATACCACAATATAAACAGGAGTGAATATTTATGAAAAAAGCAAAAAAGATTATAGCTCTTATGCTTACCTTTGTGCTTCTGATGCTTACGGTTGTTGTGCCCGCTTCAGCTGCATCAAAGGTTGATCCCTCACAGGGCACAATGCAGAAGATAGAAGCAACTATGTATATGTTACTTGACAAGCTTGTTATGGCTGTCGGTAAGGTGCTCAATATGGTTATCCCCGGACTTGACTGGGGCAACACCTGGCAGAATTATGATGACTACCAAACTCCCGACACCTTCTACAAGGGTGAGGATAAGTTTGAAACAGAGGTACAGTCAGGCTCCGTATGGAGTGCTGGCTATGCCTACGGCTCACTTCTTGAGGGCCTTGACGTGCTTAACGGTGAATATTTCATCGCAGGCTCACTTCAGGCTGTTTCAGGCAAGGTGCCCAAGGAAATCCTTGACGACCAGGGTGTAAATGTTTATGCAATTTCTGACGGCGTAAGCGGTACAGTTGTTCAGGCTGTTATTGACGGCTACGGCCTTGCAAGAGGTGACGTGCTTAAAATCAGAGAAATGCTCGCTTCCTTTGCAAAGGAAAATAACATTATCGGCATCAACATTTCCGTTCTTCATCAGCATTCACTTATTGATACCCTCGGTATGGGTGTTGCACTTGTGCCTGCACTTATGCTTAATCCCGGTATGAATGCTCTCGGTATGGACGGCAGTAAGCTTACAAGCGGCAAGACTGACAAGTTTATGAATAACCTTTATGAGGTTGTTACAAGCACCGTTATCAAGGCTGTTGAGGATATGGAGGAAGGTGCTCTTTACTACGGCAGCGCAGATGCAAAGGACCTTATGTATGACAAGCGTAAGCCCGTTAACTTTGACGGTGACATTCACCGCTTCCGTTTCGATCCCTATAACGAGTCATCCGATGAAATCTGGATCTGTGAGGCAGGTATCCATTGCACGGGCTACAGCAGTGACGACGCTGTGATTTCATCAGACTTCCCTTACTACTTCAAGGAGTATGTAAAGGAAACAACGGGTGCTGATGTTGTTTACGTTCAGGGTGCAGAGCTTGCAATTACAACAGAGTGTGATTATCTTAAGTTTGAAAACACAGCAAAGAACTCAAAGGTTAAGGCTTACGGCAGTGAGCTTGCAAAAAGAGTTATTGCTATTGAAAATGAGGTTGCGCTCGATCCCGTGCTTAATGTAAGCTTTACTGAGGTTGCACTTACAGCCGACAACCCCGTACATATCCTTGCAGTAAGAGAGGGTATTGTTTCTTCTGTTGTTACAAAGAACAGAGGTGACTTTACAATCTTTACCGAGGTAGGCTATATGGAGCTTGGCAACAAGGTCGGTATTGCAATGATTCCCGGTGAAATTGCTCCCGAAATTCTCTGGGGCGGTGCAGTTTCAAAGAACGAAAGCTGGACAAAGACAAGCTGGGACTATGCTCCCATGCAGGAGACTGCAGGTGTGGATACACTTATCTGCTTCGGTCTTAATAATGACCAGATCGGTTATATCCTTACCGATAATGATTTCCGTTCAATGTTTACCGAAAACGAGGAAATCAATGCAGCTTCACTCAAGTCGGGCTCAATTATCACCGCAGCCTTTGAAAGCCTTGTAGCAGGCGTTAAATAAAATATAAAGGAGAACAGATATGGAGCTTATTTATAAAATTCGTCAGTATATAATTTATCCTCTTTTGCTTCTCACAATTCTTTTTACTCCCGATGCAAAAAGTACCGACACGGCAAAGCTTATTGATACGGACACCTTTGTTGCCGACAGTGCAATGATTATGGGTCAGGGCATCACGACTGACGGTGAGTACTATTACACAAGCGGAACAATCACAGGCATTGATTTTACTGCTATTGCAAAGTATACCGTTGACGGTATGGAGTTTGTTGACAAAAACGCAAACCCTCTTCCTAAGGTATGTAGGGACAGAGGCAACAACCATATCGGCGGTATCAGCTACTATGACGGAAAAATTTATGCGTCCGTTGAAGGCGGTGACGAGGTTATTGCCTGTATAGTTACCTTTGACGCTGAAACCCTTAAGGCTCTTGATGTTTATGACCTTAAAAACGATGAGTTCCCCGACGGTGTGCCCTGGTGCGCAGTTGACGGTGAAACAGGTTACCTTTACGCTTCAAAGTGGAAGGACACAAAAACAATTTACGTTTACGACGTGAACAATGATATGGCTCTTGTAAAGACTCTTCCCCTTTCAAAGAGCATCAAGCGTATTCAGGGCGGTGAGTTCCTTGACGGTACACTTTACCTTTCCCAGGATACTCACGATAAGGGTAAAATCCGTGACATTCTCAGCGTTGACACCGAAACCGGTGAGGTCGAAATTGTTGCCGAAAGAGATGTCGGCTTTGAAAATTGTGAGGCAGAGGGTATGACCTTTACAAAGGGTGAAAACGGTACCATGCTTCACGTGCTTGACTATAACAGAACAATCGGTATTTTTGTTCATCATTATGAGTTTTGATTTTAACTGAATAAACACTTCCCCGACTTTTACAAAGGTAAAGGTCGGGGATTTTTATGTGCTCTTTATTGTGAATGAAATGTTAACTTGTACTGAAGTTTTGTCTTTTGTTTTAAAAAGTATTAAGACGTCTGAAATCCTTTGTATATTATATCAATAAAAGCAGGTTGCAATTTGCATATTGTTAACAAAAAGCATCGGAATGTGCAACTTCATGTTGCAAAAAAACGTTTTTAATGGTATATTTATAATGGAAAAATTCCGAAGAACAATAAGGATTTTTACTAAAGGGGTAATATTATGAAAAGCTCATTGTTTAAAAAATCATTTGCACTTTTACTTGCTGTGCTTATGCTGGTTACAGCTGTGCCTGCGGGAGTGTTTGCGGCGGAGAAGGATTTGCCGGTGATGAAGGCGTATCCTTACATCAGCGCTTCAAATCTTTCGGCTTATGATTATCATGAATACAGGAATAGTATTGTTACAGCTACTTTTCTTGATGAAATCGATACAAAAGGAGCTGTAAAGGAATGGGACATTTCGGCGTCTTCTGATACAGGTACAGTTAAAGCGTGGATTAAACTGAATGCCGAGGAAACTGCAGCTGCCAATAATGCTGACAGGTATGATCTTTACATTGGCGGTGATGGTGGCGTTTCTGCAAACCCGAACTCCACTCAGGTGTTTTCACTTTTTCCTGTTCTTAAGAAAGTAAATGGTTTAGAAAATTATCATACAGATAATGTAACTAATTTATCTTGGTTCTTTGAAGGTTGCGCATCCTTGGAATCTGTTAATCTTAGTTCATTCAATACTTCAAAGGTGACAAACCTCAGTTACTTTATGATAGATTGTAACAATCTTAAGTCTGTGAATTTTTCCGGTTGGGATACTTCGAATGTTACAACTACAAATTCGATGTTCAAGAACTGCTTTGAATTAGTGACTCTTGATTTGAGTTCTTTTGACACTTCAAAGATAACTACTATGCAGTATATGTTCTATAAATGTAAAAAACTTCTTTATATTTATGCGGGCGACGGATGGACAACAGAAGCTATCAAAAACATCAATGAAGGTGTTTTCAACTGCTGTTATGCTATTTTTGGTGTAACAGAGGAAGAGTATAATAATCTTTCGTATGCTCCTCCTGCAAGTGCTGTATATGCTTCTTATGGTAAAGATGGTTATCTTGTTTATAAAGCACCTGTTACAACTACTGAATATAAGGTTACATACAAGTTTATCGGTGATATCATCCCTGACGGTATGACAGCTCCTTCTGAGGCTATCTATGAAGAAGGTACGCCGGTTATTGTTGCAGATAACGCTTCAGCAGAGCATTATATCTTCTCAGGCTGGTCAACAGAGGATGCCGATGTTGTCAATGGTGAATTTATCATCAACAATGATGTAGAGTTTGTCGGTTCATGGATAAAGCTTTACAAGGTTGAATACAAGTACGATGAAAACTTTGAGGTGCCTGCCGGTGCTCCTGAAATTCCTGACGTTGAGCTTTGGTATGCTCCCGGTGAGAATGTGCCCGTTTACGGTATTCCTTATGTTGACAAGTATGTATTTGTAGGCTGGAATACCAAAGATGCCGAGGTTATCGGAGACTCCTTTATAATGCCTGAAAACGATGTTGAGCTTAAAGGTTTTTATAAGATTCCCGTTGAAGGTATTGGAATTGTCGGCGGAGATATGACTATTGATATCGGTGGAAAGGAAGTAAAGGTTGAGGTATATGTCAATCCTGAATATGCAACCTTCAAGGGAGTCATCTTTGAATCAGATGACGAAAGCATTGTAGAGATTGATCAGAACGGTGTGCTTACACCCAAAAACGAGGGTACAACAACAATTACAATAACCTCAGTCGACGACCCGACTAAGACTGATACAGTAACTGTAACAGTTAAAATTCCCGTAACAGATATTTCTGTAGATAAAAACGAAATTGCTCTCAATAAGGGAGATACGGATAAAATCACGGTTACAGAGGTAAAGCCTTCTGAAGCAACAAATAAGGAAGTTACTTATGAATCAAGCAATCCCGATGTTGTAACAGTTGATGAAGATGGTAATATCGTAGCTGTAGGCGACGGCACTGCAACAATTACTGTAACCTCAAAGGATAACGAGAAGGTTAAGGAAAAAGTAACAGTAACGGTAAAAACTCCCGTAACTGATCTTACTGCAAGAGAAGATTTTACACTTAATCTTGGTGATTCCGAAAATCTTGATGCTAAAGTAAATGCTGATGCAACAAATAAGGGGCTTGAATACAAGTCAAGCGATTCTTCAGTTGTGAAGGTTGACAGCTCCGGTGATGTATTTGCTTATGGCGAAGGTACAGCAACAATCACCATTACCTCAAAGGATAATTCCTCATTTGTTGAATATGTTACCATAACAGTTGTACCGAAGAAATATAATGTAACCTATGAGTTTGAAGGTGATGTTCCCGAAAATGTTACTCTTCCTGAAGACGCTAATTACAAAGAGGGCACAAAGGTAGAGGTTGTAGAAGCTCCTTCAGCAGAAGGCTACATCTTCTACGGTTGGACAAGTGAGGATGCAGACATCACAAGCGGTGAGTTCAACATTTACAACGATGTAGTAATCAAGGGTAAGTGGACAAAGCTTTACAATGTTACATATGAGTATGAAGGTGCTGTTCCTGCAGATGCTCCTGCAGTTCCCGGTAGGGAAACCTATAAGGCAGGCGAAAAGGTTGCTGTAAAGGCTGTTCCTTCAGTTGACGGCTATACTTTCTCAGGTTGGGCAACTGATGATGCTACTGTTGAAGGCGGTAAGTTCACAATGCCTTCAAAGGATGTTGTTCTCAAGGGTAGCTTTGAAAAGGTAAAGGTCTCCGTTGAAGATATTATTGTTGATAAAACAGACATCACTCTTACCGAAGGTGACAAGGATGAAATTAAAGTAACCGTAACACCAGACAACGCAACAAACAAGGAAGTGACCTATGAGTCAAGCGACGAAAGCGTTGTAAAGGTTGACGAAAACGGTAACATTGAGGCAGTCGGTGAAGGCACTGCAACAATCACCGTTACCTCAAAGGATGATGAGGATATCAAGGTAACAGTTACCGTAAAAGTGGCCGCTGTAAAATACAAGGTCACATACGAATATGTAGGTGACGTTCCCGAAAAAGCTCCTGCTGTTCCTAATGACGAGTCCTATAAGGTCGGAACAGAGGTTGACGTAAAGAATGCGCCTTCAGTTGAAGGCTACGACTTCATCGGCTGGTACACAGACTTTGTTGAGATTAGTGACGGTAAGTTCACAATGCCTGAAAAGGATGTTACCCTTTATGGTTATTTCTTAAAGACACCTGACCCGGTTGTTCCCGTTGAAAAGGTTATAATCGATTCTAATTCAACCACAGTGCTTGAGTTTGATGGCTCAAATACCGCTGAAGGCTATATAAAGGTGTTTGTTAATCCTTCCAATGCAACAGATAAGAGCGTTACATATACCTCAAGTGATGAAACTGTTGTTACTGTAGATGAGAACGGTAAGATTACGGCTCAGGGTATAGGCGAAGCAACAATTACTGTTACCTCAAAGTCTGACCCTTCAAAGAGTGATTCAATTACCGTAACAGTTAAAAAGCCTTATATACCTGTAAGCGGAGTTATTGTTGAAGGTCTTGATAAAGACGACAAAATCAAGGTTGATATAAACGAAACCGTAAAAATCAATGCTTACGTAGTTCCTGGTGATGCAACTAATCAGAAGCTTATCTACACATCAAAGAACCCTGATATTGTTACTATTGACCAGAACGGTAACATTACCGCAATCAAGGAAGGCGTAGCCGTTATCAAGGTTGCAGCCGATGATGATTCTGAAGAGTATAAGGAATTCCTTGTAGTTGTAACTGTTCCTGCAACAGATATTACTGTTTCCGAAACAGAGCTCGAGCTTGAAATCGGTGATTCCCGTACAGTTACCGCAACGGTTACACCTGATAATGCTTCTGATAAGAGTGTTATATATGCCTCAAGTGATGAAAGTGTTGTTACCGTTGATGAGAACGGCAAAATTACAGCAGTAGGTGAGGGCACAGCAACAGTTACAGTTGTCTCTGCTTCGGATCCTGACGTGAAGGAAACAGTAACCGTAAAGGTTAATCCTCCCAAAAATCCCGGATATACAATCGTTGTTCCCGAGAGTGTGAATATCAATGAGGGTGAAACCAAAAACCTCGGCGTGATAATCACTCCTGATGACGGCACAATTAAGCCCGTTTATACAAGCGGTGACGAGAGCATTATTACAGTTGATGCTGACGGCAACATTACCGGTATCAAGGCAGGTGTAACAACAATCACCGTTGACTTCGGTAACGGCGACATCCGAGTTATTCCTGTAGTGGTAGTTGCGGTTCCCGTTATTCCCCGTACGCATCATATCTGCTTCGGTAAAACTGACGGTATCGGCTGGTATGAGGTTTCCGTAAACGGCGGCGACTTCTTCCCCCAGGGCTCCAACTCCACTCTTGAGGTTGAGGAAGGCTCAATCCTTGTTGTCCGCGTGCAGGATATGTGGATTGACGATGAGTTCGATTTCTATGTAAACGGTTCAAAGGTTCCTATGGATCCCGCAAACACAATTACCGTTGTTGTTGACGGCTATATGCTCATCGGTGCACTTTCAATGGACGTTGAGGTGCCTGATGTTGAGGAGTCTCTGACAATCTTTGAGAAAATTTCAAACTTCTTTGCAAAGATAATCAACTGGTTCAAGGATTTATTTACATGGTAAAAGAAATCGGCTTCTGTGAGTTCTCTCACAGAAGCCGATATTTTTATATTTTTTACCACCTGTTTTCAACGTATTCGCAAAAAGCAAACATGTCCTTGATTTCAAGCTTTGTGCCGTCGTCAAGGGTAACATCGCCGTTCCAGTAGCCGTAAATCTGATGGCAGTTCATTCTTGCAATAACCTTAAGGTCAAGGTCGCTCGGGTTATCGCGTAAGGGCTTCATTGTAAGGTTGAAGCGTCCGTCTTCGGAAACGAACTTCCATTCCTCCATAAATCTGTCCTTGGGAAATTTTTCTACATCAATGGCGCCGATTTTGTGTACCTTGCCGTCGTAGAAAAGGCAGGTTTCCGTTGCGTGGCTCTCGTCACCGATTGCCCAGGTGATTTCAAAGCCGAAAATGTGCTTTTTGCCTGCCTCGTCGGTCAGGTAGGTTGCACCGCTTCCCCAGTACCACACAAGCTTGCGTGGTGTGTTGACCTTGCCCCAGTCAAGGGAGCAGAAGGAGGTTTCCTTTGAAAATTCGTATGTGAAATCACCGAAACGGAAAACACCTGATGTGGGCATACAGTTTTGCTTCGTGGTCATAAAATATTTTGTGTTGTCACCCTCAAAGGGAAGGACGGTTGTAATGCTTTCAAGACCCTCGGGAATATCCATATGAAGGTCACATTCAAGATTTTTGCCTTGATGCTCCATTTTAAATTTAACGGTACGATCGGTTTCCTTTGTGTGGAAATCAAACTCCGTTTTGCCGCTTTTACCGGTAAAACGGCCGGGCACATCAACCTTGTTAAGAGGAAGATGCTTTTTGCCGCCTACGAAAATCGTTGAGCCGTCAGCAGTTACCTCACCTGTGTGAAGGTCAATGAGCCTTAAACCCATAAAGCCGCCGATACCTACATTGGCAAAGGAAACAAGCAGCTGCTTTCTGCCGTCGGTAACGGTGTAGTAGTCCCACTCTTTACAGCTTATCAGACGCTCTCTTTTAACAAGGCTTCTGTCATAGGTGAAAACATTGTGTCTTGCCCAGCCTTTAGCGTTAAGGGTGCCGTCAGGATTTAAAAGGGGAGTTTCCGTTGTGTATTCCGTCTGCTTTGATTTTTCCTTCCATTCGGTGAAGGGTACATAGGTTCTTTTAAGCTCGGTACTCATTTTATTTCCTCCATATATTTTTTGTATTCGTTGTAAAAAATCGCGGAGTTCTCGTGCCCTGCAAAGGCGGGGGACTCGGCGGGATTCATAATGCCGGGGTACTGATAGCAGAGTATTTTATCGCAGTAGGGAGCAACATTTTCAAGCTGTTTTTTTACGCGGCTGAAATCTGCGGGAAGCAGAGCACTGTTGTAAACCGCACCCTCAAAGGTGAAAAGCTCAATGTCTGCCCAAAGCTCTGCTCTGCCCGCCTTGTCATGTGCCTTGCGGAGTCTTTCAAAGATTTTCTCTGTTCTGCCCACGGGAGTTTTTTTGACACCAACCTCGTCCTGGTAGGCTATAAAGTCAACGTCAAGCTCCATAAGGCTTTTTACATAAGCCTTGTTGGTAAGAGCAAGGTTTGTGCCGAAGGGGGCGATGAGAGTTTTTTTATCGGGGGTAAGCTCTCTTGTGAATTTTGAACAGCGGTTTACATAACTGACAAAATCCTTTGAAAAATGCAGTATAATGCAGGTTTCATCGGGATAATACCAGCCGTAAAAGCTTTTGTGATGAGCGTAAAGTGCTGTTAATTCTTCCATAGCCTTAAAGGAACGGCTGATTACTTTTTCATCCTTGATGTTGTGGCCTGCTTTTCTCCAGTCACCGTAAAAGCCGTTGCCGAGGAAAACCTTTACACCGTACTCGTCGGCGGCACTCAAAAGTGCTTCGATGGGATCGGTGCAGGGGATATCCGCAAAGGGGAAAACAGTTGATTTGAAAAAACACTTATCGTAAAGAGCTGTTGCCATAAGCACTATGTATTCCATACCAAGGTCGGCAATTTCCTTTACCTTTGTTCGCCAGTCCTCTGCCGTGAATTTGTTGAGGGCACCGTTCCAGTACTTGCCTTCTGCGGTGTTGTGGTGTAAAAACTCAAAAAAGGTACCGTCAATTTTTCTTTGCATCATATCAGCTCCTTTGTAATTCTGATTATATAATAGCACACCGACGGTCAATAAACAAGGATTTCTGTCTTTACTTTTTATATTTAATAGATTATAATATTACAGAGAAAATAAAGGAGAAAAAACTATGTCAGCATATTTGTTTACACACTTTACAAACGACGATAAAAAGGATCTTGAGCATATCTGGTTTTCAGTAAGCCGTGACGGACTCCACTTTAAGGACCTCGGCGGTGAGGAGCCCATCCTTAAAACGGACAAGGGTACAACAGGTCTGCGTGATCCCTTTATTGTTTATGACGAAAAGCTCAAAAAATATTTTATAATTGCAACTGATCTTTGTACCACAAAGGGCGGCAACTGGCACGACTATTCCCATAAGGGCAGCCGCTGTCTTTTTGTGTGGGAAAGTGAGGACCTTGTCAACTGGAGCGAGGAAAGAATGATTGAAGTCGGCATTGATAATGCGGGCTGTGTGTGGGCACCCGAGGCAATTTATTGCCGCGAAGAGGGTAAGTGGTTTGTCTTTTTTGCCTCTTGCGTAAGAGAAAAGGGACAGCTTCATCACAAGCAGAGAATTTACGGCTGCTTTACTGAGGATTTTGTGAATTTCACTCCCACCTTTAAATATATTGATGCAGAAACTGATGTTATTGATACAAATATTGTTTGGGATAACGGCTGGTATTACCGTTTTTCAAAGGATGAAACCAACAAAAAAATCACCGTGGAAAGGTGCCGTAAGCTTATCCCCGATGATGAAAACCAATTTGAAAAAATTGAAAGTGAGCTACTTTCCGAGTTCTTCGGACTTGAAGGTCCCGAGGCATATTACCTTGAGGAACAGAAAAAGTGGTGCCTTATTGTTGATCAGTATCACACAGGCAAAGGCTATCTTCCACTTTTATGTGATGAGCTTTCAACGGGTAATTTCTACATCCCTGAAGAGGGAAGTTATGATATGGGTAAACGCAAAAAGCGTCACGGTGGTGTAATTAAAATCAGTGATGAGGAAGCAGACAGACTTGAAAAGAGCATAGTATAAAATTAAGGACTGTACCTTTTTTCGGTACAGTCCCTGTTTTTTACTTGCAGTAAATTCTCAAGCAATCGCGTATAAACTCTGCCGTGCCTTCACCGTTTTTATCGATGTTTTCCTTAAATCGTTCATCAAGTACATACATTTCACCGAGACCTGCAAGGATTTCCTTTGTGCAGGTGTAAAAGTTATCGGTGATAAACTGCTGAAGCTTGCTGCAAAGAGCTTGTGCGTTTTCACTTTCGGGAGTGAAGCCGTTTTTCAGGCTGACGGAAAATTTTTCCATAATAAATTCCATACCGTCAAGGGCACTCTGCTTTTCGGCGCCTGACATTTTGGCAGCTTTTTCTTCACTTTCTCTGTAGGCTTCGGTGTTGCCCCAGCGGGACTTTACCTCGTCGGCGTATTTTTCCTTTGCTCTGTCGAATTCTGTGTTGTCGAATTTTTTCATAAGTACTGTTCCTTTCTCTGCTGTTTCAAGTGCAGTGATAAGCCTTTCCAAGCGCTCCTTTTTTAAGGTGAGGAGCTTTTTTTGCTTGCGGAAGGCCTCCTTTTTGTCATAGTCAGGTGAGGAAAGAAATTCGGCAATTTCCTTTAGCGGAAAGTCAAGCTCTTTAAGAAAAAGAATTTCCAGCATTCTTTCGGTAGCTTTGTCCGAATAATAGCGGTAACCGTTTTCGTTGTCCGTAAAGTCGGGCTTAAGAAGATTTATCTCATCATAGTAATGAAGCGTGCGCACGCTGACACCCGTAAAAAGAGAAAATTCTTTAACTGACATTTTCATTTTTTCTCACCTCAGCTTTTATCTTAAGGTATGACGCAACGGCAGAGTCAAGGCTTTTTTTATAAATTTATTTCTGCCTCATAAACACCTATGCTTTCCCTGCCTGTAAGGTTGTTTGAAACATTCCTTGCATTGAAGTAAAGGCGGAGATTACCCTTGTAATAAGTGAGACAGCAGGCATAAACATACTGTGCCATCCAGTTGTTACTGCCGCATTTCTGCGGAGTAAGGAAGGATTTTACAAAATCAAAATGTATGCCGTCATCAGATTTTAAAAGTACGATAGCGGAATGGCTTTTGCCGTCCTTTTCAAAAATGCCGTTCTGAAGTCCGATATAGCAGTCCTTAAGCTTATACACCTTAAGACAGCCCGAGCAGAGGTTGAGCCATTCAATGCTTTTATCGGGGCTTATGATAGGTTTTGTCCTTGCGGTATAATTTTTGTTTATATCCTTGCTTTCGGCAAAGGATATATGCCTTGGCTCACAGAAGCCGCAGTCCTTGGTGAAGGTCTGACCGCAGGAATAGTAAAGGCGGTTTGTGCCGTCGATATTTAAAAGGAAGGGGTTTGAAAGAGCTGAGCCGTTTTCGTCATTTTCAAAGTCACGGGTGTTGCCGAGGACAAGATAAGGCTCAGACCAACTTACGAGGTCGGTACTCTCCGTGCAGCAAATTTCACTTTTCCATTTGACGCCGATAAGTGTGAGTGCATTTATAACCGGCGGTCTTGTTCTTTCGTAAAAGAGATAGTATTTTCCGTCAATGTAGTTTATATTCGGACGCATAGCTCGTTTTGCGATTTTTTGTACCTTTTTAAAGCTGATACCGTCATCACTCGTATAATGATGTACGCCGAAAAAGGTGTGGCAGAAAAGGTGCCATTTTCCGTCATGACTAACATCGGGTGTAAGTGCGCTCGGGTCGGCAATGACAAAGCTTGACGGGGGATTGTATAAAATGGGATTGCTTTCATAAAGTGTGAAAGCAGCATTGTTGAACTGTTCAAAGGTAATGTTCTGCATAATTGCGCCGCCTTTGTTTTTATTTTGTTTTATTACTCTTTGATTTTAACATGTATACAATAAATTTACAATGATATTTTTATCTGATGTTTCATTTTTTGATTTTTTATGTTAAAATGGTATCACTAAAACAAAGCAAGGAGAATGAATATGAAAAAAGGCAAAATTATTTTAATTGTGCTTGTGGCTGTTGCTTTGGCTGCAGGTATAGGCTTCGGCATTTATACGGCTGTTGATTCAATTGACTTCGGTGAAATTGTAATTGACGGTATTCCTGAAAAGAGTGCCGAGGCAACACGTGTAATGTCCTTTAATGTACGCTGTGCGGATGACCCTGAGGGAAGCATCAATGACCGCTCACAGATTGTTACCGCAATTCTTGAGCAGTATGCTCCTGATTCCTTCGGTGTTCAGGAGGCAACGGCAAAGTGGATGCGCATACTTAAAAGTGAGTTCGGAGATAAGTATGCCTGTGTAGGTAAGGCAAGAGATTACTTCGGTCCATTCAGTGAGTACAGTGCCGTTTTCTACCTTAAGGATAAGTACAACCTTATTGATGAGGGCACGATCTGGCTTTCGGAAACTCCCGAAAAGAAATATACAAAGAGCTTTGACAGTGCCTGCTTCAGAATAGCAACATGGGCTGTGCTTGAGGACAAGGAAACGGGTGTGAGGTATACTCACATGAACACCCACCTTGATCATGTGCTTGAATCAACAAGAGACGGTCAGGCAGGTGTGCTTCTTACAAAGCTTGAGGAGCTTCAGGCAGAGGGCAATGTAATTGTTACGGGTGACTTTAATGCTTATCCTGACGAGGATGTTTACAAGAGGATGATTGCGGTTACAGACGATGTTGCTTTTACTGCAAAAAATGCTGATGAGGGCATCACCTTCCATAACTACGGTAAAAAGGAAGACAAGGGACAGGGTGCAATTGACTTTATTTTCACCTCAAAGGGTGTTAAGGCTGATACCTATAAGGTTATCCGCAATACGGTTATGGATATGTATCCTTCCGATCATTATCCTATAGTTGCAGACATTATCGTGTAAAAGTAAGTAAAGTTCTTGGATTCTTTCTTCCAAGAAAGAATGCCTCGCGGCGAGCGATAAATAAAATATTCAATAGCAAATATTAAAAGCAGGTGTTTTTTGAGCACCTGCTTTTGTTATATTTGTTTAATGTGTAAGGGGTTTCACCCCTTACGATCCCTGACAAGCTTTTGAAAAAGCTTGAGCAAAACTTTGCTTGTTTTTTTTATCTTATGCCGAAGTTCTCAAGCACGTAGTCCATATCCTTGTCGCCTCTGCCTGAAAGGTTGATAAGCACAGAGCCGTGCTCCATAGTCTTTGCAAGCTTCATACCGTAAGCAACAGCGTGTGAGCTTTCAATTGCAGGGATGATACCCTCAAGGCGTGAAAGCTTGAAGAAGGCATCAATAGTTTCCTCGTCGTTGATAACGTCATACTTGACTCTGCCAAGCTCGTGAAGGAAGGCATGCTCGGGGCCTGATGAGGGATAGTCAAGACCGCTTGCTACGGAGTAAACGGGAGCGGGCTCGCCGTTTTCGTCTTTGAGCATAATGCTGTTGAAGCCGTGCATAATGCCCTCTGTGCCGTATTTGAGTGAAGCGGCGTGGTCACCGAGCTTTTCACCTCTGCCGAGAGGCTCAATGCCGTAAATGTCAACGGGGTCATTGAGGAAGCCTGAGAAAAGGCCTGCCGCATTTGAGCCGCCGCCTACACAGGCAACAATTGCACTGGGAAGGTGACCTGTCATTTCGATGAACTGATCTCTTGCCTCAATACCGATAACGCTCTGGAAATCACGCACCATCATAGGGAAGGGGTGAGGACCGAGGACGGAACCGATGCAGTAAATTGCGTCGTTGTATTCCTTACTGTAAGCGTCAAAAGCGGCGTCAACTGCTTCCTTAAGTGTCTTAAGACCGTGGGTAACCTCGACAACGTTAGCGCCAAGAATCTTCATTCTTGCAACATTGGGAGCCTGTTTTTTGATATCAACAGAGCCCATATAAATGTCACATTCAAGGCCGAAGTAAGCGGCGGCTGTTGCAAGGGCAACACCGTGCTGACCTGCACCTGTTTCAGCAATAACCTTTTTCTTACCCATATACTTTGCAAGAAGAGCCTCACCCATACAATGGTTGGGCTTATGTGCGCCTGAATGGTTAAGGTCCTCGCGCTTTGCGTAAAGCTGAACCTTACCGCCGAGAGCATCGGAAAGCCTTTCAAGGTGAGTTACGGGAGTGGGTCTGCCCTGGAACTCTTTTCTGATTCTGCGAAGCTCTGCGATGAACTTACGTGACTGACAGATTGAGTAGTAGGCCTCGGTGATTTCAGCCATAGCTGCCTTTAATTTATCGTCAACGTAAACACCGCCGTATTTACCGAAGTAGCCGTCCTTATCGGGATAGTTGTTAAAATAAGTGTCAAAATTTACGCCGTTAAAATCCATAATTGGTTCCTCCTGTGTTTGCTCTGTCAAAAAACAAAATCCCTGACAGAAAATAATTCTGTCAGGGACGAAATTTCATTCGCGGTGCCACCCTGATTCACGGTTATGCCGTGCTCTTTGCGGAATACCATCATATTCCTGACAACTGACGTATGTCCTCACGTTGCATTATACTTGTCAAAGACTTTCCTATGCACCCTCAGCGGCCCATTTAACGGTTTGTTTCTTATCCGGATTTCAGCATCCCGGACTCTCTTTGAAGGCATTGCCGTTTTTATCCCCGCCTCAACGGTTTAATATTAAATTGGAAATAGTTTAACACTTTGAAGCGTGTTTGTCAAGGATTAGCAGAAAAACAATAAAAGTTTTTTGATTACTTTTTTTCAAAAAAAGTAATGGCACGCACCGAGCGACGGTAAATCATATCAGTTTATCCGACGGTTACGGGATTTTCCGGTGTCCACACAACACTGCTTAATTTAAAAGCGTTACAGAACCTTTCGTATTCTTCAACGCCGATATTGAAAGCCCGGGTAAGTCCGTCACTTCGCAAATAAAGATAGCCGTCATTGCAAAGATAGATCTCGCAATAATATCTTTTCAGGTAGGCATCAAAGGTTAGCCTTTCACCCGTATTGCCTGTTCTCCATTCAGCCTTTACATCTCGGTTTTCTAAAATGAGATCGATGAGCTTTTCGTTTATGCCGAGTGAATATGTAATATATTCTTTATTTTCCTCTTTGTAATATGCTCGGAAAGATGTGCAGAAGTTATCCGGATTGTAGTTTTCCGAAATATCAGCAAAATCTATAATGTCTGCAAGAGTCTGGCAGTCATCCAGAATACCGGGGTCCAGCATCTTCTTATTGCTTATGTTGTGATAGGCATAATAGCCTTTCATAAGTCCGTCTTTTCTGCCTACGGCAATGGCTTCGTCTTGTGAATACCCTCTGATTTCATAAACTTCAACTGTAAAATCACCGCTACCGTTAATCATAAAACGGTAATCGGAACGCGAAAATTCATAAAGAAGCTTACCTAAATTTTTCTCCGAAAGAGGCTCACAAGCTTCGCTCAATGGCTGTTCTGACAGATAGCTTGTATTACCTATATTAATCTGATGATAAAAGCTGTCAAAAGGCATATTTTCCCAACCTGTGTAATCCTTCATAGGTGTGGTGCAAAAAAGGGAGATTTTTACGGTTCCTGCAGATGTTGTGGCAGGCACAGTGGTAGGAGTAGTTGTCGATGTTATTTCGGGTGCACAGGCTACTGCCGTACTCTCATCAATTACACCAGCAACTGTGGTGTTTGTATCGGCTGTGGTAATGTAGACGCCGCTTGTTATAATAGTAGGGCTTACGGTCGTTACAACAGGTGAAAAATAATCCTTTACCGCAAAAGCACTCACAACAACAAGCACAAAACAAACGGCGATGGGGAGAATTTTTTTTAAGCTTATTGTTTTTGTCTGCGGTGTGTAGGTTGCGGCTTCTTCGATGTGTCTGTCGCTGAGCATACAAAGGGCGGTATCAAGTAAGCTCTTCATATAATCACTCCCTCCTTTTCAAGGAAAGTGCGAAGCTTTTTTCTTGTTCTTGAAAGCTTCTGATAAACATTACCTTCACTTAAATTTACAGCACTTGCAATTTCGTTTATTTCATCGCAGAACCAGTACCGCTTCATAAAAATTACACGGCTTTCCGTATCAAGTATATCAAGAAAACGGTCAAGCTTTTTTGCAAGCTCACGGGCATCGATGCTTTGTTCGAGGGCGTAGTCGGCAAGTGCAAACTCAAGCTCATGAATGGGCAGAGTCTGTGCCTTACGCTTCTGAGCAGTTTTTTCACGGAGCCTTTTAAGTGATAGGTTACGGGTGATTTTGCAGATAAAGGCAACAAGCGGATTGGGTGAGTGAGGTGGAATGTTATTCCACACAGCAAGGTATGTATCATTTACGCACTCGGTTGCATCCTCGCGGCAGTGGAGAATATTATCCGAAAGGCGGTAAAGCAGACTACCGTATTTGTCGGCAACAAGACCGAGTGCCTTGTCGTTGCGTGCAAAGAGCATTGTTATAATCTGACTGTCATCCATATTTTCACATCCTTTCACCTTATAACTACCGAAAAAATTCTTATTCTGACAGATTTATTATAATATTCTGAAAAAAGTATGTCAATAAAGTGCCTTGTTGTTTTGTTGCTTTTTCCAAGCATATTTCTCCCTTCGCTTAAATATATTTTACCGAGAAGAAACAAAAAGGAGATGCTTCAAATGAGCCTTGAACTTAAAAAGCATAGTATAAAAACGGGAGAAAAGATTTGTGAAACCTCCTTCGAGGAAAGACTTGAGCAGGATATAACCTTACCCGATTACTGTGCCGATATCAAAAAAATTCTGCGCTGCAGTGTCATACCCGGTATTCACACCGTCAGCCTGTCTGGTGAGAAGGCAACGGCAAAGGGTACGGGTGTTATCCGTGTGCTTTACCTTACCGAAGGGGATAAGGCAGATGTTTTTGAAAAAAGCGTTGACCTTGTGTCAAGTGTTACCCTGAAGGAATTTCCTGCAGGTGCGGTTGTAAGGGCAAGGGCTACGGCGGATTTTGTAAACTGCCGGGCCACAAGTCAGCGCAAGCTTAACATCAGCGCAGGTGTCAGCACAATTTTCACCTGCTTTGGCGGAAGTGATGCGGAGTTTGCCGTAAAGGGAGATGCCCCTGTGCAGACAAAAACGGAAAAGCTTACGGGTGAAAACCACCTGGGATATTTTGATAAAACCTTTGATATGAGTGAAACGGTGGTGCTCAACAGTGATTATAAGCCCATAGGCAAAATTGTGGGCTGTACGTACCGATGTGAGCCGGGACAGAATAAGCTTTCCTCGGGTAAGCTCCTTGTCAAGGGTGAGCTTGTTACCGATGTGTGCTACCTTTGTGAAAAGGGTGACAATGAGTTCGGCACCATTACCCATAAAATGCCCGTAAGTCAGATAATTGATGTAAGAGATCTGCCTGACGGTGCCGTGTGCGATGTGAGTCTTAAGGTAAGTCAGCTTAACTGCAATGTAAAGGCTGACTCCTCGGGCAGTAACCGTATGCTGGAGCTTTCGGCAAGGGTTAATGCCTTTGTAACGGCACAGGAAAAAAAGGAATGTGAGATAATCACCGATTGCTACTGTACGGATTTTGAAACCGACGAGACCTTTGAGGTGCCTGCTTTCCATTGTCTTGTGCGTGAAATTCAGGAAAAAAGTCAGGCAAAGGGTGAGGCTTCTCTCCCTTCATCGGCAAAGGAAATATGCTTTGCGAAATGCCTTGATGTTTCACACAATGTGAAATTTTCCGCTGACGGTGTAAGGCTTGACTGCAGCGCACTTGTTATGATTATGTATCTTGACGAAAGCGGAGTGCCCTGCTGCTGTGAAAAAAATCTTGACTTCGACTTTAATTATGCTATCGTTAAAAAATGCAACGAGCCTTACGGAGACTTTGACCTTGAGCCCTTGTCGGTTATGGCTTCCCTTGACGGCAAGGATAAGGCGGAACTGATTTTTGATTACAGTGTAAGCGGTAAAATTTATTGCAGGTTTGAAAAAAAGGTGCTCAAAAGCCTTGTGGTATGTAATGATAAGCCTAAAAAAGAAAAGGGTGCAGTGCTGACCGTTTATTTTGCTGAAAAGGGTGAGGAGCTTTGGGATATTGCAAGGCTTCACAACACAACGGTGGACTTGATTTTGCAGGAAAATAACCTTAAAAAGGATGTGCTTGAGGAAAATTCTATGCTGATGATTCCCTGCGTTTAAAAAAATGTAAAAAAACAATCAGCCATCTTGTCAGGTGGCTGATTTTTATGTAAAATATAACTTGTAGAATAAAGCGGTAATTAAAATAAGCTGAAAAATAATTATCATCGGTAAGCCTATCATAAATTTTTTGTGGAGTGTTTTGTGTCGGATAAGCCTCATGGTGAAGTATTCCGCAACGCTTCCTCCGAGAAGGGCGAGGATGATGAGCGTTTTTTCAGGTATCCTGAATGAGCCTTTTTTTGCTTTGATTTTATCGGCAAGGGTGATAATTGCCGTTAAAAGCGAAATAAAGACAAACCAACCGAGCAGGACAAAAATTATTTCCTGATTCATTTTACTTTAGTAATGATTTTAAGGTCTTCCTTTGTTATGGTGACAAAGGTGCCGTTTGCTTTTTCATTTATATAATTTTTGTTTACCGAGTAAACCGTACTGCAATTGGGACACACAGCTATTGCAAGGTCCTTATCACCCCTTGCAAGCTTTGCGAAAATTGTTTTGTCCTCAGTGGTGAAAAGTCTGAGAGAAACATTCTTTTCACAAACGGGACAGCAGATATTCTCGCTGAAGCCCTCATCGGTTGTGTTAAGCTTGTTTATAGTTTTAATTGCCATATCGGTTACCTCCGCACTTATTTCTTTTTTTATTTTAAGTGTTTTTTACCTTATTGTCAAGGAGGACAGTAATGAAAAAGATAATTCCCTGCATATTTGTTCTTGTGCTGTTGCTTACGGGCTGTGATAAATCTGTGGCCCCCTTCGGTGACAACACGGAAATTGCAGATTTTTCCGACGGCTATATTATGAATACAACAACCGATTCTTACGGTCTGCTTTCCTGTGATAACAACGGAGTCGATATATCAGGCTCTGATGTTGTTCAAGGCAGTGAGAAAAAAGAGCTTCGCGGAGTGTGGCTTAGCTATTACGAAATCAATGCTGCAAGCGGCCGTGACACCCGTGAGAAATATGCCGACTATATAAAAAATATGTTTGCTTCATTCGTGCCTTACGGAATTACCGATGTTTTTGCCCACGTAAGAGCCTACGGTGATGCAATTTACAAAAGCAGCGTGTATCCTGTGTCAAAATATGCCGCAGGCACACAGGGTGCAGAGCTTCCCTTTGATTTGCTTGAGGTTATATGTGAGACAGCCGCGGAGTATGGGCTGAAGGTTCACGCCTGGATAAATCCTTACAGAGTGCATAACGGTACGGATATAAATGAGCTTTCTGCCGATAACAAGGCAAGGCAGTGGTATAATGAAGCTTCAAATGAGGATGTTGCAATTGTGGGCGGTAAGATTTATTTTAACCCGGCTTCACAAAAGGCAAGACAGCTTGTAATTGAGGGTGCAAGGGAAATTCTTATGAATTACCCCGTTGCAGGTATACATATCGATGACTATTTCTATCCTCCCGAATGCGGTGACTTTGACGGTCAGCAGTATGCCGCTTTCCTTTCCTCAGGCGGTACACTTGACCTTGCCTCCTGGAGAAGAAATAATGTAAATGAGCTTATAAAGGGTCTTTACAGCACGGTAAAAAGCTTTGGTAATGACAAAATTTTTTCAATAAGTCCCGGCGGAAATATTGACAATAACTTAAACAACCTTTATGCTGATGTAAGGCTGTGGAGCGGTGGCGGCTATGCCGATATGATAATTCCGCAGATTTACTTTGGCTTTGAGCATGAAAGTCGTGCCTTTGACAACTGCCTTAACGAGTGGCTCAGCCTTAAGGGCGAGGGTGTTATGATGCCTGTAGGACTTGCTCTTTATAAGTCAGGCACCGAGGATGCTTATGCAGGCTCGGGAATAAACGAGTGGCAGAACAGAACTGATATAATTGCCCGTCAGGTGCAGTATTCAAGGAGTGTGCAAGGTGACGGCTTTGTGATTTTCTCCTGCGACTATTTTGACGATACGGATACCTCTGCGGCGGCAGAGCTTTCGAGACTTAAAGCTTACCTTAATCAATAATAGAAGGACAAAAAACGAATGTTAAAATCAAGGAATTTATATCTGATACTGTGCGGTGTGCTTGTTGCCATTGTAGGAATACTTGCCGTAGCATACACCGTAGCGGAAAACAGAATTGACAGCGGCACAACTGACGCTGTCGCAACGGAAGAAAACAGCATAATAAAAAGCGTTGCTCCTGCCGATGTGATGAGTGTTTGTCCCGGTGAGGAAATTGCAATTATGGTTGTTGCCCATAGTGATGCCGAGGTCTTTGTAAGGCTCGGTGCAACGGAGCATAAGGCCGAAAAGCAGGAGGATGCAAAGGGATATACCGCATTTTTTGCAAAAATAAAAATGCCCACCGACTTCGGTGAGCTTTCATCTCTTGGTACGGTAAGGGTTGTTGCAACTATGGACGGTGAAACGCAGCAGCTCAAGGGTCCTGATATCAACCCCGTGCTTCTGCAGAATAATCCTGTTACCACCGCTTCTCAGACGGGGACAACAAGGTATGAGGTGGGCAACTTCAGTCCTACCTACATTGATGTTGAACAGCAGGTGCTTCCCTTAATCAGCGATGCTGTAAGCCGTGCAACCACAAACGCCTACAACACTCCCTTTACGGGTAATCAGATGGCGGTAGTGAGCGTTGATTATGCCGATGTAAAGCCCGTCGATGCTGACAGCGACTATGTACCCTATTATCCTGCCCTTGCAAGGGGGACAATGGATTTTGTTGTAGGTGAAAGTGAAAGCATTGACCCCGATGAGGGCACAACGGATTATTACTATGACTTGTCCTGCGGACTTAAGGTAAAGCGTGACAGCGTAGTGCTTCAGCCTGCCTCCTCAATGCCTGAAAACAGCCTGAGGGTAAATTCCGTCTATGGTAGTGACGGTGAGCTTACAATAAGGCTCTCAAGCACCTGGAAGGTGCCCTACACGGTTCACCTTGAAAATCAGCCCTACTATTCAAGGAACTCCAAGGAGTTCTATGTTTCCGATTTTTCGGCAACGGCAATTTCACTTACCTTCAATTATACAAGCTCTGCGACGGGCTCGGTTGACTGCTCGGCAAGTGATGTTATTTCCTCGGCAACCTGGTCAGTTTCGTCCTACGATAAAACAGCAACCTTGTATATGCCCTTAAGACAACAGGGGGCTTATTATGGCTTCAGCATTTCCTATGAGGGTGACGAAACGGTAATTACAATCAAAAACAAGTTTAAAGGAGCAGCAGGCAGCGTTGTTGTCCTTGACCCGGGACACGGCTATGATGACCCCGGTGCAACGGGTCTGTACGGTCAGGTCAAGGAAAGTGACATCAATATTCTTGTTGCCTATCAGGTGAAGGATGCCCTTGAAGCGCAGGGTGTAA
Organism: Acutalibacteraceae bacterium; assembly: GCA_045643805.1. Taxonomy (GTDB): domain Bacteria; phylum Bacillota; class Clostridia; order Oscillospirales; family Acutalibacteraceae; genus UBA6857. The sequence goes on from JAZRFT010000048.1 coordinate 48,032, forward strand.
CGGTTTACATGACACGCTACGGTGACGATGATATCAACCTTGAGGGTAGAAAAATCTTCGGCCGTACAGTAAAGCCCGACCTTTTTGTAAGTATACATTCAAATGCCTCTGAAAACACGGAAAGCATCGGCACCTCGGCATTTTACTACAAGGCGTTTTCAATGCCCCTTGCCGAGAATATCTACGATGAAATTGTCAGCGTTTACAGAAACAACCTCTACTACGGTAAGGCGGAGCTTTACGATGACATTGCAAGGGGAGTGAAGTACTATCCCTTCTCCGTGACCAGAATTGAGGAATGCCCGAGCACCCTTATTGAAATCGGCTTTATGACAAATGATGCCGAGTGCTATATGCTTACAGAGCCGCAGAATCAGCAGCTTATCGGTCAGGCGATTGCAAGGGGTATAATTACCACCCTTACACAGTAATTGCCGTAATAAGCAAGCCGATAACTCCGGGTATACCCGAAAGAGCACTTACCGAAACGGTGAAAAGGTTTACAGATAAGGTCAGGGGAGTAAACCAGGAAAGTACGTGCACGGCAAAAAGTCCGCTTAAGCCCGAAAGGGCGGAAAGAGTGACGGATTTGAAAAATCTCTTGCTTTTAAGTGAAACTGCGAGTATTATTATAGCAGAAAGAACAAGTGCTGAAATTAAAAGTATAGCATTGATGTTCACACAAAAAACCACCTTTCACTATTAAATATAATCAAAGAAATTACATAATATAACAGGAGAAATGAAAATGAAAATTTTAAAGCTCACACCTCCCACAAAGGATTATATCTGGGGCGGAACAAGACTTTCAAAGGAGTTCGGTATCCTTTCCTTTGAGGACAGACAGGCTGAAGCCTGGATGCTCTCCTGCCACGAAGCAGGTCAGTGCGTAATTGAAAACGGTGACTTTGCAGGCAGGACTCTCTCCGATGTTCTTGCTGATGAGGGTAAAAACTACCTCGGTAAAAACTGTGAACGCTTCAAGGAGTTTCCTATTCTTATAAAGCTTATTGACGCCCTTGATAACCTTTCAGTTCAGGTGCATCCCGATGATGCCTATGCTCTTGAGCACGAGGGTGAGTACGGCAAAACCGAGGCCTGGTACATTGTTGACTGTGACGATGATGCAGAGATTATCTACGGCTTCAAAAAGGATATTGACAGCGAAACCTTCCGTAAGAGCATTGAGGAAAATACATTGCTCGAATATGTTAACCGTGTAAAGGTTAAGAAGGGTGATATCTTCTTTATCCAGGCGGGTACACTTCACGCAATCTGTAAGGGAATTTTACTTGCAGAGGTTCAGCAGAATTCCAACACAACCTACCGTGTTTACGACTACGGCAGACTTCAGAACGGCAAGCCTCGTGAGCTTCACGTTGAAAAGGCTATTGATGTTACAAGCACAAAGGCTATTGATGCAAGCGGTAAGCCTCAGGGTGATACAATCAGTAAGGACAGATACAAGGAAACACTTCTTACAAGCTGTGAGCTTTTCACCGTAAAAAGGCTTGACGTTGAGGAAAAGGCAGAGTTTGTTGCCGATGATAAATCCTTTGTTTCCCTTGTTGCTCTTGAGGGCAACGGCGTTGTAATGCACGGCGATACTTGCGTTACTCTTTACAAGGGTGACAGCCTGTTCATTCCTGCTAATTTCGGCAAATTTGAAATTCTCGGTGAGGTTACGGTGCTCGAAACAAGAGTTTGATTTTGTAAAATAATACAAAATACTTTGTGTATTATTCTGTTGACACAAAGACGGTATAATGCTATTATATTAAAAGAATAATCTTCAGGGCGAGGTGAAATTCCTCACCGGTGGTAACAGCCCACGAGCCAAGGTAACCTTGTGCAGATTCGGTGTGATTCCGAAGCCGACGGTACAGTCCGGACGAAAGAAGAAAATACAGCTTTAAGTATTTTTTGCCTTGGTGTATGTATATACCAAGGCTTTTTTCTTGAGATTATTTTAAAAATTATCGAAAGAAGGCTTTTTATGAAAAAGAAAAACAAAACCAACATAGTTACCCTTGCAGTCTGTGCAATGCTTTCGGCAATGGCATTTGTTCTTATGTTGTTGGAATTTCCTGTAACACCTCCTGCAATGGGTCACCTGAAAATGGATTTCAGCGATATTCCCGCTCTTTTTGCAGGTCTTGTTTTCGGTCCGTGGCACGCGGTTATAATTGAGCTTGTGAAAAATCTTCTTGAGCTTATCGTAAAGGGTGTAGGTACACAGATGGGCTTCGGTAACCTTATGAACTTCATTGTGGGCTGTGCTTACGTTGTTCCCTTCTCCGTTGTGATGCAAAAGAATAAGGATAAGATGAAGGAAACAAAAACAATTCTTCTTGCAGGCATCAGCGGACTTTTAACAATTGTGATTATCGGCGTCGGAGCAAACTACTTTGTGGCACCCTTGTTCTTCAAGTATTTCCTCGGTATTGAAATCGGCGGAGAAACCCTTGTTACTGCCGTTGTTTCTGCTACGGCACTCAATGCAATCAAGGGTGTAATGCTTTCCGTTATTGCTTTTCCGATTGTCAAGGGCATGCTTGACACGGTGAAGAAGGTTGCGGGTAAAATCTGATTATAGTAGTCAGCAGTCAGGGACGCCTTCGGCGTTTGGATTCAGTAAGGACGGCAATAAGCCGTCCTTTTCGTTTTTTGTTTTCAATAACCGCAACGGTAAATTCAATTTTAAATTTTCACTTACAATTTTCTTACTTTTTCTCCTTTTCCGTTGAAAAAAATTTTTATTTATAGTATTATTATCTAAATAAGTAAAAGTGATGGAGAAGCTGTGATGAAAAAGAAAAGACGCAGACTTAAAAAATCCGTTAAGCGTGCCCTTGCAGGCATTGTTGCGGCTATAATTGTGCTTACCGTTGCTCTTGTTGCCGGCGGTAACAGAGAAAAAGAGCCTCCCGTTCCCACAAATCCCGATATCGGTAAGGAAACGGTATATAAAATTGAGCTTATGGACGTTTATCCCCAGGATTTACGCACCCTTTACGATAAAAATGAGGAAGCAAGGGACTTTGTTCTTTCCTACTTCCTTGAAAAGGATAACGAGCAGTATATTGACTTAAGTGACTACCAGTATACTGATACCGTTCCCCACTTCCTTCAGTGGGATACCCGTTGGGGCTATATGGACTACGGCGGAGAGTGTGTAGGTGTTGCAGGCTGCGGTCCCGTTGCTCTTTCAATGGTAGGCTATTACCTTACAAGGGATGAATATACCTTCTCACCTGACAAGGTTGTTGAGTTTGCTCTTGATGAGGGCTACTGCTATGCCGATGTAGGCACATCATGGTCACTTATGACCGAGGGTGCCGAGGACCTTGGACTTACAGTAGAAACCCTTCCTTTGAGTGAGGAATATATTGCCGAAAGTGTTACTAACGGAAAACCCGTTATTCTCATTATGGGTCCCGGTGTGTTCACCTCGGTTGGTCACTTTATTGTTGTTACGGGCTATGAGGACGGCTACTTCCTTATCAATGACCCCAACAGTATTGTAAGAACAGAAAAAAGATGGAAGTTCAGCGAGTTTTCCGATCAGATTCTCAACATATGGTCTTACAGTTATTAAACGGAGGGAAAAATGAAACTTTTGAATAAGAAAAGTAAGGATTTTACCGGAAACGGGGTTACGGATTTTGAAAAGCTTTATATAAATCCGCAGGAAAAGGTAAATCCCGTTGTCAGAGTGGGAAGCCTTGTGCTTTATGCTACGGTAATTGTTGCCGTGCTTGCCTGTGCTTTTATGGCGGTGCTTGACAAAAGCGGTGTAGCTCCCTCGGTTGACACTTCAAACGATAATAAAATTGAGGTAACAGAGCCCGTTGATGTTTCAGGTCATCCTGAAAGCCTGCAGAAGCTTTACAGAGAGAATTTTGAAACCGCAGATTTTGTTGCTTCCTACTTTAAGCTTAAGGATAAAAACAAGGAAGTTTCTCTCAAGGAGTACAAAAAAAGCAAGGAGATGCCCTTGTTCCTTCAATGGGATAAGCAATGGGGATATCTTCAGTATGGCGGAGATTTTGCAGGTATTACCGCTGACGGACCGATGTGTGTGGCAATGGTCGGCTATCACCTTACAAAGGATGAAAAGTTTTCACCTGATAAAATGATTGCTTTTGCCGAGGAAAACGGCTTTTATCAGAAGGGTAAGGGTACCCTTGCAAAGCTTATGACCGATGGAATTTCGCAGCTCGGACTTAAGAGTGTGCAGATTACACCGTCAAATGAAAATATCATTGCTTCACTTCAGCAGGGCAGTCCTCTTATCTGTTATATGGGTCCCGGTAAGTTTACTGCAACTGCACATTATGTTGTAATCCGTTCCTTCAGCGAGGGTTATCTGCTTATCAATGATCCGAACAGTATTATCAATTCCGAAAAGCAATGGCTCTTTACAGATATTGCATCACAAATTAAAGGTGTATGGTCAATTTCTGTGGCATAACAGCCTTGTTAAAAAATAGTTTTAAAGTAAACTATTGACTTTAAAGTATTATGCTGATATAATACTTTCTGCAAAAATGAATATTTCCTTATTAAGAGTAGCGGAGGGGACAGGCCCTGTGAAGCTCGGCAACCTGCTTATGCAAGGTGCTAAATCCTGCGGTAAGACCGAAAGATGAGGTTTTCTTCAAAGCGGTCATACTGTGACCGCTTTTTATATTTGTTAAACCATTCAATTAAAATAAAGGAGTTACAAAAAATGAAAAAGTTTCTTTTCACTTCAGAATCAGTAACAGAGGGACATCCCGACAAAATCTGTGACCAGATTTCCGACGCTGTCCTTGACGCTATTTACGAGCAGGATCCCTCATCAAGAGTTGCCTGCGAAACAACAGTTACAACCGGTCAGGTGCTCATTATGGGTGAAATCAGCACAACTGCAAGGGTTGACGCTGCTAAAATTGCAAGAAAGGTTATCTGCGACATCGGCTACGATGACGGCGCAAAGGGCTTTGACGGTAACAGCTGCGCTGTGCTTGTTGCCCTTGACGAGCAGTCACCCGACATTGCAATGGGCGTTGACAAGTCCCTTGAATTAAAGGGCGGCGAGGAGGATGCCTACAACCTTCACGGTGCGGGCGACCAGGGTATGATGTTCGGCTTTGCCTGTGATGAAACCCCTGAGCTTATGCCTCTTCCCATTTCCCTTGCCCACAAGCTTTCAAAGAAGCTTACAGAGGTAAGAAAGGACGGAACACTCGGCTATCTCCGTGCAGACGGTAAGAGTCAGGTAACTGTTGAATATGTTGACGGCAAGCCCTCAAAGGTTACTGCAGTTGTTGTTTCCTCACAGCACAGCGCTGACGTTTCACTTGAACAGATCCGTGAGGATGTTGAAAAGTATGTTATCAGACCCGTTATTCCTGAAGAATTTATGGCTGACGATACAAAGATTTTTGTTAACCCCACAGGTCGCTTTGTTGTAGGCGGTCCTCAGGGTGACAGCGGTCTTACCGGCAGAAAGATTATTGTTGACACTTACGGCGGTTACTCCCGTCACGGTGGCGGTGCTTTCTCAGGTAAGGACCCCACAAAGGTTGACAGAAGTGCTGCTTATGCTTGCAGATACGTTGCAAAGAATATTGTTGCCGCAGGCCTTGCTTCAAAGTGTGAGGTTCAGCTTGCTTACGCAATCGGTGTTGCAAAGCCCGTTTCCGTGCTTGTTGAATGCTTCGGTACTGCAAAGATTGACGAGGACAAGATTGCCGAAATCGTAAACAAGGTGTTTGACCTTCGTCCTGCTGCAATTATTGATATGCTTAAGCTCCGTGCACCCATTTACCGTCAGCTTGCTGCTTACGGTCACGTGGGCAGAGAGGACCTTGACGTTCAGTGGGAAAAGACTGACAAGGTTGAGGAAATCAGAGCTCTTGCAGGTATGTAATAAAAAACGAGGAGTCTGCATATAAGTGCAGGCTCCTTTTGATAAAATGATGAGGTTGATATTATGATTTTATATTTTACAGGCACAGGTAACAGTGAATACTGTGCAAGATTCATTGCAGACAGAATTGGTGATGAGTGCTTTGACCTTGCCCAAAGGGTAAAGGTAAGGGATTTTTCACCCGTTGAAAGTGAAAAGCCATGGATAATTTGTGCTCCTACCTATGCGTGGAGAATTCCTGCCGTGGTGACAGAATTTCTTTCAAAGGCAGAGCTTAAGGGCAGTAAGGACATTTATTTTGTGATGACCTGCGGCGGAGAAATCGGCAAGGCGGAAAAGTATAATAAGGCACTTTGCGATAAAATCGGCAAGAGCTACAAGGGCACCGCAAAGGTTAAAATGGCTGAAAACTATCTTGCAATGTTTGAGGTTACAACTCCCAATAGGGAAGAAGAGCTTATGAATGAAGCCTACGGAAACCTTGAGGGGGTGAGTGTACTTATTAAAAAAGGTGAAAGCCTTCCTGCGGTCAAGGAGGGTGCAATCGGCGTTGTTTTAAGCGGTATTGTGAACGAAATGTTCAACAAATATTACCTGAAGGATGATAAGTTCCTTGCAAAGGACAACTGTACCTCCTGCGGACTCTGTGCAAAAAAGTGTCCTCTCGGCAATGTTGAAATCAAGGACGGTAAGCCTGTATGGAAGGGCAACTGCACCCATTGTATGGCCTGTATATGCAACTGTCCCGTTGAGGCAATTGAATACGGCAAAAAGAGTGAGGGCAAGCGCCGTTACCTTTGCAGAAAGTATGAGGGCTGATATGGAAAAGACAACGACCAAAAAGAATTACGATAAGCTTATGAAGGCATTGCAGATAGCATCAGGCGTTTTTATGGTGGCTATGCTTGCAACAATGCTTGTACTTATGAATAATTTTGACATAAGCGTAGAAAATGCTGCGGAGCTGTCGGCCTACATAAAAGGCGGTACTCTCACCGTTGCTCTTATCATCATTGCTTTTACGGTGATAAAATCCTTTGCCCTTGTTTTTCCGCCTGCGGTTATTTTTGCCGTATCGGGGCTTTTGTTTGATAATCTGTGGGTTGCAATTGGCGTGAATTTCATCGGCGTTGCCCTTAGTATGATTATGCCTTACTACCTCGGTAAATTTGCAGGTAAGGACCTGCTTGACTCCCTCAAGGAGCGCTTCCCGAAAATTAAAAAGCTTGACGATTTTGCAGGCAAAAACGAGTTTATGGTTGTGTACGTTGTCAAGGCATCGGGTGTTGTACCCTCTGACCTGATGAATGTTATTTACGGTGCAATGAACGTTAATTTTACAAAGTTCTTCATTGCTTCAAATCTTGGTATGCTGCCCTTTAATATTCTTTTCACCCTGCTTGCAAACAAGGGCGACCTTTCAAATCCCTACAGCTTGCTTTACATTCTGCCTATCCCCGTTTTTGTGGTGATTATGAGTGTAGTTGTAAAGAAAATGACAAAGAAGAACTGAGGAGATACTATGAAATATTTATTTTGCTATTTCACGGGCAACCGCCCCGAAGAGGAAAGAGTGCATTTTGCCGTTTCCGACGACGGATACAACTTTAAGGCCCTTAACGGCAACAAAGAGGTAATCACCCAGACCCTCGGCAGAAAATGCTGCCGTGACCCTTATATTTTCCGCGGTGAGGACGGAGTTTTCCATATCATTGCAACGGATATGCGTTCCGAGGACGGTTGGACTAACAACAACTCAATGGTTGTATGGGACAGCGAAAATCTTACAGAGTGGAAAAATGAGAGAATTATTGACTTTACTCTTTTTGAAAGCACAAAAAATGCCAACAGAGTATGGGCACCCGAGGTGATTTTTGACAAGGCAAAGGGTGAGTATATGATTTATTGGACCCACAACAATGCTGACGACGACCTCGATACAATTCCCTGGTACGCCTACACAAAGGATTTCACTACCCTTACAACTGAGCCGAAGGTGCTTTACAGACCCTCAAGCGGACTTTGTGCCATTGACGGTGATATGGTTGAAAAGGACGGTAAGTTCTATCTTTTTGTGGCTGACGGTAAGCAGGACGGCATTTGTTATGTTGTGTCAGACAGACCCTGCGGCCCCTTTGAGGAGCCTGAAAGGGGTAAAATTTCCCTTGCGGATACTGCTCTTGAAGGCAACTGCATTTACAGAAATCATAAAACGGGTAAATATATTCTTATTTCTGACCAGTTCAAAAAAGGCGGTTACTTTATGCAGGAAAGCGACGACCTTATTCATTTTACCAAGGTTGAAAAGGAACGCCATTCGATAGACCACATAAGGCCACGCCACGGATCAATGCTTCTGATTACTGATGAGGAGTATGACAGAGTGGTTGAGGCTTACGGGAAGTGAAAAAACAGACGGTGCAGTTAAATTTCTGCACCGTCTTTACGTTTTATAAAAGCTTATTCTTCCTCAAATGCATCCTTACCGAGTCCGCACCAGGGGCAAACCCAATCCTCGGGTACATCCTCCCATGCAGTACCGGGAGCTACGCCGTTATCGGGATCGCCAAGCTCGGGGTCGTACACATATGAGCAGGGACAAACATATTTAGCCATAGTAGTTACCTCCGTTATCAGTATTTGTCAACTTCTGAATATAAAACATTGCCGTTTATAGCGTCGATGACATATTCATAGTCTGTGTTGTTTTTTTCAAAAGATACCTCGTATATCCAACTGCCGTTTTCATAGTCAAGATCAACATCTTTGTCCCATACAACGGCATTGCCAAAGCCTGCCAGGTTGAGGGCAATGCTTTTTGCCTTTGACGGGGTGATTACATTGGCGAGTGATTTCTGTGCGGTGGTTGTAGCTACAGGGGTATTTCTTGTTGTTGCAGTGGCTGATGTCTGTTCAGTCGCTTGCTGATTCTGTACGGTAACGGCCTCGTTAACCGTCGTTGATGAAGCCGTGCTGTAATCAGCTCTTCTGTTCTTTTCTGCATTCCCTGCCAAAGAAATACCGGTCACTAAAGAAAGCACAGAAACAATGAACAACAGGATTGCTAAAAAAGCTTTGTTCATGTTCTTTCCTCCTTTAATAAGTGGTGGGGGGAGTGCGTTTTGCTTATTTGATTTTTCTTTTTTAAAAACAGGGGATACGGTAAAATCGCATCCCCATTGTGTGTTATTTTTTTGGGTTAACGATTAACCAAAATATCTGTTAAGAAGACCTTCGAAAGCCTTACCGTGTCTTGCTTCGTCACGGAAAACCTTTACTTATAAGGGTTTTCGAGCAATATCCCAAGTAAAATCCCAAGTTGAATATTTTTATATACAAGTAAAATTGGAAATTTTGTGGTTTATTGTTGGGGGATTATATAAATTTTATATCAAAAATATGTGAAAAAGTCAATGAAAATTTATTGTTTTTCGTGTGCAACTTTTGAATGATGACTTGTTAAATTTTTCACTTATCTCTATGTCTCATCTTTCATATTTATATTGGCAAGGCAAAGACGCTCCGGAGCAGCTTATAAGTCCTTATTAATATAGATATAATAAAACGAAGTAAAGGAGATAATTGAATTTGAATTATTATAACAATGGCAAAAACTATAACAAAGTATTTATAACCGGCAAAATTGTCCACAAATACGTAATCGCACCCAACAGAGTAATACTGACCATCCACACGGGAGGAAGAGATTTTCCGAAGGTTTTTGCGCTCGATAAAGCGGCAGAGTATATCATCGCAAAGTGTCCCGAAAATTCATATGTGAAAATCGAGGGTAACATACAATCATCAAAGAAACCCAAGGTTGCCGGTATCGTGACATCCATTTTTGTGGATTCAGTTAAGAGATGCAGTTCCTCTACACCGCCTGAAAACAAATTTTTCCTCAGTGGAGAAATCACGTCAGTCAGAACATTTCCGAACGACATAACTAAAATAATCGTTAAAACACGTGTGAACAATCACATATCGACCGTGCCTGTCTGCTTTTATCAGCCTCACCATTTATTAAGCAGTCTGGCCGACAATTACGACTTGAGTATTTCAGGTAAGGTGCAAACGGTTAAGAAGATTTATCAGAGTGGTAGCGTTAAGATGTATCACCAGAACTATGTAGCTAATTTTCCGAAGGCAGATTTCAACGAATAAGGCATATATTTTTCTCTCTTTTAAAAGGAACACAGAGTCAGATTGCTCTGTGTTCTGTTTTTCATTTTTTCGGTTATCTGTATTACTCATCTGTCATATTAATATTAAGATGTCATAATCTCACGTTCTGGAGAAATAGGTCATAGTAATTAACTCCTGACAATCTTTTCATTTGTTTTTTTTATGCGAAAAAGAGCCCCCGTTTCAAAAATGAAACGAGAGCTCTTTTTCAGTTTAAGGTATCAATAATAACGTACTACTTCAAATTTGCTTTTATCAATTGTCTCTGAAGTGCTGATAACTTTATTCATAAACTTTACTGCTGTCTCATCAGAACAGAATATATTGTCGACTTCACGAATAATATCTTCGACGGCATTCAAGGTGTCTCGGTTATTAAACCCTAGATCCGTTACAACCATAGCCTTGCTCTGGTGAAAGTTTTGTCTGATTACCTTTCCGATCTGAATGATAAATCCTGTGCAAATACCGTGCTTATCAAAACCGGATCTTACAAGTACTATCTTTCCGCCGTTGCGGAGATCGTTTATAAAATTTTCTTTCTTTTCTTTAATTACTCTTGCCTTCATTTTCTTTTGTTTCCTTTCATATTTAAAATTAATTTTTATAAATCCGTTATCAGAGAGCGCCGGGATGTCCCGGCGTCTCGTTTGTGTATTTTTCTTATCAATAAATTTCGAAATTGTAAACCATATTCATTTCAAATTCGGTTTCGAAATAATCCATAAGAGCACTAGTGCAGTTGTCGTATACATCGGTGGGTCCATAGGATTCCAGAGGATCAACGGGGACAAACTCATATCTGTCATCTGCGGGGTCAGGTTTTTTAACTGCTTTTACGGCCCTGTAGTTTTCCATGTCGATCATTATGTAGTATGGTTCTTTTTCGTATCTGTTTTCAAGACAGATGTTGTGACATGTTTCGAACACTGTATCTAATTCGTCGTCTGAAAAAGCCTCTTCATCGTTTTCTTCAACAAATGGTTCATACCATTCGTTATATTCGAAATCTCTGCCAAAGTTTTCGTTAAAGTATTCTACGAAGCTTCTTACAACACAGTCCCAGATGTCTTCTTCGGGCTTTTCTGTAATTTCAACAATGAAACCGTTTTCAAGTCCTTCGAGCTCTTTTATTTTCCAAGCACCTTTTTCTGCCTCAAGTGTATCAAGTGAAACCCAGATGTATCTGTTGAAACGGGTTTCTCCTTCATATACATCCATTGCGGAGTAAATAAGATCTGTAAGATCCATTGCATCAAAGTTTTCTTCGTTGAAAATTTCATTTATATTTTTCATATTACATTACCTCGTCTTTCATAGTGTTGTTTGTATATTCAGATTCTTCTTCGAATTCTTCAATGATGCTGCAAATTTCAGTGTAGCATTCCATAAACGCTTCATTATAATTTGCTTCATCCGGGCGTTGATAGAGTCTCATTAAATCCCATCGGTCATCATCGTATATAAGTCTTGCTTCAAGGTCATACCATACGGTTTCTTCTAAATCAGCCTCGCTATAACTGCAGCTGTTTAATTCGTCTACGATATCTATTGCAAGATTGATTGCATAATCCTTGTGTTCTATTCTCTCATAATTTAATTTGAATTTTCTCATAACATTTTCACCTTTCTTTGAATTATAATTTTTTTCTTTTTTTGATCTAATAAACATATTTCTAAATTTCTCCTTATCATTTTAATTTTTTGTTTTATAATTTGTTGCCTAAGAGACGCTGAGACTAATCAGCGCCTCTCGTTTTTTATGCCATTATTTTTTGTAGAGCTTCTGACCTTTCAGCTTTTAAACAATCATATTCGCATCTTAAATCCAGAAGCTTATCAATGTATTTTATGCATTGTGTTTCACTCAACCCTCCTTCCATCCACATTGCTACAACGAGTAATTTAATACTTGTAAGATTTTTTGTGAACTGTTCAGATATTGTGTATACATTAAACAGAATCTTTTCAATAAGACTTTCGACTTCCTCCGGGACTTCCGTACATTTTTCAAATCTTTCAACTGAATTGATTCCCTCTCGGAGTGCCATAATGTCTACTTCAAGTGATCTGAAAGTTTTGTCAATTAAATTGATTTTTTCTTCTTTGGTGAACTTTTTGAAATTTTCTTTTGTCTTTTCCATAAATTTCGTCCTTTCGTTTTTTTATTTATATTAATGTGGGATTTCTCTTTTTGTTCGTCTGTTAATATATGGTTTGAAGATGTGCTGCTATTTCATTGTGATTCCTCCTTTCTTTTCGAAATCTATTGTTTTTTATCTTTTTTCACCTTCAGAGATAAAAAAATAGAAGCCTACTTCTCCTGAAGATTTATCATTCAGGAGAGGTAAGCTTCTTAAGCTCAGGTCTGTTGGTGAATGTTAGTTCAACATGTGTTCAGAGAATCGTCATTCTCTGGTCCTCATCTGGCGGGGATTCCGTCAGTTGTTCAGTTGTCTACAAAAAGGAAAATCTGTGGATGGGACTTCACGGGGATTTTATCCTTCTACATGTATTATATCCATTTTTTTCCAAATATCAAGTGATTTTGAGAATATTTACAAATCGTTAACAAAATACATCTTGTAATACGCTTTTAATATCTATATAATAAAAGGTCCAACCAATTTTCAAGTTATTGTGTTGCCTCATCTTACATACTAATATTAAGACGATTACACGTCCGGAGGTCATACATAAATAACTCCTACTCTTTTTTCTTTTGTTATTAAAGTTATTTAGAAAAAGGGCTCTCACTGCATTGTCAGTTGAGAGCTCTTTTTCGTTTATTGTATCAACTCATCTTACATATTTATATTAAGCAGATCACGTAAAGAGTAAAAACAATAATAAAGGAAGGATAATTTTTATAACAAAATACCTTACACAAAAAGGTTATAGTCTATTTTCAGATTTATACGGGATAATCGCTTTTTTGTGAATATAAATGGACTATAACCATTTTTGTGGTAGAAAACAGTGTTTTTGTGCTTGTCCGCACAGAAAGCTAACCTAGCTCGGTGATGCTTATATATAAGCATCGGTAAATAGAGCCTGAGACAGTTCAACAGCCCATTAAGGGATGGAAGTATTTTATCAGGAGGTGTTATTATGGCCAAAAAGAAAAGAAGAAAATCCATAACGCAGCAAATCATGGATGTTGCGGTTAAAGAACTGAATAAGTATCAGCACGATCTTACCAGACAGCAATATATACGTGACTTCAAACGGTTTGTTGTGTATTGCAGACAGGTCCATCAGGTTAAGAACATAACTGAAGCTAAAGCGTACATTCAGGAGTATGTGGATTATTTAGTAAATGAAAAATGTCTGTCCGCCTCTACGGTGCATACCTATTTATCGAGTATTTGCTCAGTCTATAATTTAAGTTTATCTGCATTTCAGAAACCTATACGACATTGCGCCGAGTATAGCAGAGGGAGAACTACTAAAGTTTATCCGGAAGCGAAACAGGACTTTTTCAGACAAGAGAATCAGAGATTATATCTGTTTCAGCGTGCAGTTGGCATCAGACGTAACGAATTGAGAGCTTTGCGATCTAATGATTTTGTATTGGATGAAAATTTACATTATTGCGTAAGAGTCAGATGTGGTAAAGGAGGAAAATTTCAGCTTCAGCGAATTCAAGATGAGGACGTGGATTTAGTTAAATCATATTTTGACGGATCTGATAAAAAGGTATTCAGTAAAAAGGAAATGGACAATCATCTCAATCTTCATTCGTTGAGAGCTGCAGCCGCAAGGAATTATTATTACTATTTATTATATAAGGTAAGAAATGAGCCACTTTTTCGGGAACAGTTAGAGCGAGAGTTAAGGCTTCGTTGGAATATGTATAACATAGACAAGAAGACAGGCAAACCAAAACCTTTCGACGAGAAACTGATAACCGGAGATTACGTATTCAAAGGAAAGAACAGAGCTCTTGCCATTGCCAAAAACCGTCCCATAAAAATGGATAAGCTTTGTTTGTTAGCAGTTTCTGTGTTTAAATTATCGCATTACAGGTTAGGGGTGGCAGCTGTTTCATATATGTTAGCGTAAGATTTATGACTACAAAAAGATTGCAGTCGGATGCTGTTACGGTATAGGACTGCAGTCTTTTATATGCATATATTTTAGGTTTCAATATCGTTTATCTGCAAAGAAGAAAAAAGAAGCAAAAAAGAAGAAAAGGGAAAAGGAGAGGAATGTAAACTTAAAAAAATAATAAAACATTACTTACTGCTTTCAGATAAAATCTCTTTTCTTATTCTGTAAATACTTGATATGGATAAGTCACACATCTTTGCAATTTCACATACAGGCTTATCAATGTTTAACTTGATTATCAAATAGTTATGCTGACGTCTTTTAGCTGCGGGTGTTTTTGTGAACGATTTCTTTCTCTGATAATATTCCCTGTCACGTTTTCTTTTTCTTTCCTTTTTTATGTCTTCACTGAAGCTACTGTAGCTATTTTGAATATCGAAAGAATTGAAGTCGAGAAGTTTACCTATAGTTGTAAAGTTATAGTAGTATGTAAAATCACTGGCATAAACACTTTCTATTATGCTATACATCTCGTCTTCAAATGCTTCTGTTACATATTTGGAACATAACTCAACACACTCACTTTTAGTCATGAAAATCCTGGCGTAATTGGCAATTAAAAAAATGAAGGTGTGACGGTAACCATTGATTTGTCCTCGTCTGTTAACGTAATAATTGTTAAGGTCTCCAAGCAGGTTTTTATAGCGGCTTTTTGGCTTGAAATCAGTATAATATTTAACGTTTGTGTTAGGAGTAGTATCGTAATCACTCATATCCTTACATCTGTTATATGAGGTCTTTTCAGAGGATTTAGTATTAGTATTTGCTGGAGAAACGGGTCGGTTTTCTTTGTTTTTTGCCAAAGTTTCAAGCCTTTTGGCAGTGGTCTTGGCTTTTTCTTCTTTGAAGTATTGTTCAGTTTCTGCGGTTGATTTGCTGAAATACTGAAGGTCAACTTCATTGTATCGTTTGTTTTCACTCAGCTTGATTAGTTTGCTTTTTGTTGGTGTGTCTCTTTTACAATTGAATGATTTTGGAACTCTGAAGGGATGAGAGCGCGCAAAAGCATTATGATCACTGCGGAAATATGTAATCATTTTTCTGGTTAGGTCGTCACGGATATCTGAATCATAAATATCTTCTGTGAGCCAGATGCAATGAAGTCCGCCATTGCTTGAAGCAACGCAATAATGTGGTAGTAGTCTGTCAGGGACATTGTAAGCTTCTTTTAGATGCTGAATGATTTCTTCTTCTGACATACTTAAGGGATTGAAATCGGTATGATCTATATCTATATACGTGCATCTGTAATGGTTTAATGTGCCCTTGTTGTCTCGCCATCCGATAAATGCTACCGGAAAATAATAGGTTTCAACCTCGAAGTCTGTGATGGCAATTAGTGCTCTTATATAGTTTTCATAATTGTATTTGATGTTGATAGGGATACCGCCTTTACTTTTTACAAATAAATAGTAGTTGTAATCTGATTTCGGAAGAACAGCTCTTAGAAATGCTTCAAGCTCAGAATCCTTTTTGTTCCAATTTGATGCGATGTTTTCTGACACCTCCTTTTTAAACTGATCCTGATTTTTTATGAATTCAGGATCTCTTTTCATTTTTCGTTTGTAGGACATAATATGACCCTCTTTCTTTTTAAATTTCGACCAGTAATTTACCGGTCAAAATTAATATGAAAGATGAGAACGAAAAAAATGAAAAAATTAAAAATCAGGCGTATTTCATTTTTAAAATTATTCTATTGACAAAAATTACATATTATATGTAGAAACAAAAATACGTTTGGAGTATATGAGTTTCTGTCTATAAAAATACAAACAAAGGAGTAAAAACAATGATTTTCAACGGAAAAATTACAACTGAGGAACTCCATCTTGAAAACGGATTGACAGCTTTTATCCGAACAAGAATGGAAGGTTCAGGTATAGGAAGGATTGATTTGAGTCTCTATAAATATAAAAACGAGGCTGAAAATCCTGAGGTAAGAGTTTATACCAAACGCACACGAAGATTAATCACTACAGCGGATTTTGCTGATATTTACAAGATTCTAAGTGATGAAAACAACTGCTATAAGTTGTGGAAAGAAAACAAAAAATATGAGGAGGAAGAAAACTAATGAGAACTATTCACATCCATCAAGCCGAAATTATTGAATTCGAAGAAAGAGAGAGCAATTACATTGCTGCCATCGAGTCGCAAACAATCGAAGCCGGATTACAGACTTACATCATACTCATGGATCCTGAGGAGGAAGTTAAGCTCGTAATCGGTAGCATACTCACCAAGGAGTATGATATCAGCGAGGCCCATGATTATGCTATGAATATGCTCGCCGACCAGGATTATTGTGATTCAGTCTGGGCTCGCAACAAAAAAATCAATTGACAGAAACGAACATCCCTTTGAATGGCACTTTGCTGTTCAAGGGGATGCTTTTTGTGGAAAATTTGTTACTTTTTAGTCTTTTTATAATTATATAAATAAAGAACTCAATATCGTAGGAGGTGAAAATGAAATAAATTTTAACATTTAAAACAAATTGAAGAAAGGAAGAAAAAGAATGAAGACAACACGTAAAGCAATAGCGATCTTTTTGGTAGTTCTCACTCTTTTCACAACTTGTTCAGTATCAATGCCTGTTTTTGCTGCATATGAAAATGTAACAGACGGTAATGTGGTTTCTGGCAAAGTAACAGATGGCAATGTTCCGTCTGAAGAGCTACAAAAAGATGATGAGGCGACAATTCTTTCGGAAATCACTGAAAAACGAAGTGAAACCGAAAAACACTTTCTAATGTCGGACGGTACCTTTATGGTCGCAAAATATTCTCAGCCTGTTCATTATCAAAGCAACGACGGTGAGTGGGTAGAATACGATAATACATTATCCGAAGCTGAAGCAACAACAGAGCAAACAGCTTTGTTCGGTACGGATGAAATTTACTCAACCAAAAATCAGATTGAGAATGTAGTATTTGCAAAAAAATCCAATTCTAACACACTTGTTTCTTATGAAGCTAAAGATTATCCGATCTCATTTAACTATCAGAGTGCAAAGAAAAGTAATATTAAATTGACGGAGAAAAATGAAGAACTTGAAGGAAATGATACGTTTTTAACGCTCCCCAATCTCACGCAGGAAGTTCTCTATGAAAATGTTTTCACCAAAGTTGACTTGCAATATTTTGTGAGCACTAATGAGCTTAAAGAAAATATCATCCTTAAAGCCAAAAATGCACAGAATACATTTACAGTGAACTATGACATAGGCGCTCTTACAGCGGAGATTGTTGACAGTCAAACTATTAATTTGATGTCCGGTTCTGAACACATTTACACAATTTCAGCACCGTGTATGTATGATGCCGGCGGTGAAAAGAGTGAAAAAGTCACTTTGGCGGTGAAAAAGAACAAAAACGGCAAACTCACTGTTGAGATTGCTGCTGACAGTGAGTGGCTTCATGCGGAAAGCAGAGCTTTCCCTGTAACGATTGACCCGTCAATAACAACGGAAACAGCCCGTAGTGACATAGATTCGGTTATGATTGCACAGGCATGCGGAAATACGAATTATTCCAATCAGGCGGAAATGATAGTAGGCCGTGAGCCGTCTGAATACGGCTATTGCCGAGTGCTTACGAAATTCGTGTTGCCCGAGCTTAACAAGGGCGATGTTGTTGTGGATGCTGAGTTGAATTTCCTCAATCACGGGCTTTGGCCTTATTCGGATTCAACACCGAATATGCAGGTTAATGCTCACAAAATCACGTCGGCTTGGAATGTTTCAACTGTAACTTGGAATAATAAGCCCTCAAATGCAACCGTAGCTGCGGACTACGATGTTTTTGAAGATATAACCGAGGCTACATGGCGAAAGTTCAACATCACAAGAATGGTTAAAGCTTGGTATGAAAATCCTGCTGAAAACTTCGGTGTAATGCTCAAAGGAGATAACACAACGGGAACCTATGCCGAAAACGGTGTAAAAGCATATATGTACACTGAAAGGTATAATCAGATTGAAGACGCTTATCCGCAGATAATTATTACTTACAGAAACAACAAGGGCCTTGAGGATTATTGGACCTATACTTCACTTTCCGCGGGAACTGCAGGCTCGGCATATATAAACGACTACACAGGTAATCTGGTTTTTGCTTCGAATGCTGTTTCAACAAGCAATGAGCTTATGCCGTTGAGTATTGACTGCATTTATAACGGTTACGCGTCGGAAAGAGCCGGAAATGTTGTCGGCAGAAGTAACTCTAATTTAACTTGGTTAGGACGCGGTTGGCGTTTCAGCATTCAGCAGACGCTTATTTCGTCGGGTTCTTACGGTTTTACAGGAGATAAGAAGACTAACTATCCCTATATTTATACCGATGGTGACGGAACAGAGCACTACATTTACAGAAACGCTGAAGATGAAGATAATATTGTTTACGAGGATGAGGACGGTCTCGGTCTTACTTTGACCTTTGATACGGAAAACACGGCTCCTCAATGGTTTTTACTCACCGACAAAAAAGACAACACTCTCAAGTTCAATGTTAACGGAAATCTGATTGAGTCCAAGGATGCTAACGGTAACAAAATAACTATTACTTACAACGGTAGAAGAATCAACAAAGTTACTGACGGTTCAGGAAAGGAGTATACCTTTGTATACGAAACTAACAGCAGCGGAGCCGTAACAAATTATGTTGATTGTATTCTTCACCCCTCAGGTGAAAAAACTGATTTTACGCGTAATTTTGTTGATTCCGCAGGTAATCTTACAGGTATTACTCACACTGATGGTACAGTTTCTGCTTTTACATATGAGAGCGGTGCGGATAAGGCAATGCTTACGGTTAACGACAGTGAAAACTACAAGCTTACCTTCAGTTACGGTGCAAAGTCAAGCGGTAAGTATGTTGCAAGCGTTACAGAGCACGGCGGCTCTACCCAGGGTCAGAAAATTACCTTTAACCGTTCAAAGCATAACACTACAAAAATACAGACTGCCGGAACAGACGGTGTGTTCGGTAACAACAACGACCTTATAACAACATATCAGTTTGATAATTTCGGCAAAACAATCAGTCAGCAATTGAGCACAAAGGGCGGTACTTCATCCGTTGCGGGCTCATACGAGTATACGGAAAAGGAAGCCTCCTCACTTGCGTCTGCGAACAAGGTTACATCAGCGGCAGGCTTGGGTAAGAACGTTGTTAACTATGTTTCAGGCAGTAACGCTGAGAATTTGACGGGTTGGACCCAATACCGTTCCAATGCAACGGCAACTATTGCGGCTTCAACGGACACTGCATATATCGGTCAAAAGTCAATACTTGTCAATACTACTGCAATCAGTGCAACAAACGGAACGGCTAATGTGCGTCAGGATATTTCAGGGCTTGTTGAGGGTAAAGATTATACTCTTTCAGCTTACGTGAAAACAACGGGCATGACGGATGTTTACACTAACGGAAAAACAGGTGCATACCTTGGTGTAAGAACAATTGACGCTGACGGCAATAGCAAGGTGACATATTCCGAGTTCATTGCAACTAACAATTCAGCGGAAATTAACGGTGGCTGGCGCAGACTTACCGTTACAGTTAAGCTTCCCACAGGCTGTACAGGTGTACAGTTCTATATGGGCGTAATGAATTCAGTGGGTAAGGCTTATTTTGACTGCGTTCAGCTTGAAGAGGGCACCGTTGCCAACGATCACAACCTTTTGGAAAACTCAGGCTTTGAAAACGCAACAAACGGATTGCCCGACAAATGGACTGTTTATAATGTTACATACCAAAGCTCAGGCACAACAGTTCAGCAGGGTGTTACCACGGGATACAAAAAAGAGGGAAGCAAGGGCTTCATTTTTACAGGTGAAGGTCAGAAGAAAAAGTATATTTTCCAATCGATTGCTGTAAGCCCGAAGCCGAACGACACTTATATTTTAAGCGGTTGGGCAATTGCTTACGCAGCGAAAAAGGTCAGTCAACATCCGAATGCGAAGTTTGATATCAATATACGCGTACACTATGACAACGGCAACGGTGGTACATACAGTGAGTATAAGGACCCGTTGGAATTCAATCCCGATGTTAACGGTCAATGGCAGTATGCCGCAAAGGCGTTTACGCTCAAAAGCAAAACATACCCCAATTATAAGCCGAAATCTGTTGACATAGTAGTTATTTATAATTATCAAATTAACTACGCTTGCTTCGATAACCTTCAGCTTATCAAGGACGTTGCACAGTCCTATGTTTACGACGATAAGGGTAATATAATTTCAGTTTCAGCAAATGCCGAGCAGAAGGACAGCCTTGTTTATGACTCAAAGGAAGACCTTAAGGAATACACCGATGCCTTGGGTAACAAAACAACCTATACCTTCAATGCAAAGCACAACCTTACCTCGGCAAAGTCACCGGGTAATGTGCTGACGAATTATACCTACAACGCGGCAGGTAACCAGACATCAAGCACCCTGACAAATTCAAGCGAAAGCATGGCAATCAAGACGGAGACCTGGTATACCGGCAGTGCAGAGCAAAATCAGGTTAAAGTTAATGCCGGCTCCTATGTTGCAGGTACATCCGATGAGCACGGCAATAAAACAGTGTATTATTACAACGTTGTCAAGGATTTGGTTAAAAAGTTCAGGAATGTGCTTAACGTTTACACCGAGTATCTTTATGACGACAACACAGAGCAGCTTAAAACCGTTAAAACTTACAAGCAGGATGAAAACGGCAACAATGTTGAATTAAGCAGTCCCGTAAATTACACCTATTCGGGCAGTAAGTTAAGCACAATCAGCTACGGCACCGACACTTACAGCTTCACTTATGACAGCTTCGGCAATGTTGTGTCAACAAATGTAGGCGGTAAGGCTCTTTCAACAAACACCTACGGTGCAAACAACGGTGTGCTTCAAAGCACAGCCTACGGCAACGGAGCGGTAAAAAATTATACCTACGACAGCTTTGGCAACCTTGCAAGCGTGGGTAACGGCTCAAGCACACAGTTCACCTGGACTTATGACAGCGCAATGAACCCGATGACCCATGTTGACAACGTAAACAACTTAAGGTATAATTACGAATATGACGGTATAGGAAGGCTTATCCGCCAGGAGTTAAGAACGGCAGACAACGCCACTCACCTTGGTGCAACAGAGTTTACTTATGATTTAAGGAATAATGTTACAAAAGTAACTAACGAAATCGGCGGAAGAACACTTTCACAGTCATATTCTTACAGCAAAATTGACGCTGTCGCCAATTCCGAAAGGTACGCAAAGGACAACCTACCTGTAAGGTATGAACTTTCGCCAAGCCGATATGTTGACTACAGCTATGACGGTCTGAACAGGCTTAATAAAAAGACCCTTTCCACCGGAACACCGCTTGTTTGGAGGTACATATTTAATTTTTCAGGCAGAAATGCGGAGAATGAGGATGTTTACCGCACAACACAGATTTTGTCAGAAGCAAGCGGTAAAATTGCATATAACTATACCTATGATGTTGCAGGTAATATCACAAGTGTACGAAAAGCCGACTCTGACGGTTCAGGCAACGCAAGCACAGCCTGGACAGCTTACCGCACCTACACCTATGATGACCTTAGTCAGCTGACAAGTGAAACCAATGCAACAACGGGCAAAACCTACACATATACCTATGACAATGTAGGTAATATCACTTCAAAATCCGACGGTACGGACACAATTACCTACACCTACGGTACTGACAGTGATGCAGGCTGGTCAAAGCTTCTTACAAGCTACAACGGCGAAAGCATTGATTATGATGCTATAGGTAATCCTACAACATATCGTGGAGCAAATTTAACTTGGACAGGTAGACAGCTTAACAGCTACAATAAAGACGGAACAAGCATCAATTATACTTATGATGCTGACGGTTTACGAGCTTCAAAGACTGTAAACGGCACAAAAACAACCTACCAGTACCTTGACGGCAAGCTGTACTATCAGGAAACCAACGGAAACGACACCTATTTTTACTACGACAGCTACGGCAACATAACCGCAATTTCATATTACTCTGCATCAACAAATGCATTACAATATGTGTTTGTAGGCACAAACAGCCTTGGTGATGTCAACGCACTTTACAATGTAAACGGTGATTTGATTGTAAGGTATGAATACGATGCTTGGGGCAAGGTTATTGCTGAAACCGACGCAAACGGAAATGCACTTACAGGTACGGCAAAGACCTGGTCAGAGCGTAATCCCTTCAGATACCGTGGGTATGTGTATGATAATGAAACTGGACTTTACTATCTCCAGTCAAGATATTATGACCCTGAAGTGGGTAGGTTTGTGAATTCGGACGGATATGTTTCAACAGGACAAGGTGCTTTAGGTCATAATATGTTTGCGTATTGTGGAAATAATCCTGTTAATTGTATTGATGCCACAGGTATGTTTTGGAAAGAACTTGGAGAAGCTTTTTCGAATGGTTGGAACATGCTTAAAACTTGGGCGAAAAATACATTTGGTGCGGGAGCTTCTATTACAGGTACTTATCATAGTAATGGAGAAGAAATTTTGCCTGAGCCTCTCCCTATAACAATGAAAATAGAAGAACGTAGTTCTATTTCTATGGTTAAAGGAGATATAACAAAACCTATATCTCTATATAGTAATTGCAATGTTTCAAGCGAAAATGTATCTGCTAAGGTAGGTTTGAAGTTTAATTTTGAAAATACAATAGTTGATGTAAGTTACGGAGCAAAAGGTTTAGAGATTTCTAGGACAAGACTTAATGGAAATCAAGAAAGTTCATTTGGTATAACTTTTGATAATTCAGCATTGCGTATAGAGATAGAGTCTTCTACGGCGATTGTATGGGATGGAAAAACAACAGGAACATATACAACAATAGGTGCAAGTATGTTTATTTTTGCACCAGCGTTTGTCAAGGTACCAGTGGTGCAATATAGTTGGGTACCTGTTCCTTGTAAGAGTTGATGTGGAGGGATTAAATGTTTGGATTATTGCGTGTTTTAGTTGGAGTCTTTTTAGGTCTTTTAGCTTTTTTATTTGTTTTTAAATTTACTAAAACTTCAAGGCGAAGCTATTTTACTATAATTATAAGTGATATATTGTTAATTACGGTTCTTGGATTTGTTCCATTGGAAAACTGTGTATATGATTTTAAATCTGCAGAAGAAGTATATGAATATTATTATTACGCAGAACAAAAGGCTGAATTAGTCGTTGAAGGAACTCAAAGTGCTCTTGTGGTTGGAAGAAAAAATGATACAACGACACTTTTGATTGTTCCGAAAACTATACATGGTTGGAAAATAGGTGTTAGTTCAAATACTCAAAAAGCATTAAAAATTTTTTCCGATGGAATTGTTGTAATTATTTACAAACATAATAATATTGATGATTACTATATATCTGTCTTTAGTGTTAATGGTGATGAATTAACGGTATCGGATGATTATAATACAAAATTTCATTCAATGAAAGATGATACACGTTTCCTTAACAAGGTTTCCGTTACTTACTATGGTCATATTTTAAATTATAATTCTCAATATAGTATAACGGTAAACGACAAAAAAATAGTATTAGCTACTAACCAATCAGGGGACGGTACACGGTAAGCCAATCAGGGGGCGGTTAGCGTGAAAACCCCACCGTTAACCTCTGAAAAATGAAAATACTAAACTAAGGCTGTTGCGAATTTACCCTCTCCGTCAATGCTTTGCATTGACACCTCTCCCAAAGGGAGAGGCAAGGCTCGGCTCTCCCTTCGGGAGAGCTGTCGAAATCGAAGATTTTGACTGAGAGGGCTAACAGTGTAAACGCTAAAAAACAAACTTAACTAAAGGCTGTCGCGTTTGCGACAGCCTTTAAACTTACCCGTTGCCACTACGGTGCCTTGGGCGGTGCGTAGGTAAAAGCAGGCTCCTATGTTGCAGGTACATTCGATGAGCACGGCAACAAAACAGTGTATTATTACAACGTTGTCAAGGATTTGGTTAAAAAGTTCAGGAATGTGCTTAACGTTTACACCGAGTATCTTTATGACGACAACACTGAGCAGCTTAAAACCGTTAAAACTTACAAGCAGGATGAAAACGGCAACAATGTTGAATTAAGCAGTCCCGTAAATTACACCTATTCGGGCAGTAAGCTAAGCACAATTAACTACGGTTCTGACACTTACAGCTTTAACTATGACGTGTTCGGCAACGTGGTTTCCACAAATGTAGGCGGTAAGGCTCTTTCAACAAACACCTACGGTGCAAATAACGGTGTGAGTTCAATCAGGGGACGGTTCTGTGATTGGTAAAAACAAACACCAAATTAAGGCTGTCGCAAATGCGACAGCCTTTTGCTATGTGAAACTCAATACTATTATTTAAGATAAGGTATCATTTGCTATTAAAAGAACTATCGGTTTGATTGACGCGCCTTATTGTCATCAAAAAATCCGAACCTTAATTTTGTTTTGAATCGCGGATTTTTTTGAACGATAGTTTGAAAATCTTCTTAATTCTTTCTGGTGAAAGTGTTAATAGGCTTTTTTTATTCTTACAGTGCAAATAATCCTTCTGTTTGCTTTTTTAACTTTGCTTCTTGTTATGTTTTTCTTTTTTAATTCTTGCCATTTAAGAGCGTTCTCTTTATTGACTTTCATAATTTCTTTATTGATGTCATTTTCCAAATTTTTTATATTTGTTAAAGAATACAACTGCCTTTTTATAGTAAGTGCTTGTAAGGTCGGCTTTAAATTATAAGATTTATCTAAAAGTTCTTCGCAATATTTAAATTGGTCACTATATTCATTTTTTCTAGCCATTAAAACAAAAATTTCAAACAAATACAATTCTGCGTTTCTGTAATAAACATTAAATAAAACTTTGCCTGTTTTTTCTGCTTTCTCGATATACTTTCTGCCTTCCTTGATTAAAGTAATAATTTTTTTTGTTTGTGTATAGCTCACTTTCTTAAGTTGTTTTTTCAATATGTAGTCATACGAATAAACACCAATTATACATTTGATTTTTTTGCAACAAATATCTGTAAGATTAATGTAAGACATTTCGTATGTCGGATCTTTGCTAATAATTGTTTTAAATATATCTTCTGCTTTTCTTAAATAGTAAAGTATCTTATCGTTGTCGTGTTTTATGAAATCATAGTACTTGGCAAATACTATATAACAACAACCCAGACTGTTTAAAATATGTATGTTAGATTTATTTTTTGTGTTGGCTGATTTAAGATATTTTTCAGCAGTATTTAAGTTATCTAATATTTCTTGAGAATTAACATTTTTGTAGTTGTTAAGCTTATGAGAAGCATCCCAATAATAAATTAGACCAAACAAATTTAAATCTACAGATGACATGTGTTCATCAAAACTTATGAAAGAAGTTTTAAAATCTTCTATATATTCTTTTACAGACTCTAAAGGTGATTCGACTTCATTTCTAAACGAATTTATGTCTGTAAGTCTGAATTCCCTGTATTTAGCATTTACATAGTAGAAGACAGCTATATACTTTTCTTTCTTTTTTAAATTTTCATTATCAAGAATTGCTTTTGAGTATTTGGAAATAGCCTCGCAAAAAACGGATTGTTCTGTTTCTGAAACTGTAAGGATTTGATTTTCTAAGATTGAGCAAATTATTAATAAATACTGATATCTATCTTCTACTGTATCTTTCAATATAATAGAATCACCGATCTTTTTTATCGCTTCTATTTGAATTCCAAGCATATATTTGCTGTCGTTAGTTTGCCAGAACAATAGATCCGACAGCAATTTTTTTTGTTCTTCTACTTCTTCGATCATCTTTTCAATAATTACATTATTTTCTTCTGTTTTTTTATTGTTCAATTCAAGCTTTTTTTCTCTGAAAAATAATAATATTGAAATTATGGAAGTTACTAAAGTGACTGATATAGCGGATATTGCAAGTGTAGA
The DNA here is from genome assembly GCA_045643805.1 of Acutalibacteraceae bacterium. Lineage (GTDB taxonomy): Bacteria > Bacillota > Clostridia > Oscillospirales > Acutalibacteraceae > UBA6857. Next base: position 74,189 of record JAZRFT010000048.1, read on the forward strand.
TGCTTGCATGTCTAGTAATAAGGTTTCACAAGAGGAAGTGTTTATTCCTTGATTAAGAATATAAAAAAGGCCTACAGTTACGATGATTAAAAAAGTGATAACGAGGAAAATAGCAATAAAGACACCCCAAAAAGGGTAGTGTATAATTTTGCTAAATGTTGAAGCTTTATTGTTTTTCATAAATTTTAATCTCCTTTAAATTGATATAAAATGGTCTTCATAAATATAATCACCTTTAATGTAGAAAGTAACATTATTTTGTCAATAAATAAACTGTGTTTTATACATAACGTAATTAACATCTATTATATTATGACATTAATATTTTAGAGGTTGACTTTTAAAAGGTTACTTTATATTACTTTCAGGACTTATATATATGAAAGCTTAGATGTAAGAATATTACAAGGGCTTACAAATATAAAAGGAGTGGAAAACATGAAGAAAATTTTGTCAGTACTTTTAGCGGTATTGATGCTGTACACAACCTTTTCGATGGTGATGCCGGTTTTTGCACAGTACACTGCAGAAATTGAAGCAGATACTGACATGGAAATCATTGATAAAGAAAACGAAGCACACATAATTTCAGAAGTTCTTGACAAAAGAACAGAGAACACAAAGCATTTCCTTATGTCTGACGGCTCATATGTTTTGGCACAGTATAATTCATCGGTTCATTATTTGACAGATGAAAATGAATGGGTAGATATTGATAATACTCTTTATGAGAATACTGCCACTACGATTCAGGCTGAAATCTTTGGACAGAGCAATATTATCAGAACAAAAAGTGAAGAAACAAACATTGTTTTTGCAGAAAAAGCTAATTCAAATACTCTTGTGTTTTTCGATGATGAAAAATATCCGGTTTCTTTGAATTATCAGAGCATGAAAAACAGCCAAGCTGGAATCATCAAAAAAACAACAGAATTTCAAGGTGATGAAGCATTTCTTAATCTTTCACATCTTACTGATGAAATCATCTATGAAGATGCATACAAAAATGTTGATTTGCAGTATATTGTTTCAACAAACGGCATTAAGGAGAATATCATACTTAAAAATACATCTGCTCAAAACTGTTTTGTTGTAAACTACAACATAGGAGAATTAAGCGCAAAAGCAGTTTCAAAGAACGAAATTCATTTACTTGACGGAAAAGATGTAATTTATGCAATATCAGCTCCTGTTATGTATGATGCAGAAGGAAATATAAGTTCAGAAATTGAACTTAACATCACCAAAAACAAAAACGGAAAGCTTCGATTCGAAATTCTACCTGATGAAAATTGGCTTTCAACGGCAGTTTATCCAGTCACAATCGATCCTTCAATTAATGAAGTAGAAGTTAGTGCAATTGAAGGTATATGCGTGAATGGAAATTGGTCAAGCACAGAAAATTTCACGTTGTTTGATGAAAACTCATATGCACTTCTTGGTATTGGTAATGGTGAAGTTGGATATTTAGGCGACCATATTGTCTCTGCTAAGTTGAGGTTGCCTGTGCTTTCAAGCACTAATGATGATTTGGTTAAAGTTTATTTGCAGGAATTAACCGAATATTGGAAGATTGACGATGAAATAATCAATATAAATCCGGGTGTTACTTCAACCATTGAGGATTACTCGAATATTGAAGATTACACGAATATTAATGGTGAGTCATATCTTATGTTTGATATTACGCGGCTGTATACTAAATGGGAAAACGGCGGATATAACAAGGGGGTCAAACTCAAAATAGGCTCATCAGGAAGTGTTTGTTTCGAAACAAGATCCGCTGAGCCATTGTTAACTGTTCAGTATATGAATACTTGCGGACTTGATCCATCAATGCCTTATACAGAGTTTGATGTGGGCAGTGCAGGTTACGTATATGTTAATAATTATAGCGGAAATCTTTTAATTACAAGAGATAACGATATTTCGACAACAGGTGAAGAATATCCTTATAATTTTTCAATGACCTATAATAGTCTTGCAGTTGTTGATGATCAATATTCTTATTGGCTTCCTAGCTATATGTCAGGGTTTAATTCATCGGTTATTTATACGGCTCCAGATGGAACCCAGCAACTTTTCATTGAAGGAGAATATGATAATCAAAAAGATTTCTATGATTTAAAAGAAAATGATTATGGTTGGGACTGTCTTAAAGTAACTGAAAAATGGAGTGTTACATTACCAATTGTTGGTGTAACTATTCATGTACCTATTAGCTTTGATGCTTGTAAAAATAACTGTACTGAAAGACATTCGTTTAACATAAATGGTTTGCAGAAGATTACAATTGGCGAAGAGCTTTGTTCGGATGAGCCTGAAAACGAAAGAGTAATCTTTTCGCAAGAAAAAATTGAAGGCTCTAGTAACTTTTATTTAGTTGACGGTAGCGGAGAGAAACTGCTAGTATCTTCTACAGGTGATAAATATTCTGTATCCCAAGCAGGAGCGTTAGATGATGACACTTCTGAAATGGTTTACCAAAAGGATGAGAATGGTAATATCACTCAAATAATGCGTAACGGTAATATAGAGGCAACTTTTACATATGATGCTAATAATCGCATGACATCAATTACAAATGCTTCCGGATATAAGTTGACATTTGGCTATGTTAATGACAGCAGAAGAATTTCGTATGTCGGTGAAAGTAAAAATAACGAGTTAGGCAGAGAAGTTTCTTTTGAAAGAGGATACAATAGCACAGTAATTAGAACATCAGGTGCAAATGGTATTTTTGGGGATGAAGACGATCTTTTAACTAAATATGTGTTTAATAATGAACTTCAGGTAATCTCAACTCAATGTGAAACGGTTGAAGGTGAAAAGCTTGGAGCAGTAGGAGTGGAACGTAGTTCGCAAAGTACAATTCTTGATTCAATTTCAAGAGTGCATGCCGAGGGGAAAATCCCGGACAATCTTGTTAAAAATCATAATGTAGAAAGTGCAGATAATTGGACGTCTTTTTTACTGTACGATCTGGATTGTGTTAGAACTGCAAGTTATACTACTGAAGAATCTTATGTTGGTGAAGGGTCATTGAAAATTAGTGTTTCGGATTTTACTACGGTTGGATTAGCGAGCTACTATCAGCCATTTTATTTTGATGAAGGAACTATAGAAAAAGGGAAAACATATACATTATCGGCTTATGTGAAAACAAGTGGCATAACTCATGATGGTGACACGGGAACGGTGAAAAATTATGGGGCATCAATAATGATGCGAATATTTAAAAACGATGGTACCAATTCTCGCGTTTATTCTCAAAACATTCAAAAAACCAATTATAATATTAATAATGGATGGGAGAGAGTTTTTGTTACTTTTACCTTGCCTGAGGACACTGTGAGAGCTACCGCTTTTCTTCTTGTTAGAAACGGCACGGGTACGGCATATTTTGACGGTGTGCAGTTAGAAGAAGGCGATGTTGCAAGTCAATACAATATGCTTGAAAATAACGGCTTTAATTCTGTCGAGTCTACAGGATATGCTTCTTCCTGGAAAAGATGGAATATGGCTTCTACAGATGTTGTAGATGACGGTAAGATGAAAATAATCGGAGATGCTACGCGTCAAAAGGCTGTGCTGCAGGAAGTCAAGGTGACAGAAAAGGATTTTGATGATAAATTTGTTTTTAGCGGTTGGGCTAAAGCTACACCGGTTCCTAAAAACGGAACAAGAAATTATAGATTGCACATAATTGTTTATTATAAAGAAACCAACAGTAGCGGAGCACAAATAGGTTATGTACCTGCAAAGGCTGAATTTAATTATTATGATGATCAAACACAGTTTACCAGTAGCAGTTTTGGCTTGATGCATCCGGAACATCCCGAATATACGCCTGATAAAATACGAGTGGTTTGTTGCTACTATAATCAGGCAAATGAGGCTTATTTTGATTCAATAAGGCTTTCCAAATCATCTGATGTGTATGATTTTGACGAGCTTTCTCAGGATATAACTGAAGAAGAAAATTCAACTGACCCATATACATATGATGAAAACGGTAATGTTCTTACTTATACCAATGAAGCGGGTGTAGTTTATACTTATTCATATAACGCCTACGGTGATGTTACTTCCATACTTAACGCAGACGGTGAAGGTGACAGGTTTGAGTATAACACTTACGACACTAACGGAGACGGAAGCTACGACGCAACGCGAATAAAAAAAGAAACCTACGAAGACGGCACGGTTTATGAATATACTTATAACAGTGCTCTTGAAATTACAAAGGAGACCGTTACCATTCCCAATTCCGAGGGCGAACCGACCGTTGAGGAGTACAATTACGACGGAAGCGGTAATTTGATCACTCACGTTGTTGACAATGTTGTTAAAGAGGCTTATACTTATGACGGTGAAAACAGAGTTTTAACCGAAACTGTTGACGGTTGTGTGACATCTTATACCTACAACGAGACCAACGGTGAAATTGCAACAAAATCCAAAACGCAAAACGGTGTTGTGATTGAAGAAGATTTATACAGCTATAATTTAGTTGACAATTATCTTGAAAGTCATTCTCATACCGAAAATGGTGTAACACTTGTAACATGTTATAATAAAGACGGAGCAGTGACAAGTGTGATTCATAACGGCTTTGCATATAATTATGAATACGATGCTTTTTCTAACACAACAAGTGTTAAGGTGGGCGAACAACCGCTTGTAACTTACGGCTATCAGTCCGATAACAGTAAGCTTGAAACTAAAACCTACGGAAATAATAGCGGTACTGAAACATACACCTATAACGCTTATGGTGAAATTATTAAAAAGAATGTTCAGGGGTTAGGGGATTATACTTTTAAATATGATTCCTTAGGTCGTACCGTTTATGAAAAAGACAGTTCGAGTAAGCAGGAGACATATTATCTTTACGATGATGACGGAACGCTTTACGGTGAAAAGGTCAACACAACAACAAAAACAAACATGGACCGTAATCAGCTTTATGAGGTTATCAATACCTTTGATGATAACGGCAATGTAAAGCAAAACACCCTTAAAACGAACTCCGGAACATTGAGTACTAACTATACTTTTAATTCTTTGACGGGCTTACCTACAACAGTTACAATGTACGGTGGTAACCAAATCAGTTATGCTTATGATGATGAAGGCACACTCACGAGTAGAAGTCTTTCGACAAGTACTCTTGTTGCGGAGAGCTTTAACTACAATGATGAAGGTCTGATTTCAACACATACCATTGCTCGAGGAACAAGCAGTGATGCATATTCATATACTTACGATGATAACTACAATATTACCGAAATAAAGAAAGGTGATACCGTTCAGCAGAGTTATGAATATGATTCACTAAATCAGCTTGTGCGTGAAAATGACCGTGACACGGGGAAGACGGTAACTTACAGTTACGACAGCTACGGAAATATCACATCAAAGACTGAATATGCTTTCACATTAGGTGAGCTCGGAACTGTTGTTGATACTATCAGTTATGCTTACAATGACACAGCATGGAAGGATAAGCTGACAAGCTATGACGGGCAGGCGATAACTTATGATGAAATCGGAAACCCGATAACCTATCGTGGTGCAATAATGACTTGGTTCGGTCGACAGATGATGAGCTACAGCAAGAATGGCACAAGTATTAGTTATACTTATGATGCTGACGGTTTAAGAACAAGCAAAACAGTCAACGGTGTCAAGCACAACTACTATTACGTTGACGGACAGCTTCGTTACGAAAGAAATGGCGATAACTACGAGATTTACTACACTTACGATGCTGACGGCAGACCTGTACTTGCAACAAAGCGTG
>JAZRFT010000049.1:0-4262 GCA_045643805.1 Acutalibacteraceae bacterium
CCTCGTCCTCTTCCTCTTCAAGGATTTCCTCCTGATTAGAGAAGAACTTAATCTTGTTGATGGGCACACCGAGAACCTTTTCACAGCTTGCGCCGAGAAGTGCCATCATCTTTGATTCAATAACGGTGTTGATCATTGCAAAGTCAACAAGCACCTTAAGCTGTGCCTTGATGAACTCGTCATCCTTATCGTCAAAGAAGCTGTCCTCAACCTCCTCAACGGTTACACCTGCAAGAGCCATATCCTGGTCGTAGATGCTCTTGTTGTTTGCAAAGCACTTCTGCATAAGTGAAAGCATCTGCTCTCTTTTACCTGCCTTGAGGGCATTGGTGAGTGAGGTTGACTTAAGCTGAAACTTGAAGTTGAGCTTACAGCTTTTTACAACTGCAGTTGCAAGCTTTACAAGGTCGGGATTGATTTTTTCGGGGATGAATACTTCCCCGTCCTTTTTGTAGAAATAGGTCATTTTTATTGCTCCGTTCTTTTAATTTTAAATCGGTTTATTTTAACAAGTTTTCACTGCTTTGTCAATAAGCCCTTACTCCCCTACGGGCTTGGTAGTAAGGGTGTTATATATCAGCTTACCCATATCCGCTTTGCCGAAATATGTTATGCTGTCACCGAAGCACATTACGGTTTTACCGTCGGTGCACTTTTTCCATTCGGGAAGTCTTTCACCGTCGGGCTTGCCGTTTTTCACAAAATTGCAAAGGTAGGTTGACATTGCATCGCTCAGGCTGTAATCTCTGCCCTCCATAGGTCTCCAGCAATTAGCAAGTGTGCCGAACCAGTACCACAAATCACTGCTGTGCCAGGCACCCTTATCGTCACCGGGGAGCATCCTACTGAACATCCACATATAAGCGCCGTTGCTTTTTGCCCATTTCTGCGTCATTTTGTAAAGCACGGCAGGTGCCATATCGTGACTTGTTGAGCCCACCATATAGGGCATTTTTCTCGGCTTTGAGCCTTTTTTGATTAGCAGACCGTCAACCACGGGGGTTGCCGCCATTACGCTTCCCTTTGTTCCTTTCCACAGCTTAAAAAGCTCCTCGGGCGGAAGCTTACGGAACTCCTCAAGGCTTTCTGCTCCGGATTTACCCATAATCTCTTTCCAGAAGGTACCGCTTTTTTCGGAAGTTGATGCCATAAAGGAGCCCATTCCCACACCGCTTGACATTATAGCTGAACGGAAAAGTCCTTCGGTTAAATTACTCTGACAAAGGTGCTGAACGCTCATTGCACCTGCGCTCTGACCCATAATTGTGATTTTTTCACCGTCACCGCCAAAGGCAGAGATATTCTTCTTCACCCACTCGATTGCGGCAACCTGATCGTAAAGTCCGTAATTACCCGTGTGCCCTGCCTCTTTTTCAAGTTCGGGAAGGCAGGCAAAGCCCATAGGGCCGAGGCGGTAATTTACCGTTACGGCAACAACACCTTTTTTTGCCCATACGGGGCCGTCAAAGTGCTTTTCGTGACCACAGCCACCGGTAAAGCCTCCTCCGTGGATATAGACAAGAACAGGCAAATTGCTGTTTTCGTCGGCATCCTCAGGTGTCCATACATTAAGGAAAAGGCAGTCCTCATCGTAGGTATAGACTTCACCCTTACGAAACTCCTTGTAATAGAAAATCTTGCCCGGGTTTTCCTCCTCATTGTAGAAGGCTCTCGGCTGATAGGAGCAGTTACCGTAATGTGTGGCATCGTAGGTACCCTCCCACTCAGTTACAAGCTCGGGGTAAGTCCATCTTTCTGCCGTAGCATAACGGATACCCTTGAAGGCAACAACACCGTCAGAAGGCTCTGTGCCCTTTATTTCACCACAGGGAGTTGAAATCACCTTGTTCATACCGCCTGCTCCTTCTGTGACTTTTTGAACTCATCAATTTTTCTTCTTGTTTCGCTGTCCATACTCCAAAGGAACTTAAATGCCGCCCAGGAGCCGAATACAAAGATACCGGGAATAAGCACGGCAATAATCTTGATACCCGAAACGGTAGCGGCTGACTGAACTGTAAGGTCAGCGTTGTAGCCTGTCCAGCCGAGCATAAGCACGGTTGCGGAGTTACCGATGGTCTGACCTACACGGCGTGAAAGGTTGAAGGTGCCGTAGATGGAGCCTTCTGTTCTCTTACCCGTAATCATTTCGTTATAGTCAATAGCCTCACTTACAAGACCCCACTGCATATAAATTGATACGCTTGCAAGACCCATTGCGCAGTTGCTCAAAATCATATGTACATAGGGATTGACGTCTGTAACCATATGTAAGCCGAAAAGACCGATATACATTGCACCGCCTATGAGAAGGCCGAAGCGGATGAACCTTTCAAGACCGAACTTCTTTGCAAAATAGGGGCCGCCGATAAGAGTAACTGTCATAAAAGGAGCAGAAACAATTGAGCCGTAGGTAACAAGCTTAAGGTCATCGTAAACTGCAGAGAACATATAGTTTGTGATGGTGTTGCTCACATACTGCATTGTGCAGATGCAAAGACCGTGGATGCAAAGAGCAAGGAAGGGTCTGTTGACACGGAAAACGTTGAGAATATCCGTAACCTTTATATTCTGCTGCTCGGTGCTTTCGGCCGCAACTGAAGTTCTTTCCTCGGTAAAGGCGTAATGACCGAGACACATTGCAAATCCGATTACGGCACAGAGAACTGCACCTAAAGCGTAGCCTGTTGAATTAGTCTGACCGTACTTGTCGATAAGCATAGGCATAAGCACAACGGGAATTGCGTTACCCACAGCGGAACCGAAGCCTCTTGCTGATGAAAGGGTTGCTCTGTCCTTATCGTTATCCGCCATTGCTGAAAGAAGTGAGCCCATGGGGATGTTGAACATTGTATAGGCGCCCTCATAGATTATCTTAAGACCAAAGAGGACACAGATAAGTGAAAGACCTTCAAAAAGTGAGGGCACGGACCAAAGTGCAATAAAGCTTACACAAAGAAGCGGTGAGCTTCTTAAAAGCCAGGGACGGAATTTGCCCTTGGGGTTATGCTTTTTAGCAAAGACCTTATCCATAAAGGCACCCATAAGAGGGTCATTGATAAAGTCCCAGACGTTCCATATAACGAGCAGGGTTGCAAGCAGACTTGTGTCAACCTTTAGTGCATCGGTGCAATACATTGCAAAGGTACTGCCCATAAGCGCAAAAGACATGCATCCGCCTGCGTCACCAAGACCGTAACCGATTTTGTGCTTAAGGGTAAGGCCTGTTGATTTTTTTGATTTCGTTTTCGACATGTTTTCATCTCTCCTTTAAAGGTGATTGCCTTGAGGTTATTATAGCATCCGAAAAGGGAGATTTCAACTGTGAAGAAACTGAAAATCAGGTTTAATTCTCACTTAGAGTAAAAGAAAACCGAACAGAGCTACTCCCCTGCCCGGTTTATCTTAATTAAGTTTCTTACTCGTTACAGTTAAAAAAGCACCTTACAAGGCAAGCTGTTGATGTTACTGTAATGGAAAAGAAGAACAACAGTGCTCCCGTAAGAACTGCACCGATTATGCTTGTTGCAACAAATTCAATGGCAAGAAGTACAATTGAAAGCAATATTGTGCCGAGAATTCCTGCAAGCAGGGTTGTGATTATACCGCACAGACCTTCACCGCACTCATTACGGGAAAGAGCACCTGCAACGAGAACTACTGCAAGGTACACAACGGCAATGCCGAGAAGCACCCACAGAAAGACAGGAGTAAGAGTAATAGCTGCAGTAATACGGAGAAAGGCGGTAATGACACCTACAATAAGGCTTGCCGCCAGGGCAATAACAGTACAGCCGGGTCTGCAGCATGAGCATGATGTTGACATATATTTCACCTCCCACAGTATACTATGCGAAGGCGGGATAAGTGGTGAGTAGGGATTCCGACGCTCTCACGACACACGCAGAAGTGCACCCCATTTTTTGAAAATACACATAAAACAAAAGGGAAAAACGCATCGTTTTTCCCTTTTATATTATTCATTATCTTGACGGATTATTTTTAAGAAACTCCAATGTTACCGCGGCAGCCTCATCAGCATAGTTTTCTATGAACAAATGTCCGCCGCCCTGTACTTCATAGTATACACTATTTTCAGGAAGATTCTCTTTTAAGGTTTTTACAGCACTTTTCTTGATTACTGCATCGTTGCTACCGTTAATATAAAGCACCGGAGGTCCGTTTTTAATAGCTTCATAGTTTGTGTCTGAAAGCATAGAGAAGGAGTACATAACACCTTCACCTGTACCCGGAACTCTGAG
>JAZRFT010000050.1:0-46145 GCA_045643805.1 Acutalibacteraceae bacterium
TACACAAGAACCGCAAGCGATAACTGTGATATCTGTACCCTCGTGAACTTCAACAGCCTTACCAACCTCAAAGCCGTAGTCCTGATTGTCATAAAGAACACGGTCAAAGCCACGGTTGATACGGATATAGTAAGGACCGAAGTTTTCGTAAGCTGCATTAACAGCATTAGCTGTTTCAAAACCGTCAGCAGGAACGATAACTGTAAGGTTAGGCATTGCTCTTGTAATAGCAAGGTCTGTGATAGCATGGTGAGTTGAACCTGCCTGACCGAATGATGTACCTGAATGAGTAGCAATAATCTTTGCGTTTACATTCTGATAGCAGATGTCTGTGTGAAGCTGGTCACAAGCACGCATTGATGTGAAAGCAGAGAAACCTGAAAGGAAAGGAATCATACCTGCTCTTGCCATACCTGCAGCAACACCGAACATATCCTGCTCTGCGATACCAACATTGATAACTCTTTCGGGGCAAACCTTGAGAACGTCGCCAAGCTTTGTTGATTTTGCAAGGTCAGCTGTGATAGCAACAACTTTAGGGTCTCTTAAAATAATGTCAGCAAGAGCCTTACCGTAAATTTCAGCTGTGGAAATCTCAGTCTGGTCAACTGCTGTATAAACAAATCCGCCTGCCATAATTATTTGCCCTCCTTTTCTGCGCGAGCGCAACGTGCCTTGTAATCTTCTTCAAGCTCTTTGTTGAACTGTTCAAATTTGGCATCGTCAATTGCGCCGTAGTGCCATGTGTAATCGCCTTCGATTGACTTGATACCTGCACCCTTCTTTGTGTCCATAAGGATACATGTGGGAGCACACTTTTCCTTTGAACGCTCGATAGCTACATCGATAGCGTCGCAAAGCTCGCCGATGTTGTTACCGTCAACAACGATTGTGTTGAAGCCGAAGGCGGTCATCTTGTCAGCAAGAGGCTCAAGCTTCTTGATGTCTTCTGTGTTGCCGTCGATCATATTGTGGTTTCTGTCAAGGAACACGATGCAGTTTGAAAGCTCGTAATGATTCATTGTCATAAAGCCTTCCCAGCATGAGCCTTCGCCAAGTTCACCGTCGCCGGTAACTACGTATGTAAGGTAATCCTTACCGAGAAGTCTTGCTGCAAGTGCAGTACCTGCTGCGATCGAGGGACCGTGACCGAGTGAGCCTGTTGAAGCGTCAACGCCTACAACCTTGTTTGAGTCAAGGTGCATACCCATCTTTGAACCTGAAAGGTTGAATGACTTGAGCATTTCAACGTCGTTGAAGCCCTTGTCGCAGAGTACGGGAGCGTAAGCAATAGCTGCGTGACCCTTTGAAAGGATAAAGCGGTCTCTGTCTTCCCATTTGGGATCTTCAACCTTGATGTTAAGGTACTTGTGATAGAGAACGGTAAGAAGATCCATAACGCTCATACCGCCGCCGAAATGTCCGCTGCCTGCCCAAACAGTTGTCTGAACTGTAAGCTTACGAAGCTCGAAAGCCTTCTTTTCAAGGGCAAGCCATTCCTGTTTTGAAAGTGGCATAATGTTTTCCTCCAATTAAAATTATATTTTCTCTCCAAGAAGGCAATGCAGTCAAGCACATTGCCTTCTACGGGGGGATTTTACGTTTTTAGAAAAGTTCGGGATGATTTTTTGCTACGATACCGAAGCATTCTTCAGCAACAGCAATTGTGTGCTTGATGTCCTTATCGGAAAGAGCAGCATTGATGAAGTGGTTGTGATGCGAGGAAATGAAGATACCTCTTGAAACCATTTCAGCGACCCATTCCTGATGAAGAAGCATGCTGTCGTCATTAGCAATTCTGAGATAGAAGAGAGCTGAAGGACCTGAAGCGATAAGGTTGAAGCCGTGTTCTGCACCTGCCTTAACAAGACCGTTGCAAAGCATATCGCCCTTCTTCTTAAAGAGTGCGGGAGCGTCGATTTCCTTCATCTTATTGATGTTTGCAATACAAGCTGCAAAGGGAACTGCTGAAAGCCAGTATGAGCCTGTGTAAGCAAGTGAGCTCATTGCATTCTTAAGGAATTCCTTACCGCAGATAGCTGACATATTGTAGCCGTTAGCGAGAGCCTTACAGAAGCAGATAAGGTCAGCTTCGAAGCCAAAGTAATGGTCGGAGCCTGCAAGGTCAAGACGGAAGCCTGCACGAACGTCGTCGATGATAAGAACGATATCGTTCTTTGTGCAGATTTCTCTTACCTTCTTCCAGAAGCCTTCCTCGGGAAGAGCATTGTCATGGAAGTTACCGTGGTCATAGGGCTGTGCGATGATACAAGCAATCTGATTCTTGTTTTCTTCGATTGTTTTTTCAAGAAGGGGAATATCATTCCAGGGAAGCATGATATTGTTTGCAACATCCTCAGGAAGAACACCGGGATAGTCAATCTTCTGGCACCAGGGTGAAACACCGTGGTAGTAGCCGTGGAACATGATTACCTTTTTTCTGTGTGTGTATGCTCTTGCACACATAATTGCACCCTGAGTTGCGTCGTTACCGTTCTTTGCAAAGAAAGCCCAGTCAGCGGTGTTAACTGTGTCAACAAGAAGCTCGGCGCATTCAAGCATTACCTTACCGGGCTGTGTTGTGCAGTTACCGAGTGCAATCTGCTTCATAGCAGCTGCGTCAACATCAGCGTCGCAGTAACCGAGAACGTTGGGACCGTATGCACACATATAGTCAATGTACTTGTTGCCGTCAACGTCCCATACATATGTACCCTTTGCCTTTTCAGCAAACATGGGCCATTTTGCAACGGGAATGAACTGACCCTCTGCAGGGCCGAGGTGGCCGTAAATACCTGAAGGTACTACCTTTGTTGCTCTGTTGAAAAGCTCTGTGCTTTTATCGTGTTTGTATACGGGAAAACTCATTGTAATACCTCCTTATGCAAGATAGAGTGCAACTCTGTCAAGAATTCTGTTAACATTATCGATCATGTTAATCTGACCGTGCATTGTGATTGTACCCTCACCGATGCAAGCGATGGAGTTAACCTTACCGTCGAAGAGATCTCTTGCAAGGCGGATATTATCAAATTCCATCTTTGAACGGAAAGCGTCAGGCTTTTTCTTGATTGTTACCATGTGATGATCCTTAACGCGGATGGTAGCGCTTACGCAATCCTTGATTGAAACCTCAATGATACCGTCGGGAATCCATGAAGCACTGAAGGTACCGATTGCATCGTTGTTACCGATCTGTGAAAGGGAAACGGTGATAACATAGAACATAAGCTTTGTGCTGATTTCAAAGAATTTCTCATCCTTGAGGTCTTCCTCTGTTGCACGGAGATACTTTGAAAGCAAGTCTGTGAGGGGAATGAACTTCTTGAGAAGGAAGGCAATCTTTGAAAAGCCCTTTGAGGGAAGTGCAGAGCCTGTACCGTCAACCATTGCGTTGAACTTTTCAGGAGTTGAGAAGGGGAGAAGAACGTCACAGTTCTGTGTACCCTGCTCCATTCTGCAACGGCCGTTTTTGAAGAAGAGAGTTGCGCTGGGGCCACCCTTAACCTCAAGACCGATGGAAACGGGCTTCTTTGTCTTTACAAGCTCACTTGCCTTTTCGTCGAGCTCGCAAAGGTTTTCAATTGCACCGAGAACGGCATACATATTTATATATGCCAGGGTTTTTGCATCTGTCATAAAATATCCTCCTTTGGTTAGATACAACGGCATTGGCATACCATTGCATGATTTAGACAGAGTTATTTTACCAAAAATAACTTGCTCTGTCAATTATCCATATACATTTATAACATTTTTTTCAAAGTTTTTTACTAAAAAATAGCAACTTTATATTGAAACAAGCAAAAAATACCGCCCCAATGAACAAAATCATCGAGGCGGTTGACTGAATTTAAATTTTACAGCTTACAGAAAAGTACAATTGCAGATACAACAGCAATAACAAATGTAACGCCGTATCTTTCAAGGTATGCACCCACGTAAAGCATTGCAGCACCGGGAGCATAAAGGATTTTCTGAAGAATATTGCCCTGCTTATAAATCTTTTCCATCATGTTGATGGCATCCTCAACAAGGCTGTAGCTGTTGATATAAAGCGAGCAGGCAAACCAATAGGAGATTGCCGTAACAGCCAGGAGAAGGGGATTGGTCGTCCTGTAAACAAAAAGGAAAACAATGGGCATAATTGCAAGGAAGAATGCACCGATGGCATTGAAAAATGCAGGTACAAAGCAAATTGCAAAAGCGGAGGAAGCCGTGGGCATAAGCTCGTGGTCAATATGTCCGCACATTTCGTCTTTTCTCAGGTATCTGTTATCCTCAACGGGGATTTTACATATACGGCAGACAATCTGTTCCCAGAAGCATCTTATATAAACGCCGGGAAAGGTGAGATATTTAGTAATGTAATAAAAAGCTGTCATCCGATGTCACCTCTCATATCTGCAATTGCTTCATCAATAGAAGCCTCGCCGTTTTTGTATTTCACAACAATGTCACTCATTTCAAAGCCGGAGTTTGCAAGAGTTTTTACCATATTGTCATAAACATCAGTGTTACCGCAATAAAGAGCACAAAGAGCATAAAGATTGCAATTTGCTACATTGTAATAATTTGAGTTCATATACTCTGTCATTGTATCGAAAGCGAGAGCACCTTCGCCCTTTATGAGATAACCTACAACAAGAGTGGGGTAGTACGAGGTGTCACCGCTGTATGCGTTTGCCGCTGCCTGCTCGCAAAGATCAATGATAGCATCTCCGTCGGGCACATCAAGGTAACGGTAATAAAGAGCCATTGAGGTATATGCCTTCATATCCTCGCTGTTGTTTTCAAGCATTTTTTCAAAGTATTCCTTTGCAAGCTCCTCGTCACCCATTTTAGCCGCAACCTCGCAGATTGAAGCTGAGTAAATCCAGCTTGCAAGACCGTCCTTGTCGTTTTCTTCGATGCCCTTAAGAACCTCAAGCTGCTTTTCAAGGTCAGCACCTGAAAGTCTTAAAAGCTCATACTTATAATAATCAAGGATAGCGGCATTGTATTTGATTCCGTTTTCCTCATCAATAAAGCTTTCCTTTGCTTCATCAAGCTTTGCGGCAAGCTCGTCATAATCAAAGTCCTTGCCTGAGAAGGCATCATTGACTTCATCCTGAACTGCATCTCTTGTTGCAAGGAAGTTATCAACAAACTCAACAACACGCTTGTACTTTTTATTCCAGGGAAGCTTAAGCTCATCCTCTGTGTAGAACTTATTGATTGTATCTCTTGCATTGCTTACATAACCGGTACGGATAAAGCCCTCGATAAGAAGATCGACTGCTTTTCCTGAATCAGTTTCATCACTTGAGCCGTAATTGTAAAGGCTCTGAACCGTTGACATCATTTTATTCTGTCCTGCACTAGCCTGTGCATCAAGCACAACAAGAGCACTCTCCATGCTGTCCATACCGAAATAAATCGAAAGACCGAAGGCAACAATCATTGCAAGAATTGAAATAACTCCGCCGATTCTCAAGGGATAACGCTTCATAAGCTCACGGCAGCTTTCACAGTAAGCATAGCCCTCACCGTAATTCTCACTTACGGGAGCTTCACCACAACACTCACAAAGGGGAAGTTCCTCTTTTTCTTCGGTATAATCTTCTTCATCCTCAATTTCTTCAAGCTCCTGAATAAGCTCATTTTCCGTCTGTTCAGCACCTGCATTGTCAAGTGCTTCCTGGAACATATCACGGATTTCCTCAAGCTCCTTTACAAGGGCATCCTCCTGATTTTCACAGGTCGCTTCTTCAAGCACTTCTTCGGTTGTTTCTGCTGCAGCAGCTTCCTCACCGAGTGCTTCAAGCTCCTTCTTTTCAAGTTCGTCCAAAATATTACCTCCTCAAAATGTAAATACAAATGCTATTCTATCATTCTTTTTCTTAAAAATCAACTGTAAAAGATAGTATTACACAACAGATAATAAAAAGAAATATTTAAACTTACTTAAAACAGCATTGAGAAAAAACGTGATATGTGATAAAATAGGCATAACAAACAAACGGGGTGACAAAATGGAAAACCTGCAGAAAGAGCTTGAAAAAATTATTGAACAAAATAAAAAAGAGGGGATAAGACCCTCTCTGCTTCTTCACGCCTGCTGCGCTCCCTGCAGCAGCTACTGTATTGAATATCTTCACGATCATTTTGATATAACCCTTTTCTTTTATAATCCCAACATTTTCCCTCAAGAGGAATATTCCCACCGTGTGAGCGAATTAAAACGGCTCGTTGCCGAAATGGGTCTGTCAATTCCCGTGCTTGAATGTGAAAACGACACCGAAAGCTTTTACGCTCTCTCCAAGGGCAGGGAAGATATCCGTGAGGGCGGTGCAAGGTGCTTTGACTGTTACCGACTCCGCCTTGAAAAAACGGCACGACTCGCAAAGGAAAAAGGCTTTGATTATTTCACAACCACCCTTTCAATAAGCCCTTTAAAAAATGCAGGTAAACTCCGTGAAATAGGACTTGAATTAGAAGGGGAGTACGGCGTAAAAAATCTGCCCTCAGATTTCAAAAAGAAGGAAGGCTATAAAAGAAGCGTCGAGCTTTCAAAAAAGCACAACCTTTACAGACAGGATTATTGCGGGTGTGAGTATTCTATGAGGGCGAAGCAACAGAGTAGTCAGTAGTCAGTAGCCAGTAGTCAGTAGTCAGAAACGCCCTTCGGGCGTTAAGAATAAGGAATTTAATATTAACGAAAAAAGCGGGTGCTTTACTGAATGTAAAACACCTGCTGATTTTTTATTTCTTATTGACGCGAAGCGGCAACTCTGACTACTGACTACTGACTACTATAACGCTTCGTCCCTTACTTCAACGCTTCCTTAATAGCTTCTGCCATCTGATCGGGACAGGAGGTACGCTTGAAGCCGCAACGGATGCCTGAAAGTTTTTCAACAACTTCCTCTGCCTTCATGCCTTCAACGAGTGCAGCCACGCCCTGTGTATTACCTGCACAGCCACCTGAAAAACGCACATTTGATACAATACCGTCATTGATTTCAAAGTTGATTTTTCTTGCACAAACGCCCTGGGGTATAAACGTATATTCCATAATTTTACCATCCTTTCGTTACATCTGAATAATATCATAAATTATAGGGTGAAAATTGTCAAGACAGAATATATAAAAGTGCCAGCATAAGAGCTGTGTCCCCCGTATCCTGCATCAATAAAAATAAAAGAGCAAGTATGAGGGCGGTATCTCTGTCCATAAGTTTCACTCCGTGCCGAAAATATCCTTAATTGAAAATATACTCATAAGTCGCAACATTTCAATTGCCGCGTCAGCCTTGTGTCTCCTCTCAGGCGAAAGCAAAGGCTTGAGTGCCCTGATAAGGTTGCATCTCGGGTCATTCTGACGGCTCTGAAGCTTCTGCATAATGTTCATCAGTTTAAAAATCATTTCAGGGTCGAGGTTAAAGCCTCCGAAGCCCTCATTGTTGCAGTCACAACCTTCATTGGCACCGTCCGATTTTTCACCGCCCATAAACTGACCTGCAAGACCGCTTAATTTTTCAATATCCTCCTGCGACAGACTGCCGAGGATATCGCCGATGTTATCAAAATTAAAATCAGGCGGGTCCATTTTTGTTCTCCTTCTGCATTCCGCCGCCGAATTTTTCCATTAGCTCCTTTGCCTGCGGACTTGAAAGCAGTTCCTTAAGCTTGTGCGGGTCGGACATAATCTGACTTACGGCTTTTTTCTGGCTGTCATTCAGGCTCTGATTGATTATATTTTTTATGCTCTCCTGATTACCGTTTCCCTTTTTCATCATCCCCAGAAGGGAATTTATCATTTCAGCGGAAAGTTTTGTTTCATTTTGCATTGAAAAACCACCTGACTTGTGTTAATATAATTGATATATTAAATAGATATGGTGAAGGGCAGGTTTTTATGAATGAAGGTGCTTGTGTTTTCCGATTCCCACGGAAGGAAGGAACTCGTTGACCGTATGCTTTCAAAAGAGCCTGACTGCAAAGAGGTTGTTTTCCTCGGTGACGGAATGAGCGATGTTGAATGGGTAAAGGAATTTTATCCCGAAAAGCGCTTCACCTGTGTCAGAGGAAACAATGACTGGTCTTACACCGTAAGCACGGAAGCATATAAATACTTTGACGGAGTAACAGTCTTCGCCGCCCACGGTGACAGGCTCGAGGTAAGGACAACGCTTTTTTACTTATGCAAGCAGGCGGCTTCGGTAAAGGCACAGCTTGCACTTTACGGCCACACCCACGTTGCAAAAGAGGTAAAGGAATCCACAAGCGAAGTTACTGCTGTCAACCCCGGCGCCCTCTGCGACGGAAAGTACTGTGTTATAAATATAGAAAAGGGCAATTTCACGGTTGAGCATAAGAATTGCTGGTAAAAAACGGTAATACTGCCGAAAGGCTTAAATAAATATTACAGAAAGTAGGACAAATTTATGAAAAGAAAGATATCTGTTTTTCTTGCACTTATTATGATGCTTTCAATTGCATTTACCTTCGGTGCAGGAGCAACGAATGATCCCGTTACCGTTGCAACAGCAGGTAACGCTAACCTTGATGCTGCGCTTCAGCTCGGTCAGAAGTACAGCGGTGTAATGACTGCTGACGACCTCAAGGATACCTTCCATTATTCAAACGAGGGTGAAACAGGTTATGTTACCTTCGCTATTGAATCAGATGCCGACGCCGAGGAAATCAAGGGCGGCTGGGTAGTTGAAATCTGTGACGAAGAGGGCAATGTGCTCCGCACAACAACTGCCGCTCCCGACGAGGAAGGCAACCTTCCCAAGTGGAAGACCTATGCATGCGAAGAAATCAACGGTACATATGTTGTAAACGTTGTTGCCGCTGACGAGGCAAACGCTCCCACAGACGTTGAATACTCCTTAAGAGTTGAGCAGGTTTACAAGTACAAGGCAATTTTTGACAAGTTCCTTGACTTTGACCTTGCAGTTTTCGAATGGGTACAGAGCATTCAGGGCAAGATTATGACTGCCATTATGGTTACAATTACCACTCTCGGTGACGAGGGCATCATCTTCATTGCATTAGGTATTATATTCCTCTTCACAAAGAAATTCCGTAAGGTTGGCTTTGCAATCCTTATTGCACTTGTTGTTATGCTTCTTTGCAACAATATCATCCTTAAGGACCTTATTGCAAGACCCAGACCTATACACCTTTTCAACATTGACCCCGAGGCATATGCATTATGGGGCGGTGAAAATGCAAAGTACTTCTTCCCCAACTTTGTACACGCACCCTCAAGCTACTCCTTCCCCTCAGGTCACACATCATCAGCCTTTGCAGCAGCCTTTGCAATTCTTATCTACAACAGAAAAATCGGTATCCCCATGACCTTCTTTGCAGCACTTATGGGCTTCAGCCGTATTTATGTTGAGGTGCACTACTGCACAGACGTTATTGCAGGTGCTTTTGTAGCTCTTGTTTACGCACTTATTGCAGCAGGTATTGTTAAGCTTGTATTCCCCACATTTGAAAAGATTTTTGATGCAGTTATGGGCAAGCTTAAGAAGAAAAAGGCATAAAAGAGTAAAGTTTTTTTGGTTACTTTTTTTACAAAAAAAGTAACGCTCCGCGGCGAGCGATAAAAAAATCAACACAGCCAAAGTCAAATCTTTGGCTGTGTTTTTTCATTGCAACAAATTGTTTTAACCCTGCTACCGATTTTCAAAAAATAATAATATATACAACAACACCGTCAAAGACTAAACTCCTTGACGGTGTTAATTCATTTTATAATGATCCCGCTAATTGGTCGGGCGTCATTTTTTTTGTAAAAAAAGTGACAAATACTTTACTTTTTCTTGTTTTTTCAACTACTGAATCCCTTTAATGTATCAAGACAAATTGCAATCAGCTTTCCGTCAAAAGCGGCTCCGCCATCAATAGCAAGATGCCTCTTCGCGGAATAAAACTTACCGAAAAACTTTTTGTTAATTAAAGAAGTCACAGTATGTCCCGTTACAAGGAACGCATCGGTAAAATAAACCTTACTATAGTCAGTTTCAGCAAATACAAAGTCTTCTTCGCTGTAATCCTCAAGCGACTTGTCTTCATCAAAGTTTCTTACACCTGCGTGGCAAAGCACAAAGTTTCTGCCGTTACATTCAATTTCCTCATAGGGAGCAAATTCCTCAAGGTAGTCAAGCAATGCCTCTCTGCCATCCTCTGAAAGAGCAAGAAAATCTGAAATTGTTTTTTCACTTTTTAATGAAAGCCACTTTGCAAGCATTTCCTTATCCTCACCCTCAAGTGCTTCAAGTGCCTTTTCGGCACTGCCTTTCTCCGCAATAAGAGGAAGGAACTTTTTTGCATAGTATTCTCTTTCACCGAGAATAGGATAAATGTTAGCACGGTACATCATATCGTTAAGAATTTCAATGCCGTCATCACCGTGGTCAATTACATCACCAAGCACAAAAATTGCATCCATCTCCTGAGGGTTAATCTGACTCAGTATGTCATCATATTTATCCTTGCAGCCGTGGATATCTCCCATTACATATATCATAAAAGCACCTCGATTATTTAGTGATAAGAAGCTCGTTGTTTTCAAGGAACTCATCGTAGGTTTCCTTGCGGTCGTAAAGTCCGTCGGGACGGATTTCAATAATTCTGTCAGCAATTGACTGAACAAACTGATGGTCGTGTGAGGTGAAAAGAAGTGCTCCCTTGAACTTGATAAGAGCATTATTGAGTGCTGTGATCGATTCAAGGTCAAGGTGGTTTGTAGGCTCATCCAGGATAAGCACGTTTGCACCCGAGAGCATCATTTTGCAAAGCATACAGCGTACTCTTTCACCGCCGGAAAGCACCTTTGCCTTTTTTGTTGCCTCTTCACCGGAGAACATAAGTCTGCCGAGCCAACCTCTTACATCAGTTTCAAACTGAAGGTCGGAGTAGCTTCTCACCCAGTCGATAAGGCTGTCCTCAACATCGTCAAAGAAAGCGGAGTTGTCAGCAGGGAAGTAAGCCTGTGAGGTTGTTACACCCCACTTAAAGGTGCCTTCATCGGGCTCAAGCTCACCCATAAGAATTTTGAAAAGTGTAGTCTTTGCAACGGCATCAGTGCCTACAAAAGCAACCTTTTCATTAGGTCTGATTGTGAAGGAAACATTGTCAAGCACCTTTCTGTCACCAACAGTTTTCGAAAGGCCCTCAACCATAAGCATATCGTTACCGATTTCTCTGTCAGGTTTGAACTCAACAAAGGGGAAGCGTCTTGAGGAAACGGGCATATCCTCTAAAACAAGATTGTCGAGAAGCTTTTTACGGCTTGTTGCCAGCTTTGACTTCGAAGCGTTGGCGCTGAAGCGGGCGATAAATTCCTGAAGCTCCTTCATCTTGGCTTCGGTCTTCTTATTCTGTTCGCGAAGCTGACGCTGTGCCATCTGGGTGTATTCGTACCAGAAATCGTAGTTACCTACATACATTGTGATTTTACCGAAGTCACAGTCAGCAATGTGGGTGCAGACCTTGTTGAGGAAGTGTCTGTCGTGGCTGACAACGATAACGGTGTTTTCAAAGTTCATAAGGAATTCTTCGAGCCAGTTGATAGCCGCAACATCAAGGTGGTTAGTCGGCTCGTCAAGAAGAAGAATATCAGGGTTACCGAAAAGTGCCTGTGCAAGAAGCACCTTAACCTTCTGGTCACCGCTCAAGTCCTTCATAAGCATATAGTGGAACTCATTGTGAATGCCGAGAGCGTTAAGAAGAATTTCCGCATCGCTTTCAGCACTCCAGCCGTCCATTTCGGCAAACTCCTCTTCAAGCTCACTGATTCTTATGCCGTCCTCCTCGGTGAACTCCTCTTTGGAGTAAAGCTCCTCCTTGGCGTCCATAATTTCAACAAGCTTGGGGTTACCCATAAGCACTGTTCTTATAACATCGTATTCGTCATAAGCATAGTGGTCCTGCTTTAAAACGGAAAGTCTTTCACCGGGGGTGATAGTCACATAACCCTTGTTGGGCTCAATTTCACCTGAAAGAATTTTCAAAAAGGTACTTTTACCCGCTCCGTTTGCACCGATAAGGCCGTAGCAGTTACCTTTAGTAAAGTTGATTGAAACGCTTTTGAAAAGCTCTCTGCCACCGTACTGCAGAGTTACATTGTTTGTACTAATCATTTTATAACTGACCTCTCTTATATTTTTTCACATACGCAGTTATATTACCATATTATTGACGCTTGTTCAAATCAAAGAAGAATAAAAGCGGTAGTTTTAACACTTTGTTAACAATATGAAATAAGCAAAAATGACAAAAATTTTCGTGACTGATTAGAGCATTTTTAAATTGACAAAACTCAATTCAGATGATATGATTTTTCCAAAGAGAAAAACATTCAAGGAGGAAACAACTATGAATCTTAAAGGTACAAAAACCGAAAAAAATCTTATGGAGGCTTTTGCAGGTGAATCCCAGGCAAGAAACAAGTACACCTACTTTGCTTCCGTAGCTAAAAAGGAAGGCTATCAGCAGATTGCTGCTATTTTTGAAGCAACTGCAAACAACGAAAAGGAACACGCAAAAATGTGGTTCAAGGCTCTCGGTGAGCTTGGTGACACAGCTGCTAACCTTGCCGCAGCAGCAGCAGGCGAAAACTACGAGTGGACCGATATGTACGCAAAGTTTGCTGACGAGGCTGAAGAAGAAGGCTTCACAGACCTTGCAAACAAGTTCAGAATGGTTGCCGCTATTGAAAAGAGCCACGAGGAAAGATACCGCGCACTTCTTAACAACGTTGAGATGAAGGCTGTTTTTGAAAAGAGCGAGGAAACTATGTGGGAATGCCGCAACTGCGGTCACCTTGTAATGGGCAAAAAGGCTCCCGAAGTTTGCCCCGTTTGCGCACATCCTCAGAGCTACTTTGAGGTAAGAAAAGAAAACTATTAATCCCCAAAAATTAAAGTTCTTTGGGTTACCTTTCTTACAAGAAAGGTAACGCCCCGCGGCGAGCGATAAAACAATAAAATTACAAGCCAACACGGATTTTTCTGTGTTGGCTTGTTTACTGTTATTACATTTTAATTTGTTTAAACCAAGGGGCTTTGCCCCTTGACCCCACAAGCTTTTGAAAAAGCTTGACCAAAACTTTTATTGTTTATACTCCCCACTTCTCCACAAGCCTCTCATACTCCTCATCAGTTATACTCATAATTGAGCCGTGACGAGGCGAGAAATCCATTGAATAATCCTCTCTTGCAACGGGCTCGTAATCACGGAAGTTCTCCGTCTGCTGCATGAAAAATCTGCCCTTGCCGTATTCGTCCATAATAAGCAGCCAGGTGTCTGTTCCGTTGATACGGTAAATCTGACTGCCCTCAACACCGCTGGGTGCAAGGGAAACAACAACGGGCTTATCCTCGTAAGGGCCGTTGAGGTTTTCACTCGTTACATAAGCAATGGTCTGATCCTCGTCGTGCTTGAAAAAGAGGAAGTAAAGCTTTTCCTTTTCGCTATATACAATGTCACCGTCAATGGTCTGTATATCTCTGCAATAAAGGGGCTTAGGCTCGGTAATGAGGGTTTTCATATCCTTTGTGTAAGCATAATACATTCCTGCCGTGTTATGCTCCTTGGTTGAATGTGCCCAGTAAAGCATATATGCCTGTTTCTTTTCATCCCACATTGCCTGCGGAGCCCAGGCTCTTGTTGTGTTTTTATAAGCCTCGCCGAGGTCCTTGATGTCAATGATTGTTTCATCTGTCCAGTCGGTGAGATTTTCCGAGCACCAGGTTACAAGGGCGTGGTTTGACTCCCAACCCTCTTCACATTTCATATCGGTGCCGACAATGTATGTCTTACCGTCAACACCTCTGAAAACAAAGGGGTCGCGGACACACTTTTTGCCCTTAAGCTGAGTAATAACCGCCTCGTTATTATTAAGAGGCTTGAAATCATAGCCGTTTTCACTTACAGCAAAGTGAAGTCTTTCCTCACCTTCACCGTTACCTACAAAATAAACAAAAAGATATTTACCGTACTCGCTTTTTACCTTAGTTGCGTAATTCATAAGCTTAACCTCCGACTCTGTTCCTCTTTGTCATAGCCTTGAAAACCTCATCCTTTTCAACAAAGGGAAGATTTTCACCGTTTATCTTCATTGCTTCTTCGTGACCCTTACCTGCAAGAATGATTATGTCACCCTTACGGGCATTCATAACCGCATATTCAATTGCCTCGGCTCTGTCGGGAATAATCACATATTCTCCGCCCTTTGCCTTGCAGTAGCCTGCAATTTCATCACATATGCTCTGCGGATCCTCAAAATTCGGGTCGTCACTTGTAATAACTGAAAGGTCGGAAAGCTCACCCGAAACGCTTCCGAGCTCCTGTCTGCGGCATTCTGTTCTTCCGCCTACAGAGCCGAAAAGTGTAATTATTCTGTTGTGCTCATAAGCCCTTGCTGTTTCAATTATGCTTTTAAGGCTGACGCCGTTGTGAGCGTAGTCTATAATAACGGTAAAGTCACCGTCAATGTTCAGCATTTCTCCTCTGCCCTTGACAAAAACATTTTCAAGTCCCTTTGCCTTGCCCTCATTGTCTATACCGAAGAAATCCGCAACGGCAAGAGCAACAAGCGCATTTGAAGCATTCACGTCACCGGGGAGTGAAATTCTGTAAGCCTTTTCTTCACCCTTATGCTCACAGGTGAAGCTCATACCGAGCTTGTTATCAAACTTTATTTTTTCACTTGAAAGAAGTCTGTAATCTGACTTTTCAGCTTCACCGTAAGTGACAAACTCACCTGCACAGGACTGCTTCACAACAGGGGTGAAGAGATCATCCTCATTGAGCACGGCAAATTTGCACAAGGGGAAAAGCTGTGTTTTCCAGTAAGCGTATTCCTCATAGCTTTCGTGCTCATTTGTACCGATATGGTCAGGATAAAGATTAGTAAACACACCGAGGGCAAATTCAGTTCCGTCGGTACGGTGAGCCTTAAGCCCCAAGGATGACACCTCAATTGCAACAGCCTTGCAGCCTCCGTCAACCATCTGCCTGAACATTTTCTGAAGCTCGTAGCTTTCGGGGGTTGTGTTAACCGTAGGAAGCACCGTATCACCGAAACGTGCACCGACTGTACCGATGATACCCGTCATCATTCCGCCTGCTTCAAGCACGCTTTTTACAATGTGGGCAACGGTTGTTTTACCCTTTGTACCCGTAATACCTATAACTGCAAGCTCCTTTGAAGGGTGACTGAAAAAATTACAGCTCATTTTTGCAAGTGCGGCTCTTGTATCCTCCACGGCAATTACAACAGCATCCTCACCCACATTTATTTCATCACTGCACACAAACACACGGCTACCATTTTCATAGGCACTTGCAGCATACTTATGGCCGTCAGCAAAAGCACCCTTAAGGCAAACAAAAGCAATGCCTTCTCCCGCTTTACGTGAATCATAAGCAATGTCCTTTACTTCAACATCGCAAAAGCAGTCACAGCTGTATTCTATACCGTTTAAAATTTCCTTAATTTTCATTTGCCTTCACCTTATTCCTCTGCTTCCTTAAGTCGCTGAAGCTCTTTTTCTTTTTTTACTTCTGCTCTTTCCTTCAGGTATGCCGCGCGTCTTTCTTCTTTACCTTCGCCGAAGAAGCCGACCTTCCTGAATGCCTCAACAAACATTGCCGCAAGGCTACCGCCCGAGCCAAGCATAAGGTCAACCATTGTATCTGTTAGACCGTGAGCATAAGGCTTTTGTCCGTGCTGCATCACGAAGCCGTAAAGTCTGTCCATAGTGAACTCATAAAACTCCCAGCCTACAAGCAACGACACACCGAAGCCAAAAGCAAAAAGCGCCTGAACGGAAACCTTTATAGGATGCTTTTCACCCTGCATAATACCTGAAAGCACAAAGGCTCCCGTTGTTGCAAGGTAGCCTGCAAAAATATGCTCGGGAATATCTATACCTTCAAAATTTGTTCTTGTGTTAAGGGTTGTTCCCACAACACAGGCAAGACAAATAAAAACGTTGAGCATTGTCTGTAAATAATAGGGTACCTTTGTGATGAAGGATTTTCCGCCGAGAAGCTGGAAAAGATCCCACAAATGAGTGAAAATAATAGCAAAGGTTGCCTGAACAAATTCCGAGGTGTAGCCGTGGAGCATTCCCCACACACCCCAGATGAAAAGTGAAAGTCTGCAAGCCCACCAGGTATACTGTGTAGCCTTCGGCAGAAGTGGAATTTTTCTGAGTTTCTTTTTTCTTATATTCATTTATCGAGTTTATCCTTTCAAGGTCAATCCTGACATAATCAATTTATTATAGCACAGCCTTTTATCTTTTTCCATATAAGATACTTATTTTTTTACAAAAAGAAAAGTAAAGTTTTTCAAAAAAATCAACAAATTCAGTTTTTGATATTGCAGAAAAAAACATAATGTAATATAATATTCTAAATACATATAAAAGATATAAAGAGAAAGGGAAATAAAACCATGGATAAAATCAAAGAACTCTGGGAAAGCTTTGACGAAACTTTGAGAAAAGGTCTTTGCATTGCTATTTCAATTATTATGCTTTTCGCAACAGGTAACTTCGTCGGCTCTCTTACAAACATCAATCAGGCTCCTCCTTCAGCTCCCGCTGAAAATCAGCAGAGTGTTCAGGTTGTTGCAACAACCGCAGCACCCGAGCAGACAACAGCTGCTCCCACAACAACAGCTCCCGCTGCTCCCGAACAGACAACAGCTGCTCCTGCAGAACAGAGTGCACCTTCAACCGGCGCTTACACAACACCCGAGGAAATCGTTGCCCTTTATAACGAATCAGCAGGCAAAATCAACACAACTGCAAAAAGAGCTACAAGAAACTATCAGGATATGAGAATCAACAGCCTTGAGGTTCCTTCAGCTCTTCAGTCACTTTGCGATACTGCTATTGCAAAGTTTGTAAAGCCCAACATGACTCCCGAGGTTTATGAAGGCACAGACGCCGTAAAAGAAAAGTATCCCGTAAGCGGAACTGATTTTGCAAGTAAGCTCAAGGTTGAATATGTTGACACCATCACCTGCACAGATAACGGCACAGAGTATGTTATTGATATCAAGATGAAGGATCAGCAGAATCCTGTTTACCGCTCAGGCGAGGGCGTAGGCTCGATTTTCTGGACAATGAATATTGACGATATCGCAAGCAACGCTCCCGGCTTCCAGAGTGCAGAGCTTTTCTATCACGACTGTAAGGCAAGCGTAAAAATTGACAAGGCAACAGGCAATATGACATATTCAAAGTTTGACTATAACTTCGATATGGACATCTCAATCAAAATGCTTGCAACGCTCAACGCAAAGGCTGCAATGACTGTTATTGAAGAATATGTAATTGAATATTGATTATAGGAAAACTCCCCGATCGGGGAGTTTTTTTAGTAGTAAGTAGCAAGTAGTGAGTAGTAATGGGCACTCTTACTGCTCACCACTATCTTCGCCTCACCTCAAAAGCAGGCTTATCCCTACTCCCACCGCTACACCTGCAATAAGGCACAATGAAAGCTTGAGTACCTCATTAAGGCGGTTTTTCCTTACCTTTGTGGGCGGAGGTGCAACAGCACCCTTGGCGGCAAGTCCTGCTCTTTCGCGGATTTTACCCTCACTTAAGCCTGCATATTCAGGCTTGACAAAAAACAGTATTTTTTCAAAGCACTCATTTCCCGTGTCCTTAACCTCAACAACCTGACGGTTTATTCCCTTTATCATAAATTACCTCCAATGTTTTTTCAATTTTATTTTGGTTAAAATAACGGCTTTATATACCTTGGAAAAAATATGAGTTACAGATAAAAAATTCTCCGTCATTTATCAAATTTACAGAATTTAATACACAAATTTTGTACTCTTTGTATAGCGGAAATTTCCACGTTTTCCACACGGTTTTCCGCAACAAAATGTTGATAACTATGTGGAAAAAGTGGATAAACCCCTAAAAATCTACGGTTTTGAGAGGTTAAAACAGTTGAAAACCCTATCTTACCCCTGTTGAAAACTTTTTTTACCGAAAGCCTGTAATATTACTTTGCCGAAAAAATATACTGATTAAACAGCTGTTTTTAATAAGATTTGAACAAAAGTAACTTCGCAGGTCAAAAAAATGCTCCATTACTGTTGATTTTTGCTCAATTTTAGTATAAAATAACCATATCAACATAAAAATACAACCTTTTTTATAGTAAAATTTGGAGGTTTATATGAATTATTCACTTTCTAAGAAGCAAGCCAAGGACCTTATCTGCGGCAAGCTCTCACACTTTTTCGGTGTAAATCCCGAGGAAGCAACAAACGAACAGTACTACAAGGCTGTTGCTTTGATTGTCAAGGAGCTTATGCACGACGGTGTGCGTGAATTCAGAAGTGAGGCAGACAAAACTGACTCAAAGAAGATTTACTACCTCAGCATGGAATTCCTTATGGGTCGTTCACTCAAGAACAACCTTTACAACCTTAACCTTACAAGCACCTTTGCCGCAGCTCTTAAGGATATGGGCATCAAGCTTGAAAAGCTTTACGATTGCGAGCCCGATGCAGGTCTCGGTAACGGCGGTCTCGGCAGACTTGCGGCCTGCTACCTTGACGGTCTTGCAACACAGGGCTTCTACGGTATGGGTTACAGCATCCTTTACGAGGCAGGTATCTTCAAGCAGAAGCTTGTTGACGGCTGGCAGACAGAGCTTCCCGACTTCTGGCTTCCCGGCGGTGAGGTATGGCTCCGTCCTAAAGAAAAGGACACCGTAGAGGTTCACTTCGGCGGAGAGGTTATCGACAACTGGGATAACCACTATCACAGCGTTGAATACAGAAACACACAGACAATCAGAGCTGTGCCTTATGATATGTACGTAAGCGGTAAGGACGGCAGAGGTATTTCCGTGCTCCGTCTCTGGAAGAGCGTTGCACCTGCACTTGATATGCACCTTTTTGACCAGGGTCAGTATATGAAGGCTATGGAGCAGCAGGCAATGGCTGAGGTTATCAGCAAAATCCTCTATCCCTCTGATAACCACTACGAAGGTAAGAGCCTTCGTCTGAAGCAGCAGTATTTCCTTGTTTCAGCTTCCGTTCAGGACATCGTTGCAAGACATCTCCGTCACGAGCACTCAATGGAAAACTTTGCAGCAAAGAATGCAATCCACATCAATGATACACATCCCACCCTTTCAATTCCCGAGCTTATGCGTATTCTCCTTGACGAATGCGGTTACGGTTGGGACGATGCCTGGGCAATTGTAACTCAGGCCGCCGCTTACACTAACCACACCGTTATGAAGGAAGCACTCGAATGCTGGCCTGAGGATCTTTTCAGAAGCCTTCTTCCCAGAATTCATCAGATTGTAAAGGAAATCGACAACCGCTACCGTGCACACATCTGGGAGCAGACCCACGATGCAGGCAAGGTTGAAGCGATGGCTGTTATTGCAGACGGCGTTGTAAGAATGGCTAACCTTTGTGTTGCTACCTGCCACAGCGTAAACGGTGTTTCAGGTCTCCACTCACAGATTCTTAAGGATACTGTTTTCAACGATTACTACAGACTTACACCCGACAAGTTCAAGAACGTTACAAACGGTATTGCTCACAGACGTTGGCTCTGTCAGGCTAACCCCGAGCTCACTGCTTACATCACAGAGCTTATTGGTGACGGCTTCATCTACAATGGTGACGAGCTTGCAAAGCTCCGCAAGTTTGCCGATGATAAAAAGGTCCTCAAGAAAATCGGCCAGATTAAGTATAACAATAAAAAAGCTTTTGCTGATCACGTTAAAAAGACAATGGGCATTGAGCTTGATCCCGATTCAATCTTCGACGTTCAGGTTAAGCGTCTTCACGAGTACAAGCGTCAGCACCTCAACGCACTTCAGATTATTGCAAGATACCTTGAAATCAAGGATAATCCCGACGGCGACTATGTTCCCCACACTTACATTTTCGGTGCAAAGGCAGCTTCAGGCTACTTCCTCGCAAAGAAAATCATTCAGATGATCTGCTCTCTTGCCGATGTTATAAACAACGACCCCGATATGAGAGGCAGACTCAAGGTTGTTTATCTTGAAGACTACAATGTTACAATGGCTGAAAAGCTTATGCCTGCCGCTGACATCAGCGAACAGATTTCACTTGCAGGTACAGAGGCAAGCGGTACAGGTAATATGAAGCTTATGATTAACGGCGCTCTTACACTCGGTACACTTGACGGTGCAAACGTTGAAATCAACGAGGCTGTTACCGACGAGAACATGTTCCTCTTCGGCATGACAACTCCCGAGGTTAACGAGCTTAAAAAGAGCGGCTACCATCCTATGAACTACTTCAACAACAATGCAGAGCTTCGCAGAGTTATTGAGTTCATTCAGGCAGGCATCAACGGAAAGCAGTTCCCCGAAATCGGCAACACAATCATCCACCACGACCCCTATATGGTGCTTGCTGACTTTGCCGATTACAGAGCTACACAGAAGAAGATTGACGAAGTATGGCGTGACAGAGAGAAGTGGAACAGAATGTCACTTCTCAACACAGCAGGCGCAGGCCGCTTTGCAACAGACAGAGCAATCCTCGACTACGCAAGAGATATCTGGCATACAGAGCCGGTAAGATAAAAAAAATCCGCCCCGTTCCGGGGCGATTTTTTTATAGTGATATATCTGCTTCGCAGACAGCGAACACGCCCGTACCCCTTTGTCACTTTGTGACATTTCCCCCATACAATGGGCAAATCTTTCCGCGGGAGAAATTTTCCATCACTGCTCAACCACTCGTCCCTCAACAACTTGATTTCTTCACATTTTCTATGTATCATATATAGTGATTAAAAAGCAAAGGACTGATAACAATATACAAAGCAGTAATTTTTGACCTTGACGGCACTCTTCTTGATACCCTCGGTGACCTTCACGCCGCCGTCAATCACGCCCTTCGCACCTTTTCTTTCCCCGAAAGAAGCCTTGACGAGGTGCGCCGTTTCATCGGTAACGGTGTTGTTAAGCTTATGGAAAGAGCAACCCCTGACGGTACCGACGAAAAAACAAACAAGGAATGTCTTGACGTTTTCAGAGAATATTATCTTGCCCATATGCAGGATATGACCGCACCCTATGAGGGCGTTATTCCTCTTATCGAAAAGCTCCGTGAAAAGGGGATAAAGACTGCAGTTGTTTCAAACAAGCTTCACCAGGCGGTGTATGAGCTTTGTCAGGATTATTTCCCCGGGCTTATTGATGAGGCAATCGGCGTAAGTGTCGAAAACGAACGTAAGCCTTCTCCCGTAAATGTGTATAGGGCTCTTGAAAAAATGGGAGTTGCCGCCGAAGAGTGCATTTATGTAGGCGACAGCGAGGTTGATGTACAGACCTCCCACAATGCGGGGGTTAAATGTGTCGGAGTAACCTGGGGGTTCCGAGACCGGGAGGAGCTTATTGAAGCCGGTGCGGAAATAATTACGGATAATTGCGAAGAAATTTTTCATATTATTGTTAATTGACATAAAAATTGTTTTATAATATAATTATAGAAATAAAATTAAAAGGAGAAGTATAAATGAGAACAATTCTTAACCTCAATAAAGAATGGCTTTTCAAAAAACCTTCCGAGGATGCAATTGCCGTTGACCTTCCTCATTCATGGAACAGCGTTGACGGTCAGGACGGCGGTGCTGACTATTTCAGAGGAACCTGCCGTTACACAAAAACACTTAAGAAAGCAGAGCTTCCCGAGGCTGACTGCTACTACCTTGAAATCCGCGGTGCGAACTCCTCTGCTGATGTTTTTGTCGGCGGCGAAAAGCTTGCACATCACGACGGCGGTTACAGCACCTGGAGAGTAGACCTTACAAAGCACATCAAGGACGAAACAATAATCGAAATTGATGTTGACAACGCCCCCAATGACAGAGTTTATCCCCAGATGGCTGACTTTACCTTCTACGGCGGTATTTACCGTGATGTTAACCTTATCTGTGTGCCTGAAAGCCACTTTGATCTTGATTACTTCGGTACTCCCGGTCTTAAGGTTACTCCCGAAATCAAGGGCAAGGATGCTGAAATTGAAATTGAGGTTTACACCTCAGGCAAAAAGGACAATCACACCTTCCGCTACACAATCTGCGATGCAGAAGGAAATGTTATTGCAACAAAAACAACCGATGACGACGATGAAGATTTTGATATCAAAAATGTTCACCTCTGGCACGGAAGAAAGGACCCCTACCTTTATTCAGCAAAGGTTGAGCTTCTTGACGGTGATACCGTTCTTGACGAGGTAAGCACACGCTTCGGCTGCCGTACCTTTAAAATTGACCCGAAGGAAGGCTTCTTCCTCAACGGTGAAAAGTATCCCCTTCACGGTGTTTCACGTCATCAGGACCGTTGGGGCATCGGTAACGCACTTCTTCCCGAACACCACAGAGAAGATATGGAGCTTATCTGTGAGGTAGGTGCAAACACAATCCGTCTTGCTCACTATCAGCACGATCAGTACTTCTATGACCTTTGCGACGAAAAGGGTATGGTAATCTGGGCTGAGATTCCCTATATTTCACAGCATATGGCAACAGGCCGTGAAAACACAATTTCACAGATGAAGGAGCTCATCACACAGAACTATAACCATGCTTCAATTGTTGTATGGGGTCTTTCAAACGAAATCACAATGCACGGTGCTGCCGATCCTGACCTCATTGAAAACCATAAAATCCTCAACGATCTTTGTCATAAGATGGACAAGACAAGGCTTACAACAATTGCCTGCCTTACTATGTGTGACCCCGACAGCGAATATGTAAAAATTCCCGACGTTATTTCCTACAACCATTACTTCGGCTGGTACGGCGGCGAGGCTTCAATGAACGGTCCCTGGTTTGATAAGTTCCACAAAAACCATCCCGATATCCCCATCGGCTGTAGTGAATACGGCTGTGAAGCTCTTAACTGGCACACTTCAAAGCCTGCACAGGGCGACTATACCGAGGAATATCAGGCTTACTATCACGAGGAACTTATCAAGCAGCTCTTCACAAGAGAATTCATCTGGTCAACTCATGTATGGAACATGTTTGACTTCGGCGCTGGCGCACGTCAGGAGGGCGGCGAAAACGGACAGAATCACAAGGGTCTTGTTACAATGGACAGAAAGTACAAGAAGGACTCCTTCTACGCTTACAAGGCATGGCTTTCAGACGAGCCCTTTGTACACCTTTGCGGCAAGAGATACATTGACCGTGTTGAAGCAGTAACCAAGGTTACCGTTTACTCAAACCTTCCCGAGGTTGAGCTTTTTGCAAACGGCAAGAGCCTTGGCAAAAAGACAGCTGCAGACCACTTCTTCTACTTTGATGTTCCCAACGAGGGCGAAACCGTGCTTACAGCTGTTGCAGGTGACCTCAAGGATGAAAGCACAATCCGCAAGGTTGACACAATCAACGAGGAATATGTTTTCAAAGAGAAGGGTGCAATCCTCAACTGGTTTGACATCACCGAGCCCGAGGGCTACCTTAATATCAACAATAAGTTCTCCACAATCTGCAAGACCTTCAAGGGCAAGCTTGCAACCGTTTCCTTCTGCCTGCTTCTGCTTAAGAAGTTCAAGGGCACTAAAAAGGGTGAAAAGAGCGAAAAGAAGGAAGGCGGCGGACTTCCCGGCGGTATGAAGCCCTCAAAGGAGCTTCTGCAGATGGCAGGTGCTTTCACACCCTTACGTATTGCTAACCTTATCGGTGCAATGGAGGTTAAGTTCACCAAGGAAGAGCTTCTTGAGCTCAACGCAAAGCTTAATAAGATTAAGGCTCCGAAGGAATAGTAGGAAAATAATAAAAGTTTTGCTCAAGCTTTTTCAAAAGCTTGTCAGGGTTGTAAGGGGTGAAACCCCTTACGTATTAAACAATATAACAAAGCAGGTGTTTAAAAATAACACCTGCTTTGTATTTTCTTTTATCGCTCGCCGCGTGGCGTTACTTTTTTTGTAAAAAAAGCAACCAAAAAAACTTTTCTTGTTTTCTTTATTACTGCTTTTCCTGATACTTCTCCGCCTGAAGATTGAACATATAAGCATAAGTACCGCCGAGCTTCATCAGCTCCTCGTGGCTTCCGCTTTCGATTATCCTGCCCTTTTCCATAACATAAATCCTGTCAGCGTGCACCGTTGTTGAAAGTCTGTGCGAAATGAAAATAACCGTCTTATTATCCGACGCCTCTGTCATTGCCTTGTTGAGATTATACTCCGCAACGGGATCAAGGTTTGCCGAAGGCTCGTCCAGGATAACATAGGGACAATTCTTATAAAACGCACGGGCAATTGCAACCTTCTGGCTTTCACCGCCGGAAAGCATAACACCCTCATCGTCAAATTCTCGGAGAAGCTCCGTTTCGGTACCGTTTTTGAGCTTTTTACCGAAGCCGCTGTGACCGAGAGCTTCTTCAACTCTGCTCTTATCATAATCCTTATCAAGGGCAACATTTTCACCCACATTGCAGGAGAAAAGCTGAAAATCCTGGAAAACGGCGGCAAAGCGGTCACGGTGTGAATCAACCGTGGCTGTTTTTATATCCTCACCGTCAATGAGAATTTTACCCTCAGTGGGGTCGTAAAGGCGTAAAAGCAAATTGGTAAGGGTTGTTTTACCTGCACCGTTATAGCCAACAAGAGCAATCTTTTCATAGGGCTTTATTGTGAGGTTGATGTCCTTTAAAGTAGGCTCACTGTTGCCCTCATAGGTAAAGGAAAGGTTCTCGATTCTGATTTCCTTGGGACTTCCCTTTTCAGCAATTTTTTCACCGTCGCTGATTTTAAAGTCAGCCTTTAAAAATTCTCGATATTTTTCAATCATCTTTCCTCTTTCGGAAAATATGGCAACCGCCCACACCGTAAGGAAGTTGATTGAAACGGCAATTGAGTAAGCGCCGTTGAAAGCGGCAACAAAGTCACCTGCGGAAAGGGTTTTTTTTACAAGCACACAGTAACCGAGGTAAAGGGGCAACACAAACATAAATCCAAAAATCTGTATACCGCTTTCCTGAAGCATATAAAGGCCTGAAATCTTTTTAAAATACTTTCTCTGGTTTTTAATAACATCGTCAGCCGCATCGTTATAGCGTTCAATAAGCAAGGGTGAGATATCGTTCATCCTTACCTCCTTGCAGTAATCCTGAAGGTAAAAAATACGCTGAAAATAGTCGCTTCTGCGGTGATATTTTGTGTTCTCAATTCTTCTTTCCATCTGAAGATTACCGATTTTTTTACTGATGGGAGAAAATACCCCGATGAAAAAGAGGATAATCACAAGGCATATCGGGTCAATGGAAATAAGCACCGAGCCGATGGAGAAAAGAAGAATAATGTTACCTACATAGTTACGCACAAGGCCTAAAAGATTCTGGATGTTATCCGAGGAGGATTCGATGGTAAGAATAAAGTTGTTGTAGAAATCGGGGTTGTCATAGCTTTCCTCGTCAAGCTGACGTGCCTTTGCATAAAGCTTTTTGTTAAGGCCGTAGTAAACCCTTTCCTTTTCCATATTCCAGAAAAACTCACGGAAAACCCAGGTAAAGGCATTGCTTAAAATTATAACAAGAGCAATTATGCCTACGGCAACAAAAATTCTTTCAAGGTTTTCTCCTGATTCAACGGTATCAACAATATATTTTATACCGATAACGCTGATGAGCCTTGAGGGGACAATCATAAATATACCCCATATGAATTCACCGATAACAAGGCCGGGGGAGATTTCAAAAAGAAGCTTTACGAAAAAGAAGATATTTGAAAACATTGAGTGTTCGTTTTTGATTTTTTTCGCTTTCATTATTCTCCCTCCTTCTCTTTGTTATAGCTTGAAGCCTGAAGGGTGAACATTTTGCTGTAGACGCCGTCCTTTTTCATAAGCTCGTCGTGGCTTCCCTCTTCGGAGATTTTTCCGCCGTCAAGAACAATAATTCTGTCGGAAAGCACGGCACTTGAAAGTCGGTGGGATATGTAAAGCACGGTTTTGCCCCTTGTTACATTGATAAGGCTTTCGTACATTCTGTATTCCGCAATGGGATCAAGAGCAGAGGAGGGCTCGTCGAGCACGGCGAAGGAGAAATCCTTTGCAAAAAGACGGGCTACGGAAAGCTTCTGATTTTCACCGCCGGAAAGACCTATGCCGTCCTTTTCAAATTCACGGGTAAGCACCGTGTCGCCTTTTTCGGGAAGGGAGTTGATTTTGTCCCATACACCGCTATGCTTAAGGGCAATTTCAGCCTTTTTCTTCTCCTCATCATCACATTCGTGGCACATAAGGTTTTCGTTAACAGTGAGGGCAAAGTTTCTGTAATCCTGAAAAACCGCACCGAAAATGCCTCTTAAGCAAGCGAGGTCATATTCCTTTATGTTTTTGCCGTTGAGAAGAATTTCACCGTCGGTAACATCGTAAAAACGTAAAAGCAGCTTAACAAGGGTAGACTTACCTGCACCGTTTACGCCTATAAGGGCAATGGTTTCACCCTTGTTGATTTTAAAGCTGACATTTTCAAGGGTAGGCTTTTTTGCCGAAGGGTACTGAAAGCAAACATTTCTGAATTCAAGGCTTTCAAAGGCCTGGCATTTTTCTGTTCCGTCGGCAACCTTACTTTCAAAGTCAAGGAACTCTCTCATGTTCTGGAAGTAGAAGGCAAAGCGGCTCATAGCCTCAAAGTTCTGCGCAATACGCATCGTGGCTTCCTTAACGGAGTTGATTGAAGCAAGAACAACGGAAAAGGCTGAAACAGTAAGCGTTTTTGTAAAAACAAACTGATAAGCCGCAAGGGCATAGGTGCCGATGATGGGAATGAATTCACCAAACAAAGTGCTGACAGCACTGTAAAGGAAAAGCTTAAACCCGTAGGCGCGGAGGATTTCCACATTTGAATCAATAGCATTTTTAAAGCGTACCATAAGCACGGAGAAAATGTTTGATGTACGCATATCCTTGGAAAAATCCTTGAGGAAAACCGTTCTCTGGATATAAGCCTTTATACGGTTGTTGGTTGTCATTTCCTTATCTCTTTTGTAAACAACCTTACTTTTATATACCTCTACAACAAATACAAGCATTGAAGGAAGCAGAAGTGCAAGATACTTCGGGTCGATGCTTGTAACCGTACCTATTACAAGTATGAGGGCAATTATTGAAGCGATAATACCTGCAACAGCGGAGCATACACCGTCAAAAAGGCTCCAGGCAAGCACATCCGTCGCGCGCTGATACTTATCGTAAAAAGCAGGGTCTTCATAGCAGGCAATATCAAGAGATACCGCCTTTTTGAAAATTTTGTTGTTGATTTGCTTGAGTACATTTTTAACTGCAACCTGACGCATATAGCTTGAATACCAGTTTATGCCTTTAAGCAAAACGGATAAAATAAGAAAAAGCACAAGGGTTTTTACATATTCCTCAAAGTTACCCTTTGCATCGATTATACCCAGAAGCATCCGCAGAAAAAGAATGTTCTGCACATAAAGGGCAAAAACCTGATCGGCAATCATATTTAAAAGGTAGCCGATTAAAAGCCTTTTATCTGCTTCCCAGCCGAGCTTAAGACCGAAGACCATATTTTTGAAAAGGGGCACACGCTTGTGGTCCTTGAGATATACTCTTGCCATTTTTATACTCCTTTTTAAAATTCTAAAAAAGAGTATACTATTCTGAAACTCAAATTTCAAGCCTTGAAATTATATTTAATATATGTTAAAATATATGTGTAATAAAGAAAGAACGGATACCTTTACGATGACGGTAAAGATATCCGTTTGTTTTTATTCTTCCTGCACATACCCGTTAAATTCAGCAAGGCTGTTGTAGGCCTCCAGCTTAAGCATAAGCTCGTGGGAAAGCTTCATTGCCGCAAGCTTGTTTTCCGAAAAATCAAGAGCGGAAATATTGGTTTCAAAGTAACCTATTACGCTGCCGAAATTATCCTGCGCCTGCTGTGAGGTTTCACAGTCAAAAAGAGTTGAAGCAAAAAGAGCAAAAATTTCTCTTATATTTTCGTTATACTTTTCTGTATCGTTACAAAGATACACAAAATACTTAAGAAGCATATCGGGAGTCATTACCTGCTTACCCTTGTCAATAATGTAGCTCAGGCCTGCAAGGGTATAGGAAATGCTTTCCTCAACGTCAATTTCAAGGTCGCCCATATATCTTATAAGGTTAGTGAATGCTTTTTCGTCGCCGACAAGGTATCGGTCAATACTGATGCCCGTATACTGACTTGCGGCAAGAACAAGCTGACTCACACCACCGTTTTTGTAGTGGTAGTCCATGCTACCCTCAACCTCGTTGACCTTACATACAGCCTCCTTGTCAAGGAAAAAGATTTTTGACTTTTCCGTTGCACTGTCAAGGGAAATGACAAAAAGCAGGTGAAGATTTTTATTCTCATCATCAAGACCGAAAAGTATGCTTGCCTGAAGCTCTTTTTTTGAAGGCGCCGTTGTTTCAACCACCTGGGTTGTAGTTGTTTCACCCTCATATGGGTCGGTGGTTACTTCGTCAGGTCTCTGCGCAACCTCAAGCACAACCATTGCAATTGAAAGTGTGGAAAACAAGGCAATGACAGAAATAAACGCCTTGATTATAAAGGGTTTTCCCGGCTCTGATATATTATTTATTCTTTCTGCGGCATCTCTGAAAAATCTTTTTATATCCTCAAAGAGCTCACTTTCAAAAAACTCTTTCATAACATCCTCCGAAGGCGGATTTGTTTGCCGCCTATGTTTTTAAAAAATAAAAAATCAGCATTTGCTGATTGAAGCTTTTTTGATTTCGGTTTATTCTATCACAAATATGCTTTTCAGTCAATTAGAAAAAGTAAACAAAAGAACGGCGGTTGATTTTACAACCGCCGTTTATTATTATTTGTTTTATTTGATATCAAAGGTGTATGTACAGCCTTCAAGGTTTGCGCCGCGTGCAAAGTCTCTTGCTGTGAATACAACACTACCGTCATAAACTTCAACATAAGTGCCGAGACCTGTCTGTGCAAACTTGCCGTAGTCATTATCCTTACCGAAAGCGGGAAGGTTGATTGAGTAAACGCCATTTTCAGCATCGAATACTTCAAGTGACTTTTCGTAAACGCCATCGTGAAGGTGACCGTTGAGGTAGAACACATTCTTATGCTTCATAAGAACTGCCTTAACTGCCTCTGAGTCAGCACCAAGGTCACCGTTCTTCCATACCTCGGGAAGACCGTGAGTATTTGCAAGAGGCTGATGACAGATAACAAAAGCAGGCTGGCCGTTTGCTGCTGCAAGCTCGCTGTCAATGAAAGCAAGCTGTTCGTCAGAAATAACAGCCTTTTCAAACTGCCACTCATCTGAACCCATTACGATGAACTTGTATCCGTTAACCTCGTATGAGTAGTAGGGTTTGTCGATTTCGATTCCGAGATATTCGGAAGTCTTGCCCATAAGGAGTTCTGTCTGGCTTTCATAAGCAAGACGGATATCGTGGTTACCTGTTGCAAGCATAACGGGCTTTTTACCGATTTCGCTGTTTTCAATAAGATTCCAAGTAATGTCATAAGAGGGTGCGTCGCCCATTTCAGAAATGTCACCTGCAATTACAAATGCATCAAAGGGAGTTTTTGCATTGTCGATATCTGCAAGGCCGTTTTCAAGAAGATGAGGCTGGAAAGCAGTATCTCTCATATGAGTGTCAGCAAAAGCTACGAATGTCATATTGCAGTTATCCGCATCAACAAACTCAATGGGATTTTCCGTTGAAAGCTGAACTGCACCTCCGAAAAGGCTTGTGAATGTGAAAATAATGGTAAGGATATTGCTGATTACTGCAATAACTGAACCGAGAAGTGAAGAAATCATAGTTAATTCTCCTTTTATTTTATTGTAAGGTTATAATAAATCAAAGAAAAGAAAATGTCAACATTCTTAAGGAATTATTGCGTAATTTTATAATTTTTTCATTCTTAAAAAAGGAATAACCGCCGTATTTTTGCAGATACTGTTAAAAAAACAAAATAAAATGCAAAGGTGATAATTTTATGGAAGATACAGTAAAACTGCTCAAGGAATGTGATGCGGGCACAAAAACAGCCGTAAACTCAATTAAAGAGGTGCTCGACAATGTAACAAGCGAAAACCTTTTACAGCTTCTGACTGACTCCCTTTCCGAGCACGAGGATATCGGAAACGAGATTGCAGAAAGTCTCCGCGAGCTGGGCGGACACGGCAAGGATCCCAACCCTATGGCAAGGGTGATGTCCTGGATGAAGATTAACTTCAAGATGCTTGAAAAGGGTGACGACAAAACAATTGCCGCCCTTATGCTTGACGGCTGTAACATGGGCGTAAAGCAATTGAGCACATATCTTAATGATTATGTGAACGCCGATGACAACTCAAAGCGTCTTGCAAAACGCCTTATAAACCGTGAGGAAAAGCTCGCAAAGGAGCTTAAAAATTATCTTTGATAAATAAGTGAAAACTATTGATTTTAATTAACATTTGAGGTATAATCTGTCTTACCTCGCTGATATAGCTCAGTTGGTAGAG
Organism: Acutalibacteraceae bacterium; assembly: GCA_045643805.1. Classification (GTDB taxonomy): domain Bacteria; phylum Bacillota; class Clostridia; order Oscillospirales; family Acutalibacteraceae; genus UBA6857. Next base: position 30,551 of record JAZRFT010000050.1, read on the forward strand.
CAACGCATTCGTAATGCGTAGGTCGTCGGTTCGAGTCCGACTATCAGCTCCAAAAAAGAAAAGTCGCACGAAAGTGTGACTTTTCTTTTTTGTGTTATTCATTATTAAATATTCACTATTCAATATTCATTTGTTTTGTTGCGACTTTTTTAATGAATAATGAATATTGAAGCCGCTTCGCTAATGAATAATGAACAATGGCGCCCTAAACAGATAAAACAAGTCAGTTTTATTCCGCACTCCTGCATTGATTTTTATATATGGTTATGTTATTATTCTGATAAGAGGTGTTTATTGTGAAAGAAAATGCTTTAACAGACAAATCCATTTATTTTGCAGCAAGAATAATAAAATTACATCAGTATCTGACAAAAGCAAAAAAAGAAAACATTATTTCCAAACAAATCGTCAGAAGCGGAACAAGTATCGGCGCCAATATAAACGAGGGAAACTATGGTCAAAGCCGTGCTGATTTTATTTCAAAAATGCACATTGCACTAAAAGAAACATCAGAAACTGAATATTGGATTAAATTGCTCATTTTATCAGAATACATTTCCGACAAAGAAGGCCAGTCATTACTTGCAGATTGCCTAGAAATAAAAAAAATGCTTGTCGCCTCCATCAACACGGCAAAAAACAATCAGAATAAATAAAAAACAAAAAAACAAGGAGAAACTACTATGAACAAATGCTGGTATGACTACACTACAGTAATAATCACAGGTGCTTCAAGCGGTATGGGCAAGGGTCTTGCTGAAAAGCTCATCAGATACCACGGCTGTAACGTAATCGGTGTTGCCCGTACAGAGTCAAAGCTTCAGGCTTTTAAAGAAGAGCTCGGTAACCTCGGTCACAAATTTACATACTATCCCTTCGACGTTTCCGTTAAGGAAAACTGGGATAACTTTGCTGAAAAGCTCCGCGAGGAAGGTGTTCAGCCTGATATCCTCATCAACAATGCAGGTATCCTTCCGAAGTTCAACCGCTTTTCAAAAATCACCCTTGACGATGTCAACCACACAATGCAGATAAACTTCTTCTCCTCACTTTACGCAATTGATGCTCTCCTGCCCGTAATTCTTCAGTCAAAGACTCCCGGCATTGTAAACATTGCTTCCTCTGCCGCACTCTGCTCCCTTGCAGGCACATCAATTTACTCTGCAAGTAAGGGTGCGCTCAAAAGCTTTACCGATGCTCTCCGTGAGGAGCACAGAAAGGATTGCTACGTCGGTCTTGTCTGCCCCGGCTTTACAAAAACCGACATTTTCCGCAACCAGGATAAAACAAGTGACAGTGCAATGAAGGCACTCAATATGGTCAGCACAGACTGTGACAAAATGGTTGACCTGATTGAAAAGGGCATCTGGAAAAAGAAGGGCGATATGGTCTTCGGTATGGACGCTCACGCTATGAATCTCGGCAATAAGCTCCTCGGAACAACCTGCTCACGCCTTGCAAGTAAGGTGCTTGAAATTTCAAATCTGAGCATTTTCCGTGATGTTTTTGAAAAATAAAAAAACATCTAAAAAAACAAAGTCAGGAATTCGTAATGAACTCCTGGCTTTTTTGTTTACATCATTATTGTTGACACAAGCATAGAAATCAACTGTTCAGCAAAATACGCCATAATTGCAATGAGAATTGATGCACCACCATTTTTAACGATGTATGCCATTGCAAGCTTTTTGCTCGGGAGTATTTCCGCCTTTTTTGAATGCTCAATAACATACTTTTTATAAAGGGGATTTGCGATAAAGCCTGCAATAAAATGCAGAACAATATTGATTGCGGCAAAAATCAAGGTCGGTGCCATTATTTTATACATACCGTCCATAAGAGCGGTAAGCTCTGCAATCTGGGCATCATTAAGAATTTCCGATGAAGAAGACGAAACTACTGTAGTAATTTTTTCAAAAAATTCCATAGCCTCCATTGCCGAGGGCACTGCAAGGATTGACATAGCAAGAAATGCAGTCATAAAAACAATACCGGCCTTATAAAGCTTACGGTAAAAGAACCAATATGGTGAAAGGAAAAAGGCGGCAAAGTTAAAGGAAAGCTTTTTTCCGCTCTGCATCTTTTTGAACTTTGAAATGTAGCCCATCGCATTTATGCCGATGAAATTGCCCACGGTGTTTGTTCTCACTCCGTCAATTTCATCAGTTACAGGGAATGGGCCTCCGAGGTTAAGTCTGCCGTCATCCTCAGGTGCCTGCTGTGTGTTGCCCGTAAGCACATTTGTAAGAAGCTCTTCAATCTGACCGGCAGTAGCACGGTCCTCCTCATTCTGCCCGCTACCGTCAAATCCCTCACCCTCGCCGAGAGTAAAGGGAGCATTGTAGGAAGGGATATCACGGTTGTTGTTTTCCTCTTTCTTTTCCTGCTCGTGCATTACATCAACAACGTTCATGCCGAAAAGGGTGAACTTCATTCCGCATTGCTTACACACAGTTGTTCCCTTGGGATTTTCGTAGCCGCAGTTGGGGCAGGCAATTGTTTCTCTTTTTATTTCGGGCAGGGGAGCTTCCTTTTTAACAATTCCCTGCCAGGTGTAGCCTTCAGCGTGAAGGTTGTCACAGACACATTTGTCTTCCTTTTCATAGCACTCTCTGTGCTGAGGTGTACCGCATTCGGGACAGACTACAACATCGTCCTCGTCAGTAAAGGGCAGGCCGCAGCCGTCACAGATGTTTCCTGTATATTTCATAGGCATCTCCTTTAAAACAGTTTTTACAATATTATTAGAATAATACTACTTTTATCCTTTAATTGCAACAGTTTGAAAATTTTTCCCTCAAAGGTGTTGCCCTTTACAAATAAATGTGTATAATGTAAAAGGATAATTTTATATTATGGTTATTTTAAAGTTTTATGTTAAAAAATACTTAAGTTTACGAAAGGATAAAACAAGATGGTTCAGTTTGAAGAATTAAGATTAAGACTTCTTGAAAGTGAAAAGCCTCTTAAGGAGCTTGCTTCCGCTCTCGGACTTGAAGAGATGGCAAAGGAAGTCGCCACCCTTGAGGAGCAGACAGCCGCAGAGGATTTCTGGGGTGACCTTGCGAATTCACAGAAGGTGCTTCAGCGTATTGCCGCACTCAAAAATAAAATCAAGGCATATGAGGACCTCAGCACCGCCTTTGACGATGCCCTTGTTATGATTGAGCTTTCCGACGAGGAGGGCGACCTTGACCTTCTCCCCGAATGTGAGGAAAGCGTAAAAGCAGTTGAAGAGGAGCTTGACAAGCAGACCCTTGCAACCCTCCTTTCAGGTGAATACGACAACAACAACGCAATTCTCAACTTCCACGCAGGTGCAGGCGGAACAGAGGCACAGGACTGGTGCCAGATGCTGTTCAGAATGTACGGTCAGTGGGCAACAAAGCACGGCTTCAAGTTTACAACCGTTGACTTCCTTGACGGTGACGAAGCAGGACTTAAATCTGCAACCGTTGTTATTGAGGGTGAAAACGCTTACGGCTACCTCAAGGGCGAAATGGGTGTTCACCGCCTTGTACGTGTTTCTCCCTTCGACTCCTCGGGACGCCGTCACACATCCTTTGCTTCACTTGAGGTTATGCCTGAAATTGATGATACCGTTGAGGTTGAAATCCGTGAAGAGGACATCAAGATGGAGGTTTACCGTGCTTCAGGTGCAGGCGGACAGAAGGTTAACAAGACATCATCCGCAGTTCGTCTTATTCACGAGCCCACAGGTATTGTTGTTTCCTGCCAGGTTGAAAGAAGCCAGCATCAGAACAGAGAAGTTTGTATGAAGATGCTCAAGTCCAAGCTTATCGAAATCAAGGAAAGAGAGCATCTTGACAAAAACGAAGACATCAAGGGTGAGCAGAAGGAAATCGGCTGGGGCAGCCAGATCCGTTCCTATGTATTTATGCCCTATACTCTTGCAAAGGACCACAGAACGGGCTTTGAAATGGGTAACATCAATGCGGTTATGGACGGTGACATTGACGGATTTATCAATGCTTATCTTAAGAAGCAGTCACTTGATGCACTCGGTGGAGAATAAAAAAATGTAAAGTTTTTTTGGTTACTTTTTTTACAAAAAAAGTCACGCCACGCGGCGAGCGAAAATAAAATATTCAAGCAAAACCAAAGGTCACGGATTTTATCATTTCCGTGACCTTTACTTTGTTGTTCATTTTAATGAGCAAGGGGCTTTGCCCCTTGACCCCACAAGCTTTTGTAAAAGCTTGACCAAAACTTTTCTTTTTTATTTTATCTTATCCCTTATCATCCTCTTGTACCTCACAAACTCCTCATCCGTCACCTCATCGATGCTCCTCGGCTTGGGCAGGTCAATTTTTATTTCATCGGTTATCCTGCCCGGCACCCCCGAAAGAATATACACTCTATCGGAAAGGAGAATCGCCTCATCAATATCGTGAGTTACAAAAATCGTCGAAAGACCGATTTCACGCATAATATCAAGATACCAGGAGTGCATTGCACCTTTTGTGATTGTATCAAGGGCACTAAAGGGCTCGTCAAGCAAAACAACATCATTGCCTGTAAGGTAGGTACGCATAAGTGCCGCACGCTGACGCATACCACCCGAAAGCTCCGACGGATACTTTTCCTCACAGCCCTTAAGACCGAACAGCTCAAAATACTGCCTTGCTTTTTCACGGGCAATTTTTTTCTTTTCACCCTTCATCACAAGCGGCAAAGCCACATTGTCAAGGATTGTGTAGTGAGCAAGGAGCAAATCCTTCTGCAGCATGTAGCTGACCTTACCGGTTTTGCCCGTGATGTCCTCACCGTCAAGGAAAATTTTACCCTCATCGACCTTATAAAGTCCTGCAACGGCATTGAAAAAGGTGGTTTTTCCGCAGCCGCTTGCACCAAGCAAAGACACAATTTCTCCCTTTTCAAGGGTAAGATTCACTTTTTCAATAACGGGTTCGTTTTCATACGTAACCGTTACGTTTTCCGCACGGAGCTTCATCATTTACTTATCACCCTTTTATAAAGTCGTTGGTAAAGCCGAAGTTTTCGGGAATTTTCTTTGAAATGAGTCCCTCGTCATAGACCCAGCTGTAATAGCTGTTCCATCTGTCAGCATCAAAAACGCCCCATTGCTCGGCATCGTCAATGTATTTTTCGCTTATCCACTGCTGACTTGCGGTAACAAAATCAAGTGAGGAGTCAAGAGAGCCTGTTGTGTCACCTTCAACAAGCATTTTTGCCGCATCCTCGGGATTTCTGACGGCAAATTCGTAGCCTTTTTTCGTTGCTTTAAGGAAAGCCTTTGCTGTTTCGGGATTTTCCTCGAGAAAGGCGTTGTTTGCAACAATTACGGGAGTGTAATAGTCAAACACCTTGTCGATATCCGTAAAGGCAAAGTAGTCAAAATCAAGCTCCGCTCTTTCACAGGCAACACCCGCCCAGGCATAGTAAATCCATATTGCATCGGTGTCCTTGTTTCTGAGAGCCTCCGCCTCGTTTGTAACGGCGTTGGGGATAAGCTCGAGCTTACTGTAATCACCGCCGTCCTTTTCCATAACATATTTAACCGTAGCCTGCTCAATCGGCCAGTCCCAGGTGCTGTAGCGCATTCCCTCAAGCCCCTTAGGTGAGGTTGCACCCTCACCCTTACGGGAAATCATACCCGATGTGTTGTGCTGAATTATTGCCGCAACGCTTGTTATCTCGGGCGGATTTTCCGCTGAAAACAAATCGGCAAGGGTATCCTGAAAGGAGATTCCGAACTGTGCCTGACCCGAGGCGGTCATAAGCTCTGCGCCGTTTTCTGGAGGCTGTACAATTGAAATTTTTATGCCTGCTTCCTCGTAATATCCGAGCTTATCGGCAACAAAAAATCCCGTGTGGTTTGTGTTAGGTGTCCAGTCAAGGCAAAGAGTGATTTCCGTCAGCTTCTCTGCCTTGTTTTCGCTTCTGTTATAAATAGCAAAGCCGCCTATAACAAGAATTACCGCCAATAAAATACAAACAATCTTTTTCATTTTAACACTTCTTTCTTTCAAGGAGTGCTTTTCTTTTTTGTAGTGCAGAACGCTGTTTCTGAGAAGATTTATCACCGCCATAAGCACAAGGGAAAGGGCGGAAATGAGGATAATAACCGCAAACATTTTATCAAAGGCATAGGCCTTTTTAACCCTTGTCATATAAACTCCGAGACCCTCAAAGCCGCCGAGCCACTCTGAAATTACCGCACCGACAACGCTGTATGAAGCGGAAACCTTAAGTCCCGAAAAAAACTGCTCTGCCGCTGAGGGAAGCTTCACGTGACGAAAAACCTGAACTCTTGTTCCGCCCATTGAACGGATAAGGTTAATTTCATCCCTGTCGGCACTTTTGAAGCCGTCAAGTAGTGACACCGTAATGGGGAAAAAGGTCGTCAGCACAACAAGGGTGATTTTCGGTGCCATTGAAAAGCCCATCCACAAAACAAGCAGGGGAGCTATGGCAATTGTGGGAATAGTCTGACTTATTACAAGAAGGGGATAAAATGCCTTGTAAAGAAAGTTGAACCTGTCCATTAAAACGGCAATGGCAAAGCCGAGTGCCGTACCCAGTAACAGACCGTAAATAGCCTCCTGCACCGTTACAACAGCGTGAGCAAGCAGCACCTGCGTATCAGTAAAAAATACCTTTACAACATCGGCAGGTGAGGGGAGCATATAAGCAGGAACCAATTCGCCCTCACTTACAAAAATCCACAGCAGAAATACCGCTATAACAGAAATAACGGGAGCTGACTCATTTATGATGCTTTGAAACTTTTTTATCAATGGTAAGCACACCGCCTTCCGGCTTGAAGCAGATTTTTACATAAGAGGAAACCGACTTACAGCCTGCATTAACTGCAACCTTCTGACAGTTTTTCACAATTTCCATCAGGTCGTCATAGCTGTCGCCCTCAATTGTTGTTTCAAAGGGTCCTACATAATAGTTATAGCCCGTGGAAGCAATATATGCTATTACCTCGTCAACAATTCTGATAAGCTCTTCGTCGTCGTGTACATCAGGCAAAACCTGGATTGCTACGCTTGCGTTCATAAAAACACTCCTTATGATATTTTTAACATATCAATACACCTTGGAGATTGTGAGTTCTTTTCTTTCATTGGCGCCTTAAAAAGAAAAAATCCACCCCTGCTAAAACACTACGGGTGGAAAAAAGCTCATTACTTAGCCTACGTCGGTATTATCCGAATCAGGTTATGGGTATAATCTCAGCCGAAAATTCAGCACCCCCAGTAATATTCATATGTCGGAGGTATTATAGCACGGGGAAAGTGGGTTGTCAAGGGGGATACACGTAGGGGCGTCCCCGTGTGATCGTCCTTTTTTACACGCGACAGTAAATTTTAAACACACAAAAAGGGCGGCAAATTGCCGCCCCTACATTTTAAAATCAAAACTCAAGCTTCTTCTCAATATAAGCAACAAGCTCGTCAATCTTAACTCTCTCCTGCTGCATTGTGTCACGGTCACGGACTGTTACACAGCCGTCCTCTGCTGACTCAAAGTCATAGGTAATGCAGAAGGGTGTACCGATTTCATCCTGACGGCGGTATCTCTTACCGATTGAGCCTGCATCGTCAAACTCGGTCATAAACTTCTTCTGAAGCATATGGTAAACTTCCTCTGCTTCAGCGTTAAGCTTCTTTGAAAGAGGAAGAACTGCTGCCTTAATGGGAGCAAGTGCGGGATGGAAGTGGAGCACTACTCTTGAATCATTCTTCTCTGCGTCAACAACCTCTTCGTCATAAGCCTCGGTCATAACGGCAAGGAAAAGTCTTTCTACGCCGAGAGAAGGCTCGATAACATAGGGGATGTATCTTTCATTTGTTGTGGGATCAAAGTAATCGAGAGCCTTACCTGATGTGTTGATGTGCTGTGTAAGGTCGTAGTCTGTTCTGTCAGCAACGCCCCAGAGCTCACCCCAGCCGAAGGGGAAGAGGTATTCAAAGTCAGTTGTTGCCTTTGAGTAGAAGCAAAGCTCGTCTGCATCGTGGTCACGAAGACGAAGATTTTCTTCCTTGATGTTAAGAGAATAGAGCCAGTCACGGCAGTATGCTCTCCAGTAGTCAAACCATTCAAGGTCTGTGCCGGGCTTGCAGAAGAATTCAAGCTCCATCTGCTCGAATTCGCGAACGCGGAAAATGAAGTTACCCGGTGTGATTTCGTTACGGAAGGATTTACCGATCTGTGCAACGCCGAAGGGAACCTTTCTTCTTGTTGTTCTCTGAATGTTTGCAAAGTTTACGAAGATACCCTGTGCTGTTTCGGGACGAAGGTAAAGCTCATTCTTGCTGTCCTCGGTAACACCCTGGAAGGTCTTGAACATAAGGTTGAACTGACGGATATCTGTGAAGTTGTGAGCACCGCAGTCGGGACAGGGAATGTTCTTTTCATCTATGTAATTCTTCATTTCCTCGTTGGACCAGCCTGCAACATTTGTACCGTCAAAGTTTTCGATAAGGTTATCGGCTCTGTGACGGGTCTTGCATTCCTTACAGTCCATAAGAGGATCGGAGAAGCCGCCGAGGTGACCTGAAGCAACCCATGTCTGAGGATTCATAAGGATTGCTGAATCAAGACCTACATTGTAGGGATTCTCCTGAACGAATTTTTTAAGCCATGCCTTTTTGATGTTGTTCTTAAGCTCCACACCGAGAGGGCCGTAGTCCCAGGTGTTTGCAAGGCCGCCGTAAATTTCACTGCCTGCATAAACGAAGCCTCTGCCTTTGCAAAGGGCAACGAGCTTTTCCATTGATTTTTCTGTGTTCTTAAGCATAAAAATACTTCCTTTCGGTCTTCTCCCTTTCACCGATGGCTTCGGCGTGGTAAGAAGGAATTTTAAGGATAAGGCAAAAGCCTTAAACTGTTCGTAATATAATAATACAAAAGGGAAATAAAGTCAAGTAAATTCGGAATGCGGAATTAGTAGGGGATGCCAAGTATGGTTGACCGAGTAGATAAAACTATTTCATATTTTCAATTTCAGTACAGTCAAAATTATTTTTAATGCACCAATTTTTTATTATTTCAGCAACATACAGACATTCAAAATCTTCAAAGGGATACGCACCGTCTATATGCTCAAAATACCACAGTATATCGGTTACTCTGTTACCTGTTTGTTTAAATGCTTCAAAAGCTTTTTTGTGATGCTCCATTCCTTCTTGTGAAAGATAAATATCAATAACCTCATTTGCAATTTTGAAGCATTCGATGAATAACACATAATTTTCATCATTACAATCATTTTTAATTTCAACAAATTGCTGTTTTGATTTATCAAACACATAACAAGCATTTTCTTCATCTTTTATTTCATAATATAATTCTAAAGCATAATCCATATTTATAACAGTTTTCATAATATCTTCCTTTTGATTTATATTTTTTTCTGATTTCATATTATCATTTTAACGCAGCAAAATCAATATCACCGTAACATTTTCATTTAATGTAATTCCGAATTCCTAATTCCGCATTCCTAATTTAGTTTCTCTTTCATCTTGTAAAAAATTTACCTTTGTGCTATCATTAAATCATCATAAAATAAAGGAGAAAAAATATGAGCTTAAAAGAAAAAAAGAAAGCTTCCGGCTTTAAAATGTGGTCTCTTATATGGGGACTCGGCCTTGCAGGTCAGATTTGCTGGAACATGGAAAATCAGTGGTTCAACACCTTTGTTTACACAAAAATTGCAAAGGACCCCTCAATTGTTACGGGTATGCTTATCTGTAGTGCCCTTGCAACCACCTTTGCAACCTTCTTCTTCGGTACATGGGCCGACAGAACAGGTAAACGCCGCCGCTTTATTGCAATCGGATACATACTCTGGGGTATTTTTACCATAGGCTTCGGTCTTACAGAATTTATCAGCAAGGATATGTATATGCTTGCCGCCATAAGCGTTGTTGTTGCCGATACAATTATGAGCTTCTTTGGCTCAATGGGTAATGACGCAGGCTTCAATACATGGACAACGGATATTATCACCGATAAAAACCGCGGTCAGATTGGTGCTGCCCTTGCAACGCAGCCCGTTCTCGGCACAATCCTCGGCACCGTTGTAGGCGGACTTATTGTTGGTGAAAACGACAATTATATGCGCCTTTTTGTTGTAATGGGCGTTGCCGTTATTATCTTCGGTATTGCATCAATGCTCTTCCTTACAAAGGCTGACGACGTTGAGCCTTACAAAAACGGCTCATTTTTAAAGCAGTTCCTTTCCGTTTTCAATTTCAAAGACTTCATTAAGCAGAAGGAGCTTCTCCTTGTTTCAATCGGCGTTATGATTTTCTTTATAGGCTTTAATGTTTACTTTGCCTATATCGGAAATTACATTATTTACTACCTCGGATACACCGCAGATCAGATGGGCATTATTGAGGCTGTTCCTCTTGTAATTTCAATGCTTCTTGCAATTCCCGCATCAATGCTCATCAACCGCAACAATCACCACCTTGTTTCAGTTACCGCAATTATTCTCAATGTAATCGGTCTTGCAATTCTCGCACCCATCACACCCGATATGATTGACACATCAAACATCTTTAATCTTCGTATATGGGTTGGTATCTTCTTTGTAGGTGCAGGCTATATCACAATTCTTCAGACAACAAAGGTATGGTCAAAGCAGCTTTTCCCACAGACAAGCAAGGGTCAGTTTGAGGGTATATGGATTCTCTTCTTTGTGCTTTTCCCGATGATAGGCGGCTCTCTTGTGGGTGAGGCAGTTGTCAAGCAGACAGGTGAAACCTTTATCAATGAATTAAGCGGTAAGGCTGAGTATATTCCCAACGGAAATATTTATCTTTACGGTATAATTTTTGTTGTGCTTTCGGCAATTCCCTTCCTGATGACGCTTAAGGAGTTTAAAAAAAGGATAGCAGAAAAAAAATAAAACAATAAAAGTTTTGGTCAAGCTTTTTCAAAAGCTTGCAGGAGTCAAGAGGGCAGAGCCCTCTTGGTATAAAAATTTGATATTGATTTGATAACTAATAAGCCAACACAGATTTTCCGTGTTGGCTTTGTTTTATATTTTTTCTATGACCTCGCCGGTCAGGCGTTACCTTTCTTGAAAGAAAGGTAACCCAAAGAACTTTAATTTTTTTTACTTTTTTCTGCTCTTACACCACTCTGCCATACAGCACTCATCACACTGCGGTCTTCTCGCCACACACACCGCTCTGCCGTGAAGCACCGCTCGGTGACAGAAATCATTACTCTTTTCCGGTGCAATGATTTTTTTCAGCTCCAGCTCAACCTTTTTCGGGTCCTTTGTATTAACAAGACCAAGGAGATTAGTAATTCTTATAAGATGTGTGTCGGCAACAATTGCAGGCTGACCGTAAACATCACCCATAATTAAATTTGCCGTCTTTCTTCCGATGCCGGGAAGAGAGGTAAGCTTTTCTATTGAATCAGGTACTTTTCCGTTAAATTCATCCCTTATTTTTATTGCAAGACCCTTTATGTCGCTTGCCTTCTGACGGTAAAAGCCGCAGGAAAATATTATTTTTTCAATGTCCTTTTCGTCGGCCTCGCAGTAGCTTTCAAGGGTAGGATACTTCTCAAAAAGTGCAGGTGTAACCTTGTTTACTCTTTCATCGGTGCACTGTGCCGAAAGCCTTGTTGCAATCAGCAATTCAAGGGGATTTGACGCAATAAGTGAGCAAAGTGCATCGGGATATTCCTTTTCAAGAGCCTCAACACAAAAAGCGGCTCGTTGTTTCTTTGTCATAGGTTTTCAATCCTTTTTATTTTCTTAATTCTTTATTTTGTGCCGTCAGGCACCCCTGACTACTGTCTACTGTCTACTGCCTACTTCAAATTCCTTCTCCAATGGAAAAGATACTGCTGTGCTATGCCCTCGTTACCCTTGAAAAATTCGGGTAATCCCTCGGGATACATCTCTGCCATTATACGTTTTACCCATACGTCAACGGGAAAGGCTTCCATTCTGCCAAAGCCGTAAAGAAGAGTACACTCGGCAACCTTTGCACCAACACCTTTGATTTTACAAAGCTCCTGACGGGCTTCTTCAATGGGCATTTTTTCAATTTCTTCAAGTGATATTTCACCACTGTTAAGTTTTTCTACTGCATCGGCAATATATTTTGCTCGGAAGCCTGCACGTAAAGGTGCAAGTTCCTCTGCAGTAATACCCTTTAACTTTTCATAAGAAGGAAAAGTGTAATCTTCCTCATTTATTTTTTCACCGAAGGCTTTACAAAAGCGGTCAATAATTCCCATTATTCTCGGAATATTGTTGTTCTGTGAAATTATGAATGAGCACAAGGCTTCCCAGCTGTCCTGCCTTAAAATTCTTATTCCCTCGTATTCATCAAAAGCCGTTTTAAAACTTTTATCAGCGGAAAGTCCCTCACATATTTTTTTATAATCACGGTTAAGGTCAAAATAATTTTCAATCAGCTTTTCTGTTTCTTCATCATTGATATTTTCGAAAATTATTTCATTTTTGTTCTGTCTTACATCTATTATTTTATCTTTTACAACGGCATGGAAAATTCCGTCCTCTTTTTGTGACCATCTGAATGCCTGACCACAGAAAAGTGTCCTTTCAAGGTTAAGACACGGAAAATCCTTCAAAATCACGTTTCTTTGTATTTTTTCCATATTTATACCTATTTTCCTTTTTGTTTGTAATCTTATTATAATATATTTAAAACACAAAATCAACTTTTAGGGTATATTTTAAAGCTTTCTTATTAAAAGGACTTGAAAGTTGGATTTTTTTATGCTAAACTTATAGAGTGTATTATTATGTATTTTATTTTATATTATAATTTTATTTATATATATAAATAGAGGCCTAATTATAATTTTTATATATAACAGGAGGTAAAATATGGATTCCTTTGCTGAAATCTGGGAACTTGTTCAACAACAGCTTAAAAGCCAGGTAACGGAAGTTGCTTACAACGTGTGGCTCAGTCCCCTTGAATTTGTTAAATTTGAAAATGACACAGTTTATCTTTCCATAAGTGAATTTAAAAAGAATATTATCCTCGATAAATTTATGAACGCCCTTACAAGTGCTTTTGAATCAATTCTGGGCTTTACGGTTGAAATTGTTTTCCTTGTTCCCGGTGAAACAAAATCACAGAAAAAAGAAACAACGGAAGAATCCCAGTCCTTTGAGCACGACTATACCTTTGATAATTTCATCACGGGCTCTTCAAACCGCTTTGCCCATGCCGCCGCGCTCAACGTTGCAAATAATCCCGGCATTACTTATAACCCGCTTTTCATTTACGGTCATTCAGGACTTGGTAAAACCCACCTCCTGCTTGCTATTATGAATGAAATCAAGCAGCAGCGTCCCGATGCAAAAATAATTTACACAAGCGGTGAGCTTTTTACAAACGAGCTTATTTATTATATCGGAAATCACAATACTTATGCTTTCCACGAAAAGTACAGAAACTGTGATGTTCTTCTTGTTGACGATATTCAGTTTATTGCAAAAACCGAAACCACCCAGGAAGAATTCTTCCACACCTTCAATGCACTTAAAAACAACGGCAGTCAGATTGTTCTCACCTCTGACCGTCCCCCGAGAGAAATGATGACTCTTGAGGAAAGACTCCGTACAAGATTTGAAATGGGTCTTATCGCTGACGTTCAGCCGCCTACACTTGAAACAAGAATGGCAATTGTTAAAAAGAAATCTGACGACCTAAACATTATTTTAAGTGACGATGTTGTAAAGTTCATTGCAGAAAACATCAAAAAGAACATCCGTCAGCTTGAAGGTATTGTTAAAAAAATCAGCGCTTATCAGGAGGTTGAAGGCACAACACCCAGCATTGCCGTTGCCAAAAGAGCTATCAGCGACATTATAAACGACAATCAGCCTACTCCTGTTACCGTTGAAAATATCATCAATGAGGTTGCAAGAACCTTTGATGTTTCCGCCGCTGATATCCGTTCTTCAAAAAAGAGTGCGAATATTTCCCTTGCAAGGCAGGTTGCAATTTACATTGTTGACCGTGTTACCGGACTTTCACTCAAGGCAATCGGTAATGAATTCGGCAACAAGCATCACTCAACCATAATTTACTCTCTTAAGGAAAGTAAAGCAAAAATTGAAAAAGACCTTGCTCTTAAGGCTACCGTTGATGACATCATCAAAAATATAAATGAGCAGTAAATTTTCCACAAACTAACTGACATTCCACATAACAGTTTCAACATTTATAACATTTGAAAAATTCACCCTGTTGAAAACTTTTGATTTTACACATTTTTTATAACATAAAAAAAGACCCTGAAAATGCTGTAAAATCTGGAAAAATTCACTTTTTCCACCATTTCAACACCACCTACTACTACTACTATTTAAAAATATACATTTCATACGCAAAAGCGGAAAGGAAGCAGTTTTTATGAAAATCATTTGTGACAGCGCAGAGCTTGCAAAAGCAGCCTTCAGCGTTCAGAGAACAGTTTCAGGTAAATCTACAATCCCTTCACTCGAGGGTATTCTTATTGAGGCATTTGACGATAAAATCAAGCTTACAGGATATGACCTTGAGGTAGGCTCAACAATTATTATTGATGCAGATGTAAGAAGTGAGGGTAAAATTGTTCTTAATGCAAAAAACTTCTGCGATATTTTAAGAATGGTTCCTGATGACAGTATTTCAATCGAAACTGACGACAGAAACATTGCAAAAATAAAGAGCGGTGAAGCTGACTATTCAATCATTGCTACCAATGCTGATGATTATCCCGAGCTTCCCTCACTTAATAAGTTCTCACCTGTTGTTGTAGGTCTCGGTCTTTTAAAGGATATGATTAAAAAGACTATTTTCTCCGTTTCAACCGGTGAAAGAAATCCTGTACACAACGGTGTTAAATTTGAAATTACTCAGAACAAAATTGTTCTTGTTGCAGTTGACGGTGCAAGACTTGCCGTCCGCCGTGAGGAAATAAGCTACGATGAAGAACAGAACGGAGCTCTCAGCTTTGTTGTTCCTGCAAAAACTCTCGGTGAAATTCAGAAGAATACAAGCGATGATGATACGCCTATTGAAATTAAAGTAGGTGACAGACATATTATTTTTAAAATAGGTGAGTATCAGATTATTTCAAGACTTCTTGAAGGTAACTTCCTTAATTATAAGTCAGCGATTCCCATGTCACATTCAACACAGATTACAGTGCCTGTAAGAAGTATAATTGAATGTATTGAAAGAACATCACTTATTATTACCGACCGTTCAAGCCCTGTAAGATGTACGGTTGAAAACGGTATTATCAAGTTTTCTTCCGTTACCGCTATCGGTACTGCTACGGATAAAATTGCCGCAGATATTGAAGGAAGCAACATCGAAATAGGCTTTAATAACAGATTTGTTCTCGACTGCCTTAAGGTTTGCGACGAACAGGAAATCAGAATTCAGATGTCTTCATCAAATCAGCCTATCGTATTTCTTCCCATGGAAGGCGAAAGCTTCTTCTTCCTTGTTCTTCCCGTAAGAATATAAAAAATAAAGAGGTCATTATGAAAATAAAACTCAAACTTTCAGAGCCTGAAAGAAAACAGGTTAAAATC
>JAZRFT010000051.1:0-27732 GCA_045643805.1 Acutalibacteraceae bacterium
CACACTGAAACAATAGAGAATGTTGTTGTGCCGGGCAGTGATAAAAACCTTTTGTATTTCAAATGGAAGGTGCCGACAGGGTTAAACGGCGGGCAGGTAAAAATAACGGGTGAAATAATTGATGACGGAGCATCATATAACAAGAAAACAATGTATAATTCAACCGTGCCGTATATCATTTCGGAAACACCCGATACACAGTTTGAAAAGAAAAAGCCGAGCGGCTTCAGTACACCGACCTTGCCTGCAACCACAAGCGGTGCGGCTTCTTGGTGGTTATGGAAATATGAAAACGGCACATTCAAAAAGTACGAATATGCCATAGGCATATCCAATACCACACCGTATATTACTCCCGCAACGGGAGAAACGGCTAAAAAGGTAAGCGGTATGTGGAATATGAAGTCAGGCTACGGCCTTGCACTTTCTCTTACAAACTCCGTAAGCTCCGTTGTAGGATATAATATTCCGAATACGGACAGCTACACATCCTCACAGTATGCCATAGCCTTGTTCCCCGAATTCGGATATGAAAGCACAGAGGATAATTACAGAACACTTGAGCTTAACAACGATAAATGGCGTTTCAGAGAAAACGGCACATACGGTTATGTTCATTTCACACCCTTATGGTATCCCGACGGCGACTACACGGTATGTATTGAGCAGAGAGATTTCTGGACACCTTCGGGTATGATAATAAGAGCTTCCAAGGCTGATGCAGTACGCCTGACAGATTCGGCGTATGACGATTGGTATATCGGAAGATAAATTAAAATAACAAATACTTTTGGACTGTTTCCTTCTCAAAGAAAAGGAGCAGTCCTTTTTCTTTGAGAAAGGATTAGAATTATGACTTGTAAATACAGTAATATCATAGCGGAAAATTGCGGTATAAATTCTGCTTTAATCGCAGGATATTTGTACGAGCAACAGAAAGAAAAAGGCTTCATTCTTTGGGGTAAATTGTGGTACAGATGCTCTGTAAACAATTTTACGGCAGTATTTCCCTTTATGGGGAAGTGTGCCGTTTACGGCGCTCTTAAAAGACTTCGCCACAAAGGATATATTTTGAGAACGGAACACAACAAAAGCAGATTTGACCGTACAAAAAGCTATTCTTTTACCCCTCTCGGTCTTTCTGTAATGCTCACAACTAAAAACGAATAAAAGGAGGTATATATTATGGCAGAAAAAAGAATGGCAGGTAATTATGAGGTTACCACAGCATTTGAAATCGGCACAAAAGAAATCATAATCGGTGAGGACAAAACTGCTGCTTCTGATGAAAGATTTGTAGTAGCCAACTATGAAAACAACGGCATTTTTGAAAGATATGTCGATGCTCTTGTTGGCGGTGACTATGCGGAAATCGTCAAGATATTCGCTGAAAGAGTAAAAAATGAAGCGGAAAAGGTTATGGATGAAAAATCAAAAATCACCGTTGATATGACACCTATTACAAAGGAAGGCTGTCAGGTGCTTGAAGCTGATGACAGGATAAAAAACAAGGTAGTTGTTATCCGTGCTGATGTGTTCAAGCCCGAATATCAGATTGCAACAAAGCAGTTGCAGCTTTGTACAGGCGGCTTTGGTGCAGAGCCTAATTCAAGAGGATCTGCCTGTTTCTGCACAAATCTTTACAGCGGTAAAGAGGCAAGATATGAACGCTCGGATATTCTCGGTGTTATTGAAAAGGACGACCTTCCCGATTGGGCAAAGGAAAGACTTGATGTAGTTCAGAAGGAAATTGCCCACAGAAGAAAGGAAAGGGATGCAAGATGACACAGCTTAATGTAACACCCATTACGGAAAATCTTGAAAAATATACCTTTAAGCAGAGCAGTCAGATTTATCATCAGACAGCCTGTATAGGTTATCTTCGTGCAGATCTCGGCTCAAACGGTAAGGAATTTCATTCCACTTGGAATGAGATTTCCGCATTTTTCAAGAGCGACGAGTTTTCAAAGGAGTTTGATGAGGTAATCAATGCCCTTCGTTTCGATAAAAAATACGGCAATATGCTCTCTGACAGAACAAAGCTCAGTCAGTATTGTCGCAGTAGTGCAAAGCAGTACAGCGGTGCAGATAATCAGTATTACGGTGTCAGAGTTGACACGGATAATTACACTTATCTTTTAAGACTTAACCCCAACAAGGGTGAATACAACCTTTACTGTTACTGCTATGTAAGGCATTTTCTCGAAAATCATCTTGTCTGTGCAAGTAAAGGTATCAGGTTTATAACTTCCTCATACCGAAGAACATTCACCATTCCCGACGGTGACAAAATCAGAATAAAGTATCCTGACGGACAAAAGCTTGATAAAACCTGCAGGTATATTGACGATTACCACACCGAAATCGGCGGTAATCTCTATCATATCTGCGAGTTTGCAGAGCTTATGGAGAATAACAAAAACAAGGTTATTCCGCTTCGTTCCTCGCTTCCTGAAAGAAGCTATGCTGTTCACCCGCAAAGCGGCAGACTTATTATCATCACCAAAGGCGAATACGAGGTAACAGATGTAAGTAATGCTTATGACAGCCCCGAAAAGAACAGAGAGCTTGCTGACGGTCATAACCGTGAAATAGGTATTACAAAACAGCAGGCAGAAGCAATGCTTGGTGGTATCATAAACGGTTGGATAACACCTCTTGCCGACCCTCAGAATTACAACGAACACGGCACATATAAAGAGCCGAAGGACAGACAGAGAGGTGAAGCACGATGAAACACATCGTCAGTTATGCTTGTTGATGAAAAGGCACTCGGATGTGCTTCATGCTGCTATCACAACGGAGATGTTTGTGGTATATGCTATAAAAAAATCTTATCAGAAATTGAAGAAAGCAAGGTGAAAAAAGATGGCGAAAGTACCAAACGAAGTAGCTAAAAAGTTTAAAGCACTTGAAAAGCTTGTTTCTCTCGGTATCAGCTCCGAGGATGAAATTAAAAAGCTTACACCCAAAGACCTTATGGATGCAAAGGATATAACCTTTGCTGATGTTGTTATGATTTATCAGATTATGGAAAGCGTCAAGCAGAATAAGCTTTTCTCTTTCCTTGTAAAGTATGAGAAAGTAATGAATGACGGTGAGGTGAAGCCTGAATGTCAGGAAAATACGAATATATTACAGGAATCTACAACGACCAAATCCAAAAAGTAACTGCCAGCTTTGAGGATTGGAAAGCCTTTCTTAAAACGGCTTCCAATAACTATAAATACAACTTTGGCGAACAGTTACTCATATATGCACAAAAGCCCGAAGCAACGGCTTGCGCCGAAATAGGCTTTTGGAACGAAAAGATGCAGCGTTGGGTTAACCGAGGCGCATCGGGTATTGCCTTGTTTGACTACGCATCAGGCAAACAAAGGTTAAGATATGTTTTTGATGTATCGGACACCAACTCATTTTACGGCTATGAGGTACCCCGTTGGGAGGTTAAGGAAAGATACCACAGTGAGATAAGCGAAGCCTTAAGCAATGCTTTCGGTGAGGTAGCAGATGGCGGTCTTGAATCTGTTATTGACGATACTGCAAGAAACTTGGTTGAGGATAATGCCCTCGACTATATCTTTGTTCTTGAAGAGGTAAAGGCAGGCAGTTTTCTTGAAGAGCTTGATTCTGACAATATCTCTGTAATCTTTAAGGATGCACTTTCAAGCAGTATCGGATATATGATGATGAAAAGATGCGGTCTTGATGCTGACTCATTCTATGATTTTGAAGATTTCAAGGCTATTTTCAATTTCAACACTCACGAGGTTGTTGTTCAGCTCGGTAATGCTCTGAGCGACATTTCCGAAATGGGTATAAGAGAAATTGAAAGCACGGTAAAAAATCTTCAGAAAAATGAGAGAAAAAGGAATCGCACATTTGTCAAAGAAAAGGAAATTGACTATGATGAAGGTGCAAAAGAAAAAGAAATTACCGAAAGGAGCAATGAAAATGTCACAGATTCAGTACAGACAGGTCGGAGATTACAAAATACCGAACATCAAACTTCCGGAGGAGGAGAACGTTACTCTTGGCAGGTACGGTATGATGAGGATGAAATTCCTGCAGCAGAACAAGTCGGGAATGTACATGCTTCTGATAACCAAGGGTACATTGATGAGAACCCTCAAGAAGACCGAGGACGAAGCAAACGAGATGCTGGAGCGTCTGACCGAACAGATGATGAAATCTCAGGGCGTGACAGAAGAACTCAAGGAGAGCAATCAGATGCTTTGGGTGCAGATGATGAACAACATCAAACACTCGGCAGAGGAAATAGTTCTCAAGGAACTGATTTACAGTTAAGCGGACACGACTTCAATGGCCGTGGAAGCGGCATTGACTATTATCACCAAGACAAAGAAAAAAATGAGCTTTTAAGAACTTATCTTCGCTCACATATTGATGAAATCGCCACCTTCTATGAAAGTCATTCTGACAGAGAGGAACGTGGCGATTTTATTAAGTCCTTCTTTACCTCCGAGCCTTATGAAATAACCCTTTCAAACGGAGTAAAGGCAGGTATAGAAGCATATTCCGATGCTATACGCTTTTTCAGAGGTGACAGAAATGCTCCCGAAAAAGAATCGTGGGGTAAATGGCACAATATTGAAAGATCGGTTTTCGGAATGATTCTTCTTGAAGAATGGACAGACCCGCAGGCTTTGCTTTTGCCTAGTGCTGATAAACAGATTGAATTTATCGGTGATAAGGTAAAGGATGCCGTTCTTCCTTTACCGCAGGCGGCTATTGACTATATTCTCGGTGTCGGAAGCGGCTTCAGTGAAGGTAAGATGCGTATTTACCGACACTTTTCAGAAAGTTTGTCAAAGGAAGATAACATTAAGTTTCTTAAAAATGAGTACGGCACGGGCGGAGGAACAAGTGTAATTCCCGGTAGCGGTTATTGGGAAAATCACGATGCAAAGGGCATTGAGATTTCTGACCATTATAGCGTACCGCAAAGGCGTGTTCTTCTTAAATGGAACTACATTGAAAAACGCATATCAGAGCTTATCAATCTTGACAGATATCTTAACTCTAAAGAAAAAGCAAACTATCCTCAATGGCTTGCTGATAAAACACTGAAAGAGATAGAGAGAAAAAGAGAGAATGATATTCGTGAACTTATCCGTGATGCTCCGGGTGAAATGACAGCTCCGAAGGAATACCGTTATGAATATAAGCTCGGTGATACAGTATATATAGGTGCAGATGAATACAACATTGTTTCTCTTGAAGAACCCGTTATTTTAAGTGACAGTAAATTTCCTCTGTTTACAAAAGAGCTTTCAAAAGATGACTTTGAGAAAAAGGTTAAGGAAAATCCTGCAAACAATCATTTGAGAATAGAAATTGAGGTAGAAAGACCTTCTTTTTCAGAGCAGCCCGAAGCAGAAATTGATGAAAGTAATAAGCCTGACTTTATCATTCAGTATGAGCAGACCAAAAAGGAAAACCCTGACGGTGTGCTTCTTACTCATATAGGTCCCTTTTATTTTGCTTTCGGCAAGGATGCTGAAATTCTCGGAAAGCACACGGGATATGTTGTAAGCAGAAAGAATTTCTACGGAAATGTCTTTGTACCTTTTCTTCAGGTGCTTGATTTTAATCTCAGCTATTGCGAAAAGAAGCTTAATGAAAACAATGTCGGTCTTGTTGTAGCGACATTGGATAAGGGTGTTATTGACAGGTATCCTGCACCGTCAGAAGATATTTTATCTATTCCTGATGAATTGGATGCCGATTATACTGATGCTTTCTTTATCAACAAGGAAAACGGCAGCTTTGATTGGCTCTATTACAATTCCGACGGTAATGACGGTAAAGGTCAGTTCGTTATAAACCACTTCTATCTTGCAGATGTATTTGAAGCCGCCGATGCTCATAAAGAAGCGGACGGCTTTTTTGATTATCTCGGAACAGTCGCAAGACAAGAGCTTGCAGATAACAGTACCGAGGATTTCAGAAAAGCATTAGAGCAATTTCACGGTAATCCCGATTTGAAGGATATAACGGATGAAACAATGACTTCAATTCTTTCTGCGGCACAGGAAATGGATAAGCCTGTTCTTACCTTTGTTCAGCCTGAAACAGTAGAAACAAAGGTTTTGTATAATGTTCTTTCTGCACTGAGAATTGAGGATATAGAGCTTTCTTATGAGGACGGAACACTTGTTGCAAAGGATGAAGATAACACTTGGAAAGGCAGAGATTTCTACCGTTTCTTAACCGATGAAGTTTTTGTCTATGATAAAGACGGCGGTGTTCTCGGCTTGGACGAAAAGCTGCTTGGTAGCTTTAAGGAATATGCTGATATATATAACATTTCCTTAAAGAGTAACAACTTAACTCCGCTATACAGAAGCTACCTTAAGATTAAAGAGGAACATCCCGATACCATTGTTCTCTATCAGGTCGGAGATTTCTTTGAGGCATACAATAGTGATGCAGAAAAAGTTGCGGAAGCTCTTGACCTTATACTCACATCAAGACCTATTGGAAATGATGAACGAGCTCCGCTTGTCGGGTTGCCGAAGCACGCACTTGAAACATATATCAACCTTCTTAATGACAGAGGCTTTGATGTAACTGTATCATCACTTGAAAACGGTGAAAGAGATACGGCCACAATAGTATCAATTCATAAGGAAGAACCGAAGGAAACAACTCCCGTCGGCAGAATAGATTACTTTGATGCTGACGGTAAAAGAAGTGATACCATAGAATACACCAATGCTGACAGCTTTGAAAAGGATATTAAAGCTGATGCTAAAGCCGGTGAAACAATGTTTATCGCCGTGTATATGGACAAGGACGGAAATACCATTCCCATTGAGTTTTTAAATGAGCTTGACCCGCCACAGCGTTTTGCAACAGTACCAAGTCCTTATCTTAGTAAAGACCTTTTTGAAAAGCTCGCTGATTTTTATGAGGACATTGATTTCTTTGATTTCCGTGATTATCTTGAAGCAGGTGAACGCAAGGAAGAACTTGCAGAAAAGCTTGCGTCTGATTTACAGACTCCCGAAGATATTGATAAAGCCATTAAAGGCTTGGAAGAAATCATATCTGAAGAAGGCACGGATGAAAATGACATCAACCTTGCAAATGTTTTAATCAAAGCGTTGCAGGACGAAAAGGCAAGAATTACTCCACTCAGTGACGCAGACCTTATCGGTAAAGAGGTCATAATTGACGGTGATAAGTACATCATCGAAAAAATTGACCCCGTCTTTGGTGACGTGTCGATGAGGGACACCTCATCTTTTTATCCGATAAACCGTGTGGAGAAGATAAATTTTGTCCGTGAACACCTTGCAGAGCCGAAACAAAGCTACACAACTGAAAAGGTTGAAGAAATTTCAGGTGAAAAAAGCGGTCTGCCCTTTGATGTGGTTATTCAGACAATTAAGACTGAAGAAGCAGACCTTACTCCGTCTTGGGAAAAGAAAGAGGAGCCTAAACCTAAACTTCTCAAGCCTGACATTCCCGAAAGTCAGAAGCATAACTTTGTCATAACCGATGATAACCTCGGTGTAGGCGGTCTTAAAGCAAAATTCAGAGCTAATATGGATGCAATAAACCTTTTGCATAATCTTGAATTTGAAAACAGACTTGCTACACCCGAAGAACAGGAAATCCTTTCAAAGTATGTAGGCTTCGGCGGTCTTGCCGATGCCTTTGACGAAAGCAAAGAAAATTGGGCAGATGAGTTTAAGGAACTTATCGTTACTCTTTCTCCCGAAGAGTATGATGCCGCAAGAGAAAGCACACTTACCGCTTTCTATACTCCTCCCGTTGTTATCCGTTCAATGTATGAAGCACTTACAAATATGGGCTTTAAGATGGGTAACATTCTTGAGCCTTCCTGCGGTGTCGGTAACTTTATGGGTATGCTTCCCGAAAGTATGAAGGACAGTAAATTCTACGGTGTCGAGCTTGACAGTATTACGGGCAGAATTGCACAGCAGCTTTATCAGAAAGCAAACATAGCGGTACAGGGTTATGAAAAAACAGACCTGCCTGACAGTTTCTTTGATATAGCTATCGGTAATGTGCCTTTCGGTCAGTTCGGTGTGTCCGACAGAAAGTATAACAAGCATAATTGGCTTATTCACGATTACTTTTTCGGCAAGACACTTGACAAGGTACGCCCCGGCGGTGTTATTGCTTTCATTACCTCATCGGGTACACTCGATAAAAGAAACTCTAATGTCAGAAAGTATATAGCACAGAGAGCTGATTTTCTCGGTGCTATTCGTTTGCCTAATAACACCTTTAAGGCTAATGCAGGAACGGAGGTAACATCGGATATTATCTTCTTGCAAAAGAGAGATACCCTTGTGACTGAGGAGCCTGATTGGGTGCATCTTGATCGTGATGAAAACGGTAACGAATATAACAAATATTTCGTAGATCATCCCGAAATGGTGCTTGGCGAAATGGTTATGGAATCATCACAGTTCGGTCAGTCCCTTACCTGCAAGCCTTATGAGGACAGAGAGCTTTCTGACCTTTTGAGTGAAGCAGTACAGAATATCCACGCAGAGATAACAGAGGTTGAAATTCAGGAAGCGGGAGAAGCGGTTGATAACTCAATACCTGCAGACCCCAATGTAAGGAATTTCAGCTTTACTGTTGTTGACGGTCAGGTGTATTACAGAGAAAACAGCCGAATGAATGCTGTTGAAGTTTCTGCAACTGCAGAAAACCGTATCAAGGGTATGGTTGAGATAAGAGATAGCGTCAGAGAGCTTATACAGCTTCAGACAGAGGATTATCCCGACTCGGCTATACAATCAGCACAGGATAAGCTCAACGAGGTTTATGACCGATTTACGAAGAAATACGGCCTTATAAATTCAAGAGCAAACCGTTTGGTTTTCTCTGATGACAGCTCATATTATCTTCTTTGTTCACTTGAGGTTATCGGTGAAAACGGAGAGCTTAAAAGAAAAGCAGATATGTTTACCAAGAGAACAATCAAGCCGCATATTAAGGTCACCTCCGTTGAAACAGCAAGTGAAGCACTGGCCGTTTCAATCGGAGATAAGGCAAGAGTAGATATGCCGTATATGTGTTCTCTTTCAGGTAAGACTGAGCAGGAGCTTTTTGAAGAGCTTAAGGGTGCAATCTTCCTTAATCCCTTACACACCCACGAGCGTGACGGTCAGGACAAATATATCACAGCAGATGAATACCTTTCGGGTAATGTCCGTGAAAAGCTGGCACTTGCCAAAAGAAGTGCAGAGCTTTATCCCGAAGATTACAACATCAATGTTGAATATCTTGAAAAGGTACAGCCGAAGGATTTGGATGCAAGTGAAATCTCTGTCCGTCTCGGTGCGACTTGGCTTCCTACCGATGATGTTCAGGATTTTATCTTTGAAACATTAAGAACTCCACGATATTGTCAGTACAATATGAAGGTAAATTTCTCACCGATAACGGGAGAATGGGCAATCAAGGGTAAGAGCCACGACAGAATGAATGTTATGGCCGAAAACACCTACGGTACACCGAGAATTAACGCATATAAGATTATTGAAGATACTCTCAATCTTAAGGATGTCCGTATCTTCGACTATGTTGAGGATGAATACGGAAACCGTAAACCCGTTCTCAACAAAAAAGAAACTGCCATCGCACAGGGTAAGCAGGAAATGATTAAGCAGGCTTTCCAGGATTGGATATGGAAAGACCCGGAGCGACGGGAAAGATTATGCCGAATGTATAACGATACATTCAACTCAATGAGAGCGAGAGAATATGACGGCAGTCATATTACTTTCAGCGGAATGAATCCCGAAATTAAGTTGAGAGAGCATCAGGTAAATGCAGTTGCAAGAATTATGTACGGCGGTAACTCGCTTCTCGCTCATGTTGTTGGTGCGGGTAAAACCTTTACTATGGTTGCGGCGGCACAGGAAAGCAAGAGGCTCGGTCTTTGTAACAAGTCACTTATCGTTGTTCCTAATCACCTTACAGAGCAGTGGGCAACGGAATATTTACAGCTCTATCCGTCTGCAAACATTCTTGTAGCAACGAAGAAAGACTTTGAAACCAAGAACAGAAAGAAGTTCTGTGCGAGAATTGCTACGGGTGACTATGATGCTGTTATTATCGGTCATTCACAGTTTGAAAAAATTCCCATCAGTATCGAAAGACAGATGTATATGCTTGAACAGCAGATTGATGAAATCACTCTCGGTATTGAGCAGGCAAAGTATGACAAAGGTGAAAGATTTACCATTAAGCAGCTTGAGAAAACAAGGAAATCTCTTGAAGTAAAACTTGATAAGCTCAACGACCAAAGCCGTAAGGACGATGTAATCAATTTTGAAGAATTGGGCATTGACAGGCTCTTTGTTGACGAAGCTCACAGTTTCAAAAATCTTTTCCTCTATACGAAGATGCGTAATGTAGGCGGTATAGCACAGACGGAAGCACAGAAGTCATCCGACCTTTATATGAAGTGCCGCTATCTTGATGAAGTCACCGGGAACAAAGGTGTTGTGTTTGCTACGGGTACACCCGTTTCAAACTCAATGGTAGAGCTTTATACTATGCAGAGATATTTGCAGTATGACGCACTCTCGGATAAAAGGCTTCAGCACTTTGACTCTTGGGCATCCACCTTTGGTGAAACCGTTACTGCCATTGAGCTTGCTCCCGAAGGTACGGGATACAGAGCAAAGACTCGCTTTGCAAAGTTTTACAACCTTCCTGAACTTATGATGATGTTCAAGCAAGTTGCAGATATACAGACGGCTGATATGCTTAATCTCCCCGTTCCAAAAGCTAACTACCACAATATTGCGGTAAAGCCTACAGATATTCAAAAAGAGATTGTTGCTTCACTCGGTGAGAGAGCTGAAAAGGTAAGAAACAAAATGGTTGATTCAAGCCAAGATAATATGCTGCTCATAACCAATGACGGCAGAAAGCTGGCACTTGACCAACGCCTTACTAATGAAATGCTTCCCGATGAACCTGACAGTAAGGTATCTGTATGTGCAGATAATGTTTTTGAAATTTGGAAAAAGACAGCCGAGCATAAATCAACACAGCTTATCTTCTGCGACCTTTCCACTCCGCACAATGACGGTAAGTTCAATGTGTATGATGATATTAAAAAGAAGCTTATTGCAAAAGGTGTACCCGAAAATGAAATAGCATTTATCCATAACGCCGACACAGAAGCAAAAAAGAAAGAACTCTTTTCCAAGGTCCGTGAAGGACAGATAAGAGTTCTTATAGGCAGTACGGCTAAGATGGGTGCAGGTACAAATGTGCAGAAGAAGCTAATCGCAATTCATCACACAGACTGTCCATGGCGACCCGCAGATTTGCAGCAACGCGAGGGAAGAATTATCCGTCAGGGTAACGAAAATCCCGAAGTAGAGATTTACTCTTATGTTACCGAGGAAACCTTTGATGCTTATCTCTATCAGCTTGTAGAGAATAAGCAGAAGTTCATCGGTCAGATTATGACTTCCAAATCGCCCGTGCGTTCAGCAGAAGATGTTGACGAGCAGGCGTTATCTTATGCCGAGATTAAAGCTCTTGCAACGGGTAATCCGTATATCAAGGAGAAGATGGACTTGGATATTGAGGTTTCAAAACTTAAGCTTCTTTATCAGAGCCATTTAAGTCAGAGATACGCTCTTGAGGATAAGCTGATAAAGAAATTCCCGACAGACATAAAGACATACGAAATCCTTATTGAAGGTTATGAGAATGACATTCAGCTTGCAAAGGATAACACATTCCCGGTTGA
Organism: Acutalibacteraceae bacterium; assembly: GCA_045643805.1. Lineage (GTDB taxonomy): Bacteria > Bacillota > Clostridia > Oscillospirales > Acutalibacteraceae > UBA6857. The sequence goes on from JAZRFT010000051.1 coordinate 11,786, forward strand.
GGACGGTATATCTACTATGGTGATTGAAGGTGTCGCACATAATGATAAGAAAGCGGCAGGCTCCGCTATTCTTGAATTGTGTCATGCAATGACTTCACCCGAAAAGAAATACATCGGTACTTACCGTGGCTTTAATATGTACTTATCCTTTAACAGCTTTGAGAAAGAATACAATGTAACTCTTGAAGGTGCATTACAGCACAGCATATCTGTCGGTGCTGACATTCAGGGTAACATCACTCGACTTGATAACCTTATATCCCGTTTGCCTGATAGACTTGAAGCTTGCAAGGAAAAGCTTGCGGAAACAGAAAAGCAGATTGAAAATGCAAAGGCTGAAATAGCAAGACCTTTCCCGAAGGAGCAGGAGCTCAAAGAGAAAAGTGAACGCTTGGCTGAGCTTAATGCTCTGCTTGATATGGACCACAAGGACAATGAGATTGATGAAGGTGAGGTAAGTTCTGATGAACCTGAAAGAAAAGAAAGAAGCTATGCAAGATAAAATAAGAAGCTTTTCCTCGCATCTTTTATCTTCAATCGTTTCTTTAGTTAAGAACTTGAATGAACGCAAAAAGAAAGAATGGAAGTTCTTTCAAAATCAAAAATGTATAATAGAATACAACGAACAATGTAAAAAGTGCAACAACAAATGCAAACAAAGTTTCAGGGCAGAGCTTATCACTTGCCCTAATTTTAATTTAAGGAGTTGTATTAAATGACGTCAGAAGAATTAAACATTTTGCTTTATGAAAAGATGCAAAATGAACACCGAGAGTTCATAGAAAAACTTAAAAACTCAACACCCGAAACAGTTATTGAGTGTGCCTATGAACTTGTTATACGAGAAGACATACTTTTATCTCTCGAAGAAAATGAGTTGGAACCTAAACAGTGCAAGGCTCTTTTGAAGGAGAAAGAACCTCTCAGTAAATTGTTCGGTGCTTGGGAAAAGCATGAAGGCGACCACATGAAAGAAATTCTTGACTGCATTGAAAACACTGCTGATGAGCTTGTATCACTTATGAAAAAAAGAGCAGGCAGGGACAGTCGATAGTATGACACGGTTTTCTGAAAGTGATATAAGCCGTGCAAGAGAAATGGACCTGCTGACTTATCTGAAATACTATGAGCCTTACGAGCTTAAAAAAGTTTCAAGAAAAGTTTATTCCACTCGAACTCACGACAGCCTTAAGATTTCTAACGGACGGTGGATGTGGTGGTCAAGAGGTATCGGCGGCAAGAGCGCTCTCGATTATCTAATTAAAGTCAAAGGAATGCAATTCCTTGATGCGGTAGGTTTAATTCTCGGCACACAGACGGTTATACCAAAGGAGGTTTTTCACAAGGCAAAGCCGCCTCCTAAGAGGTTTTCTCTGCCGAAGAAAGCAGAGAACAATGACAAAGTAGTTTCATATCTTATGAGTCGAGGAATTTCAAGAGAAGTCATAGACTTTTTCATTGACAAGGGTATGCTTTATCAAAGCTCTTACCGTAACAATGTTGTCTTTGTCGGCTTCGATGAAAAAGGAACGGCAAGGTACGCTACAATGCGTTCAACAAACACAAAAAGATTTTTCTGTGATGTCAGCGGAAGCGATAAAAGATTTTCATTTCGTCTGACACAAATGGATGCAGATTCAATTCACATTTTTGAAAGTGCAATAGACTTACTTTCATATATGACAATAGAAAAAATGCAAGGCGCTGATTTAAAAGATCAGTGCCTTGTTTCTCTTTCCGGTGTAAACATTACAAAGAAATTTTCTGTTGTACCTCTTGCTCTTTCATCGCTTGTAGAAAAGGGCGAAGGAATAAAAACAATTCATCTTCACCTTGATAACGATGAGCCGGGACAAAAGGTTGCAGAACATCTTTCAAAAATTTTATCAGAGAGATATGAAGTTATAAATCACATTGTACCTTACGGAAAAGATGTGAACGATTATCTGTGTCACTTGATAAATGAAAATAAAAATTCTTATGAAAGGACTGATGCTTTATGAGTGAGTACAAGGTGACGATTACCGAAAAGTTGAAAAGAGATGTGTATGTGGAAGCAAATAGTTTGGAAGAAGCACAGCACATCGCAACAGAAAAATGGTACAAGGGTGATTACATTCTTGATGCTGATGATTTTTCTGAAATCAATTTTGATGCAGAAGAAGTTGAGCCGCAGGAAAAAATCAAAGTTGTTCTTATGGAGCCGGGCAAGGTTGCAAAGGTTATAGAGATTGATTCAACCTACGAAGCTATGAAAGAAATTGTCGGTGGCGGTATTGATGTTTATCAGCTTGACAGCAGAGTTGTCATTCACAACCGTGACGGAAAGAATGACGGCTTGGATTTTTGCCGAGCAATGCGTGACGATGACGGAAGAGTTGTTGACATTATCGCAGGTACTTGTTTTATTTGCGGTACGAACGGTGATGAGTTTATAAGCCTCACCGAAGAAGAAGTTGCAGAAACAAAAAAAGAATTTAAACTTCCCGAAAGATTTTATTCCGTCGGTGATGAAATCAATGCTGTCCGTTTCAATCCCGAAAAAGATTTAAGCAGATGAGGAGGTGATGAAAAATGAAAGAGTACAAAGTTATTGTTATGCAGGTCAGAAATATTGATATGAAGGTTATGGCACGCTCTGACAAGGAAGCGGAAAGAAAAGTCAAGGACATCGTCGAGAACACTGACCTGCTTACAAAGTGCATGAGCGATGAAGCCATGCTCATCAAAGCCTTCACCGAAGGTGAACACAACACGATTACGTGTGATGCGGATTGTGAAAATTGTCCTATGGACGATTACGAGGAATGCCTCATAGACGAGATATATTAAAACAGCAAAATTGATGGCATTAGTATTAACAAGCAATGGATTTGAGTACTCAAATCCGCTTGTTTAGGGGGTAACCCCTAAAAGACCCCAATGAAAGGAGGAGATGCCGATGAGCACAGCAGCATACGTATGTCTCTTTCTGCTCGGTATGACTTTAAATATTGCAGGAGCAGTTGCCGTTGCAATTTTTAAAAGGAAGGGGTTGATACCGTGCGAAGTAGACCCGTACAAGTAAAAGTTTATTTAAACGAAGAGGAATATGAAAACCTTTGCAGACTTTGTAAGGAAACAAACTTAAAACGAGGAAGGCTCATTCGTCTTTTACTTGAAGGCTATGTACCGCCGCAGGCTCCGCCTGTTGATTATAAAAAACTCATTCGTGAAGTCAGAGCTGTCGGTAACAACATCAATCAGATTTTGTTTTATGCAAATGCAAACGGAATTTTAAATGTACCTGACTTAAATACAGAGCTGGTAAAATTAAGAGAAGTTGAAAAGTTCATCCGTGAACATTACGAAGCAAAGAGGTACTGAGTTGGCAACGGTTAGTCTTTGGAAAGTTGATTGCAGGCTCGACCATGTGATTGACTATGCAGCAAACATTGAAAAGACTTCTCTTAAAGACAAGGAAGATTTAAAAGATGTACTTGATTATGCGACTAAGTCATCGAAGACAGAGAAGAAACTTTTTGTTAATGCTCTTAACTGCAATCCCGCCTCTGCTTACGAACAGATGCAGGAAACAAAAAAAGAATACGGTAAGAAAAACGGTATATTGGCTTTTCACGGTTATCAATCTTTTGCACCAGGTGAAGTTACGCCCGAAGTAGCACACAAAATCGGAATGAAGTTTGCAGAGCAAATGTGGGGTGACAGCTTTGAAGTAGTTGTAGCTACACACCTTGATACCGATTGCTGTCATAATCATTTCGTCCTTAATTCCGTTTCATTTGTTGACGGAAAAAAGTATAACTCTTGTAAAGCAAACAACAGACGAATGAGAGAACTGTCTGACAATCTTTGCCGTGAGTACGGTCTGTCTGTGATTGAAAATCCCGGACCTTCAAAGCACATAAGCCGTTATGAGTATATGGAGGAAAAGGCAGGCAAGGTTACAAAGAATGTAATCTTCAGAAAAGATATTGATGAGTGTATTCATCTCTCGGAAAATGAAAATGATTTTTTCAGAGAGATGAAGAAGCGAGGATATACTTTCGATTTCAGTCACAAGTATGTTACGCTGTCGCATCCGTTGTTTCCGAAAGCAAGACGATTGAGAAATCTTGGACAAGATTACGAACCCGACAGACTTGCTGAGCGTATCGAAGAAAACATACGAAGAAAAAAAGTTGAACTTCTCGAACAGGATAACACCGTTGAGGATTATCTTGAGGATTTGGACAATGAAAATTATCAGCAGGTCTATGTTCGTTTTATTACGGTTGTAAAGATTGTAAAGGAAAGGCCTGAAAGAAACAGGGAATTGCAAAAACGATTCTTTCAGGAGGTCAGAAAGCTTGACCGTCTGATTGAACAGCAAAATCTTTTATGTGACAACGATATTGAAAGCTACGAGCAGTTAGAGCAGTTCAGTTCTTCTTGTAAGGATGAATTGTCAGAGCTTACAAAGGCAAGAGATATTCTTCGTAACAAACTTAAAGTCGCAATAAGAAGCGGTGATGAAAAAGAAGAAAATGAAATCAGAGAACACATCTCCAATCTCTCCGTGATGATAAAAAAACTTCGGAGAGATATTGTTATATGTGACAGAATTGAAAAACAAAAGCCTGTCATCGACGAGCGAATAGAGCAGGCTAAAGAAATTAACAGCAGGAAGGAGTTGATGAATTATGAACGCATCAGGTGATGCTGCCGAACAAATTGTGCGAATGACTTTGGAAGGAGTTCAGGTGGCTGCAAAGATTACGGGTGACAATGTTGAGCGTCTTGCCAACTTGCTTATTATCGCAATGAAGGATAATTCTAATACTTCAGTAGGTAAAGCTTCTCTTACAAAAATGCTTAAAACAAACAAGCCGATTAAAGTTTTTGAAATCAAAGACGAACACCTCAGAAAGTTTTGCGAGGAAGCAAAGCGTTACGGGGTTATGTATCATGTTCTAAAAGATAACAAAGCCAAAGACGGTAAGTGTGACATTATGGTAAGAGAAGAAGATGCAGAAAAGGTCAACCGAATTTTTGAACGCTTCCGGCTCGGTACACCAAATCAGATGACAATACGAAAAGCGGTCAAGAAATCTATGGAAGGTAGACAGGACGTACCTAACAGAAGCACACCCGGTCAGATGCCGACTAATGAATTTATTGAACGGCTTTTCAGCAAAAAGCAACAGCAACAAGAGAAGAGTTATTCTACGAACCCTTCTCAGGCGAGGACGGAAAAATCCCGTCTGTCCGAGCCTACTTCCGTGAGCAGAGAAGCTCAGGGTTACTCAAGGGACGAAAGTGATGCGGCTTTGCGACCTTCCATCAAAGGAAAGCTTAAACTTTACCGAGAGGAAATTGAAAGAGAAAAAGCAAACGAAAAGTCCGCACCGAAGAAAAACACACAAAGCAAAGCACCTACACATCCAAATCAAAAAAAGAAGAAAGGAAATAAAGAACATGTCAGAGGTTAACGAAAATTCAAACGAAACTTTTAACAAAGACGATTGGAAAAAGCAGAGGCAGGAAAGCAGAGCAAAGGCTTATGAACTGCTTGAAGAAGGCACAAAGAGATTAACGGACACAGATAAGTTTAAAACTTATCTTGATGTTCAGAGCCGCTTTGACAGATACTCTGTAAGTAACGCAATCTTGGTTGCACATCAGATGCCCGAAGCTGCAAAGCTCGGTGACTCAAAGTATTGGCAGGAGCAGGGCGTATATATCAACAAGGGCGAAAAGGCAATTACAATACTTGAGCCGGGTAAAGAATATACAAGAGAGGACGGCACAACGGGAGTCAGCTACAATGCGAAGAAGGTCTTTGATATTACACAGACTAATTCCGAAGATACTCGCAGAAGCAGAAGGCTCCCCAACGAAAACATTCTCATTAAGATTCTTGTTAAGACTTCACCCGTTCCCGTCGAGATAAGAAGTGATTTGCCCGAAGGCATCCCTGCAATCTATGATTCAGAGAAAAATGAAATCCGTATTATGCAGGGTATGACCGCTGAAGAAATTTTCAGAGCACTTTCAAAGGAAATCGCTCACGCAAGTATGGACAAGGGCGAATACAACCGTGAAGCAAATGAATTTACGGCAAGAGCTGTTTCCTACATCACTTGCAGAAGAATGGGCTTTGAGCCTGAAGGCTTTGAAAAGAATGAGAAGCTTTTTGAGGACAGAAGTGCCAAGGAAATCAGAAAAGAGCTTTCGAAAATCCGCAGCGAAGCCAACTCAATTATTACATCGATGGAAAAAACAATAGAGGCAAGAGCGAAAAACAGAGATGCGAGATAAGGGAGTGTTTGTATGAGGTCACGAAAGCGTGTAATAGCTCTGGACGACTTTGAACACAACCTTTTGATTAACGGCTTTAACGAATTTCGCAATATGCTTCTTGAAGAAGAAAAACCGACAGAAGATGTCGATGAATTACTGCTGAAAATAATTGATGCACCTCTTGAAAAAGATAAGAGGAGAAGCTGTTATGAAGCAAGATAGGTTATCTAAAAACAACCTTATACTTTATGCCTGCGGTTTAATACCCGTTATATGGTTTGCTCTTTTAACGGCACCGTATATGGGTGAAGGTCTTGTAGGGATAATTGAAAACTTAAGTGTTGCATTTGCAAATCCTTTTAAAATATCCTTCTGTGAGGACAGTCTGAAAACTGCCCTCATTTTCATTGTGATGTATGTTTTGGGTATCGGTATTTACATTTCAAGTGAAAGAAACTACCGACACAGAGAGGAGCACGGCTCCGCTAAATGGGGCAAACCCGAAGTAATATCGAAAAAGTATATGGAAAAGAAAGATATATGTGCGAATAAGATTCTTACACAAAACACTGCTATCGGTCTTGACGGCAGAAAGCACAGAAGAAACTTAAACATATTATGTGTAGGTGGCTCCGGTTCGGGTAAGACCTTCCACTTTGCAAAAGTCAATATAGTCAATGCCAACACCTCGTTTATTATTCTTGACCCGAAGGGTGAAATTCTCCGTGACACAGGTTATCTTTTAGAAGAAAAAGGATACAAGATAAAAATACTCGACCTTATCAATATGGAGAAAAGCGACTGTTATAACCCCTTTGTGTATATCAAGGATGATAACGATATTCAGCGTCTTGTGACAAATATTTTTAAAAACACCACACCTAAAGGCTCACAGGCACAAGACCCATTTTGGGACCAAGCAGCAAGCCTACTTCTCAAAGCTATAATATCTCTTCTACACTATGAGGCACCTCCCGAAGACCAAAACTTCCCGATGGTGCTTGATATGATACGGCAGGGTGATGTCAGCGAGGATGATGAAACATTCAGAAGTCCTTTGGACAGATTATTTGATGACCTTGAAACACAAAAGCCGGGACATATCGCTGCAAGATATTACCGTTCGTACAGAAAGGGTGCAGGTAAAACGCTTAAATCAATTCAGATTACATTACTTGCAAGACTTGAGAAGTTTGACCTTAACTCACTTGCTTCAATAACACAGAATGATGAAATGGAGCTTGACAAAATCGGTGAAGAGAAAACGGCGGTTTTCTGTCTTATTTCCGATAACGATATGAGCTTTAATTTCATTATAGGTATGTTATATACTCAACTTTTTCAGCAGTTATATTATCAGGCTGATTTTGTTCACGGCGGTAGACTTCCAGTTCATGTTCACTTTGTAATGGACGAATTTGCCAATGTGGCATTGCCCGATGATTTTGACAAGCTTTTGTCAACAATGCGTTCCCGTGAAATTTCTGTATCAATCATCATACAGAATATGGCACAGCTCAAAGCTCTTTTTGAGAAACAGTGGGAAAGCATAGTGGGTAACTGTGATGAATTTCTCTACCTCGGAGGTAACGAACAGAGCACCCACGAATATGTATCAAAGCTCCTCGGCAAAGAAACTATTGATACCAACACATACGGTCAGTCCAAAGGCAAGAACGGTAGTTACTCAACAAATTACCAGATGGCAGGACGAGAGCTTCTGACACCTGATGAGGTCAGAATGCTCGACAACAAATATGCACTGCTCTTTATCCGAGGAGAAAGACCTATTATGGATTTAAAATACAATATTTTAAAACATCCTAATGTTGACTTAACCGCTAACGGAAAATCAGAGCCTTATGTTCACGGCTTCAATGACTATTCATCCGGCGGTTTATGCTTTAGTCTCAAAAATGATGCCGAAGCAAAAGAGGAAGTAACGGAAGAAGAGGATTTCGTTATTTTATCAAATATTGAAATTGAAGAAATTTTAAGAGATATTTATAAGGAGGAAAAATCTAATGAAAAAAAGTAATTCAATCGTAAAATCATCCAAGTCACCCTTGCAGGGTAAGGTAAGAACAGGATACAAGGCCTATGTAGGCATAATCCTTTGTATCACGATGTTATGCACTCTCGGTCTTACAGCCTTTGCGGCTGATGATCCTGTAGCTGTTGTAAACAACCTTTCAACATTCATCTTCGGTCTTATCCGTGCTGTCGGTATGATTATTCTTGGCTTCGGTGTTGTTCAGGTCGGTCTTTCACTTAAGTCACACGACCCCTCACAGAGAGCAAACGGCTTCCTTACCGTTGCGGGTGGTATTATCATCACCTTTGCAAAGGAAATTCTTGACCTTATTACGGGTTAAGTAAAAAAATTATGTTACTTTTCGGGATTTATGTAACTATATATATAAGACAATTTTATGTTTTTCGATGGTTTTCGACACTAAACTGCTGTATAATTAATTTGAAAGTGATTATACAGGAAGTGTAAAAATATGATGCATCATAAACAAAATACAGTATGCTTTACCGGACACAGACTTCAAAAACTGCCTTTTGGATTTAATGAAGAAGATCCAAGGTGCATAAAAATGAAAAGAATGCTATGTAGAAAGATAGAAGATTTAATTGTAAATCATGGAGCAACTCATTTTATTTCAGGTATGGCTATTGGAGTGGATATGATTTGTGGTGAAATAGTGTTAGAACTAAAGAATGAACACCCACATATTACATTGGAATGTGCTATACCTTGCCAAAGCCAACCTGACAGATGGTCAAAAGGGATGAAGGACAGATATTACAGTATTTTAAATCAAAGTGACTGCAATACGGTGTTACAAGAACGATATACATCTGATTGTATGCGCAAAAGAAATGAGTATATGGTAGAAAAATCTGAAATTGTTATTGCTGTTTGGGATGGTTCTAGTTCAGGCACCGGATACACAGTAAACGTTGCCAAAGAAAAAGGAAAAAAGATATATGTTTTAAATCCCGAAAAGTTATAAAACAATTAGTGCGATAATAACCCGTTTTCGCACATTGAAGGGAGGAATCCAATGGAATCGAGTAATTGGGTTGTCCAAAACCTGCAAAAATCACTTGAAACTTGGAACGATAAATTAAGCGAAATATGGCTTTTAATAACACAGTCCCCGGAACAGTTCAAGGGCGGTGAAATATGGAACGTCATAACAGATATACACGGAGCATTACAGGCGATAGGTTATTCGCTTTTAGTGCTCTTTTTTGTTGTCGGTGTTATGAAAACCTGCGGCAGCTTTGCGGAAATGAAAAGACCTGAACTTGCGGTCAAAATGTTCATCCGTTTTATTCTTGCCAAAGCATCCATTGACTACGGACTTGAACTGATGATGGCGCTAATTGAAATTGTGCAAGGCATTGTATCAAAAATAATGGCAGCATCGGGATTGAGTGCAGTAAGTCAGACGGTTTTGCCCGACAGTATTGTAACGGCCATTGAGGATTGCGGATTTTGGGAAAGCGTTCCCTTGTGGGCGGTAACTCTTATCGGCAGTCTTTTCATTACGGTACTGTCATTCGTTATGATAATGACCGTGTACGGCAGATTTTTCAAAATTTATCTGTATACAGCCATTGCACCCGTTCCTCTTTCATCATTTGCAGGTGAGCCTTCCTCATCGGTTGGTAAGAGCTTTATCAAGTCATATACCGCTGTTTGTCTGGAAGGTGCAATTATCGTACTCGGCTGCATAATCTTCTCTCTGTTTGCAGATTCTCCGCCCGTAGTTGATGAAACTGCGGCGGCTGTTAATCAGGTGTGGAGTTATGTAGGCGAGCTTATCTTTAACATGATTGTCCTTGTCGGCACAGTCAAAATGGCTGACCGTGTTGTTAAGGAAATGATGGGACTTTAATGACAAAGGAGCTGATGCTATTTGGAAGTAAAGATAAACCGTGAAATCGGTGACTATACCGAAAGTGTCTACTTCGGTCTGTCACTTCGTCAATTTATCTTTTCAATTCTTGCCTGCGGTGTAGCCGTAGGCTTGTACTTTTTACTCAAACCTTTATTCGGTATTGAAACCTTGAGCTGGGTGTGTATCTTGGGTGCAGCACCCTTTGCGGCAATAGGCTTTTTCAGTTGGCACGGTATGACAGCAGAAAAGGCTTTCTTTGCTTACCTTCGCTCTGAAATCCTTATGCCGAATGAACTTAAATTTAAATCAATAAACCTTTATGACGAAATAGAAAGGAGTGATAAGGATGTTCGACTTACTCGGAAAGCTGAAAAGCCTCGTAGGAATAAGCGATAATTTCGGTGACGGTATGGCTGTTCCAAAGTCTGTGCAGGATGCAATAGACATAAGAGCAGTTTATCCCGACGGCATTTTTCTTGTCGGTAAAGACAGATATTCAAAAGTCTTTAAGTTTACCGATATTAACTATGCCGTAGCAAGTAAAGAGGATAAGGAAACAGACTTCTTTAAGTACAGTGATATTCTTAATTCTCTTGAAAACGGTGTTTCAAGTCAGCTTACAATCATAAACAGAAGAATAAAGAGTGAAGAGCTTAACAATCTTCTGCTTACTGAAAGACAGAATGACGGTAAAGATATATTTCGCCGTGAAATAAACGAAATGCTTACAGGTCTTGCCAACAGTACAAGTGCCATTGTTCAGGATAAATACATTACCCTGACAGTTCAGAAGAAAACGGTTGAAGAAGCAAGAGCACACTTTAACCGTGCCGGCACTGATTTAATTGCCCACTTCTCACGAATAGGCTCAAAGTGCAGAGAACTTGAATTGACGGAAAGACTTCGTATTATTCACGATTTCTGCAGACCTGATGACGATACGGATTATCAGTTTGACCTTCGTGACACAATGCGAAAGGGTGAAAGCTTCAAAGACTATATTTCTCCCGACAGCTTTGAGTTTAAGGGGGATTATTTCAAAGTCGGTGATAAATTTGCCCGTGTGCTTTTTGTAAGAGGTTATGCCTCTTATGTCAAGGATGAAATCATCCGTGTAATAACAGATTCCTGCAAGAATATGATTTTTAACTTTGACATTGTACCCGTGTCAACTCAGGAAGCACAGAAGTTTGTAGAAAAGCAAGCGCTCGGTATTGAAACAAATATAGCAAACTATCAGAGAAAGCAGAATGCCAACAACAACTTCTCTGCAATCATACCTTACGATATGGAGCAGCAGAGAAAGGAAATCCGTGAGTTCTTGGATGATATTATGACACGTGACCAAAAGATGTTTAAGGTTGTAATGACCATTATGCACACGGCTGACACTCTCGAACAGCTTAACACCGATACTGAAACCATTGTAGCCGCAGGCGGTAATACCTGTCAGATTGGCACATTAAGATTTCAGCAGTTGGAAGGCTTTAACGCAACGCTTCCCATAGGCACGAATAAGATCCTCGCAAGGCGTACTCTCACAACGGAAAGCCTTGCTGTTTTTATGCCCTTTAAGGTGCAGGAAATTCAGCATAAGGGCGGTGTTTGTCAGGGTGTCAATGTGATTTCCAAAAACCTTATCGTTGTCAACCGTAAGGAGCTTCTTAACGGTAACTGCATTATTCTCGGTGTTTCGGGTAGCGGTAAGTCCTTTACGGGTAAGGAAGAAGTATCCACACTTCACCTTACTACCGATGCTGACATTATCATCATTGACCCGGAAAGAGAATATAAAGCATTAGTTGAAGCTTTAGGCGGTCAGGTTGTTCAGCTTTCTGCGACAAGTAAAAATCACATTAATTGTCTTGATATTAACCAAGACTATGCAGACGGTGACAATCCCATAGCTCTTAAATCAGAGTTTATTATGTCGCTGTTTGAACAGATTATAGGTACGGACAAGATTGACGGTAAGCAGAAGTCAATTATTGACCGTTGCCTTACAAATGTTTATCGCAACTATATCAAGAGAAAATACAAGGGCAAACCGCCCACACTTCTTGATTTGGTTGCCAACCTTAAAGAACAGCCCGAAGATGAGGCTCAGGAGCTTGCACTTAATATGGAGCTTTTCACAACAGGCTCACATAATACCTTTGCAAAGCAGACCAATGTCAACAGCGAAAACAGACTTCTTTGCTATGATATTCATGACCTCGGCACACATCTTATGCCTATCGGTATGTTGGTTGTTCTTGACAGTATTCTCAACCGTATTACAAAGAACAGAGCAGAGGGCAGAGAAACATACATTTTCATAGATGAAATCTATCTTCTGTTCCGTCATCAGTACACGGCAGATTTCCTTTTCACTCTTTGGAAGCGAGTTAGAAAGTATGGTGCTTTCTGTACGGGTATCACACAGAACGTGGATGATATGATGCAGAGCCATACTGCAAGAACAATGCTCGCTAACTCAGAGTTCATTATTATGCTCAATCAAGGCAGTACGGACAGAGATGACCTTGCTAATCTTTTACAGATTAGCGATGACCAGATGAAACACATCACAAATGTTGATGCAGGTCACGGTCTTGTTAAAGTAGGCTCTGACCTTGTACCCTTTGAGCGTAAATTCCCTAAAAACACACAGCTCTATAAGTTGATGACAACTAAAATGGGCGAATAAACCCAATAATATTAAAAATCTAAAAAAGTGAGGTAATTTCTTATGTTTAAAATCAATAATTTCACAAATAACGATGATGTTAACATTCTCGTTGAAAAAGGTCCCTTTACCGTTATCGAATACAAAAGGGATTTGAGTGTTACACCGTCAACAGCAATGGGCGCTTTCTTCTGTAACGAGATGAATGTCCGTAAAAGACAGGTAGTATGTGACCTTTCAAAAGCAAGCGGCATTACTTGTCAGTCAGGTGCTATGCAGTGGTCAGCAGGTAATGTCAATGCAACAACGGGCATCAAGGGTGTCGGTGATTTCTTCGGTAAGGCTATGCGTGGCAAGGTAACGGGAGAAAGTGCAATCAAGCCTGAATATACAGGTGACGGCACACTTGTCCTTGAGCCGACCTACAAGCACATTATTCTCCTTGATACCGCAGATTGGAACGGCTCTGTTGTTCTTGATGACGGTCTTTTCCTTGCTTGCGATTCAGCTCTCAAGCAGAAGGCAGTAATGCGTTCCAATATTTCCTCGGCAGCTCTTGGCGGAGAAGGTCTTTTCAACCTCAGTCTTAACGGCAACGGTATCTGCTGTATCGAATCAAGATGTCCGCAGAATGAGCTTATTGAAATCGAACTTAAAAACGATGTTCTCAAGGTTGACGGCAATATGGCTATTGCTTGGAGCAGTTCACTTGACTTTACCGTTGAGCGTTCAGGCAAGACTCTTATCGGCTCTGCTGCTTCGGGAGAAGGTCTTGTAAATGTTTACCGTGGTACGGGTAAGGTTCTTCTTGCACCCGTAAGCAAACTTCCCTTTGAAACAATCTGACAACAAAATTTCACTAACCCGTCGGATAATTCCGACGGGTATTTCTTTTAAGGAGGCTTTATATGGCTGAAAAAAAGATAAAAACCCGTGAGGTTATTGAAAAGGTAAAAGAAGCGGCTACACAAACGTCAAATGCACAGAGCAGAAAATCATCCTTAACTAAATCTGCCGTATCAAAGGCAAAGACTAAAACCGAGGAAGAAGCTGAAAGGCAAGATGCTTCAAAGGACGATAATCCTTCACCTGAACAGTATGCTACGGATAAGGTAACTGAAACAGGTAAAAATGCGGCTGAAAATCTTGCAAGCGGCACGGCAACAGTAACCAAAAAGGTTGCTCGTAAGGTAAGGAACAGCCACAGAGCAAAAAAGGAAGCATCTGCTGAAGGTGACAATCCACAGACAGAGGATATTCCCGAACAGCCACAGATAGAAGCAACAAAGCAGGAGCCTCAAAGGTTGGAGCAGAAAAGCTCTGCCAATATGGAAAAGCCGACTGGTGAAACGCCTAAAACTGAAACAAAAAAGTCCGTTACTGATAAAAAGCAACAGACAAAACCCAAAGCAAAAACTGTCAGTGAGGATAAGCCTAAAGAAAGGTCTAATCCCCGTACCCGTAATCAGTCTGCACCAAAGAAAAAGGCAAAGCGTGAGATACGCAATGTTCGTTCAGGGGACAAAACCATTAAATCTGCTGAAGCAGGAATAAAGCAGAGTGCGAGAAGTCTTGAAAATACATCAAGGCAGATTAAGACTGCACAGAAAGGTACAGAAGCCGCAAAGAAAAGTGCTGAGGTCACTGCAAAGGCGACTAAAAAGGCTGAACACTCGGCAAGAGTTACGGCTAAAGCAACTGCGAAAACTGCAAAGAAAGCGGCGGAGGCAATTGTTAGAGCTGTAAAAGCCACCATAGCGGCTGTTAAAGAGCTTGGAGCATTGATTGCTGCAGGCGGTACAACGGCAGTAGTTGTAATCATTGTTCTTTGCTTACTTGCGGCAATAGGCGGTACTTGTTTTGGCATATTCCTTTCCAATGACAAAGCAACGGGAAGTGATATGACTATGACGCAGGCTATTTCTACTCTCACATCAGAGCATTATGCAAATCTGACAGCATTTAAAGAAGGCTTTACCTACGATACCGTTGAAGTACAGGGCGATTCCAATATTGACTGGAAAGATGTTCTCGCTGTTTATGCGGTAAAAACAACAACCTCCGAGGACAATGCCTTTGAGGTCGTAACAATAAATGAAGAAAAGTTAGACTTGCTCCGTGACATAATGAGTGATATGAATAAGCTGACGGGTGTAGTTACACCTAAAGTAGTTGCACAGACCGTTGTTTCTACCGATGAGGATGAAAACTCAATAAAGACTACCGAATATGTCATTAAAAAGGTGCTGACGGTCAATATTATCCGTTTGTCGGCAGAGCAGATAATCGAGCTTTATAACTTTAATGACGAGCAGAAAAAGCAGTTAAACGAGCTAATGAGAGATGAGTATACTGACCTTTGGAATGAGCTTATAGGCGGTAGCGGTGAAATTATTATGTCGGGTAGTTCTTGGATAAGTAAAGGCTACTTCACATGGCCCTTGCCTGAAACCTTTACCATCACATCATATTTCGGTACAAGAGTTGACCCCATTTCAGGTGAAATAAAAACTCACGGCGGTACTGATATAGCGGCTCCCGGTGGTACGCCTATTCTTGCGGTGGCTGACGGTACGGTAGTAGTTGCAAGTTATGATGCAGACGGCTACGGCTTCTATGTAAAACTAAAGCACGATGATACCTATTCCACAATCTACGGTCATTGTTCTGCTCTTCTTGTTACGGCTGGTCAGACAGTAAAGCAGGGACAGATAATAGCAAAGGTTGGCTCAACAGGTTACTCTACGGGTAATCATCTTCATTATGAGATAATTCAAAATGGGGTAAGGGTTGATGCTCTTGATTTTTACAGTTAATAAGTTAATCTATAACAAATTTTAAAACTTTCACAAATTTACTTGAAAACAAAAAAGATATTTCGAGTTTAACTCGAGATATCTTTTTTGTTATTGTAGTTTTAAGTTCTATTACATCGTTATAAATTAAGAAGTTGAAGTAGCGCAATGCTAATAAACTTTGCACATTGTTAAAGTAAGCAAAGAAAAACAAAGCATACGTTAAAGATCAAGGAGATGATGTTCATGAGAGCAGATTGATGTTTTAGGAGTGCAATATAATAA
>JAZRFT010000052.1:0-18187 GCA_045643805.1 Acutalibacteraceae bacterium
TTCCAATAAAACGTACACTTCGGATTCGTAAAATGCCTTTGATGCTTCTGTCGGCTCTGCAATATGGTCTTTGACTTCCGGATGTGCAGTAACATCGGAGCCAAGCAGGATTTCGAACTTTTTGAATTTATCGGTTCGATAAAAATTAAAATAAGGAAGTGCCGTAAATCCTCTTCCCTACTAAGTTTATAAAAATAAAATGACATCTCAATCGAACCGCATTAGTTCGGATTTGGGATGTCATTCACATGGAGGTACCACCCAGATTTGAACTGGGGAATAACGGTTTTGCAGACCGTGGCCTTACCACTTGGCTATGGTACCGTATGGAGCGGATGACGAGGCTCGAACTCGCTACCTCCACCTTGGCAAGGTGGCGCTCTACCAGATGAGCTACATCCGCATATTAAATTGGCGACCCGGAACGGGCTCGAACCGTCGACCTCTAGCGTGACAGGCTAGCGTTCTAACCAACTGAACTACCGGGCCAAGTGGTGGGAACAACAGGGCTCGAACCTGTGACCCTCTGCTTGTAAGGCAGATGCTCTCCCAGCTGAGCTATGCTCCCACATTCTTGCCATCACTCTCGCGACGACTTGTATACTATACACTATCAAAGGAATTTTGTCAATAGTTTTTCCAAACTTTTTTTGATTTTTTTCCTTTTTTACCAGTTGAAAATCCAGAAAAGACCCGTTGTGCTTTTGGCTGTACTTGTTGCAGGCAGGTAGTTGTATATAAGCATTGACGCAATGTCCTTGACACGCTGAACAAGAGAATCAAAAACAGCCATCGTTCTCTGAATAACGTCCATACTTCTACCACCCTTCTCTGATTTACTTACATAGTATATTATTATTTCTCTCTTGTCAATAATATTCACAAAATCATAAAACACTTTCCCCTTCTTTGACATTTTTCAGCTATAAGACGAAGAAAGTGTCTTATTGTATTTACATTATTTTAATCAATATGCATCGGCAAGGTCAAGAATGAGTCTTTCTGTCTTTTCCCAGCCAATACAGGGATCGGTAATACTCTTACCGTAAATGCCCTCGCCGATTTTCTGTGTACCGTCCTCGATATAGCTTTCAATCATAAGACCCTTGACAAGCTTATCAATATCGGAATTATGACGGCAGGAGTGAAGTATTTCCTTTGCAATTCTGGGCTGTTCAAGATACTTTTTGCCTGAATTTGCATGATTGGTATCAACAATAACAGCAGGATTCTTAAGGTCGCTGTGCTTATTGTAAAGCTCTGAAAGCTGTGCAAGATCCTCGTAATGATAGTTTGAGAAGGACTGACCCTTATCGTTTACATAGCCGCGGAGAATTGCGTGGGAAAGGTCGTTGCCGTGGCTTTTTACCTCCCAGCCTCTGTAGATGAAATCGTGGCTGTGCTGTGCGGCGGTGATTGAATTCATCATAACAGAAAGATCACCTGCCGTGGGGTTTTTCATACCTACGGGAATGTCAAGGCCACTTGCGGTAAGTCTGTGCTGCTGATTTTCAACACTTCTTGCACCGATTGCAACGTAGGAAAGAATATCTGAAAGATATCGGTGATTTTCAGGATAAAGCATCTCATCGGCACAGGTAAGTCCCGTTTCGTTAACAGCTCTCATATGAAGCTTTCTGATGGCAACAATGCCCTTGATAAGGTCTGCTGCCGCATTGGGGTCAGGCTGATGAAGCATTCCCTTGTAGCCGTCACCGGTGGTACGGGGCTTGTTGGTGTATATTCTCGGAATAATGAAAATTTTATCCTTAACTTCTTCCTGCACTCTTGCAAGACGGCTGATATAATCCATTACGGAATCCTCATTATCCGCCGAGCAGGGGCCGATTACAAGGATAAGCTTACGCTCCCTGCCTTCAAAAATATCTCTTATTTCCTTATCTTTCTGCTTTTTTATTTCAATAGCCTTTTCAGTAAGCGGGTATTCCTCTTTGATAAGCTTCGGTATAGGAAGCTTGCATACGAAATCCATATTCATATCATTTTACCTCCATCTATTTATATATCAAACTTCTTCCTTCGTTCGGTTGAAATTATCATCATCTGCTTCATACCGTCGACATCGTTATTTTTGAGACATTCGTGAAGCTGGTTGAAGTTTTTCTGAAAAAGCTCAATCTGCTCTAAAAGAGCCTTCTTGTTCATAAGAAAAAGCTCACTCCACATTGTTTCGTTTATGTTTGCAATTCGTGTCAAATCTCTGAAAGAGTCAGCAGTGTAGCGTTCCAGCCTTTCGTGTTCATAACAGTTCATCAGGCTCACAGCAATAAAGTGGGTAAGCTGTGAAACAAAGCCAATCATTTCATCGTGTCCCTCGGGTGAAATTTCACTTATTCTGCCAAAGCCGAGAATTTCGCCGATTCTTTTGCAGGCTTCAATACCCTCATCGGTGTTACGCTCCGTGGGAACAACAAGATAGTTTGCACCGTAGAAAATTCTTTCATCGCTGTTTTTAATTCCGTAAACCTCACGGCCTGCCATAGGATGTGCAGAAATAAACTCAACGAGGGGCGGTAACATATTCTGAATTTTATCAACTATGCAGCCCTTTACGCCCGTTACATCAGTAATAAGTGTACCCGGCTTAATTTTGTCACCGTGCTGTTCAATCCACGAAATAAAAACATCGGGATAAAGAGCAAATATAATCACATCCGCATTTTTAATCATATCGGGGTCAGCATCGCAGGAACACTTTTTTACCATTTCGTGCTTAAGGGCAAATTCGCAATCCTCTTTATCCTTTGTTATAGCTTCAACATAGTAGCCTTTTTCCGTAAGTCCCCTTGCATAGCTTCCACCGAGAAGACCGAGGCCGACTATAAGAAACCTTGTATTTTTGTTAATTACCATTTTCTGTTACCTCCAGTCCGACGCTTTTCATCACATCAAAAAAATCGGGATAGCTTTTTTGTACAGCTTCACAGCCTTCAAGCACACCGCCGTAAACGGAGCAGAGCACCGTAAGGCTCATTACAACACGGTGGTCATTGTGTCCGCAAAGCTTTTCCGCCGGCTTGTGAAGCACGCTTTTTGAAACCGTGATTTCGTTTTCCTTAACTTCAATTTCAGCACCGAACTTTGAAAGCTCCGCCTTCATTACTTCACCGCGGTCACTTTCCTTGATTTTAAGGCGTCTTGTACCCGTAAAGCTTGCACCGTTAAGCTCGGCTGCAAGGGTCATTAAAACGGGAGCAAGGTCGGGACAATGGGAAACATCAAGGGTAGGTGTTCCCTCTTTTAAAAGGTCAAAATACCTCTTATATACTCTGTCGCCCTGAAGACTGTTTTCATTGAGTCCCTCAATCTCCAGTTCTCCGCCGAGCAGATTAAAAGCATCAAGGAATGCAGCATTTGAAAAGTCCCCCTCAACAGTAAGCTGTCGCGGCTTATATTCCTGCGAGCCTTTTATATAAAATTCGTTTTCTTTTTCTCTTTTAATTTCTATATCGAATTTACCCAGAGCATCAACGGTCATATCAATATATCCGAGGCTTTCTGTTTTTCCTGTAAGAGTAATTCTGCTGTCCTTTTTTGCAAGGGGCAGAGCAAATAAAAGCCCCGTAATAAACTGACTGCTGATATCACCTCGGAGCTGAAATTCACCGCCGTCAAGCATACCTGAAAGGCTGATACCGTAACTGTTTTTTTCATAGAAAATACCCTTATCGGCACAAAGGTCTTCGTAAATTTCCATAGGTCTTTCCATAAGTCTGCCGTAGCCCGTAAAAAGAGATTTACCCGTTGAAAGCAAGGCAAGAGGAATGAAAAACCGCAAAGTGCTTCCGCTTTCACGGCAAGGAAAGCTGCCGCCGTCAAAGCTGTTTAAATCAGCTCCGCTTATATATACCGTGTCACCGTCTTTTTTTATCCTTGCACCAAGAACTTCAAGGCAGTCAAGGGTTGCAAGGATATCCTGACTGTAAGCAACGTTTTTTATTACACTTTCACCCTTTGCAAGTCCTGCACAGATCAATAGCCTGTGTGCCATACTCTTTGACGGCGGAGCCTTTACTGTGCCTTTAACGGCAGAGGGCTTTATTTCAACTAACATATAATCACTTCAAATCAATATAATCGGTAAGGAAATCAATTCCCCTCAAGTAGCCGTCGGTACCCATGCCCGTAATTGTTTTGACACAGGCGAGCCTTATATAGCTTATCTGACGGAATTCTTCACGCTCCTCCACCTTGGAAATGTGCACCTCCACGGTGGGTATTGAAACGGCCTTTACTGCATCAAGCAGAGCGATTGAGGTATGAGTGTAAGCACCGGGATTTATAACGATGCCGTCAAAATTGCCGTAAGCCTGCTGAATTTTATCAACAAGGTCACCCTCGTGGTTTGACTGATAGCACTCGCAGTAAATATCCCTTTGCTTGCAGTAGTCCTCAACCTTTTTTACAAGGTCAGCATAGGTTTCCCTGCCGTAATGGTCAGGCTCTCTTATGCCGAGCATATTGAGATTAGGTCCGTTGATAACAAGAATTTTCATTTCAGTTTCTCCGTTATTCTGCTGACGGCATTTTCAACCTTGCCGTCAATGTGTATTTCGTAATCTGCCGAAGCCTTATATATTCCGTATCTTTCCTTGAAGCGTTTTTCAAGGGCCTCACGGTCACTTGAAAGCGGTCTGTCGTCGGTAGGAATGATGTCCTCAAGGGGTCTGTTCAAAAAGAAAAGAATGCCGTTGTGCTTCAAGGCCTTCACGTTTTCCTTTTTGAGAACTGCTCCCCCACCGGTTGAAATTATCACACCGTTTTTAAGTGAGGCATCCTTTATCTTTTCCGTTTCGACAGTACGGAAATATTCTTCACCCTTTTCAGTAAATATATCAGAAATCGCACCGTGACTTTGAGTTATCATTTCGTCGGTGTCAATAAATTCCTTACCCATTTTTTCACTCAAGGCCTTGCCTATTGTTGTTTTTCCGCTTCCCGGCATACCAATAAGCACTATATTCCTTTTTTCATTAAGTAAGTCGCCGAAAATTTCATCGGCAAGCTTAACCACATCAAGCTTTTTTTCAAGGAATTTTTCGCAGGCAAGCACAGCCTGTGAAACAAGCATATAAAGTCCGCAGGATGCATTTATCCCCTTTTCCTCAGCTTCAAGACAAAGGCTTGTTTTAAGAGGATTATACACAGCATCCGTAACACCCTTGAGCTTACCGAAAGAAGAAAGGTCAATCGGGGAAGAAAAGTTGTCGGGATACATTCCGCAGGGTGTTGTATTGATTATAAAATCAGCGTCTGCGTGAAGGGAGTAAACATTTTCGTAGTTCACCTCACCCTTACGGCTTACGGTAATGATTTCACCTGAACCGAGGCTTTCGGCAACGGCTTTGGCAGTTTTCGAGGTACCGCCCGTTCCTAGGATAAGCACCTTTCTGCCTTCATAATCAAGGCCCTGCTTTTCAATAAGCATTTTCATTCCGCTAAAGTCGGTGTTGTAGCCGTAAAGTCGGGAACCACGATTGGAAATAGTGTTAACCGCACCTATTTTTTCAGCAATAGGGTCGATATAATCAAGGTAGGGAATCACATCCGATTTATAGGGAATTGTGACATTTATGCCGAGAAAATCCTTTTGCTTCATAAACGAATCAAGGTCTTTTTTTGCAAATTCCTTGAGCTCGTATTCATATCCGCCTATTTTTTCCTGTATAGGCTTTGAAAAGCTGTGCCCCAGCTTTTCACCGATAAGTCCGTATTTCATCAAATTCACTTCCCGAAAAACTGTGTTCCGAAGCGCATAATAAGTAAATCGCAAAGGATAAGAGCAGTTATACTGTCAACAACAACCCTTGCACGGTGAATAATTGCAGGGTCGTGTCTGCCGTTGATAAGCAACTCGGCATTTTCATTCTTTTTAAAATCTACCGTATTCTGCTTTTTATAAATTGACGGTGTAGGCTTTACCGCAACGGTAAATTCAAGGGGCATACCGTTTGTAATACCGCCATTTATACCGCCGTTGTTGTTAGTTGTTGTGATGATTTTTCCGTCAGCTACGGCAAATTCGTCATTAGCCTCGGAGCCCTTCATCAGACCGAAATCAAAGCCCTTGCCGAATTCAACACCCTTTACACCGGGAATTGAAAAAAGTCCGTGAGAGAGCATACTTTCAACGCTGTCAAACCAAGGTTCACCAACACCTGCAGGCATTCCTGTAACAACGGTTGTGAGGGTTCCGCCGACGCTGTCACCCTCTTGTTTTGCTTTTTCAATGTAAGAAAGCATTTCATCCCTTGCCTTTTCACAAAGCACGGGCATTTCAAGACTTTCAAGCGCCTTTATATCTTCACCGAGGTTGTCAAAGGCTCTGTCCTTTATTTCACCGCAGGATGAGATGTGTGTGCCGATTTCAATTCCCTTTTCCTTAAGCATTGAAATTGCAAGTGCACCTGCAGCAACAACAGGAGCCGTAAGTCTACCTGAAAAGTGTCCGCCGCCGCGATAGTCCTGAAAGCCGTCATAGCGCATTTCAGCAGTATAATCAGCGTGACCGGGACGGGCAAGGTCCTTTGTAAGGGAATAATCCTTGCTTTTTGTGTCAGCGTTTTCAATCATAAAGCAAACGGGTGTACCCGTTGTTCTGCCTTCAAAAACGCCGCTTAAAATTTTAACATCATCAGCCTCACGGCGAGGTGTGGATATACTGTTTATCCCCTTACGCTTTTCCATTTGCGCGGCAATAAAGCCCTCATCAACGGCAATGCCCGAGGGAACTCCGTCAAGCACCGCACCGATAGCCTTTCCGTGACTTTCACCGAAAAGAGTAAGTGTAAGGCTGTTTCCTATGGTGTTTTTCATTATTTCACACCCTTTAAATCAAGTTTATAATATCTTCTGCTGTCATATCTTCAAAATAGAAGGAGCCGATTTCGTTACATTTTACCACGCTGATTGTATTCCCTTGGGATTTTTTGTCGTGGCTGATGATTTCCTTAACCTTGCTTTTGGCAAAAAGGTACTGAGTGGGAAGTCCGATATTTTCAAGCACTGCTGTAGCCTCATCACGGATTTTTTCACCGCACATGGGAGGAATACCTAAAGCAACGCACTCACCGTGCAGAAGCTCACCGAAAACCGCACCCTCAATACCGTGACCGATTGTGTGACCGAAGTTAAGGCTTTTACGAAGCCCTGCTTCCTTTTCATCCTCTTCCACTACGCGCTTTTTAATCTTAAGTGAAAGCTCAATGATTCTGTCGATGTGGTCCATATAATCGTCTTTTCTGAATAAGTCGAAAAGCTCCTTATCAAAGCACATACCCATTTTAACACTTTCGGCAAGACCGTTTTTTATTTGACGCTCGGGTAATGTGTCGAGCACCTCCGGGTCAATGATAACCCCTTTCGGCTGATGGAAAGCACCGATTATATTTTTAACGGCACCAAGGTCAATCGCAGTTTTTCCGCCGATTGAGGAATCCACCTGGGAAAGCACCGTCGTCGGGATATTGTAAAAATCAATACCTCTCATATAGGTTGCCGCCGCAAAGCCCGCCATATCACCGGTAACACCACCGCCTACGGCAATTACAGCGTCCTTTCTTGTGAAAGAGCATTCGAGCAGCTTTTCACAAATCAGCTTGTAGGTGTCAAGGTTTTTGCTTTTTTCACCCTCGGGGAAGGTGAAAATAAAGCTTTCGGAAAACTGCTCAGCAACGGTACGGGAATACACCTCGGGCACACCCGAATCTGTTACAACAAGCACCTTGCCTTTTATTTTAAAAATCTCCGCTGCTTTTTTTATTGCTCCCCTTTCAAGGGTTATATCATAGCTCTCAGCACCGAGATTAAGAGAAATAATCATTTCAAATCACCTTGTATTTTTTACTCGACAACTTATATTTTACAGTTGTCCTTGAATGTGCCGATCATTTTGAGTCTGTCACAGCACTCTGAAAGCTCATCGAGCATATACTTACCGCGTTTTGACTGAAGGTCACCGGTAAGCTCAACATAAAAGTAATAGGTCCAGATAAGGTCCTTCATAGCACGGCTTTTGATGCTTCTCATTGAGTAGCCGTGGTGACCGATAACATTGATTGCATGTGCAAGGGCACCTGCCTTATCGGGTACTGTGAAAACAATAATTGAATGGTCACGCTTCTCCTTGCAGAGTGTTCTTGAAAGCACAACAAAGCGTGTTGTGTTGTTTGAGGCTTCGTTGATGTTCTCTCTTATAACGGAAAGTCCGTAAAGCTCTGCCGTTTCTCTGCTTGCAATAGCGGCAACGGTGGGGTCACCAAGCTCTGCAACGTGCTTTGCAGCCATTGCCGTGTTTTCCCACGCTTCACTTTTATAGCCCTGATTTCTGATAAAGTGAGCACACTGGTCAAGTGCCTGCTGATGGCTTATTACCTTTGTAACCTCCTTTTCATCAACACCCTCAAGACCTATTAGGTTATGCCTTACATCAAGGCTGTAAACACCGTTGACATAAAGTGAGCCTGAAAACAGCAAGTCAATAACCTGCCCCACCTCACCTGCACGGCTGTTTTCAATAGGAATAACAGCAGCATCGCACTCACCCTTTTCAACCGCCTCATAGGCCGCCTTGAAATCGGGATAGGAAATTCTGTTGCCGTCGGGAAAAATTCTGCCTGCGGCAATGTGGGCAAAAGCACCCTCCACACCGCTGTAAGCAATATTTGCCCCCTCAAGTATACGGTGCTGGAAGCGTTTTGAAATTTCCATTGTGTTTTTTATGAAGGGAACGTAGAACTCCTTGATTTCCTCATTCTCAATGTTGAGAAGGTTATTTTTTACTACCTCGTTTTCTCTTGATGAGTCAAAAATGGGAAGGCCTCTTTCCTTTTTGTATTCGGCAACAAGGCGCACCGCTTCCATCCTTTTTTCAAAAAGAGCGGCAATCTCCTTGTCAGCTTCACTTATTATTTCTCTTGCTTTTAAAAGCTTGTCCATTTTTTACACCTTGCTTTATATGAGATTATATTCCTTTGCAAGCTTTTCAAAGGAGGGAAGAGATTTCTTAATCATCTCTGTTGATACACAGTATGCAAGACGCACAAAGCCGGGGAAGCCGAAGGAATCACTGGGCACAAGAAGAAGGTCATACTTCTTAGCCTTTTCACAAAATGCCATAGCATCAGCCTCAGGTGATTTCATAAACAGATAAAATGCTCCGTCGGGCTTTGCAACCTCAAAGCCATACTCATTAAAGGCATCAAGAAGAATATCTCTGTTCATTTTGTAAACGGAAACATCGGAGGTCTGACCTACGCATTTTGTAATAACTCTCTGCATAAGTGATGAAGCACAAACATAGCCGAGGGCTCTGCCTGCACCGCATACTGCCTTATAAACAAGCTCAAAGTTGCTGACCTCATCAGGAACAAGGATGTAGCCGATTCTGTCACCGGGAAGTGAAAGTGACTTACTATAAGAATAGCATACAATTGTGTTATCGTAGTACTTTGTAAGGTAAGGAACCTCAACATCACCGTAAACAAGCTCACGGTAAGGTTCATCGGAAACAAGGAAGATTTCCCTGCCGTATTCCTCCTGCTTTTTGCGAAGGATGTCACAAAGTCCCTTTACAGTTTCCTCATTTATAACAACACCTGAGGGGTTGTTGGGAGAATTGACAACAACTGCCTTGGTATTTTTGGTAATAGCCTTTTCAAAGGCCTCAAGGTCAATCTGAAGGTCTTCAGCCTTGCACTTAACCTCTACGGGCTTTGCACCTGCTGAAGAGATAAACACCTGATACTCGGGGAAATAAGGAGCAAAAATAATGATTTCGTCATCCTTTTCAGCTAATGCACGGAAGGTAATGCAAAGGGAAGCCGCAGCACCTGCTGTCATATAAAAATTCTTCATTGAAAAGTTAGTACCGAAACGTTCATTGAGGTTATCGGCAATAGCCTGACGTGTTTCATTATCACCTACTGCGGAGGTGTAGCCGTGAAGGTCGCAGGAGTTCATATTAAGCGTAAGCTCACGGATTGCTTCATTCACGCTTTCCGGTGCAGGAACGCTGGGGTTACCGAGGCTGTAATCAAAAACATTCTCTCTGCCGATTTCAGCGGCTCTTTTTTTGCCGTATTCAAAAATCTCTCTGATAACAGAGCTTTTTGCTCCAAGGTCATACATTTCGTTTGATACCATAAATTTCACCGTCTTTATAAAAATTTAAATTATATTATACACCTTTTATCCTTATCGGTCAACGATAACAAGGATTTTTATACTGAAAACAAGTGTTTTTACCTCACATTCAAACCGCTTCATCGCTTTAAAGTTTAATGGTTTAAAGTGTTAGAAACATATTAGCACTTATTCGTATAAAAATCAATAGCAATCACGAAAAAAATAAAAAAAATCACGGCACTTTTTCAGTACCGTGATTTGCTTAAAAGCATTTACCTGTTTTAATTATTTTTTGCCGAGAACCTCATCAACCTTAAGGAATTCGAAGATTTTATCGAAAAGATCATCGAAGAAATCTGAAATCTTTTTCAAAAAAGCCTGGAAGCCGTCAACAAAGTTTTCCTGCTGTTCGGGAGTGAGAATATCTTTGCCGTCATTCTCTGTACCTGTCTGGTCACCCTTTGAGCAGCAAGTGCATCTGCAGTTACAGGGATAAATACCGCTGCAGTCCGCACAGCAAGTTGCACCGGTTGTTCTGTCTGCACAGCCTAAAACGTATGAATCGTCAACATTCGGACAAAGAAGACAGCAAGTACAATAACCTACCGATACATGTGTGCCCTTTTCGCACTTATGTTCTGCAGTTTCTGCAAATGAAACAACAGCGAAGCATGACATAAGCATAAGCGCAGCGAGTAAAACTGAAATAATTTTTTTCATAATATATTCCTCCTTGAGAAATTACGGTAAATAATACCTATTCATATTTGTATTATAATTAACTTTTTGTTAAAAGTCAACTGTTAATGCTAAATAAATACCAAAAGAAGCCGAAAATCGGCTTCTTTGCAGGCTTTTATAAAATAAAATTACTTCTTTTTGAAAATAACAAGCTTTGAAAAAACATAGTTGAGGATAACAACAATTACTGCAAGGACAGCCTTTGCAATTAACTCTCCTCCGATTTCAAATGAAAGCACCTTAACCGAAAGCTCATTAAAGGAAAGAAGGTCAACGAAAATGTAAAGTCCTATTTCCTCGATTACAAAGGATGCTACACGGGCGGCAAAGAATGAAGGAATCTCCTTTAAAAGGACCTTTACATCCCAGCTTTTACTTTCAAACACCCAAAGCTTATTGGTAATGTAAGCAAAAATAACTGCCGCAAACCAAGCAATAACATTTGAAATAAGGTACTTTTCATCCCCGAGAGCCATACCGCTGACTGTAAAAACAACAAGATTCACAACCGTAGTAAGGCCGCCGAAAATTACATAAACAATAAGTTCCTTATACTTCAAAATAAGTTCTTTAATCTTTTTCATAGCTTAAAATCTCTTTTGCAATAAAAATTGGTCTTTGTTTAACCTGAGTATGAATTTTACCCATATAATAACCCATTATACCGAGGAATACGCAAATCACGGCACCCACTAAAAGCACAAGGGCCGCAAGATATCCGCAAGCGGCATTGAAATCCGCATTGAAAATATCAATAAGAAGCAACACGGCAAACATCAGCACCGAAACAACACCCATAAGTCCGCCTGCGTAAACGGGCAACTTGAGAGGCATATCCGTGTAAGCAATAATTCCGTCAAGGGCATATTTAAGAAGCTTCATAAAGTTCCATTTGGTTTCTCCGCTTTCTCTTTCCTTTACCTCGTAAGGAATTGCAATTGTACTGTATCCGACCCAGGAGAATATACCCTTTGAAAAGCGGTGATATTCGGGAAGGGCAAGAATTGTTTCAACAACACTTCTTCTCATTGTGCGGAAGTCACTTGCATCGCTGATGAAGTCAACCTCAGTCACCTTGTTGATTGCCTTGTAAAACATTGTTTTGCAAGCGGTAATGAACTTACCTTCTTTTCTTTCCTCCTGGAAAGCGGCAACCATATCACAATCAGGATTTTCATCAAGAATTCTGCCCATCTGTACAGCGTAGGCAGGATCCTGCTGAAGGTCAGCGTCAATGATTGTTACATAATCACCCGCAGCCTCGGTAAAGCCGGCATACATAGCCGCCTCCTTACCGAAATTGCGTGAAAAATTAACAACCTTGATTTTCACATCTTTGTTTTCCTCAAAAAGCTTACGGAGCTTTTTGGGTGTTTCGTCACGGCTTCCGTCGTTAACAAAAACAATTTCATAATTATCTGTATATCCAAGCATCGCCTTTTTTGTTACATCGAGGAATTTTTCAACGTTTCCTTCCTCGTTGTAGCAAGGCACTATCAAGGAGTGTTTTACAGCCATAAAAAGTGCTCCTTTTTAATCAACTTCTATAAATTGAAGAGGTTTTTTCTTCCTTGAAATATAATACCACACTCCAAGTGCAAAAAGCAAGAGGAAACCGCAAAAAGACATCACGGTACCAAGCTTCATGTCAGCGCTTGTATATCTGAGCTCAATTTCGTGCTCACCTTCGGGCACCTCAATTGCGGTGTGCATAACATTGGCCTTATATACAGGCTGTTCCACACCGTCAACATATGCCTTCCAGGAATTTGAATAAGGCACGGCAAAGCAAAGAATTTTGCTCTCATCAACCGAAACGGTACCCGTAATGCTGTCTGTGCCGATGTTTACGTTTTCAAGCACATCTTCCTTAAGCTCTGCAACCCCTTCGGTGTAGTAGTCCAATTCCTGAACAACAACCGCAAGCTCATCAAAGCTGTATCTTCCGATTGTGTTAAAGCCGACTGTTACCTTTGTAAATCCGTCCTCACTGTATCCGAGGCAAACGTCGTAATTTTCCTTGCCGACATAGAATCTGTAATGGGGTGTATAGTACTTAAGCTCCTTGATATCGCCATTACCGTTGCTGTTTATTGCCTTGAAACGGATTTTCACAATTTCAGGCTCATTGGCGTCAGTAATTTTGCCAAGCTCATTCTGAATTCTTTCATTGTCGTATTCCTTAAGAGTTTCGGCATTATACAGATTAAGAGGGTCAACCTCGGTGTTGTCGGTAAACAAATCTGCTGTTTTTGTTGAAACATATTCAAGGTTACGCATCTTAAAATATGCTTCACCGCTTACAGGTGTTTTAATCACAAGAGTGGCGGTTGCGTCTTTTCTTGTAACGGTAAAAGTATTATCCTCGAAGGTGACATACTCGCTATTGGGAACGACCTCAAAATCAGGTGTTTCCACGCTGTAAGTAACCTCTGCCTTTTTAACGGCTGAAGGCTCCTCTTCAAGAACAGCGGCCTGCATAAACGCCTGCTGTTTTTCAGCAGAGGTTGAAAGAGTGTCAAGCTCCTGTCTTGTGATATAGCCGTCATAAGTATAAGCAAGCGGTAAAACGTACTTGTTTATATACAGATTCTCCTGCTCGGTTTCTTCAAAGCCGAAAGGAATTATGCCGCCTGCATTTTCTTTATCAAAATAGTACTTTACCGAAGACATACTGTTGAGCACGGCTGAATCGTCAAAGCCGTTATAGAACTGATAAAAGCTCTCGTTGAGATAAATGCTGTCCTGAAAATCGGAAATATATCCGTCGGAAAGGCTCCAGTAATACTGTGTACCGTAACCGTTATTTCTGGTTGCGTTATTGGAATTCATATAGTTTGAGGTGTACCTGAAAAATTCATCGTCACCGATAAGCTTTGTGTACTCATCAACAGCTGCATATTCCGTTGAAACGTAATCATTTACCTCTTGCTGTGAATAATGAGATTTGTGCTCATTGCTGATTACTTCGTAGCCGTTCATTATAACGCAGACTACATTGACAGCAACAAGAGCAGTCTGAAGAAGCTTTTTGATTTTTGCTGACTTGTAAGTAAACATAGCCGCAAAAAGTATAAGTGTAAACACCGCAAAGATTATAAGCGCTGTTTTAAGCTTCGGTCTTGAGGTGTAAGGAAGATAAAAGCAACAGCCCAGATAAAGAACGGGAAGGACAAGGGTTGCAACAGACCTGATTCTGTCCTTTGCGAAGAAAAGGTCCTCCCAGGTAAGTGAGCACATAAATGCAAGCACGAAGGTGAAAATGAAGCACCATCTGTTGCACGCATAGGAAAAGCCGTTTGAAAATCCGCCGAAGGCAGGAATGCACAAGCCGAGTGCACAGATGAAAAATGCAATTTTAAGTCCGGTATGCTTTTTTCTTAAGAAGGTAGCAACAATAGCATAAAGGAAAAGCACCGTTGAGCCTGCAAGTGTCCAGGGAGCAATGCCCATTTTATAAACCATTGAAGCAAGAAGGTTGCAATAGTATGATACCGAATAGAAGGCATCGTATGTATGCTCAACACCTACTCGTCCGTCAGAAAGGAAGGAAATTGCAACGGGATAGAAAATTATCGCACCGAGAAGCACACCGCTGACAGCAGAAGCCCCGATTTTGAAAAGAGGAGCAATCATTTTCTTAATCTGCATTCTGTAAACGGTGAAAAGTCTTATGAAAACATAAACTATTGTTGCAAAAACCAGCATATAGAAGAAATAGAAATTGCTGACCTCTGCCACACAGACAATAAGTGCAAGATATATGGGATTTTTATTTTTGAGGATTTTTTCAACAGCAATAAAAATCAAAGGCATATAAATCATCGGATTTATGAAAAATGCGTGATTTATACCTGCGATAAATCCGTAGGTTGAAAAAACATATATAAGTGCCGAAGTGAGCACTGCGTAAAAATTGTTATGCTTTCTTTCAAAGCAGTAAAGAGAAAAGGCTATACCTGCAAGGTAATATCTGAGCACTGCAATAACCGAATAAAGCACAGCTGTATACCTTGCGGGAACAAAAACGCTCAGCAGATTAAGAGGGTCGCCTATTGCATAATAGTTAAGCGTTTTTACTACATCGGAACCCATACCGATTGAAAAATCAAAGTTCCTGAATTCAAAACGGTGTTCGATTAAAAGTGTTCTGAAAAAATCTCTTAACCATTCACCGTAATACTCAAGTGCAATATAGTGCTGTGTAAAGGTATCCACATCACGCACATAAGTAAGATTTTCACGGATAAAGGTAAGATTTATAAGAACAGCCGAAAAAGCAAAAATCAGGGTATAAACAAAGAAAAATCTTCTTTTGTCTATTCCTTTGTTCTGCAAACCGAGTACTTCTGTTTTTGAACTGAACATATTCTTTTCCCCTTCAGAATTTATTTCTTGTCCCTTTCCCTTATAACAAAGCGGGTGGGGGTTCCTTCAAGGCCGAAAACTTCTCTTATCTGATTGTCAATGTATCTCTGATAGCTGTAATGGAAAAGCTCCTTATCATTGACAAAGCATACGAATGTGGGCGGTCTTGTGGAGGCCTGGGTCATATAGTAAATCTTAAGGCGCTTACCCTTATCTGTAGGAGGCTGAACTCTTGCAGTAGCGGAAGCAAGAACATCGTTAAGCTTACCTGTAGAAATGCGCATTGAGTTCTGCTCATCAACAAAGCGGATAAGCTCAAAGAGTCTGTCAAGACGCTGGCCCGTTTTTGCTGAAATGAAGATAATGGGAGCATAGGACATAAATGAGAAGTCAATCATAAGCTTCTTTCTGTAAGAGTCCATGGTTTTGCCGTCCTTTTCAAGGGCATCCCACTTGTTAACGGCAATAATGCAAGCCTTACCCATTTCGTGAGCAATACCTGCAACCTTTGAGTCCTGCTCGGTAAAGCCTTCAAGAGCATCAATCATAATAACGCAGACAGAGGATTTTTCAACTGCCATTTTTGCTCTGATTACGGAATACTTTTCAATCTGATCCTCAACCTTACTCTTACGGCGAAGACCTGCGGTGTCAATAAACATAAAGTCACCGTGCTCGTTTGAAATATAGGTATCGGTAGCATCACGGGTTGTACCTGCAATGTTGGAAACAATGGCTCTCTCCTCACCTGAAATTGCATTGATAAGGGAGGATTTACCAACATTAGGCTTACCGATAACAGCAACCTTGATGAGATTACTCTCCTCTTCCTCCTCTTCCTGCTCAGGAAGATACTGCATAACAGCATCAAGCAGGTCACCTGTTCCGTGACCGTGAACTGAAGAAACGGGAATGGGATCACCGAGTCCGAGGTTATAGAATTCGTAAAATTCAAGAGGTGTTTCACCAACGGTGTCACACTTGTTTACGCAAAGCACAATAGGCTTGCCGCTTTTCTGAAGCATAGCGGCAACATCCTCATCAGTTGCAACAACACCTGAACGAAGGTCTGTTACAAAAACAATTACCTCTGCACTGTCAATAGCAAGCTGTGCCTGACGGCGCATCTGCTTTAAAATAATATCATCACTTTTAGGCTCAATACCGCCTGTATCAATAAGAAGAAAATGACGGTTGAGCCACTCGCAGTCACCGTAAATTCTGTCTCTTGTAACACCGGGAGTATCGTCTACAATAGAAACACGTTCGCCTATAAGCTTGTTGAAAAGGGTACTTTTACCTACATTGGGTCTACCCACAATAGCAACAACAGGTCTAGCCATAATGTAGCCTCCTTAAATATCGAGAATAGTTTTAATAAGTTCAATACCGGTACTTGTGCTTACGGTACGGATTTTCACCTGAAGCTCCCTTTCGACATCCTCAAGGGAAACATTATCAAGGAATAAATCACCTTCACTGCGAAGCATAACATCGGGAATTATGAGCTCCTGACCGAGCTTTTTATCTTTAAGCTGATTGATAAGGTCACCACCGGTTATAAGTCCTGCAACAGTAACGCTGTGACCGTAAAAATCATTTTTAATTTCATAAGCATTTATTTCAAGGCCCGGATAAATTGCCGTGAGCCTTTTTGCCGTTTCGTTTATAAGCGGATAAGCCGCCACGCCCGTAGCAAGGCTCAGACTTTTTTTAATGTCGGCTTTTTTGTCAAGCTCTTCAATCATATCTGCGGCCTCATCCTGAAAAGAGCTCCACATACCTACACCGTTTTCAATCTGCGGATAATCCTCGTAGTAATCGGCATCTGGGATTCCCCTGCCAGCCTTGAGATAAAACTCATCGGCGGCATAAACAAGGCGTGTACCGTGCTTCTTTTTAAGCTCATTGCCCATACGGTCAATAATATCAATCACCTGACCTGCAGTTTCCTCATCGTACTCGGGCATATCAAAAAGCCCTTCGCGGTGCTTTGTAACACCAACGGGAACAGCCGCAATGCTCCTGACAGCAGGGTAAAGCTTGCCCAATTCACTGATACTGTACTCAAGCTCCTTACCGTCATTTATGCCGGGACAAAGCACAAGCTGTGTGTTAAGCTCAATCCCCGCTTCGGCAAGGCGGTATATATAAGAAAGACATTCACCTGCCCTTTTGTTTTTCATCATTTTCACACGAAGCTCTTTGTTCATAGTGTGAACGGAAATATTAACAGGGCTTATGTGCATTTTGATAATGCGGTCAATGTCACTGTCTTCAAGATTTGTGAGGGTAATATAATTACCGAAAAGGAAGGAAAGACGTGAATCGTCATCCTTGAAGTATATACTTTCTCTCATCCCCTCGGGATTCTGGTCAATAAAGCAGAAGATACATTTATTCTTGCACCTTCTCTGCTTATCCATAAGGTAGCTTTCAAATTCCAGGCCGATATCATCCTCGGCGCCTTTTTTAATTTTTGCCGTTTTCACCTTGCCCTTATGCTCAAATTCAAGGCAAAGCTTTTCATCCTTAATGTAAAAATCATAGTCAAGGAAATCGTTGATTGCATTGGAGTTAATGCTTAAGAGCTTGTCCCCTGCCTTGATTCCCCTGAAAAAGGCAACAGACCATTTTTTTACACTTTTAATTTCAACAGACATATTGCCCCTCCTTTGTTGAACCGTTACAGCGGAAATTTACTGATTTTTCTTACCAAAAAATCAAACTGTAACCTTATGAATAGGTTACAAAATAAGTAAAAAAGGTAGAGTAGCTGTGTTGCTTCTCTACCTCTCAAAGATCCAAAGGCTTAGTCTTCGTCCTTAACAACAACCTGCTTGCCCTTGTAATAACCACATTCAGCACAAACCTTGTGGGGAACTGTGTATGCACCGCACTGCTTGCATCTTACGAGTGTGGGAGCGTCGAG
>JAZRFT010000053.1:0-31660 GCA_045643805.1 Acutalibacteraceae bacterium
GACGGTTCAGCACATATTTTAAGAACGGCTATCAACGGTACTTATGTACCCGGTCAGTAACCTTCTTAAAAACATCAACTAATCCGATAAATGATTTGCATTGTGTCGGAGCGAATTAACAATAAAGCCGGGCGATTTTCGCTCGGCTTTAAGTTTTATCTGATTGTGTTAAACATTAATTTTTTATTTACAAATTCAAATCATAGGTGTAGAATACATACGAAGTTAAAACTATTATGAATTTTTAGGAAGTAAAACTATGGAAAATTTACATGCAAGCATTACTGAATTTTTAAAGGGTATGATTATTACTATTCTCGGATTTTTCGGACAGAAGGATGTAGAACTTAACGAAGATCAGGTTGCAGGTATCGCAAAGTTTGTAGATATTATTTTTCTTGCCTAATTAATTCTTTTAGTTGAAAGTAATTACCTTGAATTATTTCAAGGTAATTTTTTATTACATGAATATTGAGCACTGAAAATTAACTGTATTTATTTTTCATAACTCATTTTTTGAAAAAAAGTGATGAAGCGATATAATACGACCGGGGTAAAATGAAATAATAAATCATATTTATACAAAAACTTTACAAAACTTTACAACATAAAAATATACCTAGATACAATTAGAGCTTTTTCAAGGGCAAAAAGTGCCTGAAAACACCAAAAATGACACATAAAAACAACCCATCGAATAAGGTAACAACCCCATGGTTGGTATGACTGTTGCATGTGCAGTTGCTATTGAAGAAGCAAGTAAATAAGAGCTTTTTCGGGCATATCGATGCTTAATCTTCCAGATAATCAATAAAAATAGGCGCTCCCATCATTTTGGTTTTTTTACCTATGATGGGAGCAGTTTATTTTTATATTTTTTTGGAGGATTTTTAAAGATGAAAAAGATTAAAATGGTAACAAAGTTGCAGATTACTTTTGAGCAAGGCTGTAAAAACATAGCGTTTTACCTCACTTGATAATTTAAATGTAATAATATATAATATATAATGTCACCATGCTTAAACAGAAGGAAGGGATGCTTATGCCGCAGAAAAATAAAATCAAACATTTTCCCACTGTTACTTCGAGTGTGCTTTTTCTGTTGATGGGTGTGTTGAAGCTGCTTTTTCCTTATGACAGCAATTTTCAGAACATTGTTTTTGTGTGCAGCAATATTGTTTTTTTCGGTATAGTTTTCTGCTGGGGTATTTATGTTGAACAAAGTATTCTTTCTGTAAAAATCCGACGTCTGATGCTCAGTATTGTGTTTTTTATGGTTATGTATATTCTTATCGGCTCGGCTAAACACAGGGTTTTTCTTGACGGCAATTATATGGGCAGATTTTTGTGGTATATGTATTATGTGCCGCAGATTTTTGCAACCTTCCTTGCTTTTATAATTGCTTTCAGAGTAGGTAAAAAAGAAGAATATAAGCTGCCGAAAATCTTTTACTTTCTTTTCGGTTTTGCGGCTGTTTTGGTAATTTTGTATCTTACTAATGATATCCATCAGCTTGCTTTCAGGTTCAATCTCGATTTTGTTGCCTGGGATCAGCAATACGATTGGGGTGTGCTGTTTTATATTTCAACGGCTTGGATTTATTTCTTTCTTATAGCAGGCGTTATTATGCTTTCCGTCAAGTGCAGGGCAGTTAACAAAAAGAAGGCGTGGATACCTGTTTTCTGGCTCGCACTCGGTTCGTTTTATATTTTCAGCGATTACATATTTGATTTGTGGGCGGTTGCTCCTTTTAATCTTCCTGAAAGCCATTGCTTTATTCTTATTGCTATGCTTGAAAGCAGTATCCGTATTGGTATAATGCCTTCAAACAGTGCCTATGATGAAATTGTTTCAAAGTCGAGTGCAGCTTTTCAGATTGCGGATTTTGCAAACAATGTTGTTTACCGTTCGGATAATGCCGCTGATATCAGGCCCGACCAAATGAATGAAGCAAAGATGAAGGATGTATTTATTGACGACAACACGCTTTTGCTTTCAAACAGTATCACGGGTGGATATGTTTTCTGGACAGAGGATATGTCAGTTGTAAATGAAATGAACGAAAAGCTTTCCCAGATCAATCAGAGACTTGCAGAAGAAGGCGATTTGCTTCGTGCTGAAAACGAAATCCGTGAGCAAAGGGCTAAAATTGCGGAACAGACAAAGCTTTACGATTCAATCTCAGAAGCTGTAAGAACTCAGCTTGAAGAAATCTCACGGCTAATAACCGAAGAAGAGAATTTCGATAAAAATATGGCTCATATCTGTATTCTCAACTGCTATGTCAAAAGAAGAGCGAACCTTGTTTTACTGAAATTTAAAAAACCTTTTTTCAGCTCTGAGGAGTTGTATCTGAGCCTCAAGGAGTCCTCGGAATACCTGAGGCTTCACGGAGGAGTTTCTGATATTTATGCTGACAGTTATGAGATTCTGTCTGCAGATTTAATTCTCCTTTGCTTTGATTTGTGGCAGAGTGTTGTTGAAAACATACTTCCGGAGCCTTGTACTGTTGCTGCAAAAATGAGCTTCAGGGATGATGATTTTATTTTCAGAATAACTGCCGAAACGGAAAAAGCTTTTTGCTTTCTTGAAGGCTTCTGTACACAGGCTAAAGCACTTGGCGGAGCATTAAGTCTTGAAAGAGAAGAGAAAACCACTTTCATCACTCTTAAAGTAAGAAAGGGTGGTGAGATGTAATGAGCTTTTTAAACTTTCCTGAATATCTGCAGTATTTTCTTGTTTTTATCAATCTCATT
Organism: Acutalibacteraceae bacterium; assembly: GCA_045643805.1. Lineage (GTDB taxonomy): Bacteria > Bacillota > Clostridia > Oscillospirales > Acutalibacteraceae > UBA6857. The sequence goes on from JAZRFT010000053.1 coordinate 2,758, forward strand.
ATTGTGATTGTAAATGTATACTGTGCGATAACCGGCGTGATTTTCGAAACGAAAATCCCTTATCGTGCGGTGAATGTTTCTCTGCTTGTTATCTCGTCACTCTTGCTTTTCTTTTCTATAGGGGCGAACTATGAATGGCACAAAGCCTTTGAAAAAAACACTTTGCTTGCGGACAGTTTTAACAGGTTCAGCATTGCTTTCATTGTTATACTTGTGCTTCTTACAGTTACAACTCTGCTGATTCTTTATTATGTTATGCGATGGAAAAAAGAGAAGATTACGCCTGCTTCAATCAAAGAAGGTATGGACAAGCTTCCTGCAGGACTTTGCTATCATAACGAGCAGGGCGTTCCGAAACTGATAAATCACAGAATGGATAATATTTGCAGGATCATTACGGGAGAGGCCTTGTTTGATGCAAATGAATTCTGGCAAAGACTTGCCACGGGTAATATTCTTGTCAGCAATACCGTGGAAAAATACGGAAATAATCCTATTATAACTCTTTCAGACGGCTCTACCCAGAGCTTCACCAAAATTGAAAGAGAAATCGGCGGCAGAAAAATGTTCGAAATCCGTGCTACCGATATTACAAAGCAGTATGCTCTTAATCTGGAATTGCAGAAAAACAACGAAGAGCTTCGTTCTTTTAACAGACGACTTGAACAGTACGGTGAAAATGTGCTTGATATTACCCGTGAAAGAGAAATTCTTGCCGCCAAGGTTAATATTCACGATATGTTAGGCAAAGCCTTGCTTGTTACAAAAAGATACATTGAAAACGGTGATGCTGATATTCCGAAAGAGGAGCTTACCGATATGTGGAACGGAACGCTGTACCTTTTTGACGGCGGTTTTACGGAGAGTACGCAGGAAGGTAATCTCGACGAGCTTTACGATGCGGCAAAGCTTATGGGCATAAAGCTTATCGTTAACGGTAGGGTTCCTGCAGATAACCGACTGCTCCGATTTATTATGAGCGGTGCAAGAGAATGCCTTACCAATGCGGTGCATCACGCAAAAGCAACACAGCTGCAGATATCGCTTTATCCAAGTCTCGGATTTTTTGTTATAGAATTCACCAACGACGGTATTCAGCCTGACAGAGCGATTTCCGAGGGAGGCGGTCTTTCTTCCTTGCGTCAGAGAGTCGAAGAAGATGGCGGCATTATGGAAACAGATATAACTCCGAATTTTATCCTGCGACTTAAAATACCAACAAAGGAGGTTTACTGATGTATAATGTAATGATTGTTGAAGATCAGGCTATGCCGAGACAGCTTTTTGAAGCTTTTATTTCAATGAGCGATAACTACAAGCTGGTTCACTCAATCAAAAATGCCGATATGGCTGATATTTACTGTGAAAAGTCGAAAATAGATCTTATTCTTATGGATGTCTGTACAGAGCTTAATTCAAACGGTCTTGAAGCAGCGGAAAGAATCAAAGCAAGATATCCTGAAATTAAAATCATTGTTGTAACCTCAATGCCTGAGGTTTCTTACCTTGACAGAGCAAGACAGATTGGTGTTGACTCCTTCTGGTACAAGGAGGTAAGCAATGAGCCTATTCTTTCCCTTATGGACAGAACGATGGCGGGGGAGAGTGTATATCCCGATAAGACACCTTCTGTCAGCTTCGGCTTAATTAAAAGCACAGACCTTTCCGATCGTGAAATTGCGGTTTTGCGTGAGGTGATCAACGGTGATACAAATGCAGAGATTGCTGAAAAGTTAGGTGTATCCCAGTATACCGTGAGGGACTATGTGCAGATTATTATGGAAAAAACAGGCTATCACACAAGGACAGAGCTTGCAGTTAAAGCAAGGGAAAGCGGAATAGTAATTCCTGAGAGAAAAAAGAATTCTTGATATATAAAAATCATCGGATGACACCTGATTATCCGATGATTTTTTTCATATGTCACCCTACATTTGTAGGGTGACATATGTATATACAGCATTTATAATTATAATAACAGAACTATATTAAAGTAAGGAGAATAAATATGCCGGAGAAAAATCTGAAAAAGCTCACGCTTTTACATTCAAATGATATGCACGGAGACTTTCTCGCAGAGCATGTTGACGAAAATCTGGTTGGCGGCGTTTCAATGCTTTCCGGTTATGTCGGTAAGGTCCGTGCAGAAGAAAAGAACACGATTTACTGTGTTGCAGGCGATATGTTCCGTGGCTCGGTAATAGATTCCGAATTTCAGGGAATTTCAACAATCGAAATTATGAATATGCTTTCGCCGGATGTTGTTACTCTGGGAAATCACGAAACGGATTACGGTATTGCTCATCTGCTCTTTATTGAAAAGTGCGCTAAGTTTCCTATAATTAATGCAAATTTACACATCACAACAAACGGAGCAAGACTTTTCAAGCCGCATCACATTATCGAAATTGACGGAATGAAGGTTCTCTTTATCGGTATCCTGACTCAGGAGGTGCTTTCACAGACCAGAAATGACGGTATCATCGGCACATTTGTTGACATTGATGAGGCTGCCCAGGAGGTCGGCAAAATCTGTAACACTTATAATGCAGTTGATATCGACTTTACCGTGCTTCTTACTCATATCGGCTTTGAAGAGGATAAAAAGCTTGCTGCACAGCTTGATCCCGACTGGGGTGTTGATGTAATTGTGGGCGGCCATTCTCACACCTTTATTGACGAGCCTGCCCTGGTCAATGATGTTGTTATTGTACAGGCCGGCACGGGCACTGATCAGATAGGTCGCTTTGATATTATGGTTGATACCGACAACAACTGTATTGACAGCTACACATGGAAAACTATTCCCATTAACGACAATCATTGTCCGAGAGATGAAAAGCTTGAAAGCATTCTCTCACGGTACAAGGAACAGACAGATGCAAAATACGGCAGAGTAGTAACAAGACTCAAAAGATGTCTTACCCATCCCTCACGTACTCAGGAAACAGCTTTGGGCGGCCTGCTTTCTGATATTATGTGTGAGTGCCTCGGGCTTGATATTATGCTTTTAGGTTCAGGCAGTGTCCGCAGTACGGAGCTTGGTCCCATTGTACTTTATTCCGATCTTTGCGAGTGCTTCCCGTATGACGATGCAGCTTATATGATTAAGGTCACGGGTGAGCAGCTCAAGCGGATGATTAAACATATGGTGCGTGACGAGGTGTGGGAAGGTGCTCACTGTGAGTTTTATCAATTCTCATCGGGTGTGAGAGTGGTTTATGACAGGGCATCACATGAGTTCCTGCGATTTGATTTCAAGGATAAGCCGTTGAAGGATGATAAGATTTACAGAGTAGGTCTTCAGCAATTCCATTTCAATAACCTTGAGGACTTCTTCAACATTTCACTTGATGAAATCTTTGAAAACGGTAAGCCTGTCGTGGTTGCCACCTCCTGTCTCGGTATTTTTGATGAGTACTTTTCAACTCATCAGAATCTTGACCGTGATATTACGGGCAGGCTTGTTATCAGATGATTTTTTACGCTTTGACCCTACATTTGTAGGGTGACATATAATTTCGGATATTGTAGAATAAAATCAAGTAAGAGTATCTTACAAAAACAAAAAAGGAGAATTATTATGAAGAAATTTACAGCACTTATTCTTGCCGTTCTAATGCTCTTTACTCTTGCTGCCTGCGGCGGCGGAGAGACACCCGAAAGCCCCGATGTGCCCGAAAGCACCACTGCTTCAGATGCTTCCGTCAAGGGAGAAATTCACGGAATCAAGCTTGAGGAGTACGCTGAAATGACGGGGGAAGAACTTGTTTCAAAGCTTGTTAAGGACAAGGCAGCTCCCACAGCAGAGGAATATGTGGCTATTATTGACACTATTGATTTTGCTGGGGTTGATGACAGATGTGATTTTGAAGAAAATGCAACTGCCGAAGCTCTGAAGTTCCTCAAAAGTGAAAATGCGACATTTCCCAAGGTGCTCGACTGCGCTGACGCTGTTCTTGCAAACGAATCAGCTAAAGTAAGAGCTTACTATTATCAGCAGCTTAACAATCAGCTTTTCGATGAAACTGTAGCAGCTTATTCTACCGTTCTTGCAAAGATTCTTTCTGAAAAGGAAAGCATTGCAATTTATCAGGCATTACGCCATACATCGTATAACTACTGCGATAACAAGGAATTTATTGATTTTGTAATTTCACTCAGCGATTCACCTGATGCAAACATCAGAAGAGTTGTCTGCTATGCAGTTCAGTATATCCGTACAGACGATAAAGAGGCTCTTGCTCAGATGATGTTCAAGCTGCTTGAAGATGGAGACCAGGATGTAAGAAAAGAGGCAGCTCTTTATTGCTACAGGCTTAAGGATGACAGATTTGTCGATATTCTCAAGAAGATTCTTCTTGACGAAAGCCAGTCTGCTCTTCATACAAATGCAGGTGATGCTCTTTGCAGAATGTGGTATAATTATCCTGCACACGATGCTCATTCAGAGGCTGCTTATAAGGCAACCATGGAATATTTTAAGACCGCTTTTGAAGATACAGGTCTTCCCAATTGGCAAGTAGTAAACAAGATTGCACTCAAGGGCACAACGAACTTTGACAAGTGGCTTGCCGAGGCAGATTACTTTGATGCTGAAGAGGTTGTTGAGATAATGAAAAATATCTTTAACAATGCAGGTAAGGACAGACTTCTCAGAGAGCAGTGCCTTAAGGTTGTAGCAACATTCGGTGATAAGGCTGACCTTGAAGCTCTTCAGGCAGGTGTAGATGCAACTGAAAAAGAATTTGACAAAAATTCTTTACAGGATAAGCTTGATGCGGCTATTGCAGCAAAATAATTAACATATAAGCTGAAATTATCCCCCCCGATTTTTTTTCGGGGGGCTTTTGTGCAAATTGCCTTAATATTCAATTATTTTTTTACTTCAGCACCCCTACATTTGTAGGGTGCTTTCCGACATATAAAATTATATAATTTATATGTTAGAATATATTCATTTCAAGGAGGAATGAAAAATGAAAAAAACATTGAAAATTATGGTTACGGCAATGCTTGTAATGCTGATTGCCGCATCAATTTTTACGGTGTCGTATGCTGCCGATAAGGAAACTTATATCGCTGCTGAAACATTGGCTGATGATACTTTTATTCGTGTCGGCGCGGAACTTCCGTCTATCGGCTATTTTCTCGATTCGGGTTCATGCCTGGATAGTCAGATATGGTATAAATCAAAGACAGATTCTCAAAACCTGTCAGATTATACCAAATGCACCTCAAATATTGTTGAAGAGGGATACAATTACATTTATTGTGCTACCGTAACCCCTATGTGGAGGAAATACTTTAATTCCAACACGAGCTTTAAACTCGAGCTTCCCAACGGCACTTATTACCCGATTTGTAAGGAAATATATGATGTGGAGTTCCGTGATTTTAATGACGGCTATTCACTCCTCTTCTTTATCAGCAAGGAGGATATAGGTTACATAAATGTCGGTACAGTTGACGAGCTTCGTGAGGCACTTGGTTCAAGTGACAACCTTAATATCCGTCTTAAGTCCGATATCAAGTATGAAATTCCCCGTGGAAGTAAAGCCTTTACTCCCATAACTGTTTTTGCTGCAAAAACACTTGACCTCAACGGCCACAGCCTTGAAATTCTTGACAAGACAAATGTTGACAAGAGCTCCGATTTTACTCTTGATTCAGAATTAGCAATGTTTAAAATCGCCACACATGCTACTCTGACAGTTGACGATTCTGTCGGAGGGGGCTGTATAAAGTTTAAGGGCGATATGATTGATGTGCATATGTGGGCACTGCTTTTCTGGGACACAAGTGAATATAACGATTACGCAACAAGAGATATTTTCCAAGTCGCAGGCGGTAAGCTTATTGTAAATGCAGGTAATTTCTATGCCGGTAATGCAAAGGAACAGTATCTTCAGGATAAGGTAGTTTATGCCCATCAGATAGTTACGGGTACACCTGTTGTTGTTAATGCAGGTGAGGCTGTTATCAACGGTGGTTATTTTGAAGGCTATTCTGTTGTTGAAGCGGGTCCCGGTATGTCAAACGCAATTTTTGTTGATGAAAAGGCAAAGGCCACCATCAACAGCGGTGAATTCAGGCTCAAGGGTACGGGTCACATGATGATTGGTACTCCCGAAATCAAAGGCGGTACATTTGTTGCCGAAACCTATGACCATATCCGCACATTGCAGACATCTGCAACAAGCAACAGCTATACTGACGGAAAAATCGGTAAGTACAACATTCCCGATAATTCCTGGCACGGTACTTACGTTGATGCTTATGAGGGTGAAAAGCTTATTACCTCACCTCAGAGCTACAGCTTTTTAAAATATACGGGAACAGAACCCGTTAAGTTTGTTCAGAAGACGGTAAGCGGCGGTATTAACTTTACATCAGGTGTCGCTGTAGGAAAGTCCATAAGTGTTACTCTTTCGGGAAATATTGCAGAAATATATAAGAATAATCCCGGAGCTGTAAGTTTTGAGTGGATGAGTGCTCAGGCAGGTACAAACAGATGGATTACCGAAGAGGAACATACAAAAGATTTTACACCTACAACTTATCACAACGGCAGAGATATTCGTCTTGCTATAACCGTTGACGGAATGAAGGGTAAACTGTATTCCTCAAGAGTAAGAGTAACAAAGCAGAGTCAGGACTTCGGTGCACCCCCCACAAAGGCAGGTGCAGAGGTTAATTATGCGAATGCACAGATAACAATATCCGATTATTCATCGGCACAGGAATATGTGCTCACAGAAAGCACAGCCACTCCTGATTGGGCAACTGCAATAAGACCTGATGACGGCGGTGTGTTCAGAAATCTTGCAAAGGAAAAGATTTATTACATCCACACCCGCTACAAGGAAACCGACGAAAAAGCAGCAGGCAGTAAGGTTGTTTACACGGTTGCCGATTTAAGAGAACAGGTTTATCTTACCGGAATTGAGCTCGTGGCGGAAAAGGTTTATGCAGATGCTTACACTTATGTTAAAATCACTGCAAATCCTATCCCCGCAAATGCAATCAATTTTGACGGCATCCTCGGCAGTAAGTGGATACTCAACAGCGGAACAGGCTCAACAGCAAAGCTTTATGCTACTTTCAGGGGCATGGATATCAATCCTGGCTCTTATTACAAATCAGTTTATCTTTACGGTACTCAGGCAGAAACAGTAAATGTTTCCGCCGAAATGACAATCGGTTACAACAATATTGCAAGAGCTGCTGTTACAATTGAAAGAGCTGATCAGGACGGAAAATACGCTTTCAGTAACGGAGAAATTGCTTACAGACCTGCTTTTGACGGAACAAGTAACATAACTCTTGCAAAAGGCACAAGTGCTGTTGTATCTCTTGTAAACAATAACAGTGAGCGTGGTGACAAGCCCATTGATTCAATCGGCTGGTCAAAAAATGGCGGCGATACACTCATAGGTATTTCCTTCCAGAGGATTGAAGGCAGCAATCAGGTGATTGTCAAGGCAAGTGATACCTGTACAACCGGTATTGAACGCTTCAACTGCGTTGTAAACGGTGTGACAATGATTAACAAGCTTGTTGTTCAGGTTGTTGACGCTGAAATTCCTGCAGAAAGTATTTCTCTCGATAAGCATTCGCTTGCTCTTAAGAAGAGTGCAAGTGAAGACCTTTATGCAAAGGTGCTTCCCGTAAACTCAACTGACAATGTTGTATGGACGAGTTCAAATACGGACGTTGCTACAGTAAGCGGCGGCAGAGTTACTGCAAAGGCTGCAGGTACAGCGGTTATCACCGCAAAAGCGGGTGAGTTTGCAACCACTTGTAAGGTTATCGTAAGTGATAAAGCGGATGAACACCGTGTTGATGTAAGCTTCGGTACGGCTGACAAGGTTTTTGCCGCAGAAGGTACAAAGGTTACAATTAAAGCGGGTGCAGCTCCCGAAAACTGTGCTTTTGACAAGTGGTATGCAAACGGTGTAGCTCTTTCAAAGCCCACCGCCTCAACAACCACATTTACAATGCCGGCAAACGATGTTTCACTTACAGCATCTTACAAGGTTGTGACACTTGGTAAACCAAAGACTGTAACAGCAACACAGACCACAAATCAGATCAAGCTTACCTGGTCGGCAGTTCCCGGAGCTGAAAGCTATAATGTATACCAGAAGAACGGCAGCGGCTGGAAGCTTCTGGGCAATGTGAAAAATACTGAATACACAATCAAAAACCTCAAGGCAGGTACGAAGTACACCTTTGCTGTGCGAGCAGCCTGGACAAAGAATGGTAAGTTTACCCTTGCGCCGGCGTTTGCTACCTATGACACCGCAACAAAAACCGTTGCCGCAAACGTAAAGGCAACACCGGGTGCAAACGTAATCAAGCTCACCTGGACAAAATGTGCAGGTGCAACCGGCTACAGAATATTATATAAGGTGGGCACTTCCTCATCCTGGAAAACCGCTTTGAGTGCAACAACAGCAACCACAGTTGATGTCAAGGGGCTTACCGCAGGCACGAAGTACTCCTTTGCAGTGCGTCCTTATGTTAAAAACGGCAGTACCGTTGTTTGGAGTGATTACAAAGAAATTCTCACTGCGACAAAGGTAGTTAAGCCCTCAAAGGTTACCGCAAAGCAGACTAAAAATTCCATTACACTTTCATGGACAAAGTGTGCAGGTGCAACAGGCTACAGAATTTTAGTTAAATCGGGTTCAACCTGGAATGTGGCAGTAAGCTCAACATCAGCTACATCTTATACAATTAAAAATCTCAAAGCAGGCACAAAGTACACCTATGCAGTACGTCCTTATATAAAGAACGGCAGTACTGTTGTATGGAGTGATTTTACTCAGCTTGCAACAGCAACAAAGGCTGTGAAACCCTCTAAGGTTACTGCAAAGCAAACTACAAATTCAATAACGCTTACTTGGACAAAGAGTGTAGGAGCAACAGGCTACAGAATCCACATTAAGTCAGGCTCTTCATGGAAGACTGTTTTAAAAGCAACTACGGCAACGAGTCATACATTTAAAAACCAAAAAGCAGGAGTAAAATACACTTTTGCAATTCAGCCTTACATTAAGAACGGTAGTAACGTTATCTGGGGCGAATACGCCGAGTTTACAACGGCATCTCTTCCTGCAACGGTAACGGCAAAGGTAAGCTCTCCCTCAAAGGGTAAGGTGAGCGTTACATGGGGTGCTGTAAACGGAGCTGATGTTTATCGGGTTTATTATAAGCTTGGCAACGGAAGCTACAAGCTCTATAAAACCTATTCATCCGTGCAGAAGCTTAATTTCAACCTCAAGTCAGGCTCGAAATATACCTTTGCAGTGCGTGCGGGTATTAAAACCACCTCAGGCAACATTTTCGGCAGCTATAAGGCCGTGTCTGTTACCGTAAAATAAGTCACATTTAAAGGGGCACTCACCGTGAGTGTCCCTTTTTGTGCAAGTTGTACTGTTTTGAAAGCACTTTTTTTATGCTGCACCCCTACATTTGTAGGGTGACTTGAAAATTGCCGATATTTATAATTATATCGTAGGAATACTATGCACTCAGGCGGTGAATCTATGAGAATGCCAAAAAGAAAAAACGGTTTTGCTCTGTCACTTCTGCTGTCCTTGCTCTTCAATCTTGAATGGACGGTGCCCGCGTGGATATTTCTCGGACTGCATTTCTGGAAGGGGCTTTCCCTTTGGTGGTTTGTGATAAGCATTATATTATGGGTAGTGTTTGTTACATTAAGAGTTGTGGTTTTCGGCTCTCTTGCACGGGCGGGAAATTACAAGGATCCACCGAAGGAGAACAAAAATCCTTATTCGAAAACAAATGTAAAAAAGTAATTTTAATCCCGAAAGGAGAAAGATATTATGGGACTTATTAAAGCTGCACTCGGAGCTGCAGGCGGCGTAATGGCTGACCAGTGGAAGGAATTCTTCGTTTGCGAATCATTACCCAATGATGTCCTTATGAGAAAGGGACAGAAGAAAACAACAGGACGTTCATCAAACTACAAGGGTGACGAAAACGTCATCACATCAGGCTCAGGCATTGTTGTTGCTGACGGCCAGTGTATGATTATCGTTGAGCAGGGCAAGGTTGTTGAAATCTGTGCCGAACCCGGCGAATTCACCTATGACGCTTCAACAGAGCCGAGTATTTTTGCAGGCTCCTTCGGCGAAAGCGTAAAGGCAACCTTTAAAAACATCGGTAAGCGTTTTACCTATGGCGGTGAAGCACCGAAGGATCAGAGAGTCTATTACTTCAACACCAAGGAAATCCTTGACAATAAATTCGGCACACCTAATCCCTTTTCATTTGAGGTTGTCAATAAAAGGCTTAATCTTTTCCGTACAGTTCAGGTAAGATGTAACGGTATCTATTCCTATAAGATTACCGATCCGCTTCTTTTCTATACTGAGCTTTGCGGCAATGCAACCTATGAATATACAAGAACAGAGCTTGACGGTCAGCTTAAGGTTGAGTTTATCGACGCACTTCAGCCTGCCTTTGCAGAGCTTTCGGAGCTTGAGCTTCGTCCCGCACAGATTCCCGCACATACGGCAGAATTAAAGAATGCCGTTAATAATGCTCTTAAATATACCTGGACAGAAAAAAGAGGTATTTCCGTTTCCTCCATTGCTCTTAATCCCATCAGCCTTACCGATGAGGACAGAGCAGTTATTCAGCAGATGGAGGACGATGCAACTCTCGGCTCAAATCCCTTTATGATGGCGGGCAGAGAGGCGGCAGCAAGAGCAAAGGCTATGGAAGCCGCTGCATCCAACCCCAACGGAGCAATGATGGGCTTCATGGGTATGAATGCTGTTATGGGTACAAACTCAGGCTTTGATCCTATGGCAATGTATAACGCAGGCGTTCAGCAGCAACAGCAGCAGGCGGCTCAGGCTCAGGCTATGTCAAATGCGGCACCTGCAGGCGGGTGGGCTTGTGCCTGCGGAAGCACAGTATCAGGTAACTTCTGTCCCAACTGTGGTTCAAAGAAACCCGAACCCAAACCTGCAGAGGGTGGCTGGAAATGTGCTTGCGGTGCTACTGCAAACGGCAAATTCTGTCCTGAGTGCGGCTCACCGAAGCCTGCAGAAGCAGAAGGCTGGACTTGTAGCTGCGGTGCGGTAAACAAAGGCAAGTTCTGCCCCGATTGCGGCAGTAAAAAGCCTGAAGGAGCACCTCTATACAGATGCGACAAGTGTGGCTGGGAGCCTGCTGACCCGAAGAATCCGCCGAAGTTCTGTCCTGAATGCGGTGACATCTTCGACGAAAGCGATGCAAAATAATTTTAATTAAAATAAAAAGGAGAAAATAATTATGGGACTTTTTGATAAGAAATTCTGTGACATCTGCGGTGAAAAGATTGGTATGCTCGGCAACAGAAAGCTTGAAGACGGCAATATGTGTAAGGACTGTGCCAAAAAGCTCTCACCCTTCTGTGATGACAGAAGACATTCAACACTTGAACAAATGAAGGCTCACCTTCAGTACCGTGAAGAAAACAAAAATGCTCTTCGTGCTTTTAGTCCGAATCTTACCTTTGGTGAAAGCAAAAAGGTTTACATTGATAATATGAGAGGAAACTTTGTTGTTTCAAGCTATGCACCCGGTAACGCTAACTGGACAGAGGAAAACCCCGACGTAATGCCTATCGCATCAATTACCTCCTGCGGTCTTGATATTGATGAGGACAGAGATGAAATTTATATGAAGAACGGTCAGGGCCAGAATGTAAGCTACAATCCTCCTCAGTACAAGTATTACTATAACTTCAAGCTCAAATTCCTTGTCAATAACCCTTACTTTGATGATTTCGAGGTACGACTTAATAACTTCCGCGTTGAGGGTATGGGCTCAATGGAATATAACCGTTATCAGAAAATGGGTATGGACATTATGAATGCTCTCGGTGTTAACGGCGGCGTTATGGGCGGTGCTCCCAAGGGCGGTATGCCTATGGGCAATATGGGCGGCTACGCACCTCAGCAGAATATGTATGCTCAGCCAAATCCCTACGGTCAGTCTATGCAGCAGGGTATGTACGGTCAGCCTGCTGGTCAGCCTAATCCCTATGCTCAGCAGAATCCCTACGGTCAGCCTCAGTATGGTCAGCCTCAGCAGAATATGTATGCTCAGCAAAACATGTACGGTCAGCCTCAGCAGAACATGTATGCACAGCAGAATCCTTACGGTCAGCAGATGCCTCAGAATAACGCCGCTTTTGCACAGCCTGCATCAGCAGGATGGAAATGTGAATGTTGCGGAACAACTAATGAAGGTGCTTTCTGCACAGGCTGCGGTGCTCCCAGAGGTTAATAAGCCTTGAAAATAAAAATCCTTATTATTTTTGCAGTTGTTATTCTGTTGGTGTTATCGGTGTTTGTTTTAAAAGGAATTTTCGGAAATATTATTGTTGATAAAACGGGTATGGTCAAAGTCCCGGAGGATAATATCACTCTTTGCCGCTACTCAAGCGGTGGCGGTATGGATGGCTCATGGGAAACGTTAGAAATACGTGAATCGGAAAAGGGTGGTGCAGTTGTTACCTATGAGTATAGCTGTATGACATCTGATGAACAATTTTCAGAAAGTGCAGAAGTTCCTTTTGATGCATTGAAGGAAATAAGAGTTATTTGCAAAAAGCATAGTATTTTTTCATGGGGAGAGCTTAAGGAAAGTGATGTATTTCTCCTTGATGCACCGGTTACAACGGTTTATGTTTCAACCGGGGATATAAGCTACTCTTACAACAGCAATCAGGAACTGCCCGAATCTGCTTACGGAATAACAACGGAGCTTTATGATGCGATGAAAAATTACTTAAAAGGAGTTGATTAAATGTCGACTTTGACAGAACAAAAATGTCCTTGCTGTGGCGGTGCCGTGGAATTTAATCCCGGAACGCAGAATATAAAGTGTCCTTATTGTGATACAGAGTTTGATATTGCCGCAATGCAGCAGGCGGCAGATGCGTCGGCGAATATAGGACAGGATAATTTTAATTGGAATTCGCAGGGCGCTGAATGGAAGCCTGACGAAATAAGCGGTATGGGTGTTTATACCTGCAAATCCTGTGGCGGTGAAATTGTTGCCGATGCAACAACAGGTGCAACAAAATGCCCTTACTGTGATAACCCCGTAGTTATGACAAGTCAGTTTGAAGGCGGTCTGAAGCCTGATCTAATTATCCCCTTCAAATATGATAAAAAGGCGGCCAAGGAAGCACTTAACAAGTTTATTGCTTCAAAGAAAATGGTGCCTAAGATTTTCAAGGACCAGAATCACATTGATGAAATCAAGGGCGTTTATGTACCTCATTGGCTCTTTACCGGCACTGCAGTAGCAGATGCTAACTTTAAGGCTGAAAAGGTGCGTACCTGGTCAGACAGCAATAACAATTACAGAGAAACATCTCTTTTTGACTGTTACAGAAGCGGTACTATGGATTTCTTTAATATTCCTGTTGACGGCTCTTCAAAAATGGATGACACACTTATGGAATCCGTTGAGCCCTTCAATGTAGCCGAGGCAGTACCCTTCAGCACTGCATATATGGCAGGCTATCTTGCCGATAAGTATGATGTTGACCTTAATGCGAGTATTCCCAGAGCCAACGAAAGAGTAAAGAACAGCGCTGTTTCAGCTCTTGAAAAGACTGTCACAGACCGCATGTATTCATCGGTAATTCCTCAGTATTCTCAGGTTAATATAGCCAACGGCTCTTATTCATATGCTCTTTATCCCGTGTGGATTCTCAACACCACATGGAACGGCAAAAAATATACCTTTGCAATGAACGGTCAGACGGGTAAATTCGTCGGTGACCTTCCGCTTGATAAGGGTGCCTTCTGGAAAAAGGTTGCTATGTTCACACCTTTGATGAGTGCTGTAGCATACGGCATCATCTGGGCATTGGGAAATATGTAAGGAGGTAAGAACGATGAAAAATAAAGCTTTTGCTCTTTTAACTGCAGTTGTTCTTTGCCTTACAATGCTTATTCCCGTTTCTGCGGCAGGAACACATATTTTTGACTCAACCAATGTTTTCGGCGGTCAGCTTTCAGAGCTCGAAAGCTACGCACAGAGAATTGAAGATACCTATGATTTCGGCGTGTTGCTTTGCGTTGTTGATGCGGTAGATGACGGTTATACATATGGCTACTGTGAGGATTTATACAATGCAAATTCGGATAAGGAAAACGGAGTGGCACTCACCTATAATTACGGCGACAACAAGTATTCATTTTACTGTGCCGGAAATGCAGGAAATCTCATCACTGAGGATATTCAGGAAAATATTTTATGGTATGCATTTGCTTATACTGAAACCTACTATCAGGGGGCTTATGCTTATCTTGTTGCCCTTGAGGAAATTTTAAGCAAGGCTGATGTGTTATCGGCTCCTGCTGAAACAACATCGCAATCGGCTGTTGATACAACTCAGGTAACAACTGAATTTGTACCGACGGACAGAACAATACCTCTTGTTGCGGATAATGCTGATGTGCTTACTGACACTGAAGAAGCTGAACTTCTTGCAAAGCTCGAATCACTTGGCGAAGCAAACGATATTGAAGTCGGTGTTGTTACTGTTGACTCCTATGACGGTAAGGATCCTCAGGCATTTGCTGACGATTTTTATGATTACAACGGCTACGGCTACGGCGAAAATGATGACGGCTTTATCGTTGTGTTCAACACAGGTGAGGGCGACGGAAACAGAAATATCGCAATTTCAACTCACGGTAAGGGCATTGACCTTCTCACTGATATGGAGATTGATGTAATTATCGAAATGATGATTACTCCCATAAAAAACGGTGATTTTGCAGGCGCCTTTGATAATTTCGTTTCTGAGTGTGAAAGTGCTGTTGATACAAGCGTTTCTATTCTCGCAATTCCTATTGCAATTGCAATAGGCTTCGGTCTTGCTTTCCTTATTGTGAAGATTCAGGCATCAAAGCTCAAGACAGTGGTACAGAAGGCTGATGCAGCTGATTATGTAGGTAATGTTGTGCTGACTTATCAGGATGACCGTTTTATGTACAGAAATGTAACAAGCTCACCAAAAGTTAAGAGCGACTCAAGCTCAACACATACAAGCTCCTCAGGCCGTACTCACGGTGGCGGAAACAAGAGCTTCTGATAAAGGAAAATTAAACGGTGTATATATCTGTACACCGTTTAATCTTTAGGAAAGGATGAAAAAATATGGCTAAAAAAATAATTGGCATAATATTGATTGTTATTGGGTTATTTACAGCTTTTTTGGGTGCTAAGGCTATGAATCAGGCTCCCGAAGCTGTGGCGAAACTTGAATCTGCTGTTTATGTTGCCGATGCAAAGGTATATCCCGAAAATGAGGGCAAAATCGTAATTGTACCCGGCAAAATTGAAGCTGTGCTTCCTCTTGTTGATAAGATGAACGGACTTGAGCTTCCTACGATAAAGGCAACAAGACAGAGCTGGAATGCGGCGGGTATGAAGTCAACAGATGTAGGCTATGACTGGACATGGGTAGCCGACGGTGCTACACAGACTCTGACGGCTGAATGTACTGTAGGCGAATTCAGGCTTTATGAGGGTATGCTTAACGGACTTACCGTGAGTCAGGATTATAACGACTTTGAAAAGAGTGATCTCAAAGAAGCGGGTCTTATGGATTATTATGCTTATGTTGTTACCGATGGCGTTTACATTGATGATACCGACGGCGGATACTCCCGTTACAAGGAGGACTACGAGGGTGCAGTAAGATACAAGTACAGAATTATGCCTATGGACGGTGAGCTTGAATATACCTTTGTTGGTATTCAGAAAAACGGTGCACTTGTCAGAGATGACTCCTTAGGAATGATAGCTTCAAGTGAGGGTATTCTTAATCACGAAGAAGTTCTTGCAAAGAATGAGAGCAACTCTAAGGGCGGTAATATTTTCATGTTTGTAACAGCTGCTCTGTTTATCGGTGGCGGTGTGGTTTGCATTGTAATGAAAAAGAAAGAAAACTAAAGGAGTATCAATATGGGACTTTTTGATAAACTTAAAAGTAATCCTGTTCCTGCATCTCAAAATGTGCAGACAAGCACAAACAAGAGCGTGAAAATTACATTTAATGCTTTACCTGAAACTTTTGAAGGCTTTAAGGTTTTGCCTGAAGCAAAAATGGATAATCCGTTCAGTACGGCGGCACTTACTGTTCTTGCATTTTGCTTTTATCCTGAAAACAAAGATTTATCCTTGCAGATGCTTGACTTTTTAAGAGGTCCGAGACCCTTGAGCGTTATGGACAAGCAGTTTATTGCTGATAGATTCAGGGACAAGGATTATGTGCCACGTTCATATTTCGAAGGGGCAACACCTAATAACAATTATCTTCCGTCAGAGCCCTATTCGATAACCGTCAGCGAAAATCCGTACACTTATAAGAATGAGGGATATGCGACACTTTATGTAACTTCAGGCGGAGCTGACAGTCCGAGAAGTGTTCAGCTCCGACTTGCCAAGGACGGTAAATGGTATCTTTGGGAGCAGTATCTTCTGGCAGATATAAGACAGCCTGAAAGTGAAAATCCCTGGGCTTGAAAATTAAAAAACAGAATAGAAGTTGAATGTTAAAAAATTCGATTATTTATTCCTGAACTTAATGAATCAACAGTTGTGACTGTTCTTGATAAGTTGAATATGAAAGTGAGAAGACAGGATGTTGTTGATATCGTAATGAGTAGGTATAATTTTATCAGCAAATAAATTTGTATTCATATGAAACCTTACCCACCCCAAAACTATACGAAACTTTACAAAACTTTTGGGCAGCAAAATACACCCGGATACAATAAGAACCCGACCCATAACGAAATCAAAGATTTCTATGGGACCTCGGAACCTTGTTGCTCGCTTTGCTTGTAATAAGGGGTTTCCGCACTTTGCTTGTAAAATTCAAATTTAATCACCCATAAAAAAAGTCAGACACATCATTTTGGAATTTTCCTCGATGATGTGTCTTGTTTTTTTCTATAATATTAAAGCATTTCTGTCCCAGCGACTTTTGTTAGATTTACAAAAAAATGCCAATGAAATGAGCTTTTTTGAAGGAAAAAATGTTGAAATAGCAAAAAAAATATGATATATTTTATGATGAATAATTGTAAAATGGAGAATTGTAATCTGTATTCTTACATTCGGGAAAATTAGGGGGCGTTTTGTATGACAGATAAAGAACTCAGGAAATTAAGTCGTCTTGAACTGCTTGAATTACTTCTTGATGCCAGCAAGGAAAACAAGCAGCTGAAAGAGCAGATCGACAGATTGACTGCCGAAAACAAAACTGCCTGTAATATAGAAAATCTTTCCGTAATAACCCGTCAGGTTGAGAAGGCTCTCGAACATGCAAATGGTATTACGGACTCTCTTAAAGCACTCTCGGGTAAGGCGGATTCAGTCAATACAGATGTAAGAGAAAGAAAAGCCCCTGCTGTGTCGGACTCACTTTCGGATGTTGAAATTTACAGACAGATGTTATCATTTTTTGCTCAGAATGACGACAAGCTCAGTGTATTCCCTTCTGAAGTGGAAAATATCGTCAGAGCAAGAATAAAAAGCATACTTGAAAAAAGAAAATCAAACTGATTTGCGTATACAGGAGCGATACCGCCAATGGTAAGAAAAAAATCAAAAAAACAGATATCGATTCCTACCGCTGAACAAATAGAAAACGAAATTCTCAGAGAGAAATATAACCGTAAATATAAACAGGTACTACGAAGTACGATGTATTCGCTTATTGTAGTTGCTGCCGTTGCGGTGCTGATTGCTACACTTGCTTTACCTGTTCTGCAGATTTCGGGCAGCAGTATGGAGCCGACACTTAACGACGAAGAAATAGTTGTTCTATTGAAAAGCACTAATCTTAAAAGAGACAATCTCTGTTGCTTTTCTTATCAGAATAAGCTTCTGATTAAGAGAGTTATCGGATTGCCGGGCGATAAAATCAATATTGATGAGAACGGAAACGTTTATGTTAACGATTTACTTCTCGATGAGCCGTACGTTACAGACAAGTCCCTGGGCGAATGTGATATCACCTTTCCGTGCTATGTTACGGATAATCATTATTTTGTTCTGGGTGATCATCGTTCAACTTCAATAGACAGCCGAAGCAGTGTAATAGGATTGGTGAGCGAAGATTATATTATCGGAAAAATATTTTTCAGAATATGGCCATTTGACAGTATCAGCCTGGTAGATTGACTTTGTTAAAAATAAAAAGGAGGTGGCAGGTTGGAAGGCGTCAATAACGATTATCTTGGCAAGCATAAAAAATTCAGAACGGACAGCAAAAAACTTGCCACAGTATTTTTACTTACAGCATTCATAGTTGCAATAATAGTTTTCTGGTGGCTTAAGCTTGTAGGCATTACCGTTACGGGTGAAGCTTTTTGCGGAATGGATGAACATATTCACACCGATGACTGCTATGCGGGCGAGCTGATATGCGGCCTTGAGGATGAGCCCAAGGTTACGCCTTCAAACGTGGAGCGTGAGCATACTCATACCGACGAATGCTACGAGGAAAGCCTTATATGTGATAGGGCCGAACACAGACATACAGCCGAATGCTTCCCTGATAAAACAGCAGATACAGAAACCGTAAGTGATTGGCTTGACACTGTTGAAGACGTAAAAATAACAAATAATATTCCCGAAAACCTCACAGGAATAGCGATGTCCCAGGTGGGCTATGAGGAAAGTAAGGTCAATTTTGAATACGATGAGGACGGCAACAAAAACGGATACACCCGTTACGGTGAGTGGTACGGTAACCCCTACGGAAAATGGAACACAATGTTTGTATCCTTCTGCCTTCACTATTCAAATATAAATAATGACAGTGAGCTTAAAAGTGCCGGTGCCGAGGCTATGCGAATTGCCTGGCAGAAAAAATCGGCATATTCTCCGGCGGGGGATTACACTCCGCAGAACGGTGATATTGTTTTTATTGATACTGACGCGAACGAGACAGCGGATACCGTCGGAATAATATTATTTGCAGGTGATGAAATCCTGCGGGTAATAATGGGCGACAGTAATAACAAGGTTGAAGCAGTAAGCGTAGAGTATGATGACAGCATTGTTGGTTACGGAAGAACAGGTGAGCTCAGCTTTGCAAGGGATATGGAGTATGAAGAAGCTTCAGGGCACAAAGAGGTTATTAAAACTCCGACAGAAATGCAGGCGACAACCGTAAATTCTCAGCCGCCTCTTATGCTTTTCAGCAGTATGCCTACAGCCAATGAGCCGAATATCACTTATATAAATGACCTTACAACTGTAGTCAAGGCTGTTACCTTCAAAACACTCGAGGGTGAAGTAATCGACAACAATTCAACTATATATCTCGGACAGACCTATGTTATTTCAATGGAATTTGCTGAGGACAACACAGGCGACCAATGGATACAGTTCCGTCACGACGAGGATCACCATCTTCATTATCAGATTCCCGAAAACATACATTGTGAGCCTTTTACGGATTGGCATCCGATTACTGCTAAAACCGAAAACGGCACTATTGAAAATGTCGGTGAATATTTCGTCAGAGATGATGGTCTGCTTATCGTTGTATTCCACGATGACCCCGTGACGGGTGAGTGCTTCGGTGCAAAATATTCAAACGTAGACTTTACTATTGAGTTCAATGCAACCGTAGGCTCAACCCAATCGGGAGAATCAACAGACGTTGTTTTCAACGATGAAATTAGGGTTAACCTTAATATTGATACCGAGGCTGAAATGAAGGTTACTAAAAAGCATGGAAGCTATAACGGTAAGGATAACACTATCGACTATCAGATTACCATAGAAGCAACCAAAGCCGTTATAAAGGACCTGGTTGTCCCTGATGATATATGGGAAAATCATCACGCTCTCAAGGATACTATTGTGGTAACTGACCTTAAGGGCAACATTCTGGATCCTCAGCCTGTCATAAGTGACAGCACTTCCGGAGCTACGGGCGGCTTTAAACTTACAGGCTTTCCTGATTTTGCGGCCGGTGAGGGATACATAATAAATTACAAATCGTCTATAAATGAAAACATGCTCGGTCAGGAAAAGGTCGGTCTGTGGAACGGTGTATATCCGACAGGTAAGGATGCTACGGGTGAGCCTGTGACAGGAAGCGGACAAGACTGGGTAGAGGTTGAGCTCAATAAAATCGAAAAGGGAGGCAAGCAGGCTGTACTCACAGGAGCAGACGGCTCTCTTGTGCCCGTAATCGAATGGGAAATAGAAATTAAAAAAAGTGATACAAATCTTCAGGGAACAGTCGTAGTCGATACACTCGGACATGGCCTGGAGTATTACACGGGACAGAATATAAAAATCAAACGCTATGATCAATGGGGAAATCGACTTGGTGATACCACTCTCAGCTGGAATGATGTGGAGGTTGACGGTAATTCAATGTCCTTTGCCCTGCCTGACGGTCACAGATTCGTCATCGTGTACTATACAACCTATGAAACATTGCAGGACGGTGAACAGAAGCACTATACAAATACCGCCAAGGTTACCATCAATCAGCGAGAGGAAGTAGCAGGCGGTGAGGCTGATGTAGTAGGCTTTATCCCGAGAATCAGCAAAAGTGCAAGCGGTAACGACGGCGAATATGTATATTTCACCATTGAAGCCGATGTGCCGGGCGTTATTAAGGACTGGGGCGGATTTTTCCTGACTGACCTGTCAGCTTTCTGGGGCTACAGGGAAAACAATGTCGGTTATCTTTATGTAGAAAACGTTCCTCAGGATCTGGTTATAACGGCAAAGACAGAAAGCGGACGCGTCATCACTTTCACGCCTTATGTTCACGGAGGTCCTATTGAGAATACTTATATTCTTGTTGCTCCTGCTGGCGGAAATCAGCACCACAGCTTCAATATCTTCTTTAACACATCTGATGCGGACATTGCATCATCCAAATGGATTCTGAGTGAGAATTCCAAGCTGACTATTTCCTACAAGATACCCTTTGATGCTAAAACCGGTATCGAATGGACAGGTGAGCTTGGTGGAGACCTGACTATAGAGGATGTGTTATTACAGAACTATAAGCTTGCCAATGAGGCTTATCTCAACTATACCGATATTATTCAGGCTACAGGCACAACTGCTTATGAGTATGCTCCGGAGATTACAAAAAAATCATCCGTAAACGATGACGGAACGATTGATTATACGGTAGTATTTCATAATACAATTCCGGGCTCAGGCGGAAATTTGGGACATCTTACATCAGCATATTCAATTATTTTCAACGATACCTTTGATGAAAAGCTCGAATATGTTGAGGACTCCCTGACAGTTACATGTTATGACCCGTGGAATAATTCATCCTGGTATAATAAGTATAAATACGACGGAAAGATATCCGGAAATACAATGAGCGTCCGTGCTGATTCATTAGAGCTGTACGAAACAAATCCTGCGTTGCCGTCAAATACAATCGACTGGATCAGCCCGATGTATAATTATCAGGTGTACTGTAATTCGATAGGCGCAGGCGGTAAGCATGTTTTTACATACAAGCTGAAGCTTAAGGATGAGTATCTTAACTCGACAGAGGAAAATAAATATGTACTCGATAACATTGCCGAGCTTAAATGGAGCGGAGACAAAACATCGGGGCCTGTAACAGATACCGCAGAAATCAAAACGGGTCTTCTGGATAAGCACGTGGTACAGGAAAACAACAGGCTGCTTTTCGATATCCATATCAACCGCAATGCGCTGGACATTCTTAAGGGCACCGAAACCATTACAATTGAGGACACAATGACACATAATCTTTCGGTTTACTGGGATTCGATCAAGCTTCTTTATGAGGACAAGGCGGCAGGAAGATGGATAGATTTTGACAGTGAGGAAAGCAGGTATACGTATACTGTTACCTACGACCAAGCGGCAAACAGACTGACCTTTGTATTGCCCGATGAGCTTCATATAAGAATCGACTATACCACTCTTATTACCGAAAGCGGTCACGTATCGGTCAACAACGCAGTAAAGGTAGACGGCAAGGCGTCGGTTACAGATATTCTTGATGCTACCTTTAAGGTTGAGGATCACAGCGGCGGTGCTTCAGGCTCAATGCATGATATTACCCTCATTAAGCAGGACGGTGATACGGACGAGCGTCTGCCGGATGTCGGCTTCCATCTTTACGGTCCTATGGGTGACTCGTATGCGGTTATACCTGACGGTGCGGACAGCAGAATAGCAACGGATGAAGGTAAAAATCTTTATTATATAGGTACATATACAACGGGTGCTGACGGTTCGGTGAATATTGAAACGCAGTATCTTACCTTAGGTGGTCCCTATGCTTTGGTCGAAGCTAATGCACCCACGGGATACAATAAGCTTGAAAAGCCTGTATATTTCTACTTCTATGAGCCTGACCCTGACGGTATCATACAGACAGTTACAACACTTATCGCTGTAGAAAACTATACCTACGGCTTTGTACTTCCCGAAACGGGCGGTACAGGTACATTACCTCTGGCAATAATCGGTGTCAGCCTTATGGCTTATCCGATTTTGTATAGCACAATTCGTCGAAAACGTGAAAGGAGGTTGACACAATCTCCATAAACGGACGGAGAATGCACAAATCAAGTTAAAAAAATTGCAAATTTAAAAAAAGAAAGGAAGTAAATTTTATGAAGAAATTATTTGCAGTTTTAGTAGCACTTACCCTCGTTCTCTCAATGGGAACAATGGCTTTCGCAGCCGATGGCTCAATCACAATCAGCAATGCAATTTCAGGCGAAGAGTACAAAATCTACAAGATGCTTGATTTTGCACCTTCAAACGAAGACGGCGACAAGGGTGTTTACACAATTGCAGAAGGTTGGAAAGACTTTTTTGCAGCAGCTCCTGCAACAGATTATTTTACAGTTACAGAATATGCTGATAAGACAACTGTAAGCATCAAAGAAGGTGTAACAGCTGTTGATCAGACTATAGCACAGGCGGCTGTTGCATATGCAGCAGGAAAAACCGCTACAAAGACAGCAATTGCTGATGGAACAACAGTAAAATTTGAAGGTCTTGACCTTGGTTATTATGCTATTGATACTTCAATCGGTACTCTCTGTGCTCTTACAAACACAAACTCAGATGAAACAGTTTATGAAAAGAATACAGAGCCAAAAATCGATAAGAAAATTGTCGAAACTGCAGGTCTTGTTGATGCTAACAATGTAGCAATCGGTGACAAGGTTGACTATCAGTCAGTTGTTACAGCAGGTAAGGGTACAGTGAACTATGTTGTGCACGATACCTTCTCATCAGGTCTTACATTTGATGACGAATCAGTTGTAGTAACATATAAAGGCGAAGCTCTTGTAGCAGGAGAAAACAATGACTATGTGTTAACAACAGCTTGTGATGATGGTTGCACATTCGAAATCGATTTCTCAGATGCTTTTGAAGCAACTCTCAAAGAAAGCGATGAAATCATCATCACTTACTCAGCAACTCTCAATGATGGTGCTGTAATCGGTTCAACAGGTAACCCCAACGAAATTCATCTTACATACGGTAATGCACAGACAACAACAAAGGATACAGTTATCACTTATACAACTAAGCTCACAATCGATAAGACTGATGCTCAGGGTATAGCTCTTCCCGGTGCAGGCTTTACACTTTATAAGGATGAAGTGAAAGATGCTAATAAGGTAGGCGCTGAAATTACAGGTGTAACAACATTCGAATGGAAAGGTCTTGAAGAAGGTAAGTACATACTTGTAGAAACAACTGTTCCTGACGGTTACAACAAGGCAAAGGATATCGAATTTGTAATAGAATGCACTGAGCCTGAAGTAGTAGCCTCAGCTACAGATACAGCTGTATGGTCAACAGAAAGCAATGATATCACTGCTGAAAACGCTAGCGTATTCAAGGGTACAGTTGTCAACAACACCGGTGCACTCCTTCCCGAAACTGGCGGTATCGGTACAACAATCTTCTATGTAGTTGGCGGTCTTCTTATGGTTGCTGCATTTGTTCTTCTTGTTTCAAAGAAGAGAATGGCTTCCTTCGCTTGAAGGGATAAAGAATCAGACGGTTCTGAGTCTGAAGATAACTAAGCAATTGACTCTGAGCCAGAAGATTCAGCAGTTAATAGCTGACGGACGGTAACATAAATCCCTGCCGACTTAATGTCGGCAGGGTGATACCTACCCCATTGAAATTCTGACCGTTGTTTCTGAACATATTCAGTGATGACGTTGAGAATTTTAATTAAGTGAGATTAAATATGAAAGAAAATAAAACACATCAAAACAAAACATCTCAAAAGAAAAAAAGCGGCAGTGCTTCAACAATTGCTCTTGTTGCCATATTCTTTGTGGGTCTTAGTGTTCTGCTGTATCCGACTATAAGTGACTTTTGGAATGAGAAAAGGCAGTCACAGGCAATTATGAATTATGACGATCTGATTGTTGACCTGACTCCGGAGGACTATTCCGAATACTTTTCAAAAGCAGATTCCTACAATCAGAAAATAAGAAATATGTCATTTCCGTTTCTCAATCACAAGGATATTGCCGATGAATATTACAGTACCCTTGATATCAACGGTGACGGAATGATGGGCTACATAACCATTGAAAAAATAAAGGTACAGCTTCCTATTTATCACGGAACAAGCGATAAAGTTCTTAATTCAGCTGTGGGTCATGTTGAAGGCTCAAGTCTGCCCGTGGGAGGAGAGAGCACCCATTCGGTACTGTCTGCTCACAGAGGACTTCCCTCAGCAAAGCTCTTCACTAACCTTGACAAGGTGGAAGTCGGAGACATATTCACAATCAGAATTCTTGACAGAACAATCACATATCAGGTTGACCAGATTCTTATAGTGCTTCCCCAGGAAACCGAGCCTCTCAATATTGTGGCAGGTAAGGATTATTGCACCCTTGTTACCTGCACACCTTACGGTATCAATACTCACAGAATGCTGGTTCGTGGTACCCGTATTGAAAATATTGAGCCTGAAAGGGTAATCAACGTTATTACTGAGGCCTATCAGATAGACCCGTTGCTTGTAACTCCTGCGGTTGCGGCACCTATGCTCGGTGCACTTCTTATTGCACTTCTTATAAAAAGCGGAAAAAGTAAAAAGAAAAAGAAATAAATTACAGAAAGGAGAATCGGAATATGATAAATAAAAAAGCCGTAAGAGCTGTTGCTGTTCTTGTTACAGTATGTATATTCTGCATTTGTTCTGCTTCTCCTTGGGCTATGGCAATTCTTGACCAAAAGGGAACAATTATTCTTAATGTGGCAGATCTGAATACACAGGAGCCCTTGCACGGTGTCAGCTTCAGGCTGTATCAGTTTGCATCGGCTTATGAAAGTGGGAACGGTGTAGTCTACGATTACGTTATTCCCTACGATGACTGTAATATGGATATGGGTAATTTACAGGACGCTTATCTGCCCATACATCTTGCTCATTTTGCCAATACACACTCTCTTTCATATACTGAAAAGACCTCTGATGAAAACGGACACATTCTTTTTGATAATCTTGCACCGGGTGTGTACCTTATTCTCCCTTCGGGTAGTATTGAAAATTACTTTATGCCTACTCCGTTTGTCATTAATATACCTTTATATGATGACGAAAGCAAAAGCTGGGTTTATGATGTTAACGCAACACCGAAAATGAGAATTTACGGCGGCTCTGAAGAAAACTCCTTTACCTATATCAGCGTTAAAAAGGTGTGGGAGGAAGACGGCAGCCATCCCGAAAGTGTAACGGTCAGTCTTTTGCGTGATTTTACCGAGGTGGATACGGTTGAGCTCAGCGAAGAAAACAACTGGAGCTTCCGTTGGGAGAATCTTTCCGCAAGACATAACTGGAATGTGGTTGAAAATGTGCCTGACGGGTATAGTGTTTCCTATGAAATTTCGGAGAATACCGTTACAATCATCAACAGCGCAGAGAATGAATTCACCACACAGCCTCCCGAGGAGGAAACCACCAAGGAGGAGCTTATTTATACGGGTCAGCTTAACTGGCCTGTTCCGATTCTTTCCATAGTGGGCATTTTGCTGTTCAGCCTAGGATGGGCAATGTTCAATTTTAGTAACAAGGACGAGGAAGCGGCATGAAAAGAAAAACAGGTATAGTTTTAATGCTTTTCGGAGTTGTCCTTATCGCTTGTGCTGTGGGTCTTCTCCTTTACAATAACAATGAGAATATAAGGGCACAGGAAAGCTCTGCACTGCTTATGCAGTCAATCCGCGAGGAAATAGCTGAAAAGGAAATTGCCGAAGCTCCCACGGACCCCTTTGATGAGGAGATGACTGTCAAGGATATTGACGGCTACGGGTACATCGGTTACCTTTCCGTGCCTGCGCTTGACATTGACCTGCCTGTTATGTCAGAATGGGATTATGACAGGCTGAAGATATCTCCCTGCAGATATTACGGCAGTACAAAAACAGATAATTTGGTTATTGCCGGTCATAATTACGATTCTCATTTTGGTTATCTTGGTGAGCTTGAGCCGGGAGATGCAGTTATCTTTACGGATATGGATTCCGTCGTGCATAATTATAAGGTTGATTTGGTAGAGCTTCTTATGCCGACAGATGTTGATAAGGTCAAGGACAGCGGCGATGATCTGATTATTTATACCTGTACATACAGCAGATCAAAGAGGATAACGGTAAGATGCAGCCGTGTTGAACAGTTGCCTTGATTTCGGTGATGTCGATTGAATTTTAATAAGCAGTTGTGATGCGGGTCCTCCACCCCGAAACTTTACAAAACTTTTGGGCAGCAAAATACACCCGGATACAATAAGAACCCGACCCATAACGAAATCATAGATTTCTATGGACGGAACCTTGTTACTAGCTTATGCTCGTAATAAGAGACTTTTCAAGGCTTTCAGATCACCTTTCCGTTCAGGCGGAAGGGTGATTTTTATATATGATGAAAAAATCTTGACATATGATTTACAATTATAAAACAATATGATATAATCTAAACAAATTCAAAGAAAGAAGGGAAAAATATGGATTTTACAACAGTAATCGTTTATCTTAAAGATTTAATAGCAACTATTCTGACACTTCTTATGATGATGTCACCTGCCTTAGGCTCAGTCGAGGTTACATACACTGCTGAAAAGCCTGAAGAGGTTATTATGAGCTTCTCTGCAGTTTCAGACATCCATGTTGAATCAAACAACCCTAAACCGTACAACGTGTTCTACGATGTGCTCAAGGGACTGAAATCAGGCGCAGATAATGACGCCGTAGTATTTCTGGGCGACAACACTATGAACGGCCAGGCCATCGAAAATTTATTCTTCTTTTCGGCTGTCAGAGCTATGAAGCCTGCTGAAAGAAACTTTGTCGTTTTGGGTAACCATGACATCGGAAACGGTGAGGGTGATTATAAGAAGTTCTGTAACGAATTTACTCTGAGTAACAGATTAGTTCTCGGTAATGACATCAGCAAGAAGCCCTATTATTATGAGGTAGTGAACGGATGTTATATGATTTTTCTCGCCAGTGAGGCTCTGTCAGTAAATGAATGCTTTATGACTGAAGAACAGCTTGTATGGCTTGAAAGTATTCTCGATGAGGCCGAAGCAAAGGGCAGTAAAATTTTTGTCTTTAATCATCATCCCCTTTATCAGCTTACAGGCGTAGAAAGTGGTGCACTTGCAGAGCTTCTTAATGACTATGAAAATCTTTTATATCTTTACGGTCATACTCATAAAGAAATTGACGCAGACAGCTTTGGTGTGCAGGGCGGAGTAAACACCGTCAATGTTCCCCGTGCAACTGCTGAGGGCAACGGTGTCGTAGTCGAGGTTTATGAGGATGAAGTCGTGGTAAGAGGAAGAGATTTCGTTGCAAACGAATGGCTTGAAGGTCTCAGATATACATACTAACGATAAAATTATTCAGCACTCTTTCGGGAGTGCTGATTTTTTGTCACTTATGCTTTTCCTGATTTTAAAAAAGCTGGAAATATATCGCTTCGGACTAAATAATTTTTAAGATGTTTTTTGGAGTATTCATGTTGACAGTGCATTGCTTTAAGTGTATAATTCTTTGGAAAATATTAGCTTTTTTAATGTTCAGGAGGCATAAAAATGAATTTGGCAACTAAAAAAATTATTTCAATGTTTCTTGCAAGCATTATGATTCTGGGTATGGCTCCCATATCAGTCTTTGCAACGGAAACAACCCCCACAGTTGAAATCATAAGTTTTATGAGAGGAGAACAGAACGACCTTCGTTCAAGTGAGCTTTTAGAAGCCCGTGTTGAGGGTTACAACGGTAATGTCCGTGAGCTTACCTATAAGTGGTCCACCACTCTCGGTACATACCTTTATGTTTATAACTCACATAATATGTATCATATCAGAAATACACCGGGTGAAGTTGAGGTTTACAACAGCAAAAAGCTTCTGCCGACTCCGGATATGGTCGGAAGATATTACGCTAATGAATTTGAAGGTACAGGCTTTGCCTGGGCGGCGGTTCACAGCAACAGCACTTATGACAAGAGTCAGCTTGTAGGTACTGTTACTGTTGAGGTTTATGATACAGCAGGAAATCTTCTCTGCTCCGACAGTCACGAGGGTAAGCTTGTAGACGGTGCGAATACTGGTTTTCTTAATTATGATCTTAAAGAGGACCTTGATGATGTAGTTATCGGTCTGTTTGAAGGCGACAAGAGAAATGTCAAGGACCTCCTCGGTGAAAGTGCTGTAGTTCATATCGTATGTATCGCAAGTACTGTTATGAACGGTGCAATCAGAAGCGGTGATGAATATATCGATCTTACCAAAGAAGCAGACGGTGACTACTATAT
>JAZRFT010000054.1:0-26070 GCA_045643805.1 Acutalibacteraceae bacterium
CTCTTGCAGGCGATGTTAAGGAGCTCAAGTACGTTAAGAACTTTGTTGTTGAAACAGCTGACGCTGAAATCGCAGCAGCAGGCTCAGACCTCAAGTACGAGGTTGGTACAATGATCGAAATTCCCAGAGCAGCTCTCACAGGTGATGAGATTGCTAAGGAAGCTGACTTCTTCTGCTTCGGCACCAACGACCTTACTCAGATGGCATTCGGCTTCAGCCGTGACGACGCTGGTAAGTTCCTTGATGCATACTACGATGCAAAGATCTTCGAAAACGATCCCTTCGCAAAGCTTGACCAGAACGGCGTAGGTAAACTTATGGATATGACTCTTAAGCTTGGTAAGCCCGTTAACCCCGCTCTCCACTGCGGTATCTGCGGCGAGCACGGCGGTGATCCCACATCAGTTGAGTTCTGCCACAAGATTGGCCTTGACTATGTATCATGCTCACCCTTCCGTGTGCCCATCGCAAGACTTGCAGCAGCTCAGGCAGCTATTGCTAACAAATAAGCTTATTGCTTAATGCATTTAACCCCCACCGAGAAATCGGTGGGGATTTTTTGTTGACTGGATGGATATCGTTGTTATATAATAGAGTCATAAACACAAAAGGAGTTTTACATATGCTGACATTAGAACGAGCAAAGGAATTATTAAACACCACCACAACCGAGGCGCACCTTTTTCTCCACGCTAAAAATGTATCTGTAGCAATGGGCGGTATGGCAGAGCATTTCGGCGAGGATAAGGAGCTCTGGATGGCAATCGGCCATCTTCACGATTATGACTATGAAAGGTTTCCCGAGGAGCATCTTCAGCATACGGAAAAGGAGCTTCTCAACGAAGGACTTACCGAGACTGAGGTACGTGCAATCCTTGCTCACGGCTACGGTCATTGCAACGATGTAGAGCCCCTTACAAATCTTGAAAAATCTCTGTTTACCGTTGATGAGCTTACAGGCATCATCCAGGCGGCGGCGCGCATGCGCCCCCTGGGCATCACCGATATGGAAATTTCAAGCTTTATGAAAAAGTTCAAGGACAAAAAATTTGCCGCAAAATGCGACAGAGAGGTAATCCGCAAGGGCTGTGAAATGCTCGGCATGGAGGTGCGCGATGTGGCAGAAATCTGCATCAGAGCTATGAAGGAATACGCCGACGAATTGCAGATAGGTCCGAAGGAATAAGAGTAAGTTACAATTCCTTAAGTTCACAAAAAGGAAAGGATTTGGTGTATTGCTTATCATCTCACAGATTATCGGACTTGCAGCCGTCGGGCTTTATCTTCTGAGCTATCAGCTGAAAAAGCGAAGTCACATTGTGTGGGTTACCTGCATTTCCAACGCCTTGTATGTTCTGCAGTATATTTTGCTCGGTGCCTTTTCGGGTGCAATTATGGATTTTATGTCCACGGTATCCTCATTTTTTGCCGCCAAGAAAAATGATAAGCCCTTTGTTAAATATAAAAAGCCGCTCACCGTGGTCAACATGCTTGCAATTGCCCTTGTCGGTCTTATATCGGCGTTTATTCAAAAGGATTGGCTTGAGCTTCTGCCCATTGCAGGTGCTCTTTTGCAGACGGGCGGACTGTGGTGCAACAACGAGCAGACCATACGTAAATTCGGTCTTGCAAGTGCTCCCTTCTGGCTTGTTTATAACTTTATATCACAGGCTTACGGCGCCTCACTCGGCTCCCTGCTTGCAATTGTTTCAATCATTACCGCAATGATACGCTACAGAAAGGATAAGCCCGACACTTAAATCCTTTTAAGAAATATCCTCTTGTAAACTACGTAAAAATATAGTAAAATCAAACCATCAATTAAAACGAGGTGCTATTATGTATAATATCGAGCTTGGTAAAAGCGGACTTTTAGTCCCCACCGTTGCAGTAGGCTGTATGAGAATCAGCAATATGAATGAAAAAGAGGCCTCCGCCTTTGTGGACACCTGCCTTGAAAAGGGTGCAAACTTTTTTGATCACGCCGATATTTACGGCAGAGGTAAAAGCGAAGAGGTTTTCGGTAAGGCCGTTGCTTCCATTGACCGTGAAAATCTGATTATACAGACAAAGTGCGGCATTGTTCCCGGACAGCGCTTTGACTTTTCCTATGAGCATATTGTTGAATCTGTAAACGGAAGCCTTAAAAGACTCGGCACAGACTATGTTGACGTACTGCTTCTCCACCGCCCCGATGCACTTATGGAGCCCGAGGAGGTTGCAAGAGCCTTTGACGAGCTGAAGTCAACAGGCAAGGTGCGTCACTTCGGTGTTTCCAATCAGAATCCCTATCAGATGGAGCTTCTAGGCAAATATCTCGATATGCCCCTGTGTGCAAATCAGCTTCAGTTTTCTGTTATGCATGCACCTATGATTCAATCGGGCATCAACGTAAATATGTACAACGAGTCTGCCGTTAACCGTGACGGTGGAGTCCTTGACTATTGCCGTCTTAAGGAAATTACTATTCAGCCCTGGTCACCTATGCAGTACGGATTTTTTGAGGGCTGCTTCGTTGATAATGAAAAGTTCCCCGAGCTTAACAAGGTTATGGGTGAAATTGCTGAAAAGTACAGTGTCAGCAAAACAACAATTGCCTTTGCCTGGATTTTACGCCACAGCGCAAAAATGCAGCCCATAACAGGCACCACAAACCTCACCCGCCTTGCTGATTGCCTTAAAAGTGCCGAGGTTAAGCTGACACGCCAGGAATGGTACGACATTTATAAGGCGGCAGGAAACATCCTTCCCTGATTAAGCTATTGCAATCACAATAAAACTGTGCTATAATCTGACCGTAACAGAGCTTTTGGTGTTTCTATATCAAACACCGAAGGCTCTTTTTTTGAGGTGTTGTTTATGAAAAAGAAAGTATTTTACACAGAACTATCCTATGTTTTTGCACTTGTAATTCTGGCATTCGGTGCCGCACTGACGGAAAAAGCCGACTTCGGTATGTCAATGGTCGTTGCACCTGCTTACATTCTCCACCTTAAGGTGTCACAGCTTTTACCCTGGTTCACCTTCGGTGTTGCGGAATATTTTTTTCAAGGGATACTCGTGCTTCTTACCGTTGCAGTTATGCGCAAATTCAAGCTGTCATATCTCTTATCCTTCGTTACCGCAGTAATTTACGGTACAGTCCTCGACATTGCAATGAGCCTTATTGCTCCCCTTCCCGATAGCTCCTTTGCAATCCGTGTACTGTGGTATATACTCGGCACGGTGTTATCCTCCCTTGCCGTTTCACTCTTTTTCCATACATATATTTCCCCGGAAGCCTACGAGCTTATTGTAAAAGAGCTTGCAGGAAAATTCAGTGTTGATATCAGCAAGGTCAAAACCGCCTACGACTGCACAAGCACCGTCCTCGGCATAATGATGTCCTTTGCCTTTTTCGGCTTCGGTGTTTTTGAGGGAGTCAAGCTCGGCACGGTAGTATGTGCACTTATAAACGGATTTTTAATAGGCCGTTTTACGAAGCTGCTGGAAAAACAATTTGCCTTCGAAAACAGATTCAAGCTCGAAAAATATTTCAGTTAAGCTGTTTGTTGTATTTTTTTACCTGTTGTGTTATAATTTTCAAATCAGATGCAAGTGAGGTTAAGGATATGGAAAAAATCACCCTGAACAAAAACAGCCGCGTGCTTTTTATCGGTGACAGTATTACCGATGTTAAATTTAATTTCCGTATGGCCCATCAGATAAAAGGCAGAAAAGTCTACGCTCTTCAGCTTAAAAAGAAATTCCGAGCCTACAGCAAGGATGTAAAGGTTGACATAAAAGGCATTGCAAGCAACCGCACCTATCACGTTTACGACAGACTCACAAGGGACTGCATCAGCCTTAAGCCCGATGTAATCATCATGCTCATCGGTGTCAATGATGCCTGGGAAAATTACGTCCCCGAGGATTATCCTCCCCTTCTTCGTCCTATGGAGCCTCACTTCCGTGAAATTTTCCGCCGTATAAAAGCAGAGCTTCCCGACACACAGGTGCTTTACCTTATGCCCTTTATGATTGATACCGTTGAGGAAAAACTCCCCTTCCACAAAACCCTTGACGAATTCCGTGAAAAGCTTAAGGGCATCGCCCTTGAAAACGGTGCTGTTATCCTTGACCTGCAGGAGGAATTTTACAAGGCACAAAAGGCAACCGAGCCGAAGCTCCTTGCCATTGACGGCATACATCCCACAAATCTTGGTCACAAGGTAATTGCTGACGCAATTGAAAAGCTTGTTGATTACAAATAAAGCCTTCATCCCCCGACAAATTATGTCGGGGGATTTTTGTTTTTCTATTTACAAATTTTGTCATAGTATGATATAATGCTTTTAAATATGAATCCAATTAAGGGTGGTATTATATGAATCTTATTGAAGAAAGAAAATGGATACAGAACGAGCTTGCTTCCGTTGCCGATTTCTGGCTTAAGAACGGCATGGACGAAAAGCACGGCGGTGTTTACACCTGCCTTGACAAGGACGGCAAGGTTTTCTCCACAGATAAAAGCGTGTGGATGCAGGGCCGTTGCGGATGGATTTTCGCTCACCTTTGCCACGTTTACGGCGTAAAGGAAGAGTGGCTTAAGGCAAGCAAGAGCTGTCTTGATTTCCTTGAAAATTACTGCATCAACAAAAACGCTCCCGGCAGACTTTACTTTACAGTAACCGAGGACGGCAAGCCTCTTCGTCAGAGAAGATATTGCTATTCCGAGGCATTCTACTGCATTGCAAATGCCGAATACTACGGCATCACAGGTGACAAAGAGCACCTTGAAAGAGCACGCAGAGCTTATGATATGTACTGGAATCTCAACCACGGTATGCCCGACCCCACAGGCATGGGTCCCAAAACAGAGCCCGAAACACGTACCGGCAGAGGTCTTGGTATTCCTATGATTCTGCTTAACGTTACATCAGTTCTTCTTCGTGTTGACCCCGAAAAGGCTGACCTTTACAACGAGCGTGCCGATGAATGTGTAAGTGACATTTTCAAATATCACTACAAGCCCGAGCTTGGCTGTACACTTGAATCCGTAGCACTTGACGGTACTCCCCGTCTTGACGTTACCGAGGGCAGAATTGTCAACCCCGGCCACGACATTGAATGCAGCTGGTTCCTTATGGAAAGAGCAAACGCTACCGGTAACAAGGAGCTTCACAAAAAGGCTATTGAAATCTTTGACCTTGCTTTTGAAAAGGGTTGGGACAAGGAGTTCGGCGGTATCCTTTACTTCATCGACTGCCTCGGCAATCCTCCCGAAGCTTACGAGCACGATATGAAGCTCTGGTGGCCCCACAACGAAGCACTCATTGCTTCACTTATGATTTACAGAGATACAGGTGACGAAAAGTACCTTGATATCTTCGGCCAGCTTCTTGATTACAGCAGAAAATATTTTGCATCAGCACCCTGCGGTGAATGGTACGGCTACTTAAGACGTGACGGTAATCCCACCCTCCCCGCTTGCATCGGCTCAACCTTCAAGGGTCCCTTCCACGTGCCCAGATGCCTTATTATGCTTGACAAAATGTTAGAAGAAATTGAGAAAAGAGGTTAATTAAAATGAGTCTTGAAAAATACAAGGGTATAATTCCCGCTTTTTATGCTTGCTACGGTGACGATGGTAACATCTGCAAGGAAAGAACAAAGAAGTATGTAGAATTTCTTATTGAAAAAGGCGTTAAGGGTCTTTATGTGGGCGGCTCCTCAGGTGAGTGTATTTACCACAGCGTACAGGACAGAAAGGATACCCTTGAAGCAGTAATGGAGGTAGCAAAGGGTAAGCTTACAATTATTGCCCACGTTGCCTGCAACAACACAAAGGACAGCTGTGAGCTTGCACGCCACGCTGAAAGCCTCGGTGTTGATGCTATTGCAACAATTCCTCCCATCTACTTCCGCCTCCCTGAAAAGGCAATTGCAAAGTACTGGAACGAAATTTCCGACGCAGCACCCAACACAGACTATGTTATCTACAACATTCCCCAGCTTGCAGGTGTTGCACTTACAGCCTCACTTTTTGACGAGATGCTCAAAAACCCCAGAGTTATCGGTGTAAAGAACTCCTCAATGCCCATCCAGGACATCCAGATGTTCAAGCGTCAGGCAAAGATGAGAGGCAAGGATATTGTTATCTTCAACGGTCCCGACGAGCAGTTTGTCGGCGGCAGACTCATCGGTGCAGAGGGCGGTATCGGCGGCACCTACGGTGTAATGCCCGAGCTTTATGTTAAGCTTGACGAGCTTATCAAAAACTGCGAGTTTGAAACTGCAAGAGAGCTTCAGGATGCAGTAAACGAGGTTACATACACAATGTGCTCAGGTGTGGGCAATATGTATGCCGTTGCAAAGGCTGTGCTTAAAAAGAGAGCAGGTCTTGACCTCGGCGGTGTAAGAGCTCCCCTTCTCAACCTTGAGGAGAGTGATGAGGCTGTAGTTGAAAAGGCTTACAAACTTGTTATGGAAGCAATTGAGAAGTTCATCTGAACAAAAATGTAAAGTTCTTTTGTTTCTTTTCTTCCAAGAAAAGAAAGCCACGCGGCGAGCGATATATAAAATTAAGACACGGAATTTTAAGTTCCGTGTCTTTTGTTTGTTATTGTTTGATTATTGTGGGGCTTTGCCCCTTTGCTCTCTTGCGGTTCCCAAAATCGCTTTTCGGCTTGGAGCGCCGAGCGATTTTGACCGCTGCGCCATCCTCGCCTCGCTGCATCGTCCGCAGGACGCGCTTCGGCGACGATGCCCCACAAGCTTTTGAAAAAGCTTGACCAAAACTTTTCTTGTTTATCTTGCAAGCTTGAGAATTTCCTCAATCGGTCCTCTGAAATCATCGGAAATCTTCGATGGAATCTCGCCGCCCTTGATGAAGGAACCGAATACCATACCCTTGTAGTCAGTTGACATCTGGAACTTTGAAATCACATTTGTAAGTGCTTTCTTTTCGTCCTCGTTTTCAAGGAATGTGCAGTTTTCAAGTGTAAGCTCAACCTTTGCTGTTGTCTTTGCGGCAACTGTCACAACAAGAGTCTTGCCTTCCTTCTTAACCTCGGCATTTACCTTTCTGCCTGCAACTGAAACGCTTACATCAGCAGAGGTAATGTCACGGAGCTTGATTACATAGGTTCTCTTTTCGGGAGAAACGCTTACATCACCCTCGCCCTTTGCAATTGTGAAGCTGACCTTGTTGCCCTCTTCCTTA
The DNA here is from genome assembly GCA_045643805.1 of Acutalibacteraceae bacterium. GTDB lineage: Bacteria > Bacillota > Clostridia > Oscillospirales > Acutalibacteraceae > UBA6857. The sequence goes on from JAZRFT010000054.1 coordinate 7,205, forward strand.
ACAGTGAAGGCAGTTTTGAGGTAAGCACCCTGCTGGTATGAAAGGCTTTCACCGTCATCCTCGTAAAGAGTGAAGGTGTTGTTGCCTCTGTAAACAAGAAGCTCGAGAGTTTCGGGGTTACTGCAGTCGTTTGTTCTGTCGTTTGCACTCATAGGAATGATTGCACCCTCTTTTGCAAGCACGGGGATATTTTCAATATCACGGTACATCTTTACAAACTGATTGCCATTGTAAATTCTGCCTGTGAAAATATCGGTGAAGCGTCCCTCGGGAATCCACACATTAACACCTGCAAGGTTTGTATCGGCTGATGTATGCTCTGTAATGGGAGCAACGATGAACTCTGTACCGAAGAAGAATTCATTCTTACATTCGTAAGCGCTGTTTTCCTCAGGATAATGATAATACATAGGCTCACAGATTGCTCTGCAATCATTGTGAGTACGGTAGTTCATTGTGTAGATATAGGGAAGGAGCTTGTGTCTTAAGCGCAGGGCATCCTTTGCAATACGCTCAACGGGACCGCTGTAATTCCAGGGCTCCTTGCCTGCAAACTCATTGTTTGTGGAATGAAGACGCATAACAGGGCTGTAAATACCAAGCTGTACCCAACGAAGATAAAGCTCGTCGTCCTTTTTACCCATACAGTGACCACCAATATCGTGGCTCCACCAGGGATAAGCAACGTTTGAAGCAGTAGCGGTAAAGCCGGGCTGAAAATCAAGACTCTTCCAGGTCTGTGTTGTGTCACCTGAAAAACCGAGAGGATAACGCTGTGAGCCTGCACCGCAGAAGCGTGAAAGGATAAGCGGTCTGTGGTTATCCTTTGCATTGTCAAGGAAGTGATAATGGTTAAGCGCCCAGAGTGGGTCAAGACCGGGAGTATTTGTTCTTGTGCCCTGCTGCCAGTCAATCCACCAGAAGTCAACACCCATCTTCTCAAAGGGATGGTGAAGAATGTCAAAATAGCACTCGGTGAACTTCTTATCTGTAATATCAAACTGTACGGGCTCCTTTGTTGAAGGATCCTGACCCATTGCACGGCACATTTCCTCATACTGGTCCTCAAACCAGCGTACACCCATTGAGGGATGAATATTAAAGGTTGTATGATAGCCGTCATCCTTGAGCTTTTTAAGGAAGCCCTCGGGATCAGGGAAAAGGTCTGTGTTGAAGCTGTAGCCTGTCCAGCCTGTTGACCACACATCGTAAACATATTCCATAAAGTTCTTGTGAGGCATAACCTTGTGGCTGTCCTTACCGAACTTATCCTTGATATTTACCCAGTGCCAGTCCATATCAACGGTTGCAACGGTGATGGGCACCTCTTCATCCCTGAACTTATCCATAAGGTCAAGGTATTCATCCTGTGAGTATGCCTTATAACGGCTCCACCAGTTTGAAAGAGCATAACGGGGAATAAGAGGAACCTTACCCGTAAGCTTGTAAAGAGCTGTTGTAGCACCTATATAATCATTGCCGTAAGCAAAGTAGTACTTGTCGCTTTCCTTATAATCCCTCTTGACAATTGTACCGTCAGGCTTAATAACAAGTGTATTGCTGTCATCAAGCACAGCAACGCCGTCACGTGAGCATACACCGTCACCGAGAGTAATAATACCTGCTGTGATATCGAGTGTACGACAGGTTCCCTTAAGGTTGCCCTTGTTGTAATCGGTTACTGTTCTGCCGTCAATAAGCTTGATGCGGAGCATCTTATGGCTCTTGAGTGAGTAACGGTAGTTAGCCTTTGTTGTTCTGATTGTAACAATGCCGTCCTCTTCCTTTGCCTCAAACTTAGGCTTGTCAAAATCACGGAACCACACACTCTGGGTAGGCTCATCACAGAAGTTGCCCTTTGACTGCACCTCAACACGAAGAAGGCAGGGTGTGATAACGGTAAATCTTGTGTCACCGAAAACCGCAACATTTTCCTCGGGAGCAACGGGTGAGCAATCAATTTTAAAACGCTTTGAATAACTGTCCATAGCTTTCTCCTTTTAATTATAGTATACGGTTAAATTATACATATACCTTCAACCAAAGTCAACAAGGAAGATTTTAACATTTACCGAAGATGTTTCTGATTTTAAAGCAGTTTTTTGTTAATATACTTTACTATACGGTTTACTGTTTATCTGATTGTAAAAAAACGCAAGTAAAAAGTTAAATAATCAGCTTAATTGTTGATTTTTTTAAAACTATCACAACCTCGTTAAAAAAAAGTTAACAAATTTCTCTTCAAATACTGTTATATTTATTATACTAAATTATATGAAAGGAGTATTATCATGATCGAAGCATTAAAGGCATGGGTAGCAGCTGATGAGAACCAGGCAAACCCCTTCTATGATCTTGTTAAGTGGCTTTCAGAAATCATCACTTTCATCGCTTCTCTTTAATTCTTAATTTTTGAGAAAACGGAATACCGGCTGTCTTTCACAGACAGTCGGTATTTTTATGCAAAAAACAGTACATAAAATTATGAATTACTATTGAATTTGTTTTTGTATATGTTATAATTTTTTTGAATAAAGCCTTGTGAGGTAAAAAAGCTATGAACAACAAACCCGTTACAGCAATTATAGTCGGTGCAGGACACAGAGCCCTCGTTTACAGTGAGCTTGCAAAAACAAATCCCGAAATGCTTAAAATCGTAGGCGTAGCCGACCCCAACCCCATAAGAAGACGCAAAACTATGGAATACTTCGGCTTCGGTGAGGATATGTGCTTTGAAAGTGCACAGGAGCTGGCAAAAAGAGAAAAGCTTGCCGATACTATTATCAACGGTACAATGGACGAGCAACATATTGAAACTGCCGTACCCTTGCTTGAAAGGGGCTATGATATGCTCCTTGAAAAGCCCTTTGCCGTAAACGAGGAGGAAATGCGTTACCTTGTTGATGTTGCAAAAAAGAACAGCTCAAAGGTCATGATTTGTCACGTGCTTCGTTACACTCCCTTCTATTACGGAATCAAAGAGAGAATTGCAAAGGGTGAAATCGGTGATATAATCAACATTCAGACAACGGAGCATGTTTCCTATCACCACCTTTCCACCTCCTATGTAAGAGGTAAATGGGCAAACAGCGACAAGTGTCACACAACAATGCTCCTTGCAAAGTGCTGCCACGATATGGACATTATGATGTGGATGATGGCTGAAACGGAGCCCGAAAAAATCAGCTCCTTCGGCGGCAAGTATCAGTTCAGGCCCGAAAATGCACCCGAGGGTGCAGGCACAGTCTGTATGAAGGACTGCCCCCACGTGGACACCTGCGTTTATTCAACAAAGCGCCTTTACATTGACCATCCCGACCGCTGGAGCTTTTATGTATGGGACGCTCTTGAGCACATTGAAAATCCCTCTATTGAAGACAAAATCAACCTTATGAAAACCGACAATCCCTATGCACGCTGCATTTACAAGTGCGACAACAATGTTGTTGACCATCAGAGCGTTGTTGTTCAGTTCAGAAGCGGTGCAACAGGTACACACAATATGGTCGGCGGTTCGGCCGAGCCGAGAAGAAACATCCACATTGTAGGTACAAAGGGTGAAATTTTCGGCAACTTTGAGGAATCAAAATTCACCGTTCTCAAAATCAACCCCTCACCCGATGCACACAATGAGGAATGTGATGTTGAGGTTGTTGACCTTAAGGTTGGCGGTGACATGGTCGGTGCTTACGGCGGTCACGGTGGCGGCGACGAAAAGCTTGCCGCAGACTTTGTAAAATTCATCCGCGGTGAGGAGCCATCACTTGCCTGCACATCAATTTTCGACTCCGTTGCAGGACACCTAAGCGTTTACCTTGCAGATAAATCAAGAGAAAACGGCGGTGCACCTATGGAGGTTGTGTTTTAAATTAAAGCGAGAAGCAAAGTAGTCAGTAGCCAGTAGCCAGGAACGCCTTACGGCGTTTTGGTTACTGTAGGTACACGGCTTGCCGTGTCCGCCCCCCCGCAAAACACTTTCAGTTGTGACACATTTTATGTATAAAAAAGGAGAAATGAATATGAAAAAGATTATAATCCCCTTGCTTGCGGTAATTGCCGTGCTTCTTATCCTTTCAACGGTACTTGCACAGACTAACAAAAATTCAGACTCAGGCTCTTATCACACCCACGCAAACGGTGAAATCCACTACGACAACGAGCCCGAGCCCACCTACCACGTTCACGAGGACGGCGTGACACATTGGGACGAGCATTGATTTTAAAACCAATACTGAATAACAGTTAAAAATAAGCCATAGAAAAACAGACATCCTTATTTTTCAGGATGTCTGTTAATTATTATAAACGGCTTTCCGATTTTTTCACAGTAGTCAATGACACTTTTAGTTCCCTTGGACTTTCCGTCCCAGAAAGCAATTACCTTGTCGGCATATTCTACTATTTTTTTATTGCGTATTATAGGTGCTGCTCTTGCGAAGCTTTTGTAATCAGGAATAAATTCCGTATATTCTATACCGTGCTCAACAGCAAAGGCTTTGGCACATAAATCTATACCCCTTGCGCCGCCCGAAACTATTTCGGTTACATTTTCAGGCAGGTATTTTTCTAAATCTGTTATTTCAAGCGACCGCGAACCGACAATAGCAAACTTCATAATCACACCTCAAATACACTTATTTTAGATGCATTACGCATCTAATCAACTCATTATAACACATAATACATCTAAAATAAATACATATTAAATTTATTTTGAGGTGTTTTTATGTCTATAAAAAGTATTTCATTCAGACTTGAAGAGGATTTGCTTAAAAAACTTCATTATATAGCTGACTACGAAGGCAGAAGCGCCAACAGTCAGGTAATGGTTTTAATCAGAGATGCAATAAATGCCTTTGAAAAGGAACACGGAAAAATAGAGACAGAAAATACTTGATGCAGAGCAGGTGAAAGCCTGTTCTTTTTTTTGCAACCGCATAATAAGTGTAGCTCCGTGTGTCGTTTCCGGGTTAATTGTTTTATTCCGTTGTATTGTTTGTTACACTAAGCCGACCTTTTGTCGGCGCTACAATTACCCAGACATTTTTCAAAAAAACCTTGACAAACCGCAATTTTTATATTATAATCACCTCATCGCTTTAAACCTTTAAAGCTTTAAATTTCTAAAACGTTAAAAAGAGGCAACTACTATGACACAGAAAAGCATTATATGGCTCACCATAGCCGTTTATGTTATATTTATCACAGCAATAGGACTTATGAACGCCAAAAAGTCAAAGAACATCACCGAATTCACCGTCGGTAAAAGAAATGCAGGTGCATGGCTTTCCGCATTTTCTTACGGCACGGCTTACTTTTCAGCAGTTATGTTCATCGGCTACGCAGGCGGCACAGGCTGGAAATACGGCATATGGGGTGTGCTTCCCGGTATAGGCAATGCAATCATCGGCTCTCTTCTTGCCTGGGTTGTGCTTGCAAAAAAGACAAGGGAGCTTACCCGTCAGCACAAAATCAAATCTATGCCCCAGCTTTTCGAAAAACGCTTTAACAGTAAGAAAATGAAAAACTTCTGTGTGGCAATCATCTTTCTTTTCCTTATCCCCTATTCAGCCTCCGTTTACAAGGGACTTACAAGCGTCTGCTCCGTGCTTCTCGGTGTTGAAGAAAATGTGTGTATGCTTGTTATTGCAGCTGCATCACTTCTCATCGTTATACTCGGCGGCTACGGTGCAACCCTTAAGGCTGACTTTGTTCAGGGTGCAGTTATGCTTATCGGCGTTGTGCTTCTTATCATCTCCGTTATGAAAAGTGACGAAGTAGGCGGCTTTACAGAGGGTCTTCGTGCCATCACTCAAGAAACAGAAAAATTAGGCCTCACTCCTACAAGTCACGTAGGACTCTGGGCAACGGTGCTCATGACCTCCTTCGGCACATGGGGACTCCCACAGATGATTCACAAATACTACGGCATCCGTGATAATCACGAGGTTAAAAGAGGTACCGTTATCTCAACCTTCTTCGCATTCATCGTTGCAGGCGGCGGATACTTCATCGGCTCCCTTGCTCACCTTTTCTTCGGCTCACTTGATGAGATTCCCGGCACAGGCGCAGGCAAAACCGATTACCTTATTCCTCATATGCTTAAAATGAGTGATATTTCAGATATCCTTATCGGTATCATTCTCGTGCTTCTTATTGCCGCTTCCGTTTCAACCCTCTCCTCAATTACAATCACCGCAACCTCAACACTTACAATGGACTTTATTGCTCCCGTTGTGATGAAAACCGAGGACAAGGTAAAGGAAGCAAAAGCAACAAAGCTTCTCTGTCTTGTTTTTGTTGTGCTTTCTTACATAATTGCCAACAGCAACACACCCATTCTCGATATGATGAGCTATTCCTGGGGCATTATTTCAGGCTCCTTCCTTGCTCCCTATGCTCTTTCGCTCTACTGCAAAAGGCTTAACACAAAGGGTGCCTGGGCAGGTATCATAAGCGGTTTTGTTACAGCTCTTCCTCCCGTTATCTGTAAGCTTTGCGGAATTGAGGCATCACTTCCCCTCTTCGGTAAGATTATGGATATGGGGCCCCACTTTGCCTGCCTTGCAATGATTATTTCACTTGCAATGTGCCTTGCAGTTACAAAAGTAACAAAGGGAAATGCAGCTGAAAACGAAAGCTTTTACGTTAAATCCGAAATTTAAGGTGTTTCCTTGAATAAAAATACATTTATTTTCCATAATCGAAAATAAAATCAAAAACACCGTTGTATAATTATATGTTATAGCAGAATTATTTTTTCAGAATAAAAAATATACCAGCTTTTTGGCAAAGAGAAAACAAAGGAGTACTAACCTATGAAAAAAGCACTTATGCTCGGTAACGAGGCTGTTGCCAGAGGTCTTTATGAGGCAGGCGTAAACGTCATTTCCTCATACCCCGGCACACCCAGCACGGAAATTACCGAATTTGCAAGTAAATACGACGATATGTACAGCGAATGGGCACCTAACGAAAAGGTTGCCTTTGAAGTTGCCTTCGGCGCCGCAACTGGCGGTGCAAGAAGCTTTTGTGCAATGAAGCACGTTGGCCTTAACGTTGCCGCTGACCCTCTTTATACCGCTTCTTACATTGGTGTAAACGGCGGTATGGTATGTGCTGTTGCCGATGACCCCGGTATGCATTCATCACAGAACGAGCAGGATTCCCGTCACCACGCAATTGCATCAAAAACACCTATGCTCGAGCCCTCTGACTCACAGGAGTGCTCACTTTTCACAAAGCTCGCCTTTGACCTTTCAGAGCAGTTCGACACACCGATGCTCTTAAGACTTTCCACAAGAATTTCCCACGCACGTTCAATCGTTGAGCTCTCTGACAGAGCAGATGTTCCCGTTAAGGAATACAAAAAGGACGTTATGAAAAACGTTATGATGCCCGCAATGGCAAGAGGCGCTCACGTAAAGGTTGAAAACCGTATGAAGGCAATGACCGACTTTGCCGACACAAAGGCTGTAGAGCTTGGCATCAATAAAGTTGAAATGAACTCTAAAAAGCTCGGTATCATTGCCGCAGGCTCAGCTTATGTTTACGCCCGTGAAGCAATGGGCGAAAACGCAAGCTACCTCAAGCTCGGTATGGTGAATCCCCTGCCCGTAAAGCTCATCAAGGACTTTGCTTCCGAGGTTGACGAGCTTGTTGTTATTGAAGAGCTTGACGATATTATCGAAACCCATTGCATCAAGCTTGGCCTTAAGGTAAAGGGCAAGGAGCTTTTCTCCATCTTCGGTGAATTCTCACACAAGACTGTACTTGATGCTCTTACAGATAAGAAGGCTGACTTTGACTGCTTCGACGAGGAAATTCCTGCACGTCCTCCCGTGCTTTGCGCAGGCTGTCCCCACAGAGGTCTCTTCTACTCACTCAAGGGTATGGGACTTTATGTAAGCGGTGACATCGGCTGCTACACCCTCGGTGCCCAGGCTCCCCTTTCAATGATTGACAGCTGTGTATGTATGGGTGCATCCGTAAGTGCTCTTCACGGCTTCAACACCGCAAGAGGAACTGAAGCGGCTAAAAAGAGCGTTGCCGTTATCGGTGACTCAACCTTCATCCATTCAGGTATCACAGGTCTTATTGACATTGCATACAACAAGGGCATTTCAACTGTAATTGTTCTTGATAACTCAATCACAGGTATGACAGGCCACCAGAACAACCCTGCAAACGGTCTTACCATCAAGGGTGACCCCACCGTTGCAGTTAACCTTGAAGCCCTTGCAAAGGCAGTAGGCTTCAACAATGTTGTAGTTGTTGATCCCTTTGATGTAAAGGCAACAAAGGAGGCTGTAAAGGCAGAGCTTCAGAAGGAAGAGCCTTCACTCATCATTTCACGCCGTCCCTGTGCACTTCTTAAAACAGTAAAGCATTCTGCTCCCGTTGTAATAGACGAGGACAAGTGCATCGGCTGTAAGGCCTGCCTCAATGTAGGCTGTCCTGCTCTTTCCACCGGCAAAAAGACTGACGGCAAGGCAATTGCCCTCATTGATAACACCCAGTGTGTTGGCTGCGGTGTTTGTGCAGAGGCTTGTAAATTCGGCGCAATTAAAAACGGAGGTACAAACTGATGGAAACTAAAAATATTCTTATCGTCGGTGTCGGCGGACAGGGTACACTCCTTGCTTCAAAGCTTATGGGCAAATGCTTTATGGAAATGGGCTTTGATGTAAAAGTAAGTGAAGTTCACGGTATGAGTCAGCGTGGCGGCAGTGTTGTTACATATGTACGCTACGGTGACAAGGTTTACTCCCCCGTTATCGAAAAGGGTGAGGCTGATATTATCATCTCCTTTGAGCAACTTGAAAGCGCAAGATGGCTTTCATACCTTAAAAAGGGCGGTGTGCTTATTTCAAGCACCCAGCGTATTGATCCTATGCCCGTAATTATGGGCAAGGCAGAATACCCCGAGGAAATCCTCGCAAAAATCAAGGAAAAGGAAATCAACCTTGTTTCTCTTGACGCTCTTTCACTTGCACTTGAAGCAGGTACTGCCAAGTGTGCAAACATCGTGCTTCTCGGTGCGGCTGTACCCCACCTCGGCATTGATAAGGAAATCTGGGTGGACACAATCAAATCCACTGTTCCTCCCAAAACAATTGAAACTAACCTCAAGGCTTTTGAGCTTGGTTATAACTCAAAATAAAAACGGACAACATATACGAAACAAGAAAGGATTGATTGCAATGCCAATCTTCAAACCTGAAATTGAATGTGCATCAAGAGATTATCTGCGTGCACTTCAGTCAGCAAGACTTATCAAAATGGTAAAGAACGCTTATGAGAATGTTCCCTTCTACAAGCAGAAGCTTGACGAAGCAGGCGTTTCACCCGACGATATCCACTCAATCGACGATATATCAAAGCTTCCCTTTACCGTTAAAACAGACCTTCGTGACAACTATCCTTTCGGTCTTTTTGCCGTTGACAAAAAAGAACTTGTAAGAATTCACGCTTCATCAGGTACAACCGGTAAACCCACCGTTGTAGGCTATACAAAGGCTGACATTGACGTATGGGCAGACGGTGCAGCAAGAGCAATTTCTGCCGCAGGCGGTAAAAAGGATGACATTATCCACGTTGCTTACGGCTATGGCCTCTTCACAGGCGGTCTCGGTCTTCACTACGGTGCTGAAAAGCTCGGTGCAACTGCACTTCCCGCTTCATCAGGTAACACCAACCGTCAGATTCAGATGCTTCAGGACTTCGAGTCAGACATCATCTGCTGTACCCCCTCCTATGCAATGTTCATCGGAGAAACAATCCGTGATATGGGCATTGACCCCAAGAGTCTCAAGCTCCGTTCAGGTATTTTCGGAGCAGAGCCCTGGACAGACGAAATGAGAAAGCAGATTGAAGAGCTTCTTGAAATCAAGGCTTACGATATCTACGGCCTTTCAGAAATTGCAGGTCCCGGTGTTGCATATAACTGCGAATGTCAGGATGGCTTACATATATGCGAGGACTACTTCTATCCCGAAATCATCGACCCCGACACAGGCGAGGTACTCCCCGACGGTGAATACGGTGAGCTTGTTTTCACCTGCATCGGCAAGGAAGCACTCCCCCTTATCAGATACCGCACAAGAGACATCTGTGCTCTCAACAGAGAAAAATGCGCCTGCGGAAGAACAACCGTAAGAATGGCAAAGCCCAAGGGCAGAAGCGACGATATGCTTATCATCCGCGGCATCAACGTATTCCCCTCACAGGTTGAACACGTTCTTCTTTCACTTAACATGAATCCCAACTACCTTATCATCGTTGACCGTAAGGGTGTTCTTGACACAATGGAGGTTCAGGTTGAAATGAATCCCGAAATGTTCTCCGATACCGTTAAGGGCATTGAAAAGGAAGAAAAGAAAATTGAAGCTGCTCTTCAGTCAACCCTCAACATTCACGCAAAGGTTCGCCTTATGGCTCCCGGTACCCTTCCCCGTTCAGAGGGCAAGGCAAAGAGAGTTATCGACAACCGTAAACTGTAAGTCGGTCTGCGACCTTCCAATGCAAAATGCAAAATGCTGAATGCAGAATGAAGGGTCGCTACGCTCCGATTTTATAAAATTCAATCTACAGTAGATTCAACCCGACAACGGAATAATCTATTTTTAAAATCACCTGTTTTACTACTACACTCCATCCGCTCTGCGGAACTTATCTTAAAATTACAAATCACTTGCCCCGCGACCGAAATTTTGCATTTTGCACTCTGCATTCTGCATTTCCTTTTCGGTGCGGAGCATCGAAAAGGAGAAAACATTATGATTATCAAGCAGATTTCTATCTTCGTAGAAAACAAAGCAGGCAGACTCGCTGAAATCACAGAGGCTATTGCAGCAGCAGGTATTGATATCCGCGCTCTTTCAATTGCTGATACAACAGATTTCGGTATTCTCCGCCTTATCGTTGATAACCCCGAAGCAGCAGTGCTTGCTCTTAAGGAAGCAGGTCTTACAGTTTCAATCACAAATGTTATTGCCGTTGGTATTGATGACACTCCCGGTGCATTCTCCGTACCTATGCGTGTCCTTGCTGACGCAGGTATCGACGTTGAATATATGTACGCATTCATTTCAAGAGATACACAGAAGGCTTACGTTATTCTCCGCGTTGCCGATAACGATGTTGCCGCAAAGGCTCTTTCCGACAAGGGTATAGCCCTCCTTGACGAAGAAGGCTTTCACGGCATGATGAAATAATTATGGAAAAGCTTACTTTAAAAAAATCCTCACTTGCACCCCGTCCTTTTGAAGGATGGGGTACAAGTCTTTGCTGGTGGTGTCACCGTCTGGGCTATGACGATGAGCTTTCACAGAAAAGTGCCGACCTTTTTTATTCAAAGGAAGGTCTCGGGCTTAACATAATGCGTTACAACATCGGCGGCGGTGATGACCCGACCCATAACCACATCACCCGTACCGACTCAAAAATCCCCGGTTGGGTGCGTCTGAACGAAAAGGGTGAAAAAATTTTCACTCCCGATGCGGACAAAAATCAGCTTAATGTTCTGCGCCGTTGTATCGACGCCGCAGGTGATGATTCTTTTGTTGAAGCTTTTTCAAATTCCGCACCGTATTTTATGACTGTCAGCGGCTGCTCAAGCGGAAGTCACAATGCAATAAGTGACAACCTTAAAAGTGAGTGCGTGACAGAGTTTGCCGAATACCTTGCCAATGTGTGCGAGCATATGGAAAAGGAAATGGGTATAAAAATAGACAGCCTTGCCGCTATGAATGAGCCCAACACCGATTACTGGAGGCAATATTCAAACAAGCAGGAGGGCTGTCACTTTGACGCAGGTGAAAGTCAGAACAGAATCCTCATTGCCACAAGCAAGGCAATGAAAAAAAGAGGACTTTCCCACACTCACATCACCGCAAGTGATGAAACCAACTGCAAGCTTCAGCTTCTTGCCTGCAAAAAATTCAGCAAGGAAGTGTGGAGCCACATTGACCGCATCAGCGTTCACACCTATTCAAAGGCGTGGAAGCGCCTCGGCGACTACGCAATCAGGCACAACATCCCCTTATGGATGACGGAAACCGACTGGAGCAACAGCGTAAAGCACTGCAAAAACGGTATGGGGCCCGGACTCTGGTTCGGCAAAAAAATCATTCAGGATTTAACCCTGCTTTCACCTCAGGCGTGGATAATGTGGCAGGTTATCGGCTCTTACACGGGCAGCGAGCCCTTTGACGGCAACTACGACGGTCCGCAGGTGGATATGACAAATGGCTTCTGGGGTGTAGCAAGCTGTGACTTTGACAAAAGAGAAATTCTGCTGTCACAGAAGTATTACTGCTTTGGTCAGTTCAGCCGTTACATCCGTCCCGGTATGACTGTTCTGCCCATTGACAAGCTTACTGTCGGTGCTTATAATAATAACGAAAACAAGCTTGTTATCATTGCGGTTAACGACAAATCAAGAGAAAAAAGGCTTTGCCTTGACCTTAAGGAATTTTTAACCGAAGGCAGCTTTGAGGTTATCCGTACAAGCGGAAGCCTTGAAGAGGGCGAACATTGGACAAGGCTTGACGATACAAGCTCCGAAGACTCTGTTCTCTGTGCCACACTCAAGCCGTACAGTATAACAACATTTGTAAGTAAATAAAAGGAGAAAAAATATGCTTGAACAACTCAAACAGGAAGTGCTTGAAGCTAATCTCAGCTTACCGAAATATAACCTTGTTACCTTCACCTGGGGTAACGTAAGCGGCATTGACCGTGAAAAGGGACTTATTGTAATCAAGCCAAGCGGCGTTGAATACGATGTTATGACTGCCGACGATATGGTGGTTGTTGACCTTGAGGGTAACGTTGTTGAGGGAAAGCTCAATCCTTCATCAGACACACCCACACACATTGAGCTTTACAAGGCATTCCCCAAGCTCGGCGGTGTAATTCACACCCACTCTCCCTGGGCAACCTCATGGGCTCAGGCAGGAAGAAGCATCCCTGCTTACGGCACAACTCACGCTGACTATTTTTACGGTGCAATTCCCTGTACCCGTCAGCTTACTCCCGAGGAGGTTGAAGCAGCCTACGAAAAGGAAACAGGCACCGTTATCATCGAGGCCTTCAAGGGCATTGACCCTATGGCAGTTCCCGGTGTTGTTGTTTACAAACACGGACCCTTTGCCTGGGGTAAAAATCCCAAGGAAGCCGTTCACAATGCCGTTGTAATGGAAACCGTTGCAAATATGGCTTACCACGCTGAACAGCTCAATCCTGCGAAAGAGCCTATTGAGCAGTATCTTCTTGATAAGCATTATATGAGAAAGCACGGCCCCAACGCTTATTACGGCCAGAAATAAGCCTATGAAAATATTACAACATCCTCTCAGGGGGATGTTGTTTTTTTCGCCTGAAGCTCCACCGCAAAATTAACTTCTTTAAAGAAAATTTTTACCCCGTAATGTCAATTTTTCACATATATTTTTTTATTTTTGCCCCATAATTGGGCATACTTTTATTGACCATCGAAATCCTTTGTGATATAATAACTCCGTAGACTTTAATATTTTAATATAAAGAGGGAAAGCAAATGAATTTTTACGAAGAATGGAAAGGTTTCGAAGAAGGAACCTGGTCAAAAGAAATCAATATCAGAAGCTTTATAAGACACAACTTCACTCCCTATGAAGGTAACGAGGACTTCCTTGAAGGTCCCACACAGGATACAAACGACTTATGGGAGCAGGTGCTTGAGCTTACAAAGCAGGAAAGAGAAGCAGGCGGCGTTCTTGATATGGACACCTCTGTTATTTCAACAATCACATCACACGGTGCAGGCTACCTCAACAAGGAAAAGGAAAAGATTGTAGGCTTCCAGACAGATAAGCCCTTCAAGCGTGCTCTTATGCCCTACGGCGGTATCCGTATGGCTGAAAAGGCTTGCTCAGATAACGGCTATCAGATTGACCCCGCTGTCAAGGAGTTCTTCACCCTTCACAGAAAGACTCACAACGCAGGTGTTTTCGATGCTTACACTCCCGAAATGAGAGCTTGCCGTTCAAGCCACATCATCACAGGTCTTCCCGATGCTTACGGCCGCGGCAGAATCATCGGTGACTACAGAAGAGTTGCTCTTTACGGTGTTGACCGTCTTATTGCTGATAAGATGGAGCAGAAGGAAACCACAAGAAGTGCTATGTACTCACAGGTTATCCGTGACAGAGAAGAGCTTTCAGAGCAGATCCGTGCTCTTGAGGATCTCAAGAAGATGGCAATGACCTACGGCTATGACATTTCAAGACCCGCAAAGGATACAAAGGAAGCTATTCAGTGGCTCTACTTCGGTTACCTTGCAGCTGTTAAGGAACAGAACGGCGCTGCAATGAGCCTTGGCAGAACCTCAACCTTTCTTGATATCTATTCAGAAAGAGATATCGCAAACGGTGTTTACACCGAAAACGAAATTCAGGAAATGGTTGACCATTTCATTATGAAGCTTCGTCTTATCAAGTTTGCACGTACTCCCGAGTACAACGCACTCTTCTCAGGCGACCCCCAGTGGGTAACAGAATCAATCGGCGGTGTTGCAATCGACGGCAGACCTCTTGTTACAAAGATGTCCTACCGTTACCTTCACACCCTCGAGAACCTCGGTGCAGCTCCCGAGCCCAACCTTACAGTTCTCTGGTCAGTAAAGCTTCCCGAAAACTTCAAGCGCTTCTGTGCAAGACTTTCAATTGAAACATCTTCAATCCAGTATGAAAACGACGACCTTATGCGTTTCACACACGGTGACGACTATGCAATTGCTTGCTGCGTTTCATCAATGAGAGTAGGTAAGGAAATGCAGTTCTTCGGCGCAAGAGCTAACCTTGCAAAGTGTCTTCTTTACGCTATCAACGGCGGTGTTGACGAAATTTCAGGCAAGCAGGTTGCTCCCGAATACAGACCCATCACAAGCGAATACCTTGACTATGATGAGGTTATGAAGCGCTATGACGAAATGATGAAGTGGCTTGCAGGTGTTTATGTAAACACACTTAACGTTATCCACTACATGCACGATAAATACTGCTACGAAAAGATTCAGATGGCTCTTCACGATAAGAAGGTTACACGCTGGTTCGCAACAGGTATCGCAGGCCTTTCAGTTGTTGCTGACTCACTTTCAGCTATCAAGTATGCAAAGGTTAAGGTTATCCGTAACGAGCAGGGCATTGCAACTGACTACGAGGTTGAGGGTGACTTCCCCAAATACGGTAACGACGACGACCGCGTAGACTCCATTGCTTACAACATTGTTCACCGCTTCATGGAGCACATCAGAAAGAATCACACCTACCGTGACAGTATCCCCACAACATCAATCCTTACAATCACATCAAACGTTGTTTACGGTAAGAATACCGGCGCTACTCCCGACGGCAGAAAGAAGGGCGAGGCATTCGCTCCCGGTGCTAACCCCATGCACAGACGTGACACTCACGGCGCAGTTGCTTCACTTGCTTCTGTTGCAAAGCTTCCCTTCATCGATGCTCAGGACGGTATTTCAAACACCTTCTCAATCATCCCCGGTGCACTCGGTAAGGACGATCAGATTTTTGCAGGTGACATCGATGTAGACCTTGACTGTGCAGGCGGAGCTTGCTTCTCACCCACACTTTTCGAAGGCCTTGACGGTGAAATCTACGAAAGTGGCGACAACAGATAAATCAAAAAGCAAAATTTCCAAAGGAGGAAACCAAAATGGCAGCTAATCAGAATCAGATAGACAACCTTGTCTCCCTTCTTGACGGCTACGTAACAAAGGGCGGACATCACCTTAATGTTAACGTGTTCACCAAGGAAACTCTCCTTGATGCACAGGCTCATCCTGAAAAATACCCCCAGCTTACCGTTCGTGTAAGCGGCTATGCAGTTAACTTCATCAAGCTCACAAAGGAACAGCAGGACGAGGTTATCTCAAGAACCTTCCATAACGAGATATAACCGATATGAAGGGTTTCATTCATTCCACAGAGAGCTTTGGCACAGTTGACGGTCCGGGAATACGCTTTGTCGTTTTTCTTCAGGGCTGTCCCCTGCGATGCCTTTACTGTCACAATCCCGACACCTGGGACAGACAAAAAGGCAAGGAAATAACCGCCGAAGAGCTTCTCACGGAATACAATAAAAACCGTGATTTTTACAAAAGAGGCGGCATCACCGTAACCGGTGGTGAGCCTCTTTTACAGCTTGATTTTGTAACAGAGCTTTTCAAAAAAGCAAAAGAGCAGGATATTCACACCTGCCTTGACACCTCGGGCATCACCTTCAACAAGGAAAACGAGAGTGTAAAAGAAGGCTTTGACGAGCTTATGAAGTACACCGACCTTGTTATGCTTGACATCAAGCACATTGACCCTGAAAAGCACAAGACACTCACGGGCTCAAAAAACAAAAATGTCCTTGACTTTGCCGATTATCTCAGCGAAAAGGGAATCCCCTTATGGGTGAGGCATGTTGTTGTAAAGGGTCACACCGATGACAAGGACGACCTGAAGCGTCTCGGAAGATATCTTGCACATCTTAAAAATCTCAAGGCGC
The DNA here is from genome assembly GCA_045643805.1 of Acutalibacteraceae bacterium. GTDB lineage: Bacteria > Bacillota > Clostridia > Oscillospirales > Acutalibacteraceae > UBA6857. The sequence continues at coordinate 23,762 of JAZRFT010000054.1, forward strand.
TTGATGTGCTTCCCTACCACACAATGGGCGTGAACAAATACAAGGAGCTTGGCTTAAGCTATCACCTTGAAGGAGTTGAAGCGCTTACAATGCAGGAAGCAGTCAAGGCAAAGAGCTTTATTATGGAAGGCTACAGAGACGAAAGACCGAGGGTAAAAAGCTAAAAGCAAGAACAAGTAAAGTTCTTTGATTCTTTCTTACAAGAAAGAATGCCCGACCGGCGAGGTCATAAAAAATCAATCCATTATTGACAAAGATTATATTTTATTGTATACTTACGGGGTTGAAGATAACCCCGTAAAACATCGAGGCGTGGCGCAGTTTGGTAGCGCGCTTGCTTTGGGAGCAAGATGCCGCAGGTTCGAATCCTGTCGCCTCGACCAAATAGAACAAATCCGAACCCTTACCTTATAGGTGAAGCGTTCGGATTTGTTGTTTGTATATAAAAAGCAAGCACAGGAGAACTGTTATCACAACATGCATCTTCTGTGCTTTTATTTTTACTTTCGAGGCATTTTAAGTTTAACCTTAATACATTCAGAACAATCCAATCGGAGATTTATATCTATGATTTTGCACAAATAAGACATACCCGCATTGATTCTTTCTAAAATAGCAACATTATAATATCTAGGCACATATCCTAAAAGCTCTTTTTTTTGAGTAAAAATGCAAATCGCATTTTTATCATGTTCGTTATTAGGTTCCTTTTCGAAAATTAACTCATCTCCAATTTTTAACTCCGGCAACAACTTACAATCATCACCTTTACATGGAGAATGATGCCTAACACCCATAACGAAAAATTCTCGCTCCACAGTTTCGTCTTCCGAAAAAATTGGATCAATAAAAGAATACGTATCAATTGGGAGTCGAGCTTCACTTTTACGTAATAACTCAAACTCATCAAACTCATCTAATCCATATTTTTCTAAAATTTTATTTATATCACGTCTTTTTCTATCAGGCAACCGGCTGGCAAAAACAGGAAAAAGAACATCGCTTTCATATACTTTTTCTTCGGGAAACACTTCAAATTTAGACCATCCATAATTTTCTGCTTTTCCAAAATCGCCATAATATTCAAATGTATACTTTCCATTTCTGCAAAGTTTTCCTACTGTAAAGTTTCGTCTTGTTTGAGGATCTTTCCAAATAAGGAATAAATGTTTTTTAGTACATAACATCCGTTTCAACCTCCTTTAGTAAATCTCTTAAAATTTCTGCTTTTCTTTTTAAGAAACAGCTTATCAACTCTCTCTTGGTGCTTGGCAATATATCGTCGGGATATTCCTTCAAGAGATTGTCTATAGTCTCGTCTGTTAATTTATCGAGAAATCTCTTCGATATTTCTCTTGTTACTGAAAATTTATTTAATAAATATCTTATTACTTCTCGATGAGGTGGCGTTTGTTTATTAGCACCATCTATGCGTATTAAAGACCTGGATTTAGTATCAACCAATGCTTCAAATTTATTTTTATCTTTTCCTAAAAAAGTTGATACATCCTCATCTTTAACATAACAACACATAGATGAACCATTGTCATATAATGGACACCATTTAACTGTAATAGATAGCTCTTTTTTTAATTCAGCTTTAAATAATAACGCCCAATTGCTTTGATGTCTATCACTATTACCAATTATAAAATCAAATAGCATCATTTCTATCCATATTCGATTCGATAAAATATTAGGCACAGCATTTAACAAATGGTCGATACAATAGTATCTTCCATCGGCTTCATCCTGCATTTTTTCGGCATTATATTTTGGATATCTAGCAGATATAAACCAAATACCTTCTTTTAATATCTCCTTTTCTTCACAGACAAAGTAGCTCATACTACCTATTCTGCCTTGATAAAAACCAATATCAACTTTAGCAGTTGAAACTCCAAGAAGCTCACCTATTCTATGTGCCAAGTGTTCTGAAACATGTTCAGTTGTTTCTTTGTTACTCGCAGGATCAATTTTAGGAAATTTAAACAATCCAATTTGTCCTCTATCTGACTTTAACCATAATTTTTCACTACGACCACTACCTTCAGAAGCACCATCATATACATTCCACGAGCTAAAATCAATAGTGTTAATCATAATTTATCACCTTTGCCTGTTTCATAATATCTTTCAATTATCTTATATTCTTCTGGGGATATTACAACTGCCACAGGTATATTATTTTTCATGACTACTAGTGTTTCACCTTCTTGAACACGAGAAAACAACTGTGATGCTTTACCTTTATTAAAATGTGTAATTGGAACGAGTAATTTTAGGACATTTGTAATATTCAAGAAAGC
>JAZRFT010000055.1:0-42203 GCA_045643805.1 Acutalibacteraceae bacterium
AAGCGTCTTTCAATAATGTATAATATCTTTCGTATCCGTTTGGAAATATACCCCTGCTAACAGGTAAGGGAGGGAAATATAAATGAGTCAGGTAAAAGTTAAAGAGAACGAGTCACTCGACAGCGCTCTCAGACGTTTTAAGAGACAGACTTCACGCGATGGCATTATTCAGGAAGTTCGTAAAAGAGAACACTATGAAAAGCCTTCAGTAGCAAGAAAAAAGAAGTCTGAAGCTGCTCGTAAGCGTAAATTCAAGTAATTTTCAAAAATCACCCAAGGACTTCCATGGGTGATTTTTATCTTATAGAAGAAAATATAAGGAGTAGAGCATTATGGTTGAACAGTTAAAAAGTTTTCTTAAAAAAGGTGAAGCCGCACTTATAATGAGTGAGGAAAACATTTCTTATTTCACTTCATTTCACTCATCAAACGGTTATCTTGTTGTTACAAGTGACAGATCATTTTTTCTTACCGATTCAAGATATGTTGAAGCGGCGCAGGATAATATAAAAACCGTTGATGAAGTTTTACTCCTTAAATCAATCCGAGAAGATTTGTACGGTTTGTTTGACAAAATCGACGTGAAAATTATTCACATCGAAAGTGACAGAATAACCGTAAAACGATATAACGATATTAAATCTGACGTTAATCAGCAGATTATCTGTGACGGAAAACTTGATGAGGCGATCTGTGGCATCCGAATTAAAAAGAGTGAAGATGAAAAGAATAAAATTATAACTGTACAACGCATTGCTGAAAAAGCCTTTGACCATATACTTTCCTTCATTTCCACGGAAAAGTCAGAAAAAGAAGTTGCACTGGAGTTAGACTACTTCATGCTTAAAAACGGTGCGGATGCTCTTTCATTTGAAACAATTGCTGTAAGCGGTAAAAACAGCTCAAAACCCCATGGTGTGCCTTCGGATAAAAAAATTGAGAAGGGTGATTTTATTACCCTCGATTTCGGTGCCGTTGTTGATTTTTACCACAGCGATATGACAAGGACTGTTGCTGTGGGAGAGGTTTCTTCAAAGCAGGCAGAGGTTTATGAAACCGTGCTTGAAGCACAGCTTAAAGCAATTGAAAAAATCAAAGCAGGTGAAATCTGCAACGAGGTTGATAAGGTTGCAAGAGATATTATCGCTTCAAAGGGCTACGGTCAGAATTTCGGTCACGGTCTCGGTCACGGTGTCGGCGTTGAAATTCACGAAGCGCCGTCGTTGAATCCGAGCAGTAAATATGTACTTGAAGCAGGTAATATTGTTACCGTTGAACCCGGTATCTATCTTCCCGGTGAGTTCGGTGTAAGAATTGAAGATATGGGTGCTGTTACAATAACAGGATTTGAAAACTTTACTTTAAGCGAAAAGAAGCTTATTGTACTTTGAGATAATATAATTTGAAAAGGAGTGTCCCTTATGACACTTTATGAAAACAGTCAGGAGCCTGAAAAGGCGTTACTTGTAAGCGTTGATACCGGCGATTTCGATGCAGAGGTTTCCATTGACGAGCTTGGTGAACTTGCTGATACAGCAGGTGCCATTGTTGTGGGTAAGGTTATACAAAAAAGAGAAGCTCCTGAAAAAGCAATCTTTGTGGGTGTAGGCAAGCTTGCGGAAATAATTGACTTTTGCCACTATCAGGAAGTAGATATAATTATTGTAGACAGCGAGCTTTCACCTTCTCAACAGAGAAATCTTGAAAAGCTCACCAATGTGCGTGTTATTGACCGTACTATGCTTATACTTGACATTTTTGCCATGCGAGCAAGAACTGCCGAAGGTAAGCTTCAGGTTGAGCTTGCTCAGCTTCGTTACCAGCTTCCCAGGCTTGCAGGTCAGGGTGTTGCTCTTTCCCGTCTTGGCGGCGGTATCGGTACAAGAGGTCCCGGTGAAACAAAGCTCGAAAGTGATAAACGTCATATCAGAAGACGCATTCAGAAGCTTGAAGAAGAGCTTGAGGCTCTCGAAAAACGAAGAGGTCAGATGAGAAAGCGCCGTGAAAAGGACGGTGTGCAGACTGTTGCGATAGTTGGTTACACCAACGCAGGTAAGTCAACTCTTATGAATGCACTTACTGATGCAGGTGTTCTTGCGCAGAATAAGCTTTTTGCAACTCTTGACCCGACTTCAAGAGCGTTAATTCTCCCCGACGGCAGACAGGTTATGCTTGTTGATACCGTTGGTCTTATAAGAAGGCTTCCCCACAAGCTTGTTGAAGCGTTCAAATCAACTCTTGAAGAGGCGGCAGCAGCTACCGTTATACTCAATGTTTGCGATGCGTCAGACGAGTACGCCTCGGAGCACCTTGAGGTTACAAAGAGTCTTTTAAAGGAGCTTGGCTGTGAGGATAAGCCGATAATTTCCGTTATGAATAAATGTGATCTTGTGGGTGATATTTATTCCATGCCAACCTTTGGTAAAACAGTAATGATTTCAGCACTTAACAAGCGTGGATTTGATGAGCTTCTTAATTCCATACTGAAAGAACTTCCTCCAACAAGGAAGGAAGTTGAATTTATGATTCCTTTTTCAGCAGGTGCCTTTGCAGCAAAGGTGCGTAAGGATGGAGTTGTGCACGAGGAAGAATATCGTCCTGAGGGACTTTATATGAAAGCTACTGTTGATTTTATTCTTGTTGAGGAGGGGAAGAGCTATCTTCTTTAACCTCGTTTTCAGGCTTGCAGAAGCCGTGCATAAATCCGCCAAGCTCAACTGAACAGATGTCTCCGCCTATGATTTTTCCGTCGTAGGTGAGGAGGTTTCCTTTTATAACTCCGTCGGAGTTTTCGTATCCCGGGTAGTTCAGTATGTCATAGCTCCAGGATTTGACTCTCATACCCTTGTATTTTTCAAGGTTGAGGTTTTGTTCTTTCTGAATTGTGTTGTACTGCTCATAGGTTTCATTAAATTCTTCGGGAATAACAGTTTCTTTTATTTCTGTAGGCTCTTCTGAAATTTCCCAGCCGAACTGTCTGAAAAAGTCTGCACGTTCCTGGTGGTTAGAGCCTTTTAGTGAAATGTCGGAAAAGTTACCTACAGTTGCAACCTCGTTTGTTGAAACGGCAACAACACCGCCGATAACAGCGAAAGTGGTAATGACAACAGCAAGAACAAGTTTTTTAACAATGTCTGATTTTAGTGAAATGACAAACATAAATATTTCCCCAATCATTTTTTTATAAATATATATGCCTTGGAAAAAATTATAAGAACGGGAAATGTAAGCATTTTTACATAGAGGTGTATTATGGATTATATCCCTTATAATTCTAGAAATAGTATTCATAAAAGTAAATTCGGCGCAATCAGGGAAGGTGAAAACTTTGTTTTTAAAGTTATTCTTCCCCGATCCTTACAATGCAGCGGTGTAGACCTTGTTATAAGAAGTGACAAGGGTGAAAATAAATATTATCCTATGAGTTGGCTTTCAATGGAGGGTGACGACCAGGAATGGTGGGCTCTCGGTTATACTGCTGAAAAACCTGATATTTACTTTTATCATTTTGAATATACAACGCCTTGGGGAAGAACTCCCATACTGCATAACGGTAATTGTCTTGGCTCTCTTTCAGAAGGTGAAATGCAATGGCAATTGACTGTTTACGGTAAGAATTTTGAAACACCAGACTGGTTAAAGGGCGGTGTTTTTTATCAGATTTTCCCTGACCGTTTTAACTGTTCCGGAGTAAAAAAGAAAAATGTTCCAATCGACAGAACTTTACGTACCGACTTTGATGGTGAGCCTGAATGGCGTCCCACAAGCGAAGGTAAGGTGCTTAATAACGATTATTTCTGCGGTGACCTTAAAGGTATAGAGGATAAGCTTGCTTATCTTTCAGAACTTGGCGTAACCTGCATTTATCTCAATCCGATTTTTGAATCCCAGAGTAATCATAGGTATGATACCTCCGATTACAGTAAAATCGACCCTTTACTCGGTACGGAAAAGGATTTTACAAGGCTTTGCCAAAAAGCGGAAAAACTCGGTATATCAATAATACTTGACGGTGTTTTCAGCCACACAGGTGATGACAGTATTTACTTTAACAAATACGGCAGATATAAAAATCAAGGTGCTTTTCAGTCAACTGAGTCCGAGTACTACGATTGGTATAAGTTTATTAACTATCCTAATGAATATCATTCCTGGTGGGGAATCAGCATTCTTCCTGAAATAAAAGAAGAAAGTCCCTCCTTTATTGATTTCATTGCAGGCGAAAAGGGAATAGCAAGAAAATGGCTGAAAGCCGGTGCAAGAGGCTGGAGGCTTGATGTTGCCGATGAATTGCCCGACGTCTTCCTTGATGAATTCCGCAAAGCGGTCAAAGCCGAAAATTCCGAAGCACTTGTTCTCGGTGAGGTGTGGGAAGATGCTTCAAACAAATTCAGCTATGGTGACAGACGCCGTTATTTTGGTGGAAAACAGCTTGACAGCGTTATGAACTATCCCTTTGCCGAGGCTGTGATAAGCTTTATCAGAAGCGGAAGGGTAGAAGGCTTTTCAGATAAAATACTGACTATTCTTGAAAATTATCCTAAATGCTGTGTTGATGTTCTTATGAATCATATCGGTACACATGATACTATGCGTGCTATAACCAGACTTGCAGGTGAAAGCTGTGAATACAGAGACAGACAATGGCAGAGTGAACATTTTCTTTCTGAAAAACAGTACGAGCTTGGTATTAAGCTTTTAAAGCTTGCATCGGTTATTCAGTTTACACTTCCCGGTGTACCGTGCATATATTACGGTGATGAAGCCGGTATGGAAGGTTATAAAGACCCGTTTAACCGTAAATTTTATCCCTGGGGTAAAGAAAATACAGAACTGCTTGAACATTACAAGGCTTTAGGTGCAATGCGTAAAAGTTGCGAATGTCTTAAAGATGGTGAGTATCACACTGTTTCTGAAATGCTCGGTTGCCTTGCCTATGTAAGAAAAAGCAAAAACGAAGAAATTATGGTTATAGTTAACCGTAACGAGCATCCTATTGATTATTACCTTCCCTGGGACTGGCATAATTCAAAGGCAATTTTCGGTTCACAAATGCAGGGTGATAAAGCTGTCATTGACGGACTTGGTGCTATTATACTTAAAAAAGGAGAATGAAAATGAGTGACTGGACAGAAGTAAAAATCAGCGTTAATGCTGACGACGTTGATAAAGCAGGTGACATTGCCTCAATGGTTGTACCTTACGGCATTTATATTGAGGACTACCGTGAACTTGAAAAGGAAGCCTGGGAAATTGCACATATTGACCTTATTGATGAAGAGCTTCTTGAAAAGGACAGAACAAAGGCAATTGTTCACATTTATATTTCACCTGAAGAAAATCCGCAGGAAGCAGTAGCGTTTTTGCGCGAAAGATATTCCTCAGAGGGCATTGAGAACGAAATAATCCTCAATCAGTGTAAAAATGAGGATTGGGAAAATAATTGGAAGCAGTATTTTCATCCCATTCCCGTTGGTGAAAAGCTTCTCATCAGACCTACGTGGGAGGATGAATTTGAAGCAGGGGACAGAAAGGTTCTTAATATCGAACCTGGTCTTGCTTTTGGTACGGGTAGTCACGAAACAACAAGACTCTGTCTTGAAACCCTCGAAAAGCACATTCACGAAGGAACAACGGTGCTTGATATCGGTTGCGGAAGTGGTATACTTTCAATTGCATCACTTCTTCTCGGCGCTGAAAAAGCGGTTGGTGTTGACATTGATGCACTTGCTGTTAAAACTGCTATTGAAAACGGTGAGGCAAACAATTTCAAGGAGCCTGAATATACAATTCTTCAGGGAAATCTTACCGACAAGGTGAGCGGCAAATTTGATGTTGTTGTTGCTAATATTGTTGCTGATGTTATCATTATGTTCTGCAAGGATGTTGCCTCCTTTATGAAGGACGATGCATTATTCATTACATCGGGCATTATTGACACCCGTGAGCAGGATGTTATCGATGCTTTTGATAAGTACGGTTTTGAAATCAAAGCACGTCACACAAAAGGCGGATGGGTGTGCTTTGAGTGTGTTAAGGGTAATAACAAATGAATAAGCTTAAACGCCTGCTGATACCTTTTGTTATTTCAGCTGTACTTGGTGCGGTTTGCATCCTCGGTATAAATTATTATGTTATTTTTTCACAAAACCAGAATATACTTACCGTTGATGAAGCTTCACAACTTGATAATGTGGAATATGTGCTTGTTCTCGGCTGCGGCGTTTTCGGTGATGAGCCGTCCGATATGCTTGAGGATCGACTTCTCAGAGCTTTGGAGGTTGTTGAAAAGCTGCCCGAAGCAAAGCTTGTACTTTCAGGTAACAACAGTGGTGAAGAATATAACGAAGTTGGCGTAATGAAGCAATTCTGCATAGATAAAGGCTTTGATGAAGGTAAGATAATTACCGATGATTATGGCTTTTCGACGGGGGAGAGTGTTACTAACCTTGAAAAGAATTTATCACCTGAAAAAGTTATAATCGTAACACAGAAATATCATTTGTACAGAGCTTTACATATAGCCTCTCAATATGATATAGAAGCTTACGGCGTAGCGTCAAATCAAAGAAGATATAAGATGCAGATTTATTATTCTTTGCGAGAGGTTGCGGCGAGAAATAAAGATTTTGTGAAATATTTATTTGTATAATAAAAGAACAGACAGACTTGATGTTAAGTCTGTCTGTTCTTTTATACTTTTGTTCAGCTTTCGAGGAAGTTGAAAATTTTCTCCCACACATTTTCATCCTGCGCTGTCATCTTCCACCAGTCAAAGGAAGTAACAAAATCTTTTTTCTGCTTCTCAGTGGTAAGCTCTTTTTTCTTAAGCTTTGCGGAAAGAGCTTTGAAAAAATCATCTTTATAAACTACTGCAAATTCAGTAAAATTCGGGTTATGATTCTTTCCGTGCAGAAGTAAAAATTCAATGTTGGGATTTTTTGAAAGACCGTTTTGCATAACATCAAAATGCTTCTTTTTGCTTACGGTTTTATCATCTGCGGAATGAATAATAAGCACTTTTGTCTTAGTGTTTTTGAGGCTTTTGACCGTATCTGTTTTTGAAAATACAGGGTTGTTCTTTTCCTCTATTGCGTAAAAATGCTCATAAAAGCCTTTAACTCCAAAGAAAATCTGCTTAATCATTTCCTTTACATTTACAAAGCCCGACATGGCAACAACGTGACTCACTTCAGGGTGAAGCGCGGGAATGTTCATACTTGAAAAACCACCCCAGCTGTGACCTATTACCGAAATGTCAAAACCTTTGAGAAAATCAACTCTTTTAAGAGCCTTCATGCAACAGTCAAGGTCGTTGAGGCTTTGTGAGAAGCCACGAGTATTTTCGCCCTCTGATTCCATACAGCCGGTGTGGTCGTACGCAAAAACAAGGTAGCCGTGCTTGGCTAAGGTTTCAATTTCTCTGAAATAAGAACGGTGACCGCCGCCCATACCGTGCTCGAAAATGATGAGCTTATTGTGTATAGGCTTATCATAGCTGTAAAAATACCCCTGAAGCTTTTGCCCTGAATTACCTTTGAAGGCAAAGGGGATTTTCTTCATTCCCGGGAAATCTTTTTCCGAAAAGTAATAGATTGTGCCGTGGTCTTTAAAACGTGTAAGTACTTGTTTGTTGTATATCTTTTCTATTTGGTTTAAAAATATCATGATTGCAAAATATCCTTTCGGGATAACGTTCTTATTTCATGTTAAGTATTTCGTTAATGGGGCCTCTTAACGCTTCTTCGCATGAAGGAAGCTTTGTAAGATTTTTAAGCACGGGCGCAAACTTAACAAGCTTTGTATTAACGGGAAGCTGATATTTTGTTACAAGCTCAATAATTGCTTCCTTTTTGTCTCTGTTAACCTTGATTTTCGTACCAGAAAGTTTGATTTCAACCTTTGATTTTGGTGAAACACCCTTGAAAATTACCTTAACCTTATCTGTGAGCTTAACAATTTCTGCTTTTGCATCCTTGCCGTTGAGTGTTACGGTGATTTCATCAGCATCGGTGATGTCCTCAAATACAAAGGTGTAGTTACGTCTCTGAGGAAGTGAACTGCAGTTTCCTTCTGCAGGTGAAACAGTGAAATTAAGGGTATTGTCAATTTCTTCAACAGTGTATTTTGTAATGGCGAAATTGCCCTTTCTGAATTCGTTTGTTTCACCGTCATCCTCATAAAGGTTGAAGCTGTTATTACCGCGGTAAATACGTAATGTCATATCCTTGGGATTATCGCAGATGTTGTTTTTGTCATCAGTTGCCATAGGAATGATCGCGCCTTCCTTTGCAAAAACGGGAATTGATTCAATGCCGCGGTACATTTTGAGCATCTGTTCACCCTCGTAAATTGCGCCGGTATAAATGTCAGTCCATCTTCCTTTGGGAATCCAAACTTCAACGCAGGCGAGGTTGGTTTTGGGATTAAGCTTGCTTGTAATAGGAGCAACCATCAGCTCTGAACCAAAGAAGAACTGATTTTTAACCTTATAAGCCTCAGGTGCTTCAGGATATTCGTAGTACATAGGCTCGCAAAGTGCAAGGCAGTCCTTATGAGTGCGGTAATTCATTGAGTAGAGATAGGGTATAAGCGCGTGTCTTTCACGAAGAGCCTTTACTGCAAGTGTTTCTGCGGTGAAGGTGTGCTTCCAGGGCTCCTTGCCCATAAATTCGTTGCTTGTTGAGTGGAGTCGGTTGATAGGGGAGTAAATACCGTACTGTACCCAACGGGTGTAAAGCTCGTCATCCTTTGAACCGCCCATATGTCCGCCGATGTCATGGCTCCACCAGGTGTAGCCGATGTTTGTAGCAGTTGAGGTGAAATAGGGCTGGAAGTCAAGTGCATCCCAGCAGATTTTGGTGTCGCCTGAGAATCCGAGAGGATAACGGTGTGAGCCTACCTCTGCATAACGGGAAAGAATAAGAGGACGTTTTTCGCCGTCAGTGTTTGCGAGAGTGTGATAGTGGTTAAGTGCCCAGAGGGGGTCAAGATTCTTAAGCTTGGTGTTCTTGCCCTGCTGCCAGTCAATCCACCAGAAGTCAACTCCCTCATTTTCATAGGGTTTATGAAGAACGTTGAAATAAGCATCGATATACTGGGGATCGGTTATGTCAAATTCAATGCGTTTTTTTGTAGTGGGGTCAACGCCCATCTTTTCACACATTTCTTCATACATATCCTCAAAGAAGCGCACACCCTGTGCGGGATGAAGGTTAACTGTTACCTTGAAGTTCTGATCGTGTAACCATTTGAGGAAGCCCTTGTAATCAGGGAAAAGCTCTGTGTTCCAGCTGTAGCCGGTCCAACCGTCGCCCTGGAAAATAAAGTCTGTTGAATGGGGGAAGATTGAAGGCTTGCCACCGCTTTTGCCGAAGCGCTCTTTAACATCAACCCAGTGCCAGTCCATATCGATTGTTGCAACTGTGATAGGAATTTCCTTTTCAACAAATTTGTTCATAAGGTCGATATATTCCTGCTGCGTGTAAGCCTTATAACGGCTCCACCAGTTGCCAAGGCAATATCTCGGAACGAGAGGAACTTCACCGCAAAGTGAGAAGAAATCCTTAAGACAGGCACGGTAATCGTGGTTGTAAGCAAAGTAGTATTCGTCTTTTTTACTGCCTTTTCTTTCACTGAGCGTACCGTCGGGATTGATTGTAAGGGAAAGTGAATCGTCAACAACAGCAACACCGTTTGTTGACATAATACCGTCACCGAGGGGGATTGCACCCTTGGTCATATCAAGTGTTCTATATGTACCCTTTAAGTTTCCGCTCTTGAACTCGGTAAGATTTTTACCGCCCTTGAGGGAAATGCCGATCATTTTTTCATTTTTCGTGTCGTAGCGGAAAATGGTCTTTGTTGTCATAATTATAACAATGTCGCCGTCTTCCATAGTTCTTATCTGAGGTTTACAGAAATTTCTGTTAACAACGGTCTGTGTAGGTGCATCGATGAAATCTCTGTTCGGGTCAACCTCTACGCGTAAAAGCCTTTCTGTAAGCAGTGAAAGGCGGACGTTGTTTTTTGTTATAACAAGGCTTTCATCGGTTTTACTGTCGCATTTCCATGCGAAGGTATCCGTAAAATATTTGCTCGGTTTATTCATGGTGAATTGTTTCCTTTCATATTTACTCAAATATATAATATACATTATTTAAATATAATTGCAATACAGTTTTTAACTTTTGTCAAAAAGCACAAAAAAGCGACTGTTTTTTCTACTTATCTGAAATCTCAATAACTGTATAAATAATGGATTTTTTGAATTTTTTATGTTAAAATTACTGTTATGATTAATACCACGGAGGTTTATGGTATGGAAGAAAAAAAGTATGTACCTAAAAAAGAACTGTCAGCCTTTTGCGTTGCAGGTATGGGACAGGGTATGATTTATGCCCTTATGTCAAGCTATATCAGCGACTATTATCTCAACGTTCTGCAGCTTGCACCCATGTTCGTTCTGCTTCTTATGCTCCTTGCAAGAGTATGGGATGCAATTAATGACCCTATGATGGGTATGATTATTGACAGAAGCAATCTGAAAAGCGGCAAAATGAAGCCTTTTATCCGCGTTGCACTTATTCCTATTGCAATAATGACTTTCTTAATGTATCTCAGTCCCAATCTTGACAAAACGCAGTTGATGATTTATTCAGCCATTGTCTATGTAGGATGGGGTATGATTTATACCGTGGGTGACGTTGCATTCTGGGGTATCCCCAATGTTATCACACCTTCCTCAACAGAAAGAAGCTCTGTTATTTCAATCAGCAAGATTTTCAATTCCATCGGTTCTGCCGTGCCTGAAGTTTTGTTCCTTATCATTGGACTTGTTATTGCAGCTTGGGTTGAAAATTCACCTGAGGCAATTGATCCGCTTACAGTTCAGAAGCGTAAGTATCTTCTTATGGCAATTGTAACAGTAGGTCTTGGCACCGTGCTTTACATGTTTGCCTTCAGAGTTAAGGAAAGAGTTAAAATGCCCGTGCGTAAGCGTGTTCCCGGTGAGCCTTCACAGCTCAGCAGAATTTTCAAGTGCAAACCCCTTGTTCTCGTTCTTCTTATGGGTGTTCTTTCAAGCGGAAGATATATGGTTTCCGCCGCCGCAATCCACGTTGCAAGATACTCCTTCTACATCGGACCTGACCTTGCAACTCTCGCAACAGAGGCAGAAAGAATTGCCGCTGTTGAAGCAAGTATTTCAACCGTTAAAACTGTATTCCAGATCAGCTCAATTGTTGGTCTTTTCGGTGCAACACTGTTTATGCCCAAGCTTATGAAGAAAATCGATTTTAAGAAGCTTGTTATCGTAAGCTGTCTTGCAGGCTTCTTTGCAAGCATCGTTACAACTGTTGTAGGTTGGTTCACAATGAATCTTTACGCCTGCATTCCCTTTATCATCATTTCCTGCATTCCTCTCGGTGTTATCAACACAGTTTGCTTTGCAATGATTTGTGACTGTCTTGACTATATGGAGCTTAAAACCGGATTCAGAGATAATGCACTCGGTGCGGCTTGTCAGGGCTTCATTAACAAAATCGGTAATGCTTTTGCAACATCAGGCATTGTTATTATGTATATGGTAATCGGTCTTAAGCCCGAGCAGATGCTTTCATCAACGGCTGTCGTTGCCGCTACGGAAATGCCTGCAAACCTTCGCTTTGCAATGTTTACTCTTGTATCAATCGTTCCCGGTATCAGCATGCTGCTTTGTGCAATTCCGATGTTCTTCTATAAGCTTACAAATGATAAGAAAGCAAAGATTGCCGAAGAACTTGCAGTTAAGAGAGCAGAGCGCGGTATCAGCATTGATGCTTAAATAATAATTATAAAAAATCGGAGGTAAAAATTTATGACTACATATTTATCATTCGGAATAGGAATGTGCTTCCTTATTGCATTTATGGTTATGTGCAATAAAAAAAGAAGCGTTCTTGGTGTTTATATCAAAAATCTTACAAGCATTTTCTTCATTCTTACAGCGGTTACAGGTGCTTTCAACAACACCGATTTACCCGATGTATGGAAATATGCTCTTCCCATTGTTGTAGGTCAGGTTTTCGGTCTTATGGGTGATATCTACCTTGACCAGAAGTGGCTTTATCCCCAGCACAATGACCAGTATCTCAATATGGGCTTCATTTCCTTCGGTATCGGTCACTTCTTCTATATGGGTGCAATGTACACTCACGCAAAGTTTGAAATCAAGGATATGCTTGTTCCCCTTGTAATCGGTGTTATTGTTACTGTTGTTAACCTTGCACTTGAAAAGCCCACCAAGCAGAAGTACGGCAAGTTCTTTGCAATCGTTACCGTTTACTGCCTTATTCTCGGCACAATGCTCGGCACAGCCTTCTGGGCATACATCAAGACAAAGCAGATTTCCTATCTCGTTTATACAATCGGTGCGGCTCTCTTCCTTCTTTCAGACGTTATCCTTTCACCGATGTACTTTGCAATTAAGCAGGACAGAAACACACCGCTCAACTTTGTGCTTAACCACACAACCTATTATGTAGGTCAGTATCTTATTGCACTTACACCGTTCCTTCTTGTTGCAACTGCGTAATTTAATAAAGTTAAAGCCTCCGACTTTTGGGTCGGAGGCTTTTGTCGATCAGGGGACGGTTCTCTGATTGACAAAAAAAGAAAGTGATACAATCAGCTTGAGGTGGTAAAAATGCCAAGAGAAGCGAGAAAAAAGAGCTCAAGCGGAATATATCATGTAATGCTCCGAGGAATAAACAAACAGCAGATTTTTGAGGATGAAGAAGACTGTGAAAAGTTTCTTTGGACATTGAAAGAAACAAAAACGGTGAGTGAATATAAGTTGTTTGCATACAGCCTTATGGGCAATCATATACATTTGCTCATCAAAGAAGAAAAAGAGCCTTTGGAACAGATTTTCAAGCGTATCGGAGGAAAGTTTGTTTATTGGTATAACATCAAGTATCAGCGAGTAGGACATCTTTTTCAGGATAGATTTAAAAGTGAGCCTGTTGAGGATGATGCTTACTTGTTTACGGTGTTGAGGTACATACATCAGAACCCGATAAAGGCAAAGCTTTGTGAAAATGTTGAGGATTACAGATTCAGTAGTTACAAGGAATACACGGACAGAAGCTGGATAGTTGACACAGATTTTATTTTGGATATTATGCCGCTTGATGAATTTGCGGCGTTTAATCACGAGGGAAACACTGATAAGTGTTTGGAAATTGAAGAAAAAGAGGCTGTACGCTTGACAGATGAGCAGGCGAGAGCTATAATCAAATTGTGTTCAGGATGCAGAAATGTGCCCGAATTTCAAGTTTTGCCAAAGGCAGAGCAAGAGAAAAACATTGAAGAATTCAAAAACAGGGGCTTGTCAATACGACAAATGGTCAGGCTTACAGGTGTGAGCAAGGGGTTGGTTGAGAAATGGTTAAAATGAGCACAAGACACAGAACCGTCCCTTGTCTTTCTAGGTGTTGGAACAGTTACTGCGAGTGGTATGGAGTTTCATGGTGGATACTCAAAAACTATAGCACTCACAAAACAGTTCAATGTGTTCGATTGGTTTTTTTCGTTATTTTAGGGGTGAATTAATAAATGGAACAGATTTTATATTACGAATCTTCGGATGATTTATATGAGTGTATCAAACAAATTATAAAAGCTCCACAGCAATATGAGTGTAAATGGGGAACAACTCTTTGGTATAAAGCAGATAGAATTTCCGATACTCAAGTTTCAATTACATTTACTGGCGGTCAATTTAGAAAAATAATGCGTACACAATATCTTATGGAGTTTCGAGTTCAGGAATGCAGGACACTAGTTGTTCTTTATTTTCAAAAGGAGTTATTCGGTTTGCCTCCGATGACACCTCCTTCTGATATTGATCTTTGCATGAAGCAGAAACTAAATGCTGTAAGGAAAAATGTCAATCAGGGGACGGTACTATGATTGGTAAAAGCAAGCATTAAATTGAGGCTGTTGCAGAAATGCGACAGCCTTTAAACTAGGCCAATCAGGGGACGGTTCTATGATTGACAACCAAAAAGAATAAACCACGGTGACTTGGGCGTAAATACTCCCTCAGTCTTTTGCTTCGCAAAAGCCAGCTCCCTCGGAGAGGGAGCCTTAAGCCTTCCTCCGTGAGGAAGGTGGCACCCGCAGGGTGACGGAAGGAGTTAAAACTTACCCGTTGCTACCGCGGTGCCTTGGGCGGTGCGTAGGTAAAAGCAGGCAACACGGCACCCCGCGCCCCGTGAAAAAAATCAATCCCGAAAGAGCTGAACTCCTTCGGGATTTCATTTTCATTCTTCCGTTCTCCAGAACTTTCTGTCAAGGCTTCTGTACTGCACAGCCTCGGTGATGTGCTGAAGCTCAATTGTTTCACTCTTGTCAAGGTCGGCAATTGTTCTTGCAACACGGAGTATTTTATCGTAGGCTCTTGCTGAAAGACCAAGCTGTTCAAAGCATTTTTCAAGCATTGCCTTACATTGCTCATTAAGCTTGCAGTATTTACGGGTCATTTCAGGAGTCATCTTTGCGTTGCAGGTGACGCTTGTGCCGTTAAAGCGTTCATTCTGAATGAGCCTTGCTGCATTAACACGCTTTTTGATTTCGGCAGAGGCTTCCGCCTTTTCATCATCTGAAAGCTTTTTAAAGTCAACCTGAGGCACCTCGATGTGAATATCCATTCTGTCAAGCAGGGGACCACTTACCTTTGCAAGATATTTTGCAGGTGCTCCCTTTGTGCAGGTGCATTTTTTTGTGGGATGACCGTAATAACCGCAAGGGCAGGGGTTCATCGCACAGACGAGCATAACCTCACTCGGGTAGGTGAGCGAGCCTGCAACCCTTGAAATGGTAACTGTACCGTCCTCAATAGGCTGGCGGAGAGCCTCCATTGACATACGTGAAAACTCGGGCAGCTCATCAAGGAAAAGCACACCGTGGTGTGAAAGACTGATTTCTCCGGGGCGGGGGATTCTTCCGCCTCCTGCAAGTCCTGCCGTTGAAATTGAATGGTGAGGTGAACGGAAGGGGCGTGACTTGATAAGCGTTGTGTTAGGAGGCAGTATACCTGCAATTGAGTAAATTTTTGTAACATCAAGGCTCTCCTTGAAGGTCATATCAGGAAGAATTGATGGAATTCTTTTTGCAAGCATGCTTTTACCTGAACCCGGGGGACCAATCATAAGCACATTATGTCCGCCAGCAGCGGCAATTTCCAAGGCGCGCTTTGTCTGAAACTGCCCTTTTACATCGGCAAAATCGGGCATATACTCAATAACTTCAACAAACTCGTTAAAAAGTGAGTCGTCGGTCTTACTTATGAGTTCCTTGCCGGTAAGGTGCTTGCAAAGTTGTTTTATATTTTCAACGGGATAAATTTCAATATCTTTTACAACACAGCATTCGTGAGCGTTACCGGCGGGTATGAATATCTTTTTCAGCCCCATTTCCTGCGCTTTGATAACCATAGGCAACGCACCTTTAACCTTGTTGACATCACCGCTTAAGGAAAGCTCTCCGAAAAATGCGCAATCCTTTATATCGCAACGAAGCTGACCTGTTGCGATGAGAATGGAAACAAGAATGGGCAAATCATAAATCGGACCTTCTTTTTTTATGTCTGCAGGAGTGAGGTTGACGGTATATCTTGACGGTGGAAACTTGAAGCCGCTGTTCTTGATTGCTGTACGCACTCTGTCGCGGGATTCACTTACGGCTGTATCGGGCAGACCTACAATATCAAAGCGTACCATACCGTTGTCAACGGAAGCCTCAACACCGACACCGTAGCTCTCCATGCCGAGTAAACCGATGCTGTTTATTTTTACAAACATATTTATCAATCCTTTGTTTTCATTGATGAATATTATACTATCTTGTTTTACATTTGTAAATCATTATTTTTAATTTCCGTTCCGGGATAAAAGTGTGCGAGTATTTCTTTGTAGGAACTGCCTTGCCGTGCCATATAATCAGCACTGTACTGACTCATGCCGACACCGTGCCCTCTGCCGTAGACCTTGAAAATATACGTGTTATCCTTAAGTGCTCCTTTAAAGGATATACCGGGGAAATCGAGTATCTTTTTTACATCACGTGCCGTAAAGGTGTCTGTGCCGACTTTGAGCTTGTTTATATATCCGCCCTCGGTTTTTTCAAGCACCTTTGCCCACGCTGTGGGTTTATCGCTTTCGAAGGTCGTATCTGAATTTTCTTCGAAAAGCTTTCTGAATTCATCGCAACTGATTTTCACCGTTGCTTCAAAATCCGATGAAAGCTCGTCGCCCGGAGCTTCGACATCAATAAGGTAGGGGACTTCGTCACCCCACACATCCTCGGCACTCATTGTGTAACCGCCTGACAAAGCGTGAAAAACACTCATAGCAGGCTTGCCCTCATATGAAAGATATTCACCGTAAACACTTTTAACTGCATCCTCAATTATTTTTCTGTTTTCTTCGTAATCCTCGCCCCATTTTTCTTTTTGCTGTTCTTCATTGAGATAGCATTGATGCAGTGATGATGAATCGGTTATATCGTATTCACTGTCTGTGTTCTGCCTTTCTTTTTCCATTGTCCACAAGGCATAGGTATAGCAGACGATTGTTTGTGCTTTTAGTGCCTCTGTGCTGAAGGAGGCAGGCATTTCGCCTGAAACCGCACCAACAAGGTAGTCGAACATATCCACACTAACTGTACTGCTGTTATCAGTTTTAAAAACCCTTACCGTGTTTTTATCGGTTGTCATTATATCCGCAGCGGTAATACGCTCGGTGGTTATTTCAGTTGATTGCTCATTTTTTATTACCGTAACAGTAATAAAAGGAAAAACTATTGATGTAACACAAAGTATTGCACAAAGTACTGCGTAAATTTTAACCATTGCATTCTTACCTTTCCTGAATATTTATTCATTATTTATTTGTAAATATTGACTTTATAATTTGTATGTTATAAAATATAGAGTAATTACATTTTTATGTTAGGTAACTATTTTTTTCGGGAGGCAAAATAATGTACGATAAAATTAAGCCGATTTCTCCGGAACTTCTGGAGGTTATGAGTGATAAAATTGAAAAGAAAAGTCAGATAAATATGGACGACTTCTGGAAATACGGCGTCAAGAGAGGCTTGAGAAATCCCGACGGCACAGGTGTTATGGCGGGACTTACCAACATCTGCTCCGTTGAAGGTTACTATATTGATGACGGTGAAAGAGTGCCAAAAAACGGTGTGCTCAAATACAGAGGTATTAACATCAACGATATAATCGAAGCTTGCGAAAAGGAAGACCGCTTCGGATTTGAGGAGGTTGCTTATCTTCTGATTTTCGGTTCACTTCCTACAAGGGAGCAGGTAAACCTTTTCAAGGATATACTCGGCACCTGCCGTTTCCTTCCTGATACATATATTGAAGACGTTCTTATGAAAAACGCTTCGATGGACATTATGAACAAGCTTGCACGTTGTATACTTATTTCATATTCCTTTGACGAAAATCCCGACGATGTTTCAATTGAGAATGTTCTTCGTCAGTCAGTGCAGATGATAGCACAGATTCCCGTTATAATCTGCTACGCATATCAGGTTAAGAGAAAGAAGTTCTACGGCAAGAGTATGTATATCCATCCTGAAAAGAAGGAGCTTTCCGCTGCTGAAACAATTCTGCGCTCAATCAGAGCTGACAGAAAGTTCACTCACGATGAAGCAAGACTTCTCGATACTTGTCTGATTCTTCATGCAGAGCATGGCGGTGGTAACAACTCAACCTTCACAAACCGTGTTCTTACCTCAAGCGGAACAGACACTTATTCCGCTTATGCAGGTGCAGTGTGCTCACTCAAAGGCTCACGTCATGGCGGTGCAAACATTAAGGTAAGCAATATGATTGAAGATATCAAGGCTCATGTTGATATTACAAATGAAGAAGAGGTTTTTGCGTACCTTGAAAAAATCATCAGAAAAGAAGCAGGTGATGGTAGCGGTCTTGTTTACGGTATGGGGCACGCTGTTTACACTCTTTCTGATCCGAGAGCAGTAATCCTCAAGCGTAAGGCAAAGGAATTTGCTTACAAAAACGGCTTTGAAAAGGATTTCGAGCTTCTTAATACTATTGAACGTATTACACCCGAGGTGTTCAAAAAGGTTAAGGGCAAGACGAAAATTATGTGTGCAAACGTTGATTTGTATTCAGGTCTTATTTACAGAATGCTCGGTATTCCCGAGGATCTTTACACACCGCTTTTCGCTTGTGCAAGAATCGTTGGCTGGTCTGCACACAGACTCGAGGAGCTTATTTCAGGCGGCAAAATCATCAGACCCGCTTACAAAAATATTGCTCTGCCTAAAAAATATGTTCCTATGGATGAAAGAATTGAAAATTTCAAATCACTTGAAAAGTACATACCTTCAGACCAGAGGGATTATTCTCAGGAGAATTAAAATGAAAATTAAAAATTCAAAAGAAAATCTTAAACTTGACAGACTTTTCCCGGTGATGTTTGCGGCTACCTTGGTGCTTATTGTTTTAAGGTGCTTACAGCTTGCAAAATATATTGACAGTAGTACGGGATTTCTTACCGGCGGAAGCTTTATCAATATACTTTTTTACGGCGTTATTGTAGCTGCTTGTCTGTACTTTATTATTGTTTCCTTTTTATCAAAGGAAGGCGGCAGAGTTGAGCTTGCTGCCCTTGATGATAAGAACGCCGGAATTGCCGGTTCGGTTTTTGCAGTAAGTCTTTTCTACGACTTTGCAGACAGTCTGATGGATGGTCTTGTAATTTTAAGTAATTTACCCTTTGAAACTTACAGAAACACGGCCGAATTAATCAAGGGTCTTATGGCAACGGGTGCATTGCCTTACGTTCTTCAGGCTTTGTTTGCTTTGCTTTCGGCAATTTATATATTCATACTTTCCCGAAGCTTTGCCAAAGGCAGCGGAAAGGCGCACAACTGTAAGCTTTTGGCCGTTATGCCTATTGCCTGGGCTTCCTTCAAGCTTATTACAAGATTTATAAAGCAAATCAGCTACATCAAGGTTTCCGATTTGTTCCTTGAGCTTATTATGATTTCATTTATGATTTTGTTCTTCATTGCGCTTTCTCAGGTGGTTTCGGGCATTTACTGTGACGATTCCCGTTGGCGTATAACAGCTCTCGGTTTAAGCGGTGCTTTGCTTTCATTTTGCATCAATGTTCCGCGTCTGGTGTTTACTGTGTTTGCAAATGAATTTGTAAATAAGGAATATCCTTTCTGCTTTGATGATGCAATGTTCGGTGTTTTTGCACTTTTTGTTGCTTTAGCTGCTGTTAAATCGGCTAAAAAACACGCTTAACATTCAATTGAAAGGGGAATACTTTTATGGATGTTTTTCAGAATCTTCCCGTAACCTTTGCAGGTATTGAAAAGATTTTTGAGGTTTCAAACTATATCGACCTCGGTTTTACAACTGTTCGTTGGTATGGAGCAATTATTGCTTTCGGCTTTACTCTTGCCGTGTTATTCGGCGGACGTACGGCTTATGTATGGAAAATCAATCTTGATAAAATGATTGATGTGCTTTTATATGGTACTGTTGCCGCAATAATCGGTGCAAGACTTTATTATGTTGCCTTTGAGTGGGATACTTATAAAAACAATCTTGCTGATATTTTCAAAATTTGGGAAGGCGGACTTGCAATTTACGGCGGTATAATCGGTGGTATTTTGGCGGCGTTTGTTGTTTGCAAAATTGAAAAGCTTAATTTTTATAACCTTCTTGATATGGTCGGCATGAGTCTGCTTATAGGCCAGGGTATCGGCAGATGGGGCAACTATGCAAACCAGGAGGCCTTTGGTGGATTTACCTATAAAAACTGGGGCATGATGAGTGATAAGGTTATTGAATATATTGCCCGTAATCCTGCAAAATTCGGACTCGAAAACATCACTGGCACAGAAGCGATAGGGGAATATATTGCAGAAAATAACCTTTACGTGCACCCTACCTTCTTTTATGAGTCTGTATGGTGTATTCTTGGTTTTTTTGTGCTTTATATCATCCTTAAAAAGTACCGTAAATTCAGCGGTCAGCTTTTCCTTTGCTACGGTCTGTGGTACGGTTTTGAAAGACTTATTGTTGAAGGAATGAGAACAGACAGCCTTTACGTTGGCAACACAGGACTTCGTGTTTCACAGCTTGTTTCACTTGCTCTTGTTACTGTGTGCGGAACCTTGCTGATTGCTCTTACAATTAAATACACAAGGCATCCCAAGCCTATTGAGGGAATTGATTATTTCCCTCCCAAAACAGAAAAAGAGCTGTTGGCCGAAAAGAGAAAGCTTGAACGCAAGACTTCGAAGAAAAACAGCCGTCAACTTAAAATCGAGGACGGTAAACCAGTTTTGAAAAATCGTTCCGAACGACTGGATGAAAAACCTCTTAAAGAAGCTTCGTTTGATGAAAACGAAAGCTCAACACAACAATAATTAAGAATAAAGAGGCGTTATATGTACAACTTGATTGACGGAAAAAAGGTATCCTCTTATATAAAAGATACCGTCAAAGAAAAAACAGAAGAGCTTAAGGCTCTGGGTAAAGAAATAACACTTGCTGTTATTATCGTTGGTAATGACCCGGCTTCAAAGGTCTATGTCAACAACAAGAAAAAGGCCTGTGAATATGTAGGTTTTAAATCACTTGAATTTGCACTCGATGAGAACACAAGCGAGCAGGAACTTCTTGAACTTATCGACAGACTCAATGCTGATAAAACCGTTAACGGCATTCTTTGTCAGTTGCCCGTTCCAAAGCATATTGACGAGGACAAGGTTATTGACAGAATTGCTCCAGAAAAGGACGTTGACGGTTTTTCAAAAATCAATGTAGGCAAGTTGTGGGTTGGAGATTACGATCTTGCTGCCTGTACACCTATGGGTGTTATGGAGCTTCTTAAGTATTATGATATAGATATCTGCGGAAAAAACTGTGTAATTATCGGCAGAAGCAATATTGTGGGTAAGCCTATGGCTGCACTTTTACTTGAGCAGAACGGCACAGTAACAATATGCCACTCAAGAACAAAAAATCTTGCCGAGGTTACTTCTAAGGCTGATATAATTGTTGCCGCTGTCGGAAGGGCAGGCTTTGTGACTGCAGATATGGTAAAGGATGGCGCAGTTGTTGTTGATGTTGGCATCAACCGTAATGCTGAAGGTAAGCTTTGCGGTGATGTTGATTTTGAAGCTGTGAAAGAAAAGGCATCATACATTACTCCCGTTCCCGGCGGTTGCGGTCCTATGACAATTGCTCTTCTTATGAAAAACACTCTTATTGCGGCTGAAAAGCAGGGTGAAATTTAAGCTATGCTTTATTATTCTTTGCTTGATTTTTCTTCGTTGTCCGATGCCGAAACGGATGCGGTGCGTCAGAGGATAGAGAAGCATTTCATTGACGGGAAATCACTTAAAAGAAAAGAATCTGTTGCAGCAAGGGCTCTGCTTTGTTACATTCTTCACAGATGCTTCGGTTTGACGGATTTCACCGTTGAATGTGACGTCAACGGTAAGCCGTATATTACAGGTGGTAATCTGCATTTCAATTTAAGCCATAGCGGAAAATATGCTTTCTGCGTTTGTGGGACGGAAAAGGTCGGCTGTGATATTGAGCAAATCAAAAACTTCAATGAAAGAGTTGTTGAGCGATTCTTTTGTGAAAAAGAACGTGCTGTATTAAAGCAGAGTGATGATGCGTCAGCTGTTTTCACGAAGCTTTGGACCCTTAAGGAAAGTGCTCTTAAATTTTCAGGAGCAGGTATTTCAGGCGGTCTTGACTCCTATGATTTTTCCGGGTATTATAAAAAGGATAAAATCATAATGAATAACCTTGTTTTCAACACTTTTGAGGTTGACGGATTCGAAGTGAGCATCTGTTCTAAAAACAGTGATATAATTCAGCTTGAGGCTGACTTAAGTGATATAATTTAGCGGATTCATAAATGAAAGGAGAGTTTTATGAATACTATCAAATTTTTAAAAAGTAAGCTTGGATACGGTGTAGGTGCAATCGGTCTTGATTTGAGCTACGGTATGTTCTACTCCTTCCTTGCACAGTACCTTACAAACGTTCTTAAGCTTAAGCCCGGATTTTTACTTGTGCTTACTCCTATTGCACGTCTCTGGGATGGTATCAATGACCCGATGATGGGTACAATTGTTGATAACACAAACACAAAAATGGGCAAGTACAGACCCTGGATTCTCCGCGGTTCAATTCTTAATGCAATTGTACTTGTTTTCCTTTTCTCAAATCCCTTCAAATTAAGTGGCGTTGCACTCTGTGCATATATTGCTCTTATGTATGTGGGTTGGGGCATGACAAACACCCTTGCTGATATTCCTTATTGGTCAATGGTACCTTCCTTTACAAGCGACCCAAAGGAAAGAAGTCTTATTTCAACTCTTGCAAGAACCTTCTCAGGTCTTGGCCAGGGTATTGTTTCCCTCGGTGCTCCCATTCTTATGTCAGCAGTCAGCCTTACAACCTCACCTGACCCTGAAACAGGTGAAATGACAAAGGTTTTCGACGAACGAAGCTTCTTTATCTGTGCGGCTGTATGTGCAGTTTGTCTTATTTTCTTCTCAAGCCTTTCTGTTGGCACAACAAAGGAAACACAGTCAACAAAATCTGAAGAGAAGTTCTCATTCAAAAAGGCAATACAGATTATCAAATCAAATGACCAGCTTCTTGTATTTATGCTTTTTGCAATGATTTCAAACGCAGGCTGGTACCTTACCTCAGGTGTTGCAGCTTACTACTTTGATGTAGTTGTGGGTGATCCCAAAAAGCAGTCAATGTTCTCAACCTTCCAGGCTGTCGGCTCCGTTGTAGGTCTTCTCCTTCTTCCCTTCCTTCAGAAGTATATGTCCAAGAGAAGAGCATATCAGGTGTCACTTTTACTTGCCGCTCTCGGTTATGCAGGTATCTCCGTCGGTGCATTCACAAACAACCTTATGGTTATGAATGTCAGCTATCTTATGTGTTCAATCGGTATGGCTGCAATGTTTATTGCCCAGACAGTTTTCCTTGCAGACGTTGTTGACTACGGTGAGTTCAAGATGGGCTTCCGTGCAGAGTCAATCACCTTCTCAATGAAGGGCTTCCTTCAGAAGATGGCTTACACGCTCCAGACCATCATTCTCTTCTCATCACTCGGTCTTTCCAAATATGACGGTGATCTTCATGCTCAGAATCCTGAATCGGCAAAGCTTGCAATTACTCTTATGCTTTGCGTGATTCCTACAGTTCTTTTCTTTATTTCACTTGTTATCTTTACAACCAAGTTCAAGCTTCACGGTGACTTTATGGATGAGGTTACAACCTATGTTACCGAAAATAGAAAGAAAAGAGAGCTTGCAGCAGAATAATTACTGTTAATTTTATATTGACTCTGTTAATTTTTGGCAGAGTCAATATTTTTTTGCTTTAAAGCCTTAAAATTCTTTATAATTTGTTGACATGCAATTTCTGTTGTGGTATAATGTTTCGTAATTGATATGCCCCTTTGAAAGGATTTTAAAAATGAAACTTACCGGCTCTCAGATTGTAATTGAAACCTTGATTGAACAAGGTGTAACCGATGTTTTCGGTTATCCCGGCGGTCAGGTTCTTAATATCTATGATGCTTTGTACAAATCATCGGACAGAATAAATCATATTCTTACTGCACACGAGCAGGGTGCGGCACACGCTGCAGACGGCTATGCCCGTGCAAAGGGTACAGTCGGTGTTGTTATTGCAACATCAGGTCCCGGTGCAACAAACCTTGTTACCGGCATCGCTAACGCAATGCTTGACTCCGTGCCGATGGTTGCAATTACCGGCAACGTTCCTACCTCACTTGTAGGTAAGGACAGCTTCCAGGAAATTGATATTACGGGCATTACGCTTCCGATTACAAAGCATAACTATTTTGTTAAGGATATAACAGAGCTTGCAGACTGTATTCGTGAAGCTTTTCGTATTGCTAAATCGGGAAGACCCGGTCCTGTGCTTGTGGATATTCCGAAGGATGTACAGTTAGCAACCTGTGAATTTACTCCCGAAGGAATTGTGCCGGAGTTTCCTGAAAAAACAGCCAAGGATAAAAAGCTTGCAGAGGCTATCAGACTTATAAATGAAAGTGAGCGTCCTTACATATATGTCGGTGGCGGTGTTATGAGCCGTGACCTCGGTGCTGATGTTATGTCACTTGCAGAAAAAATTGACGGATGCATCGGATGTACCTTTATGGGCCTTTCCTCAATCCCTGATTCTTATGACCGTTTCCTCGGAATGCAGGGTATGCACGGACACTATGCTTCATCGATAGCTAATAAAGAGGCGGACCTTGTAATCGGTATCGGTGTTCGTTTCAGTGACAGAGCAACAGGTAATACGCAAAAGTATTGTAACGGTGCAAAAATCATACACATTGATGTCGATAAGGCTGAATTAAATAAAAACATAATGGCCGACGTAGGTCTCATCGGTGATATTACGGATTCTCTCAGAAAGCTTGTTGATGGTGTCGAAAATAAAGCAAGAGCCGAATGGCAGGATAAAATCCGTGAGTTAAAAAAGGAAGAAGCTTCCATCGACGCAGACAATGATGCAAAATCAAAATCAGTTTTCCCGCCGAAGAAGATTTTTGATATAATTAACAAATATAAAACAGATGATACAATTGTCGCTACGGATGTAGGACAGCATCAGATGTGGGCAGCACAGTATACAAGGTTTGAAAAGAACAGAAAGTTCATTTCCTCGGGCGGTCTCGGTACAATGGGCTATGGCTTGGGTGCCGCAATCGGTGCTCAGGTTGCAACAGGTAATAAGACTGTGCTTGTAACCGGTGACGGCTCCTTCGGTATGAATCTCAATGAGCTTGCAACGGCTGTTACATATAACCTTCCCGTTGTTATTGTTCTTCTCAATAACGGTGTTCTCGGTATGGTTCGTCAGTGGCAGACACTCTTTTTTGAAAAGAGATATTCCAATACCGTGCTCGGCAGAAAAACAAACTTTCCTCTTCTTGCAGAGGCTTTCGGTGCAAAGGGCTTGCACGCTGAAACTCCCGAGGAGTTTGAAAAGGCAATGCAGACAGCAATGGCTGAAAACGGTCCCGTGCTTATTGAGGTAATGATTGAAAAGGATGAATTTGTTCTTCCGATGCTTCCGCCCGGTGGCTCGATTGACGATATCATTGTCAGTATTGACAAGGAGGGTGAAAACAAATGAGTAAGTATGTAATTGCTGTTTATGTTGATAATAAGCCCGGTGTACTTACAAGAGTATCAAGTATGTTTACCCGTCGTGCTTTCAACATTGACACACTTACTGTTGGTGAAATTGAAAACCCTGCATATTCACGTATTACAATCTCACTTTCAGGTGATGAATACACTAAAAATCAAATCGTGGCACAGCTTCATAAATTACATAATGTGCAAAAGGTAAAGGTGCTTTCCGATGAAAGTGCATTGAAGCGTGAGCTTATGATTATCAAAATGAAAAACAACCCTCACAACCGTGCCGAAATTATGGCGGCAGCTGAAGTTTATAAGGGTAAAATCATTGACTATTCCGTCAGTACGATAAGTGTTGAGGTTACGGGTGAGCCTGTTAAAATCGATGCATTTATTGAGCTTATGAAGCCTCTCGGAATTCTCGAAATGTGCCGTACGGGTATTGTTGCTATTGAACGTGGTGCTGAAACTATGTTCTCTCAGGAATAAATAAATTCAAATATACATTTAAAATAAAAGGAGTTAATAATTATGCAGAACATTTACTATCAGCAGGATTGCAATCTTGCAAAGCTTAACGGAAAAACCGTTGCTATTATCGGCTATGGCTCACAGGGTCACGCTCACGCTCTCAATCTTAAGGATTCAGGTGTTGATGTTATAGTTGGTCTTTACAAAGGCAGCAAAAGCTGGGCAAAGGCTGAATCACAGGGCGTTAAGGTTATGACAGCTGAAGAGGCTGCTAAAAACGCTGATATGATTATGATTCTTATCAACGATGAAAAGCAGGCAAAGCTTTACAAGGAAAGCATTGAGCCCAACCTTACAGAAGGCAAGACTCTTGCTTTTGCACACGGCTTCAACATTCACTACGGCTGCATTAAGCCTCCCAAAAATGTAAACGTTGTTATGATTGCTCCCAAGGGCCCCGGTCATACAGTAAGAAGCGAATATCAGCTTGGTAAGGGTGTTCCCTGTCTTGTTGCTGTTGAGCAGGATGCAACAGGTGATGCACTTGAAATCGCACTTGCTTATGCTCTCGGTATCGGCGGCGCAAGAGCCGGCGTTCTTGAAACAACCTTCAGAACTGAAACTGAAACTGACCTCTTCGGTGAGCAGGCTGTTCTTTGCGGCGGTGTTTGTGCACTTATGCAGGCGGGCTTTGAAACACTTGTTGAAGCAGGCTACGATGAAAGAAACGCTTACTTTGAGTGTATCCACGAAATGAAGCTTATCGTTGATCTTATTTATCAGAGCGGTTTTGAAGGCATGAGATATTCAATCTCAAATACTGCTGAATACGGCGACTACATCACAGGTCCCAAAATCATTACTGAAGAGACCAAAAAGGCAATGAAGAAGGTTCTTAAGGATATCCAGGACGGTTCCTTTGCAAAGGAATTCCTTCTTGATATGTCTGATGCAGGTTCACAGGTACACTTCAACGCTATGCGTAAGATTGCTGCTGAGCATCCCGCAGAGGTTGTAGGTAAGGAAATCCGTAAGCTTTACTCATGGAGTGACGAGGACAAGCTTATCAATAACTGATTTGACTTATACAGGGTCTGTTGAGCCGCGGCACAGCAGACCCTTAATGACTTTTTTCCCGAAAGGATGAAATCCAATGATTAAAGATACAATAGTTGACGGTTTTGCCAATGCGCCTCACCGTTCACTTTATCATGCATTAGGTCTTACCAATGAAGAGCAGTCAAGACCACTTATCGGTATTGTTTCATCATTCAATGAAATTGTACCCGGTCACGTAAATCTTGATAAAATTGCCGATGCTGTTAAGCTTGGTGTTGCAATGGCAGGCGGTACACCTATCGTTTTTCCCGCAATTACTGTTTGTGACGGTATTGCTATGGGTCACGTAGGTATGAAATATTCACTTATTACACGTGATCTTATTGCTGACTCAACAGAAGCAATGGTTATGGCTCACGGCTTTGATGGTCTTGTTATGATTCCTAACTGTGACAAAAATGTTCCCGGTCTTCTTATGGCTGCGGCAAGACTTAACATTCCCACAATTTTTGTTTCAGGTGGACCTATGCTTGCAGGCAGACTTGACGGCAAAAAAACAAGCCTTTCAAGTATGTTTGAGGCTGTTGGTGCATATTCAGCAGGTAAAATCGACGACAAGCGCCTTCAGATTTGTGAAGAAAAAACATGTCCCACCTGTGGCTCCTGCTCAGGTATGTATACTGCAAACTCAATGAACTGTCTTACCGAGGTGCTCGGTATGGGACTTGAGGGCAACGGCACCATTCCTGCTGTTTACTCAAAAAGAATTGAA
Source organism: Acutalibacteraceae bacterium (assembly GCA_045643805.1). Lineage (GTDB taxonomy): Bacteria > Bacillota > Clostridia > Oscillospirales > Acutalibacteraceae > UBA6857. Next base: position 27,581 of record JAZRFT010000055.1, read on the forward strand.
CTTGCAAAGCACGCAGGTATGCAGATTATGGATCTTGTTAAAAAGAACATCTGTCCCCGTGATATTATGACAAAGGCAGCATTTAATAACGCACTTACTGCTGATATGGCACTCGGATGTTCTACCAATAGTATGCTTCATCTTCCTGCAATTGCAAACGAATGCGGAATTGAAATCAATCTTGATGATGCAAACAGAATCAGCGAAAAAACTCCCAACCTTTGCCATCTCGCTCCTGCAGGTCATACCTATATGGAAGACCTCAACGAAGCAGGCGGTGTTTATGCTGTTCTTAAGGAGCTTACAAAGAAAAATCTTCTTGATACAAGCGTTATGACCTGCACCGGAAAAACAATGGGAGAAAACATAGAAAACGCTGTAAATCTCGACACAGAAACAATCAGAAGCATTGATAATCCCTATTCACAGACGGGCGGTATTGCCGTGCTTCGCGGTAACCTTGCTCCTGACGGCTGTGTTGTAAAGAGAAGTGCTGTTGCCAAGGAAATGCTTGTTCACGAGGGTCCTGCAAAGGTATTCGATAACGAAGAAGAGACAATCAAGGCTATTTACAGCGGTGAAATTGTTAAGGGCGACGTTGTTGTTATCCGTTACGAAGGTCCTTCAGGCGGCCCCGGTATGAGAGAAATGCTTTCTCCTACATCCGCTATTGCAGGTATGGGTCTTGATAAGGATGTTGCACTTATTACCGATGGCAGATTCTCAGGTGCAACAAGGGGTGCTTCAATCGGTCATGTTTCTCCCGAAGCAGTAAGAGGCGGTCTTATTGCATATGTTAAGAACGGTGATATTATCAGCATCAACATTCCCGAATATAAAATCGAGCTTAAGGTTGATGAGGCTGAAATCGAAAAGAGAAAGGCCGAAACAACCCTTAAGGTTAAAGATGGCATCAAGGGTTGCCTCAAGCGTTATTCTGAAATGGTAAGCTCTGCCGATAAGGGCGCTATTATCAACAAGTTTTAATTTTTACAGAGGTTAATTATGTCAAGGATAGATATGACACAGATTAAATATGAGCTTGCATCTCTTTCTGTTTTCAGAAATCTGCTTGAATCAAATGAGCTCAGAAGCTTTTACGAGTTTCTTGAAGCAGATAATGATCTGAGCTTAAGGTTATATAAGTACGGTGAATTTGTCAGCTCGCTTGCTTCCGATAACTTTTCATTTTCTGATTTTTTGAAGAAAGCAGTATGTGAGGATGAAAACATCTTTATAACGCTCAAAGCAGCTGGAAAGAGTATTCCCGAAAGTGTGTTGAACAACACAAAAAGGGAGCTTGAAATATTCAGCAAGCTTACTGAAGTCAAGGTTTCTGACATCTGTGAATATCTTTCTTACGATGGCTATTTACCTGAATTTACAAATGAAATTACTGATTTTAAAAAGCTCTACGCTGAAAGAAGTGAAAATGTTTTCCGTTTTGGCTATGGTATTTTTGCTTCATATCCTATGTTCAGAGTGCTTGATGGGGAAATTGTCCCCGTTGAGTCGAGTGACGAAATAGCTGTTGAAGGCTTTGTCGGTTACGAAAAGGAAAGACAGACTGTTATTGATAACACGCTTACACTTTTGGCGGGTGGTCCTGCAGCCAATGTATTACTTTATGGTGATGCAGGTACAGGTAAATCTTCAACTGTCAAGGCGGTCGCAAATCTTTTCTTTGACAAGGGTCTGAGACTCATTGAAATCAGAAAGGATCAGCTTCTTTCTCTTTCTGATGTGATGTCAAAAATTGCAAAAAATCCCTTGAAATTCATTATCTTTATTGATGATTTATCCTTCAATAAGAACGATGATCAGTTTTCAATGCTTAAAGCGGCTCTTGAAGGCTCTGCAAGCGCAAAGGCTTCCAACGCTGTTATTTATGCTACAAGCAACCGTCGTCACATTGTAAAGGAAAGCTTCTCTGACAGAGGTGCAAGTGACGATATACACAAGAACGATACAGTTCAGGAGCTGCTTTCACTTTCCGAACGCTTCGGGCTTACTGTTTACTTCTCAAAGCCGAATAAGATACTTTATCTTGACATTGTACATCAGCTTGCAGAAAGATATAAGATTGATATGGACCGTAATGAGCTCGATATCAAAGCTGAAGCTTTCGCTCTCAATAAAGGAAACCGTTCACCGCGCGCGGCTGAACAGTTTATAAAAAGTTTAATTAAATATTAAGTTATACTGAAAGGAATGTGTATTATGATTACAAAAATTTCAACAGAAAAAGCACCTGCCGCTATTGGTCCTTACTCACAGGCAATTTCAACAGGAACAATGCTTTATACTTCAGGTCAGCTCGGAATCAATCCTGCAAACGGTGAGCTTGAAGGCGCTGATATCACAGCTCAGGCAGAGCAGGTTATGAAAAACCTCGGTGCAGTGCTTGAAGAAGCAGGTACCTGCTTTGATAATATTGTAAAAACTACCTGTTTCCTTGCCGATATGGCTGATTTTGCTGCGTTTAACGCTGTTTATTCAAAGTATATCACCTCAGCTCCTGCGAGAAGCTGTGTTGCTGTAAAAACACTACCCAAAAATGCTCTTGTAGAAGTTGAAGCTGTTGCTGTTATCGGTTAAGCGGTATGAAAAAGTCACTATGGCTTAAAGGGTTACTGTTTCTGTTTACACTTGTAACGTTTGTAGGTGTTTCATCCGTGCATGCTTGTGCGGCTGATTTGTCAAGTCTTGAATTTCAAAGTGTTGGTAATAACTGCGTTGTTATAAAGTGTGACACAGAAGCTGTCGGAAAGCTTGAAATACCGCAGAAGGTAAACGGGTTAACGGTTGTTTCAATCAATGATAGAGCTTTTTACGGTTGCAAGTATCTGACGGAAATTATTATTCCTGAAACTGTCAGAACAATAGGGGAAGGTGCATTTTCTACTTGTACGGCACTTACTCAATTCGATATGCCCGACAGTGTTGAAAATTTGGGTAAATCGGTTTTTTCAAAGTGTTATGCTTTAAAAAGTGTTGCCTTATCACAAAGCTTGTCCCAAATTCCTGATGATACCTTTTATTCGTGTGTTGCTTTGAGGGATATTGATTTTCCTGATAATATAGCCCTGATATGTAAAAATGCTTTTAACGGTTGCTCAGCACTTAAAAAAGTTGTTTTACCCGAAACGGTTACCGATATATCTGTAAGTAGTTTTGCAGGGTGTACTTCACTTGAGTCTGTATATCTTCCTGAAAGTGTTAACCTGATAAATCAGGATGCATTTGAAAAGTGCAATGCTTTAAAGTCTGTTTATTATCAAGGCAGCTACGATGATTTTCTGGATATAACAATACTTTCAGGTAACAATGCTCTTGCTCCCGGTAATGTTATTGCTAACCATAAGCATAAGCAGGCTTCTGAAAAGACGGTTGTTCAGGCAAGCTGCACAGTTTCGGGGTATACCGAATACAGATGCTCTTGCGGAATTACTTTTTCTGATGATTTTATTGAAGCATCGGGTCATAACCTTACTGAATTTATAACCATTTACGACTCGGATTGTGTCAACAGCGGACTTGCATATCTTAAATGCAGTGCATGTAGTTATTATGAGGAGATTGTTCTTTCCGTAAAGCAGCATACACCTGTTGTTGATGCGGCTGTTAAACCTACTTGTGTCCAAACGGGTCTGACTCAGGGGAGTCATTGTTCAGCATGTGGCAAAGTCCTTGTGGCACAAAGCGCAGTTCCGGTTGTCGCTCACACATTTACAAAGAAAATAAGTGATAAGCAGCACCTTGCTTCAGCGGCAACATATACGATACCTGCGAAATATTACTATTCCTGTCAGGTGTGCAGTGCTATGAGCAAAAGCAACACATACATCGGCAGTACCTTGGTTTTAGGCAAAACAAGTAAGCTTAGTTCCGTCTGCACTAAAAACAGTATTACACTCAATTGGAACAAGGTTGCAAAAGCAACGGGTTATATAGTCTACTATAAAAACACAGCAGGTAAATGGAAGGTTTATAAAAAGGTTACGGCAAACAGCCTTAAAATTACCAACCTTGCTGTCGGACGTAAATATGATTTTGCTGTCAGAGCTTATGTGGTAGAAAAAGGTACAACAGTTAACGCTCCGGCTTATGTTATTCACAAAACGGCAACGAAGCCTGTTGCTCCTGCGAAAATAACTGCAAAACAAAACGAAAAAGCTATACAGTTGAATTGGACTGCTTCAACGGGAGCTACTCACTATCAGGTGTTTTGCTACAATACCGCGCAGAAAAAGTGGGTTCTTCTCAAAAATGACGTGAAGGCTTGCAAATACACAATTTCCAACCTTAAGACGGGAGTTGCCTATAAATTTGCTGTAAAGCCATATATCAATACCGGTGATAAAAATGTTCTTGGTAGTAGTTATATAACCATAACCACCAGCACAAAAACAAAGGCTCCTGTGCTTAAATCAACACCGTTGAAAAACAGTATAAGATTTAATTGGAGTAAGGTCAGCGGTGCGAACGGATATATCATTTACGGCTCAACAAAGCCTAATTCAGGCTATTCCAAGCTAACAACGACTACAGCTTTGACTTACACCAAAAGTGGGCTTGCAAGCGGAAAAACCTACTATTTTAAAGCCTACTCATATAAAAAGAATCCTTCAGGTGTAGTTTACAGCTATGCAGGAACCGTTAAGGCTGTTACCACAAAATAAAACTAAAACCGTACCGATTTGTTATCGGTACGGTTGTTTTGTTATTTTATCATTTCTGCAAACTCCGCCTCGCTGATAACTGTAATGCCGAGGTCATTTGCTTTCTGAAGCTTGCTTCCTGCATCCTCACCGGCTAAAACGTAATCTGTTTTTTTCGATACGCTTGATGAGGTTTTACCGCCGAGCGATTCGATGATTTTTGAAGCCTCGCTTCGCTTGAAAGAGGTAAGTGTTCCCGTGAGTACAAAAACCTTGCCGTCAAAACGGTTTTCCTTTACGGTTTCTTCACCCTTCATGTTAACACCCAGGCTTGCGAGTTTTTCAACAAGCTCACAGCTTTCATTGTGGGAGAAAAATTCGGTAACACTTTGAGCCATGATGAGTCCAAAACCATCAATTTCTGCAATTTCATCTGTAGTAGCGGCAATGATTTTTTCCATAGAGCCGAATTTATCACTCAAAAGCTTCGCGGCCTTTTGACCGATATGTCTTATACCAAGAGCAAAAACAAGCTTTGACAGGTCATTTGCCTTCGATTTTTCTGCCGCTTTTATAAGGTTTTCGGCACTCTTTTCACCCATACGGTCAATTTTTGCAATTTCGTCCTTGGGAAGTGTATAAATATCAGCGGCTGTTTTTATGATGCCTTTTTCAACAAGTACCTCAAGTACGGCTGTGCCGAGGCCTTCAATATCCATTGCATCACGGGAGCAGAAATGTATGAGGTTTCTTAAAAGCTGATTTGGGCAATCGGGGTTACAGCATCGTAAAGCGGCTTCTCCGTCTTCTCTTGTAACCTTACCGCCGCAGGAGGGACAAATGTCGGGCAGGCGGTATACCTCTTTTTCGCTGTCATGCCACGAAACAGAAAGCACTTCGGGGATAATATCACCGGCTTTTCGCACAATGATTTTGTCACCGATTGAAATCCCTTTTTCATTGATGAAATCCTGATTGTGGAGCGTTGCACGGCTGACTGTTGTACCTGCAAGTAAAATCGGCTCAAAAACGGCGGTGGGTGTCAGCACGCCTGTTCTGCCTACTGCAACCTCAATGTCAAGAAGAGTGGTTTCTTTTTCTTCGGGGGGATATTTAAAGGCGAGAGCCCATTTCGGGAACTTTGATGTTGAGCCGAGCGTTTCTCTTTGTGCAAAGTTATCAACCTTGATAACCGCGCCGTCAATATCAAAGGGGAGAGTTCCTCTCATTTGACCGATTTTGCTGATTTGCTCAATTGCCGTTTCAATGCTGTCGCATTCGGTGTAAAGTGGTACGGTGTTGAATTTGAGCTCTTTTATAAAATCAAGGGATTCCTTGTGACTGTGAAGCTCTTTACCTTCAATCTGCTGAATATTGAAAACAAAAATATCCAACTTACGCTTTGCTGTGATTTTCGGGTTTTTCTGTCGAAGTGAGCCTGCGGCAGCATTACGGGGATTTTTAAAAGGTTTTTCGCTATTGAGCTCCTGTTCCTTTGTAAGAGAAAGAAAGACTTCCTTGGGCATATAAACCTCACCTCTTACTTCGAGCAAGGGTAAATCCGTGTCAATCTTAAGGGGTATTGCCTTGATTGTGCGTAGGTTTGCTGTAACATCTTCACCTGTGCGTCCGTCGCCTCGTGTTGAGCCTCTTACAAAAAGTCCGTTTTCATATTCAAGTGAAACGGAAAGACCGTCAATTTTAGGCTCAACAATATAGCGTACATTTTGTGTAACGGACTTTACTCTCTTATCAAAGGCAAGCACCTCATCAATGCTGAAGGCATCCTGCAGGCTTTCCATCGGTACCTTGTGTTCAACGGGTTCAAACTGACCGTCAGCCTTGCCTCCGACTCTATGAGTGGGGGAGTCAGGTGTAATTAACTCGGGATGCTTTTCCTCCAAGGCTACAAGCTCACGCAGGAGCATGTCATATTCATAGTCCTCAATTTCAGGAGCATCCATTTCATAATAACGCTTGCTGTGATATTCAAGAAGCTTTCTTAATTCATCAATTCTTGATTTGTCTTTCTCAAAATCGTTCATTGAAATTACCTCATTAAAGTTCCGTTGTAAAATTCCTTTGCAAACCACACATCATCAACGATAAATTCCTTGCCGTTAAGGTATTCAAGAGAGCCTGCATCGGTTGTGAAATCAAATATAAGCTTGTGAGAGCAAAGGCATTGCTTTTTGTAGCCTACAATTTTATTATTCTCATTTTTGCCATATTTTCCGTCACCTAAAAGGGGATTTCCCAGCCATGCCATGTGGGCTCTTATCTGGTGAGTTCTTCCGGTCAGAAGGTCGACCTCAACAAGACTTAAGCCGTTTTTACTGCCGAGCACCTTGTATTTTGTTTTAATATATTTTGCTTCATCGGAAGGTTTTTTAGAAATGAAAACCTTGTTTTTGCTCTCATTTTTTACAAGATATCCTTCGATTATATCCTCTTTTTTAGGGGGAGTACCGTGGACTATACAAAGATAAATTTTATGAAGCTCTCTGTCCTTCATTTTCTGATTAAGCACACGAAGAGCCTCGGCTGTTTTTGCACAAATTACGATACCACTTGTATTGCGGTCAATTCTGTTGACAAGAGCAGGTGTAAAGGAGCTTTCGTCGTCGGGGTTCCACTCCTTTTTCTCGAAAATATATCTTTTGACACGTGTGATGAGAGTGTCAACATATTCGTTTTCGTCGGGGTGGGAGAGCAAGCCTACCTTTTTGTTGAGCAGAATAATATTTTCGTCCTCGTAAACGATATCGATCTTATTAGATGCGGACATAAAATCGTAAACAGCTTCCTTTTTCTCAAAAAACTCGTCATTTATGTACATATCAACAATATCACCGACATTGAGCTTGGTTGAAATTTCCGCACGTTTGCCGTTGATTTTGATTCGCTTTATACGGATGTATTTATACATAAGTGCTTTGGGAAGCTTGGGACAGAATTTTGTCAGGAATTTGTCAAGACGTTGTCCGCTGTCATTTTTTTCTACGGTAAAACTTTTCAAGCTGATACTTCCTTTGAGTGTATTTCAAATATTATAACACAGAATTGAGGATTTGGGAAGGTGTTTTTAAGGTGAGTGTGGTTGATTTAATAAAAAAACTGTGATATTATTATTTTAGAATTTTATAATGTATGGAAGGGTAAGGGTGTATGGATTCATTAAAAGAATTTATTTTCACTAAAACAGGTGAAGCTCCTATAAAATTAAACCGTGTAGGTGGAGGTTTTTACGCTGATGTTTATAAATCATATTTTCAGAATAAAGAGCCTCTAATTGTTAAAGTTTATAAGCCGATTGGCATGATGAAAAAAGAAGTTGCAGAAATTGAATTGCTTTCAAAACATTCGCTCTTTCCGATGCCTGATGTTTTGTGGAGTCATTCGGCGGATGAAATATTTGGAAAAGACGCGCTTGTTATGAATTACCTCGAGGGTGAAAACGGCGGCAATGCTTTTTATTTGAATCCATCTAAAAAAGCAATGCTGGCGGAACAGGTAATTGATAATCTTCTTGCTTTTCATAATGTACATAATCCCGAAGGATTTGGTGAAATCAACGGTGACAAGTATTATAAAACTTTTAATGATTATTACAGAGAAAAAGCCGATGTTATTTTAACTATGGCGGAAAAACTTAATAAGGACGGCCAAATTACAGATTATGTTTTATCTGTTGTTAAAGAGGCAGTAAACAAATTTGATAAAATTTTTTATTTGCCAATCACGGAATCTTCTCTTATTCACGGAGATTATAACATGTGGAATGTTATGATTGATAAAAAGAATTCTAAGGTTACTGCAATCATTGACCCTTGTGGTTGTATGTGGGCAGACAGTGAATTTGATTTGTATCAGCTTAACAATGCAAACGGAAAGCACCTAAAATTATTCGAAACATATGCAAAAAAGAAAAAGCTTTCCGAAAACTGCCTTCAGAAAATGGCATTTTATGAGTTATTTACAGAAATCGAGCATTATTATAATTCGGGTTATCCGGTGATACAAAAGCTTATCAAGAAGCAAGCTGATAGTTTAAAGTGTTATTTATAAAAAACAAGTCCTCGAAATTTGAGGGCTTGTTTTTATGTTATTCCATTCTTTTTCATTTGTTTAATTAATCTTTTAGAACGCATTTTTAGGTATGAATGAGAAATTGACCCGAGCTTTTTATACCACAACAATTCTGAATAAAGTGCATACATTTCAAGCTTCATATCGCAATGTTTTGAAACCTCTACCTTGCTTTTATAAATTTCATACAAGTGAAGGTTTTTGCCGTAACCGACAGTCATTGCAAAAAGCTCATATTCAGGGTCAGCCCACATAACATTAAACGGGTCAACAACGGAAAGTAATTCCATGGACTTTTTGTCTATTATGAAATTCGGCATCCAATAATCACCGTGAATAAGTGTTGAGGTAAGTATCTCTTCCGAGAAAATCTTATCAAAATTTTCATAGGATAAGGTGACCGCTTTCATAACGACATCGTCAAGTTTGTTTTCGGAATGCATTAACCTTGAAAAAGCATAAATTTCATCGGCGAATTTTTTGTAATATTCCTGCCAAGTATCATACGTGGTATCATTATAAGGACCAAACTTATCGTTACGAGTCTCTTGAATAACTAAAAGGTTATTTACAATACTTTCAGCAAGGTGTTTCTTATGAAACCTGTATTTCAAAGATTTATCAGTTCCGCTTATTCCGTGTATGTACTCCATTGCAATGATGCCTATTTCCTCTGCTTTATCAAAAAAATAGACATCAGGAATTTTGCTTGATGTTTTTTCTTTAAGCAAAGATAACATTTCAAATTCCTGCAACATGAGTTCAGGGTATTGACTGATTTTAACGGCAATTGTTTCAGGTATACCCTTACAATCCACTCGGTAAACAGAACCGCTTGCGCCTTTACCAAGCTGTGAGATGTTTTCAACGGCAACGCCAAGTTTTTTGTATATTGAGTTTTTAATAAGTAGTTCTGTATTCATAGAAAACCTCAGTTAGTATTATGTATAATGATTATACCACCCTCAAACAAATTTTTCAACTGCAATACTCACAACTGAAAAAACTTCACTTAATTCACCAGGTTCTCAACCCTTCCTCTTGTAATTTTTTCTAAAAATAAAGTTTCATAAATTTCGCTTTTTGTAAAATGTAAAAAAATTCCATTTATGTTAATAATAACATTAAATAAATACTTGATTTCTTGCTGCTATAGTGATAAAATAATAAAGTATTTTTTATCGGCATGACCGATATTCTTACCAATTTAACTTATAAGGGGTAATGATTTACATGGAAAGAAAGACAGGTACAATTTCCAGAGGTATCCGTTGTCCGATTATCCGCCAGGGTGAAGACCTTGCTCAGATTGTTTGTGACAGTGTTATCGAAGCTGCAAAATGTGACGGTTTTGAACTCAGGGATAAGGATGTTGTTGCAGTTACAGAATCAATTCTTGCAAGAAGCCAGGGTAACTATGCTTCTGTTGAGGCTATTGCAAAGGATGTTAAAGAAAAGCTCGGCGGTGAAACCGTTGGTGTAATTTTCCCCATTCTTTCAAGAAACCGTTTTGCAATATGCTTAAGAGGTATTGCTATGGGATGCAAAAAGGTTGTTCTTATGCTCAGCTATCCCAGCGACGAGGTTGGTAACCATCTTCTCACCTTTGATCAGCTTGACGATGCAGGAGTTAATCCTTACAGCGATGTTCTTCCTCTCGAAAAATACCGTGAGCTTTTCGGCGAAAACAAGCATGAGTTCACAGGTGTTGACTATGTTGATTACTATTCAAAGCTTATCAGAGATTGCGGAGCAGAATGTGAGGTTGTTTTTGCTAATCAGGCAAAGACTATCCTTGACTATACTGATTGTGTTCTTACTTGTGATATTCATACAAGAGCACGTACAAAGAGACTTCTCAAGGCAGCAGGTGCAAAGGTTGTGCTTGGTCTTGATGATATTCTCACACCCTCAATTGACGGTAACGGCTTTAATGCTGATTTCGGTCTTCTCGGCTCAAACAAGTCAACTGAAGATACAGTTAAGCTTTTCCCCAGAGATTGCAGTGAGTTTGTTTACAGAACAAAAGAGCTTCTTGACAAAGCAAGCGGTAAGAATATTGAAGTAATGGTATACGGTGACGGCGCATTCAAGGATCCTCAGGGTAAAATCTGGGAACTTGCTGACCCCTGCGTTTCACCCGGTTACACAGCAGGTCTTGAAGGTACACCCAATGAGCTTAAGCTCAAGTATCTTGCTGACAATGACTTCAAGGGTCTCACCGGTCAGGAGCTTAAGGATGCTATCTCAAAGAGAATTGCTGAAAAGGGCGAAGAAAGTCTTGTAGGCAATATGGCTTCACAGGGCACCACACCCAGACAGTTTACTGATCTTATCGGCTCACTTTGTGACCTTACAAGCGGCTCAGGTGACAAGGGTACACCCGTTGTTCTTGTTCAGGGTTACTTTGACAACTATACAAACTAAAGTAAAAGGCGACCCTTTGCGGTCGCCGAATTAGATAGTAAAAACTCAAGATAATTATATTGGGAGGAATAAAAATGGATTCAAACAAAAGACCCGAAACCATGGAAAGAATCACAACCAAAGCACTTGCTGACGCTTTTATCGATGAGCAGGTTGCTGCTGTTCGTGCACAGGTTGGCGATAAGAAGGTTCTTCTTGCACTTTCAGGCGGTGTTGACTCATCGGTTGTTGCTGCGCTTCTTATCAAGGCAATCGGCAAGCAGCTTGTATGTGTTCACGTAAATCACGGTCTTATGCGTAAGGGCGAGAGTGAAAATGTAATCGAAGTTTTCAAGAATGGTCTTGATGCAAACCTTGTATATGTTGATGCTACAGATCGCTTCCTTGATCTCCTTGCAGGTGTAAGTGATCCTGAAAGTAAGCGTAAGATTATTGGTGCAGAATTCATTAAGGTTTTTGATGAAGAATCAGCAAAGCTTGACGGTATTTCCTTCCTTGCTCAGGGTACAATTTATCCTGATATTCTTGAGAGTATTAAGCAGGCAGAGGGTAAAAAAGCTGTTAAATCACACCACAATGTTGGCGGTCTTCCCGAAGATATGGAAATGCAGCTTGTTGAGCCGATTAAGCTCCTTTTCAAGGATGAGGTGCGCGTAGTTGGTGAGGCTCTCGGTCTTCCTCATGAGATGGTTTACCGTCAGCCGTTCCCCGGCCCCGGTCTTGGTGTACGTTGCCTTGGCGCAATCACTCGCGACAGACTCCATGCCCTCAGAGAGGCTGATGCAATTCTTCGTGAGGAATTTGAAATCAACGGTCTTGCAGGCAAGGTATGGCAGTACTTTATTGCAGTTCCTGATGTAAAGAGTGTTGGTGTTAAGGATGAAAGCCGTTATGAAGGCTGGCCCGCAATCATCAGAGCTGTTAACACAACTGATGCAATGACAGCTACAATTGAAGAGATTCCTTATGCAATCCTTCATAAAATCACTGACAGAATCACTAGCGAGGTTGAAGGCATCAACCGCGTCCTCTTCGATCTTACTCCGAAGCCGACAGGCACAATTGAGTGGGAATAATCACTTAAATTAAAACTTCAAACAAATACTCCCGTGCTGATTTTTATCGGCACGGGAGATATTCATTATACGCATCATTTAGCATAAATCATACCAACAATCTTGTTTCTTACTGAACACGGGAATATCTTGCAAAGCGTGCTTAAAATCTTATAACTTAACCCGATTGCGTAAATTGGTTTAACATTTTTTTGAAGTGCAATTTTTGCAATATAATCACCTGCAATTTCTGGACTCATGCCTTTCTGCTCGTCTTTTTCCATGCTGCTTACGCTTTTGGCAATTCTGCCTGCGTAAATATCGTCGCCTATAAAAGATTTTTCCCTAGCCTGAGTGAATGGTGTGCAGATATCACCCGGTTGAATAGCGGTGACGGTTATACCAAAGGGTGCTACCTCATTGGCAAGTGCACAGGTATAAGATTCAATTGCGGCTTTTGATGCAGAATAATAGGTCTGAAAGGGGATATGAGCAACTGCGGCAACAGAGCTGATGTTTACGATTCTTCCGCTTTCATTGCTTCTCATATAAGGAAGTACGGCTTTATTCATATTAACCATACCGAAGAAATTCACATCAAACTGCTTTTTAGCATCGGAGGTTTCGGTGAATTCAACGGCACCCGAAATTCCGTAACCTGCACAGTTGATGAGGATATCAATTCTTCCTTCCTTAGTAATAACTGTGCTTACAGCGTTTATAACCTGTTTTTCATCGGTTATATCTGCTGTGATATGATTTATTCCATCGGTTAAAATTTCTCTGCGACTGAACTCGTAAACTATACAGCCTTTTTTCTTTAAGGCGAGGGCCGTGTATTTTCCGATGCCGGAATTGCCGCCGGTTACAATTGCAACTTTATTTTTCATTATTTACCTCACAGTTTTATGATTTCGTCAAAAATACGTGCAGAGGATTTTCCGTCGCAGGCAGACATATATTCCTGCTTGAAGCGGATAATTTTATCCTTGTTAAATTCGCTTTCTGATTTTTTGATTTCTCTGATTATGCCGTCTGTATCAGTTACGATTTCACCTGGTACGAAGCTTTTATAGTCGTAGTAAAATGCACGGTCGTTTTCGTAATCTTCAAGGTCATAGGCGTAGAAAATCATCGGTCTTTCGAGCAAGGAATACTCGAATATAAGCGATGAATAGTCGGAAATAACAATATCAGCCGCACAAAGTAAATTTTCAATAGGGTAGGAGGGGTGAGGCTTAATTGCAAAATCCTTCATATATTCAGGCGCAAAGGTGCGTGCATTGAAGCCTTTTACAAGGTGCGGATGCAATTTGATAAGGAGAACATAATCCTCTTTGAGTTCTTCGTAAAGCTTCTCGAGGTCAAACGTAATTTCATTGTGGGATTTCTGTAAGCTGTCACCTCGATACGTAGGTGCCCAAAGAATTATTTTTTTATTTTTATCAATATTGTATTTTTCTCTTACCTCGTCGGACTTTTCTTTTACAAATGCTTTATCAAAGAAAACATCAGTCCTTGAAACTCCAAGAGCCTTAACCTTTGATATATCAGCATCAAAGGCCTCTGCGTAAATGTTGTTTACACTTTCAGCTGAGGTGATGATATCGGTATATGTTTTATGTATATTATATTTTTCAAAAAAGTCGCTTTTGAGTCCCCATGAGCTTTCGCGTGTTGAATAACCCCATTTTTTGAATGCACCGCATCCGTGCCATACCTGAATGAGACGTGAGCCTTTTCTAGGCTTATTGGCAAAAGCAGGCAAGTAGTAATCAGAAACGAAGGTGTATTTTGCTTGTGCATACAGCTTGGTAAACATCAGGTCGTAGCGTATTTTTTTGAATTCATTCACATAAAAGGTTTTACTTTCAAGCTTTGGCATACAGTGGCAAACTGCTCGGTAGCCTTTGCTTTTTGCGTATTCGTATATGCCCTCGAATTCAGCGGGGACTGTATCGTCACGGTTCGCAACGAACAGGACTAATTTACTGTCAACCCTCCTCAGGGAGTAAAACTTATAAATTAACTTCCAAAGAAAAAAATAAAGAAAGTTGTTAAGCTTGTTTCTATACTTTTCCTTGTGCAGATATTTGTAGTAGTGGTTGTTAAGCTTTTTGCTCGTTTTAGCATTCATAAGAAACTCCTCCTTTGTAAGCTATTATATTATATATTTTTTAGTTTTGCAAGTTTCCGATAACGAAAAAAGGCTTTCCCGTTATCGGGAAAGCCAGTTTTTATAAAGTCCTGAAATCAGATGGCACGAGTAACCTTGCCTGAACGTAAGCAACGAGTGCAAGCATAAACTCTCTTGGGTGAGCCGTTAACGATAGCCTTTACACGCTTTACGTTGGGCTTCCATGTTCTGTTGGATCTTCTGTGTGAGTGGGA
>JAZRFT010000056.1:0-18775 GCA_045643805.1 Acutalibacteraceae bacterium
TCTCTTTGTCAAGACTTTTTCTAAACTTTTTTAAGTTTTTTTCAAAGTCTTTTTTGTTAAGCATTTCACTCGGTTACTACCGTCCCCTCGCAGAATGCTTGCATATATTATCACCTCTTTTTGTTTTTGTCAACAGTTTTCGCCAACTTTTTTTGTGCTTTTTTACTAATTCACTCCCTTTTTGTATACCCTCCCGGGTGTGTTTGTGTCACATCTGAAAATATATACCATATATTGGGGTGCTCACCTCTTTTTCACAGTTTTGTCTATATGTGGGTGGGGAACCGTAATCATATCTTCACTCTATCAACGGATTATTATATATGCTATATGTAAAACAAAGACCTTACAGCTTTTACCACTGTAAGGTCTTTACTTTAATTGTTCTATGACCTCGCCGGTCGGGCGTTACTTTTCTTGTAAGAAAAGTAACACAAAAGAACTTTACTTTTTCTTTCCTTATATGCCTATTGTTATAATCTCAAAAGGCTTGTACTCAATAGTATCCGTTTCCCCGATTACCTCTTCAAGCATATTAAGAAGCTTCACCTTACTGTCAAGCTTTACCCTGCCACGCTTGCCGTCCTGCTCACTCAGACGGATAACCGTCATCGTTCCGTCCTCGGACCACTTCGCACTCTGCAGATAAAGGGGCTCAAAGGTGGGCATGATCCACTCACCGTCACACTTGACAAGAGGAACATTATACTGAAGAGCAATATTATTGACACCTGCAGTCACAGCGTCGCCCTCATGAGGATAAATCATATAACAGAAGCTATGGCTTCCCATATCAGATGTAACATCGGGACGTATTGTTGCACGGAGAAGGGAAAGGCTCATCTTATTCTCCTCATAGCCGACACCGTATTTACCGTCGTTGATAACAGCCACACCGCCGCCTGCCTCTGAAAGGTCACACCACTTATGATGACAGCATTCAAATCTTGCCTGCTGCCAGGTAGTATTGCGGTGGGTATCTCTTTCAATGTAGCCTGCCGAGGTATCGCAAAGTCCCTTACGTGAAAGGATATTGCAACCGAACTCTGCCTTTGCAAGGCGGTGCTTGATGCCCGTCCAGTCTACATTGTTCTCAACCTCAATGCCTCTTGACTGACGGAAAAGTCTGACCGTCATCGTCCAGGTAGCCTTTTCTATTTTAAGAGTTGCTTCAAAGGATGCACACTCGCCGTCAAGCTCCTTAAGCTTAAGAGGCTCAACAACTTCAACCTCAATCTGCTTATCCTTATAATTGGGAAGGATATCCCACGCATCATAGTTACCGGGATAATCCGTATAAATTTTAAGCTTATTGAAGTCGCCGTCAACCCACTCTCTGCCGTCTTTTTTATCAACAAGACTGCTGATTGAACCGTCATCATTAAAGCATATATAATAGAAAGGAGTTTCAAAGCAATTTTCGCCAGTCTTTTCAACGAGCCAATCTGTGCTGTGCTTCACGCTTCTGACCGTGCCCGACTTCATTGCAGGGATATTCGGAATAAGCCAGTTACCCTTTTTGCCGTATCTTGTGGCTGTACCCTTTTTGTTGGGAACAAAGGTAAGGGCATCACGTCTGAAGTTAAGTGTATTGAAATATTTTCCGCTGTTTCCGATTATGCGGTCAAGCTCTTTTTCGATTTCTCTGTACTCCTCCATCGCATCCTCATAAACAGGGTGGATGTGTGAGCCCGGAAGTATATCGTGGAACTGATTAACGAGGAACTTTTTGTAAAGCTCTGTAATTTCAGCCTGATTATCCTCCCCTCTTATAATAGAAAGGATTTCCGCATCACGGAACTTGAACTCAAGGCGACGGTTTGCTTTTTTCAGGTCGCTTTTTGTTGTAAAGGTGCCTCTGTGCATTTCGAGGTAAAGCTCACCGTCCCAGGTTTCAAGCTCACCGTTATTTTTGAGATTCTTTTCAAGGAACTCGCTTCCGCCGACATGCTCACACTTGGGCATAACCGAAAGCTTTTCAAAGCGGTGCATAAGCTCAATCATTTCCTCGGTACAGCCCGAACCGCCGTCACCGTAGCCGAACATATTCAGGGTCTGTCCTCCGCTGTCCTTATCCTGATAAGCCTCCCAGTTTTCCTGAATCTGCGAAGGCATATTCCAGGTGATAAAATGTGTCGGGGGAACGCAGGCAAGCACCTCGCTGCCGTCGATACCCTTCCACTTGAAGTTATTGTGAGGGAAGCGGTTGGTGTCATTCCAGGTTGACATTTTGTTTGAAACAAAATAATCAACTCCGCTCTTTTTGAGAATCTGCGGTAAAATCCAACTGTTACCGAAAACGTCGGGTAGCCACGCATTGTTTACGGTTTTACCGAACATTCTCTTATAGGTCTGCTGACCGTAAAGGCACTGACGGATAAGCGACTCCGCCGAGGGAACATTGCAGTCAGGCTCAACATACATTGCGCCCACGGGCTCAAACTGTCCCTTTGCCACCTTTTCCTTAAGCTCCGCAAAAACCTCGGGATAATATTTTTCCAAGGTTTCATAAACATAGGGCTGGGTATGGGTATATTTGAAATCAGGATACTTATCCATAAGACGAAGCTGAATAAGTACAGTGCGGAGATTTTTCTGCACAGCGTGGATTTTACGCCAGTAATACGCCACGTCGAGGTGGGAGTGGGCAATAAGTGCCACATCTCCGCTGCCCTTGTAAGTATCGTTTGCGTAGATTACTTCATCAACATATTTTTTTGCTTTGGCAACGCCGTCGAGGTTTTCGCTGTCAAAATCAATAAGGTTCATTGCATTGTTAAGCTCTTTATTAAGGAAAGCTCTGTAATCTTCATTAAACAGCTCACTTTTTGCAACATCAAGAAGAATTTCAAAGTCCCACACAAGGTCCTGAACAGCGTGATTTACAACCGCAAGGTAGGCACCCTCAAAAATCTGACGGCAGCCTCTTACAGAAAGGGACTCGGGATTTCTCTCATCATCGGGCTTTGAACGGTTATAGCCCATCATTTCAAAATGAAGAACGTCATTTTCATTTATGTAAGGAGAAAGGAGCATTCTTTCTCTGTTGGGGTCAACACCGCCGATGTATTTGCCGTTGACCTTCACGCAGATTTCCGCCGCAGTTTTAAGGGTAAACCATAATTCCTTGCCCTTAAGGTGTTCAGGTATTTCAACATCCGCTTTAATAAAAGCCGTACCGTCGGGAGTAAAGTACATATCTCCCTTTTCAAGCGGTCTGTATTCATCGGAGTAGTATTCAAACTCCATTTCCTTTACCTGACGTGCATCACGGATAAGGAGATTTTCAATTTCCCACTTTTCGCTGTATATGTGTCTTTTGAGCCAGCCGAAGCGTAAGTCCGTCCATTCCTCGGGACGCATTGAGCGTCTTACAACTTTAATATGTGCCATAACTACGCTCCCTTCTTATACATCCTGGAAATAAGGTCTTTTGCGGATTGCTTCAACCTTAACCGTAAGCTTTAAATCTCTTTTAATCTCTTCCTCAATCCACGCCACACAGCGGTGAAGAATAAGACACTTTGAACACTCCCCACGGAAAATTACCGTGAGGAGGCCGTTTTCATATTTTATAAACTCAATCCAACCGCCGTCTCCCTGAAGCTTCGGCTGAAGGACATTTTCAACATAATTCTGAATTTTCATAACAGCTCCGACTTTTAGTTGATAGTTTCAAGAATAATACTTCTGATGCTTTCGAGTCTTTCTTCCGCAAGAGCCTTTGAATCCTGTCTTACAGAATAGTAAACCTTGATTTTCGGCTCTGTGCCGGAGGGTCTTACAGCCATCCAGGTTCCGTCAGTAAAGAGGAACTTGAGCACATTTTCCTTGGGAAGGTCATTGATACCAACGCTGTAATCCACAACCTCCTTCACGCCGTCAAACATTTCTGTTCCCTTTTCGCGGAAGATAACCATAAGCTCGGCAATTCTCTCTGCACCGTCCTTACCCTTGAGGGTGAAGGAGTCAAGCTTATCAAGATAATAGCCGTACTTGTCGTAGATTTCGTTGAGTCCGTCAACAAGAGTCATACCCTTATTCTTGTACCAGGCAGCCATCTGACAGATGAGCATTGAGGAAACAACGGCGTCCTTATCTCTTGCGTGAGTACCTACAAGGTAGCCGTAGGATTCCTCGTATCCAATAACGAATTCTCTTTCGCCGCTTGCTTCATACTTGTTGATTTTGTCACCGATGTACTTAAAGCCTGTAAGCGTATCTTCAACCTGCAGACCGAAGCTCTTACCGATTTCAGCACCGCGCTCACATGTAACAATTGTTTTGTTAAGAGTTGACTTTTCGTTAAGCTTATCCTTTTTCATTGTAAGGATGAAGTTTACAAGGAGGGCTCCCGTCTGGTTACCTGTAAAGAGCACATATTCGTCACCGTGCTTTACGGCAATACCTACTCTGTCGCAGTCAGGGTCAGTACCAAGCACAAGGTCACCGCCGATTTCCTTTGCCTTTTCAATAGCAATTGTAAGGGCATCCTTCTCCTCGGGGTTGGGGCTTCTTACGGTTGAGAAATTGCCGTCGGGCATTTCCTGCTCCTTGACGATTGTAACGTTCATACCGTCAATCATTCTTCTTACGGGAATATTACCTGTACCGTGGAGGGGTGTGTAAACTATCTTAAGGTCACTTGCTTCCTCATATACGGACTGCTCTTTAACCTTTTTGAGGTATTCACCAAGAACATCCTCACCGATAAGAGTGATATTTTCATCCTTATCGCTGCCAAAGGGAATTGAAAGGTAATCCTCAATCTGATTGATAAAGCCGATTGCCGCATTGGCATCCTCTGTGCAAAGCTGACAGCCTTTTTCATCGTATACCTTATAGCCGTTGTACTCCTTGGGGTTATGTGAAGCGGTAATCATTACACCTGCATCACAGCCGAGGAAGGCTGTTGTGAATGAAAGCACGGGAACGGGAACAAGGGTTTCATAAAGGAAAACCTTAAAGCCGCACTTTGCGAAGATACCCGCTGCAACAGATGCGAAGTAAGCTGAATTGTTTCTTGAATCGTAAGCAAGGACAACCTTGATTTCGCCTTCCTTACGGCTTTTGAGATAGTTTGCAATGCCGTATGTAGCCTTACCTATTGTATATTTGTTCATACGGTTTGAGCCTGCGCCCATAATTCCGCGGAGGCCGCCCGTACCGAAAGCAATGTCTTTATAAAATCTGTCCTCAATCTCTTTTTCGTCTGTGATTGCGGAAAGCTCTTTTGCGGTTTCCTCGTCGAAGGAGAGCCACTTTTCATATTTCTCACGGTATGTCATTTAATCAAAACCTTTCAGGGGAAAATTTATACGAATACATTATATCAGTTTATTTTGAAAGATACAAGAGAAAAAGGAAGAAAAGAAATAAAAGGGGTAAAGTTCTTTGGGTTACCTTTCTTTCAAGAAAGGTAACGCCCGACCGGCGAGGTCACTAAACAAAATTTGATAAAAGCACGCTGCAAAACAAATTATAAAACAACAAAGCAGATGTCATTTTCAGACACCTGCCATACTGTTTCGTTTTTAATACGTAAGGGGTTTCACCCCTTACAATCCCTGACAAGCTTTTGTAAAAGCTTGACCAAAACTTTACCCCTTTTTTATCTTTCTTCTCTGAAGTAGGGTAAGCCTAAGCTCTGCGGAGGCTGATTCTCCTTCTTGTCACGGATGCTTGTAAACACAAGCACAATAATCGTAACAACATAAGGAAGCATCTTGAAAATCTCCTTACTTGCAAAGCTTACACCTGTGATATAACTACTTGCAATGTAAAGGGCACCGAAAATAATCGAGCCGATAATTGCAAGACCCGGCTTCCACACAGTGAAGATAACAAGAGCAATTGCAAGCCAACCGATAGCATCAATGCAGTACTCCCAGTTACCGTTAAGGTAGTCCATTATAAATGAAAGACCGCCGAGACCTGCAATAGCACAACCGATGCAGGTTGAAGCATATCTGTAACGGGAAACATTGATACCTGCAGCATCAGCCGTTGCAGGGTTTTCACCCACAGCCCTGAGGTTAAGTCCAACCCTTGTTTTTGAAAGCACAAAGGATGTTACAAGAGCAACAATAATTGCAAGATAAATAAGAATACCGTGAGAGAAGAATATTTCACCTACCGCACCGAGGTCATCTGCAAAAGGAAGAGAGGTTGTGAAAAAACGGCTTCCCTTACTGTAAACCGAGCCGGTTTCGGCAATCATATAGTCAGAAACACCCACACCAAATGTGGTAAGGGCAAGACCCGTAACATTCTGGTTTACACGCAGAGTAACGGTAAGGAAGCTGAAAATAAGACCCATAAGCGCTCCGCCAAGAAGTGTTGCAACAACAGGGATGAAAACTGCAAGAAAATAGTTTGCATTCATACCTGCCTTTGAAAGGTAAAGGTATTCGGCAAAGCAACCGCAGGAAGCACCCACGCACATTACGCCGGGGATACCGAGATTAAGGTGACCTGACTTTTCAGTAATGGTTTCACCCGTTGAACCGAAAAGGAATGCCATACCGAGTCTGATTGAGCTTACAAGAAAGGCTAACATCAGTCATTCTCCTTTCTGTTTTTTGTTGAAAGAATTTTATACTGCAGGAAAAATTCACAGCCGATAATGAAGAACAGGATGATACCTGTAACTATATCGGAAATTGCTCCGGGAAGACGGAAGTCTGTTGAAACCTGACCTGCACCCTTCTGAAGGAAAACAATGAGGAAGGAGGTCATAACCATATAAATGGGATTGAACTTGGCAAGCCAGGAAACCATAATGGCAGTAAAGCCTCTGCCGTCAACAGTTGTTGTGCTGATTGTATGGTTTGTACCGCCCACAAGCAGAAGACCTGCAATACCGCAAAGAGCACCTGAAACAACAAGTGTACGGATTACAACCTTACGCACATTGATGCCGATATACTTTGCTGTATTTTCACTTTCACCCACGACAGCAATTTCGTAGCCGTGCTTTGTCTTTTTAAGATAGATATAAACAAGTACGGTGAATACTGCAACAATAATAATGTTAAGCAGATAAGACTGACCGAAAAGAACGGGAAGTCCGTGCTCGGGCATAGGTTCAAGAACACCTGAGCCGCTTTTTACAAAATACTTGAGGAAAAATGCCACAAGCTGAATTGCAACGTAGTTCATCATAAGGGTGAAAAGGGTTTCATTGGTATTCCACATTGCCTTGAAAAATGCAGGAATAACCGCCCATATAATACCTGCAAGCACAGAGGCTGCAAGCATTACAACAAGAAGCACGGGATAAGGCAGGCTGTCACCGAGGAACATCATAACCGCTGTGGTGGCAAGACCGCTTATAAGCACCTGACCTTCACCGCCGCAGTTCCAGAACTTCATTTTAAAGGCAGGAGTAAGAGCAAGGGCTATACACAAAAGGATAGCTACATTCTGCATAAGGCTCCATATACGAAGTGATGAGCCGAAAGCACCTGAAATCATTGAAGAATAAATTTCAATGGGGTTTTTGCTTGTGAGCATCATTATTACAACTGCTGACACAAGAAGTGAAGCAATAATTGCTATTGCACGTACAAGCACAGCCTTGTACCATACCATAGGCTCACGCTTGACGATATGAAAATTCATCTTTTTCAATTTGCTTCTCCTCCTTTACTGTCAACACTCTTTGTCATAAGAAGACCGATTTCTTCCTTTGTTGCTGTTCTTGCATCAACCTCACCGGTGATAGAACCTGAGCCGATTACTATAATTCTGTCGCAAAGCTCAATAAGCACGTCAAGGTCCTCACCGACAAAAATAACGGCAACGCCCTTTTCCTTCTGCTTATTAAGAAGATTATATATAGTATAGGAGGCACCGATGTCAAGACCTCTTACGGGATAAGCCGCCATAAGCACTGTAGGCGAAGCGGCAATTTCACGGCCTACGAGAATTTTCTGAATATTACCGCCGGAAAGTCTTCTGACGGGAGTTCTTGCATCGGGAGTAACAACCTCTAAATCCTTAATGATTTTTTCAGCAAGATCCTTGGGACCCTTCCTTTCAAGGAAAAGAGACTTACCCTTCTTATAGGAACGCAGCATCATATTGTCAATGATGTCCATATTACCAACAAGACCCATACCGAGTCTGTCCTCGGGAACAAAGGAAAGCCTTACGCCGAGCTCTCTTATCTGCATAGGAGACTTGTCACGGAGATTATCACAGTTGCCTGTTTTGGGATTATTGTAAAGAATTTCGCCCTCATTAAGCTTCTGCAGACCTGCAATAGCTTCAAGAAGCTCTCTCTGGCCTGAGCCTGCAATACCTGCAATACCGAGAATTTCACCCGAGTGTGCGGTGAAGGAAACATTGTTGAGAATTTTAACGCCCTCACGGTCAACACAGTTGAGATTTTTAACAACAAGTCTTTCCTCGCAGTTTTTCGGCTCACTTCTGTCAATGTTGAGGCTTACCTTTTTACCAACCATCATTTCAGTAAGCTGGCTTTCATCGGTTTCGGCTGTTTTAACCGTGCCCACATATTCGCCCTTACGAAGCACGGCAACCTTATCGGAAAGTGAAAGCACTTCGTGAAGCTTATGAGTAATGATAATGATTGATTTTCCGTCCTCACGCATCTTGCGAAGAACGTTGAAAAGCTTCTGCGTCTCCTGAGGAGTGAGAACCGCTGTAGGCTCATCGAGGATGAGGATATCTGCACCCCTGTAAAGCACCTTGATAATTTCAACAGTCTGCTTTTCAGAAACGGACATCTCGTGAATTTTCTTCATCGGGTCAATTTCAAAGCCGTAACGGTCGCTGATTTCCTTAACCTTCTGTGCCGCTGCCTTAAAATCAAAGCGACCCTTTTCGTTAAGCCCGAGAATTATATTTTCTGTAGCAGAAAACACATCAACAAGCTTGAAGTGCTGATGTATCATACCTATTTTATACTTGAAGGCATCCTTGGGAGAATGAATAACAACCTCCTTGCCGTCAATAAAAATCTGACCCTCATCAGGGAAGTAAATACCCGCAATCATATTCATCAGCGTTGTTTTACCGCTGCCGTTTTCACCGAGGATTGAAAGAATTTCACCGCGGTTGATTGTGAGGTTAACATTTTTATTTGCGGCATTACCGCCGAAATATTTACTTATATTTTTAAGTTCAATTGCTGCATTTGCTGACAAATTAAGTCCTCCTTTGCTTTGAACACTTAAAAAGCAGCCCCTTATTACAAGGCTGTTTTTTAAACATTAAAAACAACAGTAAGCGGGACAGTAGCTGTCCCGCTTATTCAGTTTAATTAAATCAGAACTTTTCGTTGAGAAGGTTGATACCGTCGATTCTGAGATCGAAGTAAGGAGCTGAACGGAATTCTGATTCATGGAAGTAACCGTCAGCAATAACCTCTGTGTCAGCTGTGTAAGCAGCGTCTGTATCAACGTCAGCCTTGTAGCTTTCAAGAGCTTCGCCGCCAACTGTGAAGGTAGCAGCATCAAATACCTTAATCTTACCAGCCTTAATATCTTCAACAAGAGCCTGAAGCTTTTCAACTGTGCCTTCAGCAGCAACATCCTGGTTGATACCGGTGAGAACTACTGAGCCTTCAGCAATACCGCCGCACCAGTCAGCAGCGATTTCTTCGCCCTTAACAGCCTGACCGATGATGTAGTTGTAGTAAGGAGTCCAGTTGATAGCTGATGAAACGATGAAAGTTTCATAGCAGGATTCATATGTTGAACCGTTATAGGAAACGTTGGGGATACCTGCAGCTTCGCAAGCACCGGGAGCACCCATTGAGTCAGCGTGCTGGCTGATAAGCTTGCAATCACGTGCGATAAGAGCTTCAGCTGCATTCTTTTCTTCTGTTGCGTCATACCATGAGCCTGTGAACTGAACGTCCATTGTAACTGTGGGGCATACGCTCTTTGCGCCAAGATAGAATGAGGTGTAGCCGGAGATAACTTCAGCATATGTGTAAGCACCAACATAACCCATCTTTGCTTCTTCAGCTGTGAACTCGCCTGCTTCGATCATTTCGTTGAGCTTGAGACCTGCAGCAACACCTGCAAGGAAACGGCCTTCATAGATTGATGCGAAAGCGTTGTGGTAGTTCTTAAGGCCTTCTGTATGAGCCTTTGTACCTGTTGCGTGGCAGAATTCAACCTCGGGGAATTCCTTTGCAGCCTGGATCATGAAGTCCTCATGACCGAAGGAGTTTGCAAAAACAACCTTACAGCCTTCAGCAACAAGGTCCTTTGCAGCAACATAGCATTCGTTGCCTTCGGGAACGTTTACCTTAACGATAACCTGCTCGTCAGTAAGCTCGAGAGCCTCCTGAATTCTGTCAACAGCGTTGATGAAGTTAAGGTCGTAGGTTGAGTTTTCATCGTGAAGGCAGATGAAACCGATTTTGAAGTCTGCGGGAACTTCGTAGTCAACGTTAAGCTCAACATCAGCAATGGGTGATTCGCTCAGACCCTTGATGTCTGCATTACCGTCGGTTGCGTTGCCGTCAGTTGCATTGTTTCCGCCACAAGCAGCGAAAGCGAAAAGCATAAGAGCAGCAAGCATGATTGCGAGAATTTTTTTCATGATTTTTTCCTCCGTTTTAATGTTTTTTGTTTTATACCAACCGGGCTCCATCCCGGTTAAATACCTTGATTAAAAAGCTTATCTTCTGAATGTAACGGTGTCGTCACTCATTGACTCAACAATTGCAAGGGAATCTACGCGAACGCCAAGGGCTTCAACCTTCTGTCTGCCGCTCTGAAATCCCTTTTCAACAGCAATAGCACAGCCTGCAACCTCGGCACCCGCCTGCTTGCAAAGGTCGATAAGACCTAAAAGAGCATTGCCCTCTGCAAGGAAGTCGTCAATAATGAGCACCTTGTCACCCTCACCGATAAAATCCTTTGAAACGATTACATCGTATTCTGTTCCGTGAGTGAAGGACTGCACCTTGGTTTTGTAAACCGTGGAGGCAATATTCTTTGTCTTTGTCTTTTTTGCAAAGAGCACGGGGCAGGAGAAGTACTGTGCCGTAATACAGGCAATGCCTATACCTGAAGCTTCAATGGTAAGAATCTTATTAACACCGCAGCCGTCATAGATGCGTCTGATTTCCTGACCCATTTCACCGACAAGCTGAACATCAATCTGATGATTGAGGAATGAATCTACCTTAAGTATATTGCCGGGAAAAACCTGACCATCCTTAAGTATTCTATCTTCAAGAAGCTTCATTTTATGCGCCGCCTTTTCACATTCTTTGGAAACTGTTTGCGGATTGTCAACAACACTCCGCAAATACACTCACATTTTAACAAATAGTGACGGCTTTTGCAAGGTTTATTGCACTAAAACTTTGCAAAAATTATACTTTTTTCTTTGGATAGTTTTGACAAATCAGGCTTTTCAAAATATAAGCGTCTTTCTATTGACAATTAAAATCAGTTGTGATATCATTTGAGGGAATAAAATACCAACGGAGGTAAAAACCATGAGCAGAATCAAGACTATCGAAACAAAGGATATCAAGAACACTGTTAAAGCAGGCGGTTGCGGCGAATGCCAGACATCATGCCAGTCAGCATGTAAGACATCTTGCGGCGTAGCTAATCAGCAGTGTGAAAACTCAAAATAAGTTAAACAAAAGAAACGCTGCCTTTCACTAAGGCGGCGTTTTTATTTTGAAAGGATACATCAAAATGGTACATCAGTATAAATTGAACGGCTACAATATTGTCCTTGACACCTGCAGCGGCTCGGTACACACCGTTGTCGAGGTGGCTTACGACATTATTGCAATGTATAAAAACTGCACCGAGGACGAAATCGTTTCGGCTATCAGCGAAAAATACGCTCACCTTCCCGACGTTACAAGGGAAGAAACCCTTGAATGTATTGCCGATGTAAAGGCACTTGAAGAAGCAGGCAAGCTTTTTTCGGTTGACGAATTTGAAAACCTTGCCTTTGACTACAAAAACAACAGCAAGGTTATAAAAGCACTCTGCCTTCACGTTGCCCACACCTGCAACCTCAACTGCTCCTACTGCTTTGCAAGTCAGGGCAAGTATCAGGGTGACAGAGCACTTATGAGCTTCGAAACAGGTAAGCGTGCTTTTGATTTCCTTATTGAAAACTCAGGCACAAGACGTAACCTTGAGGTTGACTTCTTCGGCGGCGAGCCCCTTATGAACTGGGACGTTGTAAAACAGCTTGTGGCTTACGCAAGAAGCATTGAAAAGGAAAAGGGCAAGAACTTCCGCTTCACCCTCACCACAAACGGTGTGCTCATCGATGATGAGGTTATCGAATTTGCAAACAAAGAAATGAGCAACGTTGTTTTAAGCCTTGACGGCAGAAAAGAAATCCACGACCGCTTCCGCGTTGACTATGCAGGTAACGGAAGCTACGATAAGATTCTTCCCAAGTTCAAAAAGCTTGTTGATTCCCGTGAGGGCAAGAATTACTATATGAGAGGCACCTTCACCCACGGCAACACCGATTTCACAAAGGATATTTTCCATATGGCTGACCTCGGCTTTACAGAGCTGAGTATGGAGCCCGTTGTTTCCAAGGAGGACGACCCCTGTGCTCTTACAAAGGAGGATATGCCCGTACTCTTTGAGCAGTACGAAATCCTTGCAAAGGAAATGCTCAAGCGCAAAAAGGAAGGCCGCCCCTTCACCTTCTACCACTATATGCTTGACCTGAGGAACGGCCCCTGCATTTACAAGAGAATCACCGGCTGCGGTTCAGGCACGGAATATATGGCTGTTACCCCCTGGGGTGACCTTTATCCCTGCCATCAGTTTGTAGGTGACGAGGAATACTGCCTCGGTAACATTTATGACGGTGTTACAAACACCGCTTGTCAGGATAAGTTCCGCAAGTGCAACGCTTACGCAAGAGAAGGCTGCCGCGACTGCTGGGCAAAGCTTTACTGCTCAGGCGGATGTGCCGCCAACGCCTACCATGCAACAGGCAGTATCGAGGGCATTTACGAGCAGGGCTGTGAGCTTTTCAAAAAGCGTATTGAATGTGCCGTTATGATGCAGGTTGCAGAATCAGAAGAAGCATGAAAACACCAATCTGTGATTTTGTAAAGAACTACGCTGAAGGCGGCGTTTCAAGACTTCATATGCCCGGCCACAAGGGAAAAAGCTTTCTCGGCTGTGAAAAATATGATATTACCGAAATTGACGGTGCCGATGTGCTTTACAACGCTACGGGCATCATAAAGGAAAGCGAGCAGAATGCTTCCTCCCTTTTCAATTCCGCCGCAACCTTCTACAGCACCGAGGGTTCAACCCTCTGCATAAAGGCAATGCTTTCACTTGTATGCAAGGGCAAAAGTGAACGGCCGCTTATACTTGCGGCAAGAAATGTGCACAAGGCTTTTGTTTATGCCGGAGCGCTCCTTGACTTTGACGTTAAATGGATGTATGCAAAAAATGGCACTCACCTTTGCTCCTGCCTGCTTACGGCAGAGGAGGTTGAAGAGTACATCCTCGGTTGTGAAAAAACTCCCGATGCCGTTTACATTACCTCCCCCGATTACCTCGGCAACCATGCTGACATAAACGGCATTGCAAAGGTGTGCGACAAATATAATATCCCTTTGCTTGTTGATAACGCCCACGGCGCATATCTCGGCTTTCTTGAAAAAAGCCTTCATCCGATACATCTCGGAGCAACAATGTGCTGTGACTCTGCACACAAAACCCTCCCCGTGCTTACGGGCGGTGCTTACCTTCACATAAGTGAAAAGGGCAGCTCTTATATTCCCGACGCTGAGGAATGTCTGTCACTTCACGCCTCAACAAGCCCCTCTTATCTTACAATACAGTCACTTGACCTTTGCAACGCTTATCTTTCAGAGGGCTACAGAGAAAAGCTGAACGCAACCGTAGAAAAGCTTGAAGAACTGAAGAAATCTCTCCGTGAAATTTCATTCAGGGTTGAGGAAACGGAGCCTCTCAAACTTACCCTCTCCCCCGCTTCCTGCGGCTACACGGGAAATGAGGTTGCGGATTACCTTTTTGACAAAGGTATTTCCTGCGAGTTTGCGGACAGAGATTTTGTTGTGCTGATGTTCACACCGGAAAACAGTGACGAGGATTTCAAAAAGCTGATTGATGCACTTGCAACCCTTGCCGGAAAGGACGGCAGAAGCCTTCCTCCTTTACCCGCCCTTGCCGAGGCTGAAAGCATACTCACCTTAAGGCAGAGCATTTTTGCAAAGAGCGAATGGATAAGCACCGAGCTTGCCGAGGGCAGGATTTGTGCATCACCTATGATTTCATGTCCGCCTGCGGTACCCGTTGCGGTAAGTGGTGAGGTTATAACAAAGGAAGCAGTTGAGATTTTCAAGGCGTATGGAATTGATAAAATTAAGGTTGTAAAATAAAAAAAGAAAAGTTTTGATCAAACTTTTTCAAAAGTTTGTCAGGGATCGTAAGGGGTGAAACCCCTTACAAATATGAATAAATACAGTAAAGCAGGTGTTGATTTTAACACCTGCTTTTACTTTTTTATTGCTTAATATTACATTAATTGTTTATACCAAGGGGCTTTGCCCCTTGACCCCACAAGCTTTTGAAAAAGCTTGACCAAAACTTTACCCCTTTATCCTTTTACTTTCAGCCAGTAATACTTAACCATAGCCTTAAGTCTGTCACCAATTGAAAAGCCCGCACCGTCACTGTTGAAAACATACTGATTATAAAGCTTCTCATCCTCAAGGTCATAATAATCCCTGAAGAAAATCACATCAGTGTCATACTCCGAAAGATCCTTTTCATCAAGAGTTATAACTCTTGCACCTCTGTTTATATCACCGTAGGAGCCGAAGGATGCTGTGGGAGTCTGCACAATGTCCACACCTCTGTAAGGAATAACAAAGCTGTTTTTGTGGTCGTGACCGACAGCTACACCAAGCACCTTGCCGTAATCGGCAAAAGCGTCAGCCTGACCGTTTGAGTATTCGGGAGGACAGCAGGTTTCGTTAAGGAAGGTATCCTCATTGACATATTCCATAGGAAGTGCATAGGTTATGTTATTCTTGACAATGGTCTGTTCCTTAAGGTAATCTCCCTCAACCTCAAATTCCGTAACCTTGCCGGTCTCCGCATCGGTTTCGCTTATTTTATAAAGCACATCAAAAATTTCGGGAACAATAATGTGCTGGAATGCAAAGGAGGGAATAATCTTTCCGTCATTTTCTGCAGTAAGTGCCTTTTCTGTTTTTATGTACCAGTCAATCTGATCCTTTGCAACACAGCCGTAACCGCCAAGGTCGTTTTCATCATTATACATCTGCGAGTCAAAGAACCACAGCGTAAACTTCTGCTCGTCACCGTCAGAACTCATAACGGGCAGGTAGTATGTGCCGTAGCCCGTAAGCTCCTCACTGTCACCGACGCCGACAAAGCAGTCATATTTTTCGTAAACCTTCCACTGCTCCTCCTTGGTCATGCAGTTTCTGTCCTCATCGTGGTTGCCGTAAACAATTGCAACGGGTACATTTTTCTCCTCGAAAATTTTCATAAAGTTATCGATATTCTTTTCTATGTACCAATCGAATTTAGGGCATCCGGGGGCAATGTTGTCACCCGTGAGCACAACAAGGTCGGGGTTTTCCTTTTCAAGCAAATCCTCAATAAACATTTTTGTAAGAGGTCTGAAAATAATTCTGTCCTGGATGTCGGACATCTGCAGGATTTTGAATTTTCCGTCCTCACCAAATTTAAGCGTTTTTTCTACCTCGCTTTCTGCTGTAACACCCATTGCCATAAGACCTAAAACTGAAACAACAGCAAGAACGATTGCAAGTATTTTCTTCATTTTATTTTCCTCCTGTTTGTTGATATCTTTATTATATCAATAAAAGCAACTGTTCGTCAATGAAAAATTAAAATGATAGTCAGATAAAAAGCAAGGTCACGGAGAATTTTCCGTGACCTTTATATTCTTTATTATGTGCCCTCGGCGGGCAGCCGTTACTTTTCTTGAAAGAAAAGCAACCAAAGAACTTTTCGCTTTTTGTTCTTTTTATTTCTGCTTTGAATACTTGAGTCTGTAAACAACATTCATTACAACACAGTCAAGCTTGCTAAGGGGCTTTGCATTACCGAAAAGCTCTGAAGAAATAACTGACTTGCAGTTCTTTTCCATAACCATTTCAGCAGCAGATGCCTCGTCCTTGTTGGGACCGCAGCAGATTGCACCGTTGTCCTTGAGAAGAACAGCGTTTGTGCCCTTCTTCGCAATCTTCTTTGCAACCTTCTTTGCAGACTTTGCAGTATAGTTGGGATTGAATTCAGCACACTTAACAGTTACGCCGACAATCTGTGCAAAGTCATCAAGGAAGGGCTTGAGGGTCTTGCCGATTTTTGAAGCGGCAACAATTGCATCCTCCTGTGAGTGGATGATTGCACCAACCTCGTCACGCTTCTGATAAATTGCTCTGTGAAGGTCAGCCTCTGAAGGATACTTCTCACCTGTGATGAGCTCGTCCTTCTTACCGAAGAGACCTACGGTTGCAACGGTGTTGCCTTCCTTATCGGAAAGTACAACTGCATCGTCAATTCTGATACTGTCGTAAGCGTTGAGCTTTGCAGCAGGCATATCAGCTCTCTTCTTAAGCTCAACAACATAATCATAAACACCCTTGAAGGTATCTGTTGCCTTGCCTGTAAGCTCTGCATACTTATTGTAAATAAATTCAGCACAAACCTTTTCAACCTCGTTTGCTACCTTGAAGGCATCGTCATAGTCAGCACCAAGGCAAACAGCACCGTGGCTCTTCATAATAACTGCCTTTGAATCTGAACGCTTGAGAGCGCCTACAACACCCTCACGGAGCTTGCCTGTACCGGGAAGACCGTAGGAAGCAACGGGAATGTTGTCACCGATAATGTCCTTGCTGTAGCCTGTAATGCCGTTTACGTCACAGCCGATTGCGGAAACGATGGAAGCATTTGCCTGATGGGTATGAATTACAAAGTTACAGTCATCGCGAAGGATGTAGCACTGTGGATGGAGACCCTTTTCACTTGAGGGCTTGATGTCGCCTTCATAGGAAAGGTCTGCAAGGTTAACAACAACAATATCGTCGGGAGTAAGGCTGAGATAGTCTCTGCCTGAGGGAGTGATAACGAACTGCTTGTCGTCAATACGGCAGCTTACGTTACCCCATGTACGTGCAATAAGTCCTGTTGCAACAAGCTGTTTGCCTGCCTCAACAACTATTTCTTTAGCTTGTAAAAGATCCATTGATTTTTACCGCCTTTCTTATTTCAATAAGGAAACATAAGGCAGGCGTTTTTTTACCTGCCTTATATGTAGTTTTTAATTATTCAACAACTGAGATGTTTGCGAATACCTTGTCGAAGCGTGCAAGTGCATCGTCGATCATAGCTTCGTCATAAGCTGCTGATGTGTAAAGTCTTGAGCCTGCAAGAGTTACAAGACCCTCTGCCATGTAAGCAGCACCCATATGAGTCATTTCAGCCTTACGCTTGCTTGTCTCCTTGATGATGCCGGGAATCTGCCAGGGCTTGCTCCAGTCAAGTGAGAAGTGCATTGTAGCAACAGTTTCCATATGGCAAACTGAACCCTGGTTGAATGCTACGAAGGGAAGGTTGTACTTGTCGATAATCTGGTTGAGACCTGCTGTAAGTCTGTCACCCATAAGACCTGCCTTCTGGCAAGCGTTCTGCTTATCGATTTCTTCAAGAGTATAGTAACCTGCAACACATGAAAGAGGAGTAGCAGCCATTGTACCGCCACAGAATGCCTTCTTGATCTTCATGCCGCTTGCATCAAGACCTGCACCCATGTACTGCATATATTCTCTCTTACCGCCGATACCGCCTGCACCGGGATAACCGCCGGCGATAACCTTACCGAAGATTGTGAGGTCGGGTTCTACACCGTAGTAGCCCTGAGCACCTGCCATACCGATACGGAAGCCTGTAACAACCTCATCGAAGATAAGGAGTGCGCCGTACTTACGGCAAAGTCTTTCAACGCCCTTGTTGAAGTCCTTATCAAGGGGACGTGTACCGCTTTCAGGACCGATGGGCTCAATGAATACAGCAGCTGTACCGCCGTTGAGCTGATTTCTTCTGAGCTTCTTTTCAAGATCGTTAAGATCGTTGGGGAAGAATTCCTGTGTATCTCTCATAAGACGCATGGGAACACCGCTTGCCTGTGTGAACTTTGAGCCGGGAACACGGATACCGTAACCGAGCTGATCTGACCAACCGTGGTAAGCGCCGCCCATCTTGAGGATGTGCTTTTTCTTTGTAGCAAGTCTTGCAACACGGCAAGCTACCATACAAGCCTCTGTACCTGAACCGAGCATACGGAACATATCAACTGTGGGAACAGAGTCAGAAATCTTCTTTGCAAGCTTGTATTCGAACTCGTGGAAAAGACCTGTTGAAGGACCGCAGGTGTTAAGAAGGTCGATAACCTGGTCGCGAACGATTTTGGGGTTTGAGCCGAGAACTGTGGGACCGCCTGCCTGAAGGAAGTCGTAGTACTCGTTACCGTCGATATCGTAAAGCTTTGCGCCTTCAGCCTTTGTGAAAACAAGGGGGAACGGATAGTTGAAAGCAAGGTTATGCTGAACGCCACCGGGGATGATCTGCTTTGCTTCGTCGATCATAGCCTTTGACTTCTGGCACTTTGCTTCGAAGTATTCTTCTTCATACTTCTTAAGTACATCAGGGTTGATTGAGTGCATGGGCTGCTGAATAAGATAGTCAAGCTTCTT
>JAZRFT010000057.1:0-12150 GCA_045643805.1 Acutalibacteraceae bacterium
CTGATACGTTAGGCATTTCTTAGAGCTCCTTTCTTATGATTTTTTTACGCTGTTAGCTACCACTACGATGCCCTTCTTGGGACCGGGGATTGCGCCCTTGATAGCGATGAGGTTGTTTTCTGCATCAACCTTAACAACGTCGAGATTCTGGATTGTAACTCTTTCGCAGCCGAGGTGACCTGCCATCTTCTTACCTTTGAAGATACGAGCGGGGTCGATAACACCGAGTGAACCAGCGTGTCTTGCAACGGGGCCGGTACCGTGTGTTTCCTTAAGTCTGCCGAAGTTCCATCTCTTGATTACGCCTGCTGTTCCCTTACCCTTGCTTGTGCCGACTACGTCAACCTTTTCGCCAGCTGCAAAGATGTCAGCCTTGATTACGTCGCCTACGTTGAGAGCGCTGTCGTCTTCAAGTCTGAATTCCTTAAGAACCTTCTTGGGACCAACGTTTGCCTTGTCGAAGTGACCCTTCTCAGGCTTGTTTGTTCTTGTTACCTTCTTGTCCTCGAAGCCAAGCTGAACTGCGTTGTAACCGTCATTTTCAACTGTCTTCTTCTGAACTACTGTGCAGGGACCGAGCTCAACTACGGTTACGGGGATTACGTTACCCTTTTCGTCGAAAACCTGAGTCATGCCGATCTTTCTGCCGATAAGACCTTTTTTCATGTTTGTTATCCTCCTTTGGTTATTGGTTGCTATCTTAAGCAACGTGACCTTATTTCCTGTTTTGTTTTAATCGGGTATAGAAATCAGTTTGTTTATCTCTTGATTTCGATTTCAACGCTTGCAGGAATCTCAAGACTTGTCAGAGCTTCTACGGTCTTAGGTGTAGGTCTGATGATGTCGATGAGTCTCTTGTGAGTTCTCTGTTCAAACTGCTCGCGGCTGTCCTTGTACTTGTGTACAGCGCGAAGGATTGTTACGACTTCCTTTTCTGTGGGAAGAGGAATGGGGCCTGAAACTGTAGCGTTTGTACGCTTTGCAGCTTCTACGATCATTTCAGCTGCCTTGTCAACAAGGTTGTGGTCGTAACCCTTAAGTCTGATACGAATCTTTTCCTTTACTGCCATTTTGTTTGCCTCCTAATTAAGAATTAGTAGGGCGTTGCTTATTTCTTACGCTCGCCCGGGTGTTTGTGGCCCGGTTATTTTAAAAACCGGAAATTGATATTTCCGGTCGCTTGCTTCGAATAAGCACAGTTCACCCCTATACGCTGTTTAAGTCCGAAGCGCAGAAATCCCCTAAGGAACCGCACCCGACCTTAACGCAAGATAACAGCGTTAAAGATGAAATATAGATCGCCCGGTTTTAAATCGGACATACTCCGCGGAAATTTCCTGCCTCAGAGGACAGCCACCTCCCGCATCATCGCATATCGTTTAGGTTATGTGAAGACAGAGTTATACCCAAACCCGTTTCACATGCCCGAATATAATAACATAGCCCCGGGTGTTTGTCAATAGTTTTCAGCGAAAAAGTTTGTGAAATTTGCGAGAAATTTTTATACGTTTTTTGTGCACTATTTATTGTGATTTAACTGCCAAAAGTCCACTAAATATAGGGAGATATTTATCCGAAACACAAGATTATTTCTTTATTATATATAATAGTATACAGATTTTTACAGGAATTGCCTTTTTATAAGCAAAAAAACTTTACAGAACTATCGATACAAACGTAGATATATAAAAACAAAAAGAATGAGGGGACTCTGTCCCCTCACCCCTGTAAGCTTTTGTAAAAGCTTAACCAAAACTTTTAAATTTTATGATATTTTCCTTCAGTATGTGTTCTGACTCTTAATCAGCATTTTCCTCTTCAATCTTATCAATGATTTCCTGAGGAACAGCCTCACCGTGCTTAACGAACATAATAAGGATAATTGCAAGTGCAAACATAATCGGGCTGTAATAGAACAGTGACATATACGTACCTGCGAACATTCTGATAAAGCCGTAAACGATGGGAGAAGCAATCTGTGCTGAGAAGGTTGCTGTGTAATAGTAGCCCGTGAAGGTACCAACCTTTTCGATACCGCCGATTTCAAGAACAAGAGGAAGAGTGTTAACGGTGATGAACATATTTGCAGCACCGCCGAGAATAAGAACGGGATAAATGAGAACGCGAAGAATCTTAGTAACGCTGTCAACAGTTTCAACAATAGCTGCAAGTGCAACATCAACAGTTGTTGCCTCTGTACCGAGAACTGTGTTTGCAACGTTGATGATTTCATCAAAGATGCCCTCACCGAGAGTTGAGATAAGGTGAGCCTCGTAAGCTTCATAGTAGCCCTTGACTGCATCGGTCTGTTCTACACCGCTCTTATAAGCAAGGTAGCCTTCAATGCTGAGCACTTCATCGTCAGCAAGGCTTCTACCCTCTGTCTGAGCCTTATCACTTACAGTTGCATTGTAAGCGTTGATGTTTTCGTCAACTGTAATGTATGCGTTGTTAATCGTTACGTAGTTGTTAATTGAAAGGTTCTTGCCGGCGAGCATTCCAAGGAATACACCGAAGAACACGATGAAAGCCGCAAGGAATACAGCAAGACCTGCAATGATTGTCTTCTTTCTTCCGAACTTTGAACCAAACTTACCGGCAGGGATAGCTGCTGCACCTGAGCATACTGCGAAGATAAGCATAATGAAGGTAGCTTCGGAGGTAATCATGTGAAGGATTTCCTGAGCGAAGAGTGAGAAGAAGGTTGTGATAGCATTTGATGCACAGAAGAGGAAGAAAAGTGTACCGA
Organism: Acutalibacteraceae bacterium; assembly: GCA_045643805.1. Taxonomy (GTDB): domain Bacteria; phylum Bacillota; class Clostridia; order Oscillospirales; family Acutalibacteraceae; genus UBA6857. Next base: position 2,750 of record JAZRFT010000057.1, read on the forward strand.
GCATAAATGCAAGGCTCTTTCTTTCGCCCTTTGTGAGCTTCATAGCCTTAAGCTCTGCCTTCTTCTGCTTTGCAGCTTCCTTCTGAGCCTTCTTGAGTGCCTTTTCGTCTGCATACTGGTTAGCATCACCCTTAATTCTGATGCTGGTATCCTCTTCCTTTACAAAGAAAAGAAGAACAAGCATACCGATAATCATAACGAGTGAACCTACGATAAATACATAGGGGAAGGAAACAGTTTCGTCTGCCTTGATTTCAGCCTTGCTGTAACCTGCAAAAAGTGTGCAGAGTGCAATACCGATTGTACCTGCAACCATACCTACGGCTGAACCGATACCGCCCATAAGGTTGATGATTGCGTTACCCTCTGAACGAAGCTCGGGAGGAGTAAGGTCCGGCATAAGAGCAACAACGGGAGCTCTCCACAAGGACATCGAGAAAACAAAGAGGATAACTGTAATCATTGTTGCGGGAAGCTGAAGAGCACCCTCTGTGTTGAGAGCCACAACGGGGATAAGCGCGAAAAGAAGTGCTGAAATGGGAGCGCAGCTTACAATGAAGGGACGGCGCTTACCAAGCTTTGAGTGACAGTTATCGGAAAGCTTACCGAAGGTGGGCTGGAAAATAACACCGAAGATGTTATCAAAGGTCATAATGATACCGATAAAAAGAGGTACCAATGAGAAACCGCCTGTAGCGGAAATTGTACTCTGACCCTGAGCCTCTGCAAATTCACCAATCCAGGGAATTGCCTTTGCAAGGGAAGTACTGAGGTTTGTGATAAACTCACTTTCAGTAAGAATCTTGTTAAGAATCTTTGTGATGTAGGGGTCATAAATCGCCCAAGCTATTGAAGTTGCCAGGAAACCGAAGCCGGTCAGTATGGTCTTTTTGACATTAAGCTTTTGTTTTTTTGCTTGTTCTGCCATGTCAAAACTCCTCTCTTTTTATATAGTATTCCAATTATAGTGCTTTCAGCTTCAAAAAGCAATGAGGAAAAACCAAATTCGGCATAGTGTACATTGTTAAAAAGGCATAATTATGCAATATGAATAGGGCGACGTATTTACATTGACTTAAAGGAAATTTTGTGATATATTAGCCCTTGCAAATAATAACTATATAAATATAAAAACATATATAAGAGGAAAACACAATGAAAACTAAAACAAGGGTCAGGCGCCCCGTTAAAACTCCCCTTCAATCCTCGGTGATACTTTACCTTGTCGGCGTTATGTTCGGCTTGCCGCTTGTTTTCACCGACGGCTACTTCAACATAACGGAAACAAAGAGCATTTATTTTCACATTATCAGCATAGCCCTTATTGCTTACACAATATCAGGCACTTCATCAAAACAAAAAAAGCACACAGAGGTCAGCCCCTCGGGCACGCTTTCGAAAAACTCTCAACTTTCCGCAAGTGACAAAGCAATGGCAGCCTTCTGCGGTGTAATGCTTGTAAGCTGTATCTTTTCAAAATACAGTGATTGCTGGATAGGATTATCCTCAAGATATCAGGGCTTTTACACAATCCTTATTTATACTGTAATATATTTCATTGTATCGAGAAATTTCACCTCTGCCCAGGGATTTTTATTCTTTGCCGTTTTTGCTTTTTCAATAGTATCCGTCCTCGGAGTGCTTCATTGCTACGGTATTGACATCCTCGGACTTTACGACGGCATAGGTGAAAACTACAAAACCTCCTTCCTCTCCACAATCGGAAACATCAACTTTTACAGCAGCTATATGTGTCTGCTTATGCCCCTTGTTGTATGCGGCTTTTGTCTTAGTGAGGGAAAAATCAGCAGAACAGTATACACCGTTGCGCTTATCCTCGGCTCCTTCGGTATGATGGTAACCTCAAGTGAAAGCTTTGTTGTAGGCTTCGGCTCTTCGCTTCTGATTATGCCTATCTTCTTTTACAGCAGACTTCACAGATTAAAAAGATTTCTCATCAGCATTATCATTATCGCCCTTTCATCCCAGGCCTATATGCTGATTTACAACCTCAGCGGTAAAGGTAACATTGCCGTTTCAAGGCTTTTAAAAATCCTTGTAAATCCCTATGTCTCCTCGGCAATTATTCTTTGTTGTATAATTGCTTACGTTATAGTAAACAAGTTCCCCGATAAAATAAAGCTACTCAAGGTTATCTATCCTGCCTGCCTTATCGTTTTTGTGCTGACTATTGTAATCTGCTTTATTCTTGCAAACACAGTAGGTCTGCCGCGTTTCAACGGTGCATTCAAAATCACCTCTGAATGGGGTACCTACCGAGGCAAAATATGGCGCTTCTGTGCAAAGACCTACCTTTTCGATTACAGCCTCAAGGAAAAGCTTTTAGGTACAGGCCTTGAAACTCTCAGCAAGGTAACTGCTTCGGCAAAGCTTTTTGACAGAAAGAGCCTCGACCAGGCACACAACGAATATCTTCAGTATCTTATGACAACGGGTATTGCAGGACTTTCAGCTTACCTCGGTGTTATCGCAAGTGTAATTTACACCGTTGTTAAAAAGCTTAAAAGCAGTACCCTTGCCGTAGCACTCCTTTCAGGACTTATCGCCTACTGGATGCAGGCAACAGTCAACATTGCACAGCCCTTTACAACACCAATTGTTTATATTTATATTGCCTGCATTGCAGGTATGGCAAACAATGCCGACAAAGCAAAACAAAACAAATAAACTTAAAAGCCATGGAAGGGTTAAACCCGATCCATGGCTTTGTTTTTCTTTGACCTTGCCGGTCAGTCTTTCTTTTCTTGGAAGAAAACAAAAGAACTTTATTGTTTTTTCTTTTACTTGAATTTTATCAAATTCAACCTCAACGCATTCATCACAACACAGAAGCTTGAAAGGCTCATTGCCGCCGCACCGAACATCGGGTTAAGCTCCCAGCCAAACAGCGGTATCCACACACCCGCCGCAAGAGGTATTCCTATTACATTATAAATAAATGCCCAGAAGAGGTTTTCGTGAATATTGCGAAGGGTCTTTCTTCCGATGTGTATCATATCGCAGACACCTTCAAGTCCGCTTTTTACGAGCACAACATCAGCCGAATCAACAGCAATATCCGTACCTGTACCTATTGCAACACCGAGATCAGCACCTGTAAGAGCGGGAGCATCATTTATTCCGTCACCAACCATAGCAACTCTGCCTTTTTGCTTAAGCTCCCTTATCACCTTTTCCTTACCGTCGGGAAGCACACCTGCAATGACATCATCAATGCCTGCCTGCTTTGCAATCTCACTTGCCGTGTTTTTGTTGTCGCCTGTCAGCATTACTGTTGAAATACCCATTCTGTGAAGCCTTTCAACTGCACATCGGCTGCTTTCCTTAATAGTATCAGCAACGGCAATAAATCCGACAAATTCATTTTCACAGGCAAAGTAAAGTACGGTTTTGCCCTGCCTTGAAAAAGCATCTGCCTTTTCCTTCACCTTTTCATTTATACTGCAAACAGAAGAAATGTAATCATAATTTCCGCCACAAATCTCTTTACCGTGAATTCTGCCCTTAAGTCCCTTACCGGTCAGGGAATCAAAATCACTCACCGCCGCTTTTTTTATTTCAAGCTTTTCTCCGTAACTAACCACAGCCCTTGCGAGGGGGTGCTCACTCTGAAGCTCAAGATTATAAGAAAGGAAAACGAGTTCGTCTTCACTCACACCATCAGCAGGGAATATTTCTGTTACATCAGGCTCGCCTTTCGTAACTGTGCCCGTTTTATCAAGTGCAACAATTTTTATTCTGCCTGCCTTTTCAATCGCCTCGGCAGTTTTAAAAAGCACGCTCCTTTTTGCACCCACACCGTTGCCTACCATTATTGCAACGGGTGTAGCAAGACCCAAAGCGCAAGGACAACTGATAACAAGCACGGAAATTCCTCTTGCCAATGCAAAGCTAACCTCTGCACCGCACAACAGCCACACAACACAGGTAATCACAGCGATTGTCATAACAACAGGCACAAATACGCCCGACACCTTATCAGCAACCTTTGCAATGGGAGCCTTTGAAGCTGCGGCATCACTTACCATTTTTATAATCTGTGAAATCGTCGTGTCCTCGCCGACAGCAGTCGCTTCACACTTAAGGAAGCCTGACTGATTTATTGTTGCGGCTGAAACCTTGTCCCCTGCTGTTTTATCAACAGGAACGCTCTCCCCCGTCAGACTGCTTTCATTTATCGCACTTTCACCTTCAATTACAACTCCGTCAACAGGAACACTGTCACCTGGCTTGAGGATGAACACATCACCTTTTTTCACCTCAGCAACATTAACGATAACCTCGTCACCGTCAACAATCACCCTTGCGGTTTTAGGCTTAAGCTCCATAAGAGCCTTAAGCGCCGTTGTTGTTTTACCCTTGCTTCTGCTTTCAAGCATTTTGCCAAGAGTTATGAGTGCAAGTATCATTGCCGCCGACTCAAAATAAAGGTCGTGGCGGTAATCCATCACCGCTGACATATCACCGTCAGCCTGCGCCTTTATCATCATAACAAGCACCGCAATACTCCACACAAAGGATGCACCTGAACCGAGAGCAACAAGGCTATCCATATTTGGAGCCTTATTCATTACACCCTTGAAGCCGTTTATAAAAAATCTTCTGTTTATTATCATCACGGCTAACGCAAGAAACATCTGAAGGCTTGCATTCAATATTGAATTTTCATCAAGCTCGGCTATCTGCGGCAAGGACAGCATATGCCCCATTGCAATGTACATAAGCACCACAACAAGCACTAGTGACAGAACAAGCCTTAATATAAGTCCGCCCGTTTCCTTATCCTCAACTGTTTTGCCGTCGGGTTTTTCCCCTTTTTGTGTTTTTATTCCGTAGCCTGCTTTTTTAACAGCAGCAATAATATCCTTTTCTGCGGCAGACCCTTCAACGGTAAGAGTGTTTGTCAGCAGATTAACCGCACAGCTTTCCACTCCATCAACAGTTTTCACCGCTTTTTCAACCCTTGCACTGCAAACTGCACAGGTCATTCCCGTAACATTATACTGACTCATTACGTCACCTCATTTCATAACTTAATTTTAATTATCACACACTCTGATGTCAAGCGGTAACATATTGAAAAATAACAAACCTCCCGAAATCGGGAGGTTTTTAAAATCAGTTGATTTTACCGTAAAGTGAAACCTTTTCGGCACCGGCATCGGTTCTGGGAGCTCTTGAGGGAGCATCAACATGGGGAGCCTGTGAGCGTCCGCCTCTGTTGCCGCCACGGTTGTAACCGCCGCGTCCGCCTCTGCCTCTGTTGTTGTAACCGCCTCTTGAAGGATGGGTGGGTTTAACACCCTCTGCAAGAGTGATAACAACTCTTCTTGATGCATCAGCACCGACTGAATGTGATGTTACACCTTCAATTTCCTGAACTGCTGTATGAATGATTCTTCTCTCATAGGGGTTCATAGGCTCGAAGGTCACATTTCTGCCATATTTAAGCACCTTCTCGGAGTTCTTCTTTGCAAGCTCTCTGAGAGTGTTCTTTCTCTTTTCGCGATAGTTTCCGACATTGATGGAAATACGTGAATATTCACCGTCAAGCTTTGTTTTGTTTGCAACAAGTCTTGTAAGGTACTGAATTGAGTCGAGGGTTTCACCTCTTCTGCCAATTACAATACCGTAATCCTCACCACAGTCAAGCTCAAGGATAATTTCATTTTCCTCTGTACGGAAAGCCTGAATATCAACGTTTGCAACGCCCATACCCTTTACAACAGCTGTGATGTAATCAACTGCTGCTGCGATGCTCTTGCTTGAAGCGATTTCAACGGGAGTTTTTGCAACTTCCTTTGCTTCTGCCTTGGGAGCTTCAGTCTTGACTGCTTCCTTCTTTTCAGCTTTGGGAGCTTCCTTTTTCTCTGCCTTGGGAGCCTTTTCAGCCTTCTTTACGGGAGCCTTCTTCTCGGGTGCGTCGGGAGTTTCGTAATATGCTCTTGCTTTTGCAGGTGAGCCACCGAAAAGACCGAGGATTTTCTTTGTGGGCATTGAGATAATCTCTGTATGCACATCGGCAAGTGCGGGAGCGTTAAGCGCCGCGCGAGCGTTCTGAAGAGCCTCTTCAACGGTTGCACCTGTAGCCGTAGCTTCATGTATCATTTTGTTATCACCACCGTTATTTGTGTAGTTAAGTATTATTCGTAATTATTCTGCTTCGGTTTCCTTGTCGTTTTCAAGGATTGTCTTTCTGTTCTTCTCATAGGAACGACGGTAGATTGTTTCGTCTACCATAAGCTTTGCAATGGTCTTTCTCGGAGCATAGATATGACCGATAACAAGTGTCTGAAGGAATGCAAGGACATTGGAAAGAATCCAGTACATACCCATAGCAACAGGCATTGACCATGTAAACCATACTGACATAAGGGGCATTGAAAGCATCATGCAACCCATCATCTGCTGATTTTCCATATTGGGGTTAGCCTTCTTCTGTCTTACCTGTGAAAGAACACTTGTAAGAAGTGAGGTAAGACCTGAAAGTACAGGGATTAAGAGAACAAGGATTGATGCCTTGCCGATACCGTGTTCAGCATAGAATTCACTGGGAATTGAACCGAGGTCGATTCCGAAAACGCTGAAATCAAAGGCACGGATCTTTTCAATCTCTGCGCCGAACTGCTCGATAAGCTCGGGCTTCGCCTCAACAATTGCATCGATGTTTGAAATAATTGTAGCTTCGATATATGCTGCAGCAGAGTTTGCCTTTTTAGCAACATCGCCTGCAGTTTCCACTACATCAACACCTGCTTTGGCGAGTGTTGTCATAACACCCTCAAAAGCCTTGATAGCCTCTTCTGAAATTTCAAGAACATAAGTAAGAGGCTTACGGATGATACCGTAAAGACCCCAGAGAATGGGAAGCTGGAAAAGCAGAGGAGCACAGCTTGCACCCATTGTTGAGTAACCCTCACGCTGGTAAAGTTCGCTTGTTTCCTGCTGGATTTTCATGTTCCTCTCCTGAGGAGCATAATCCTGATACTTTTCTCTGATTCTCTTGAGCTTGGGCTGAAGACGAACCATTTTAGCAGATGACTTCTGCTGTTTTACAGTTGTAGGAAGAAGAATTGCACGGAAGAATAAGGTGAAAAGTACAAGTGCAAGTCCGTAATTGCCTACGATAGGAAGAAGAATTCTGAACAAATAACCGAAAATGCCGTATAAGAAATCAAACATGTGTAAATTTCCTCTCGTTAAATTATCCCACCTGAGTATAAGAAGTTAACCGTGCTTATCCTTTTTAGGCGGCACGGGATCATATCCCCCTGTTGAAAGAGGATTGCAACGTAGAATTCTCCACGCGGCAAGAAGGCCACCCTTCAATGCACCGTGGGTTTCTATTGCTTCAATAGCATAGCACGAGCAGGTAGGATAATATCTGCACATTGGCGGAAGGTGTGGAGAAATATGTCTGCGATAAAATTTTATGACTGCCAGAAGCAAGCCTTTCATTCTATTGCACCGACCTCTCGTAAACACTCCACCATGGCAAGACGCACCTTCTCTGTCTTGAGATACTTTGTTTTGCTTCTTGCAACAAGTACAAAATCAAGGTTACCCTTGAAGGTGTATTCCTGCGACACAGCTCTGAATGCTGCTCTTATAACTCTTCTGGAACGGTTACGTTCTACTGCGTTACCGATTTTTTTACTTGTAGTAATACCGACACGGCAAATACCCACACGGTTCTTGTTTGAATAAACAACCAGTGCAGGTCGCGCACAGGACTTTCCGCGATGATAAGCACGCTGAAAATCCGTATTTTCAGTTAAAGAAAGGTATTTCTGCAAAAGTATCAAATCCCAACACAGTAATTGCAAAAGTATATACTTTCGCTAAGGATTGCGGCAGCTTTTCTGCCAAAAGCTTTAATTAGTATGTGAGCTGCTTTCTGCCCTTTGCACGACGACGTGCAAGTACCTTGCGGCCGTTTCTTGTGGACATTCTCTTACGGAAGCCGTGCTCCATCTTTCTGTGACGCTTCTTGGGCTGGTAAGTTCTTTTCATTGCGTTAACCTCCTTTTAATAATAGATTTTGTAAAATTAAAACGGGACACATTGCTCAAGTAGTGTAAGTAGTAACGCAATATGAGTCCGACGCTTTTAAATTAACAGGCGATAACTCGCGGATAGTCATTATACATCATAAATATAGTGTTTGTCAATGTTTTTGGCGAAAAAAGTAGGGGCGGCAATCTGCCGCCCGTTTATATTATGTTTTACCAACAGAGTACATTGCCGTCCTTGTCCTTGATTACGGTTGCACCTTTGTCGGGTTCTGTTTCCTCCTCGAATGTACCGTCAGTGCCCAAGGTTATCCTTTTGAGCATTGTTTCGTGGATAAATCCGTAGCGGTCCTCTGCTTCAAAGTAAAGCTCAAGGGTGTCGCCCGCACCGTAGCCGGGGAATGTTTTGTAAATCTGTATATGCTCATCGTCGTTGGTGGCATCCTCGGCAAGCACCTCACCGTTGACCTTGTAAATGAGCTTTGCGTTTTTAAAATTGTCCGGCTCCTCATCATCGAGGAAGGTAACGACTGTTCCGTCAACTATAATACCCTTTTCTTCGCTCCAGGTAATATCATCGAAAACGTAAGAGGCGTTTGAATTTGGCAGAAACTCCCAATAAAGTCCGCCGAGATTCCACTCCAAATCCTCAGTTTGAAATGTTCCGTCTGCTTTTATCACAAGCCTTACGGGTTTATCTCCCTTATCCTCAAAAAGACCTCTTTCAAATTCTGCGGTAAACTCGGTGGAGTCGCCGTTCTTTTTCATACTGACCGTTTCACCGCCAAATTCAAGGGAAAGTGCGGTGTCTTCACTGACAGCCTTGGGAACGATTTTAACCCTGACAGGCACGGTCATTTTGCTTTCATCAAGCTCCCCGTACTGAAAATCAAAGGAGGTGATGAGGCTTGCCTCCTGCTTCTTCGCCTCATTTATACTGTAGATTTCAGAAAGGATTGTGCTGACATTTAACCTTACCTGCTGGATACTGTTATTGAGGCTGTCATTTATGTTATCAAGCCTTGAATAAAGGTTTGATAACGCAAAGAAATTGTAAATGAGCAATACCGTAAGCAATACAATTATAATTCTCTGGTTTCTCACCTTTTTCTCCATCGTTTTTACCTCCTTTTAATGCTTTCCTGCAATTTCAGTATAACTTATATAAAAGGAGTTGTCAATTAAAACATTTAAGCATAACCTGATATCCGCAAAAAATAAAAATGCAAAAAAGCAACATACCGCTGAAGCTTTAAGATTAAGATGCAGAAAGGCTTTTCTTCGTTCCCGAAGGCGTACAAAGGTACGCCGAGCGGACGAAAAAAGTCTTAGAAAAAAAACAAACGGACTTTGTTTCCAAAGTCCGTT
>JAZRFT010000058.1:0-28792 GCA_045643805.1 Acutalibacteraceae bacterium
TTAAAGAAGCTCTGCTCCGTTTTCTTTACAGTATTTAACTGTTTCTTCATCCCAGTAGGAGGACTGTACCTCACCGATGTGTGCCTTACGAAGGAAGAAAAGCCACATTCTCGACTGACCGATACCGCCGCCGATGGTGTAGGGAAGCTCACCGTCGAGGAGTGCTTTATGGAAGGGGAGAGACTTTCTGTCCTCACAGCCGCTTTCCTTAAGCTGACGGTTTAAGGCATCCTCATCGACTCTGATACCCATTGAGGAAAGCTCAAGAGCGATGTCGAGAAGGGGGTAGTATACTATAATATCCCCGTTGAGAGTCCAGTCGTCATAGTCGGGGGCTCTGCCGTCGTGGGGCTTGCCGTCACGGAGCTTGTCACCGATACCGATGATGAAAACTGCACCGTGCTCTTTGGCGATGGCGTACTCTCTTTCCTTACGGGTAAGGTCGGGATATTTCTCCTCCAGTTCACCTGAGGTGATAAAGGTTATCTTTTCGGGAAGGAGATTACCGATGAAGTTATATTCTTTGGTTATGTAGTACTCTGTGTGTCTGAGTGCAGCATAGATGAGCTTGACTGTTTTTTTCAGAGTTTCGAGAGTTCTTTCTTCCTTGGAGATGATCTTTTCCCAGTCCCACTGGTCAACGAAGATGGAGTGGATGTTGTCTGTATCTTCGTCACGGCGGATAGCGTTCATATCAGTGTAAAGACCTTCACCTTTTTCGAAGCCGTACATTTTAAGTGCGAATCTCTTCCATTTGGCAAGGGAGTGAACAATTTCGAAATTCTTTCCGCTGAAAACATCAAAGCTTACAGGTCTTTCTGTGCCGTTGAGGTTATCGTTCATACCGCTGTCCGCATCAACAAAAAGAGGAGCGGAAACACGGGTAAGATTAAGCTCGATGGCAAGATCTCTTTCGAAAAAGTCCTTTACTTTTTTAATAGCTATTTCGGTTTCTCTCAGATTAAGGTGAGAAACGTAATTTTCGGGAATACAGTGAGGCATAAAACCACCCTTTCGTTTGCAGATAGCTCTGCAGTATCAATATTAAATGACATTATAACAAATTTTACCGCTTGATGTCAATATTCAGGTGCAATTAATAGAAAAAGGAATTTGTTCGTCAAAATACACAAAAATATCTAATGATGTTCTCACAATTTAACCAAAGAGTAGAAACGATATTTTTTTGCAAAAAACTATTGATTTTTTGTTTTTTGTAGTGTATTATAAGCACGTACTTGAGAGACAGGTACACACAGGAACGAAAGTTCCGACTTAATATGCTTACTCCACTATAATGTTTTCTTCATATTTTCTCCTTTTAAAAGCACTCGGTTTCTCCCCGGGTGTTTTTAATTTGTACGGATAATTTTATGCCTCTGAAAGGCTGTGATATATAAATGAAAAAAGAACGCTCTATGCTGACGGGCAATCCGATAAAAACAATAGTCCTTTTTGCTTTGCCCATTATGGCGTCCTCAATGCTTCAGTACAACTACTCCGTCGTTGATAACATCATCGTAGGAAGATACGTAAGCAACGAGGCACTTGCCGCCGTGGGTAGCGTAGGCTCAATCAATTCCTTTATTATCGGTGCCGCTCTCGGCCTTACAAGCGGATTTTCAATTCCCGTTGCTCACGCCTTCGGTGCAGGTGACGGTAAAAGGGCAGGCCGCTTTGCAGGTAACAGCATCAGCCTTGCTTTTATAATAGGTAGCGTGCTTGCCGTTGTTGCCCACCTTCTGTCAGACCCGCTTTTAAGGCTTGTGGGCACACCTGACGAGATTATCGAGCTTTCCTCGGCTTACCTTAACATTATTTATTACGGCATACCCTTTCAGATGCTTTCAAACAATTTTACCGCAATTTCACGAAGTGTGGGTGAAAGCAAAAAGCCCCTTTACTTTTTCTCGGTCACCGTTGTGCTTAACTTTTTCCTTGATCTACTGTTTGTAAAGGTGTTTTCCTGGGGAGTTGAGGGTGCCGCCCTTGCAACCCTTATCTGTCATATTGTTGCGGCTATGCTCAACGGCTCTTATGTTCTTTTTGTGCTTAAGAAAATACACATATCAAGGCGTGACTTAGTCCCGGACGGAAAAATTTCCCGTAAGCAGGTTATGCTCGGTGTTCCTGTGTCACTTCAGTTTACAATGACCTCTGTCGGCTCAATGTGTCTGCAGAGTGTGGTCAACTCCTTCGGTACAAATGTTATTGCAGGCTTTACTGCCGCAGGCAGGGTAGAGGGCATCACCAACATTCCTATGTCGGGACTCGGTGTTGCAACCCAGACCTTTGTAGGGCAGAACTACGGTGCAGGTAACTATAAGCGTATAAGGGAAAGCGTGAAAAAAATCTTCCTTCTTGACCTTGCCGTTTCCGTTGTAATGAGTATCACCCTTTACCTTATTTCAGAGCCCGTTGTAATGCTCTTTATGGATGAGCTCAATCCCGAAATTATGGCGGCGGCAAAGCGCTACATCCTTGCCATTGCCCAATGCTACAGCCTTGTTGCGGTGCTGTTTGTTATGCGTAACACCCTTCAGGGCCTCGGCTTCACCTTTGCAAACTCCGTTGCAGGTGTGGGCGAATTTTTCGGCAGACTCCTTGTTGCCTTTGTGCTGACTCCGATGCTCGGCTTTGACGCTGTATGCTATGCAGGTCCTGCGGCGTGGCTTCTTGCGGATATTCCGCTGATTATCATATACATATATAATGTAAAAAAGAAAATGAGCGACCGTGAAAGATTACATTCTTAATATATTGACAAGCCGTTCATTTTATATTAAAATATCAGTAACAAGAAATATCTTAAAAGGAGGATATAAAAATGGATAACGCATTCTTCGATTTTGTAAAAACCTATTATGATGACATTGTTGCTCTTGCAAAGGCTCTTGTAGATTTTGTAAAGGCGCTTGCAGCAAAGCTCGGCGGCGACGCAGAAGCAGCAGAATAATTGAATAAAAAAAGAAAAGCCTTCCGTGAAAGCGGAAGGCTTTTTTAATGAATAATGAATAGTGAATGATGAATAATGAATAATTAAGGGTCGCTTCGCTCCTCATAATATCCGTGTAAGCCTGTGCAAAAATTTGTATATATACCGCCAAATCACGTATGCATACATCTATTATAATCTGCACATTTGAAATTAATTGAAAAACTGCATTGTGCGGAAACAAGGCTTGAATTTTAACCGAGTTATCCCGCGACCGACGCTATTTATTATTCACTATTCATTATTATTTATTCATTAAAAAAGGACACCCCACGGGTGTCCTTTTTACTTAAAATATTCCCTGAGCCATCATTGCGTCGGCAACCTTGATGAAGCCTGCAATGTTTGCACCTGCAACAAGGTTGTAGCCGAGACCGTACTGTTCGGCTGCCTTTGCTGAGTTGTCGTGGATATCCTTCATGATTCTCTTGAGCTTCTCGTCAACCTCTTCAGCTGTCCAGCTGTAACGCATTGAGTTCTGGCTCATTTCAAGTGCTGAAACAGCAACGCCGCCTGCGTTAACTGCCTTTGAAGGAGCAACTGCCTTGCAGTTCTTCTGAAGGTATTCGAGTGCTTCGTTTGTTGTGGGCATATTAGCAACCTCAACATAGTAGGGAACACCGTTAGCTACAAGCTGTTCTGCTTCCTTCATGCCGATTTCGTTCTGGGTTGCACAAGGCATTGCAATGTCAACCTTAACGCCCCAGGGTTTTTCACCGGGGAAGAACTGTACGCCGAATTTGTCAGCATAGTCCTGAGCCTTGTCGCGGCCTGAAGCACGCATTTCAAGGAGATAGTTGATTTTTTCTTCTGTTACGATACCGTCGGGATCGTAAACATAACCGTCGGGGCCTGAAATGGTAACAACCTTACCGCCGAGCTCTGCAACCTTCTTTGCAGTACCCCAAGCAACGTTGCCGAAGCCTGAAACTGCAACGGTCTTGCCCTTGATTTCCTCGCCGAAGTGCTTGAGCATCTCAACAGCGTAGTATGTAGCACCGTAGCCTGTTGCCTCGGGTCTGATGAGTGAGCCACCGAAGGAAAGTCCCTTACCTGTAAGCACACCGTTTTCAAAGCAACCCTTGATGCGTCTGTACTGACCGTAGAGGTATGCAACCTCTCTTGCGCCTACGCCGATGTCACCTGCGGGAACGTCAACGTCGGGACCGATGTGTCTGTAAAGCTCTGTCATGAATGCCTGGCAGAAGCGGAGGATTTCTCCGTCGCTCTTACCTCTGGGGTCGAAGTCGGAGCCGCCCTTTGCGCCGCCGATGGGAAGACCTGTGAGGCTGTTTTTGAAGGTCTGCTCAAAGCCGAGGAACTTCATAATGCCGATGTAAACAGAGGGGTGGAAACGAAGACCGCCCTTATAGGGACCGATTGCTCCGTTGAACTGAACTCTGTAGCCTGTATTTACATTAACCTTGCCGCTGTCGTCAATCCAGGTAACGCGGAAGGTGATCTGTCTTTCGGGCTCTGCCATTCTTTCGAGAAGGGCAGCCTTTTCGTATTCGGGGTGCTGTTCGATAACAGGCACAAGTGAGGTGTAAACCTCGGTCACGGTCTGAACAAATTCAGGCTCAATTGAGTGTTTTTTTGCAATGTCATCAATAACACGCTGTACATAATTCATTGGGTATCATTCCTTTGTGTAGAGTTTATACAGTATATAATATAACTTAGTTACTCATTTATAAAATATAACTGATTTATGTTTATGGTGTAATATTTTATACCTCGCCGTAGTAAATTGCAAGAAAAAACCGACAATTTTTGATATTTCGTGAATTTTGTTAAAAAGTTGGGTTTTCAAGGGGGATTATTCATAAAATCTGCAATAAAACACAGAAGGCTTACGGGTTCCCTTACTGCTATTTTATGAGTTTAATTTGGTGAATATTACCAAAAACACGGTGAATTTCCACTCACCTTTCACGGCTTTGTGAAAGGTTATTACAATAAAGCGGGTTTTGTATCAATTTAATGAAATGTGTATAAACTTAATAAATATGCACTGATTCTGCATAATTGCGGGCGTAGATTTTTCTTGGATAAAAAAGGGCAAAAAAGACTTGATTTTCTTTTGTATTTATATTATAATACTGTGAGTTAAGAGTAAGATACATTGTTTTGGTCATGCAGTGCGGGTCCTGTGCGACAGAACACCCTGAACCATGTCAGGCGGGAGACCGAGCAGCATTAAGGGGAATGTCTGTGCGACACAGCTACGCCTGCACTGTATGACCGAGAAAAGGTGTCTTACTCTTTTTGTTAATGAACAATGAATGATGAATAATGAATAATTGCGGTCGCGCCGAAGACTTCGTGCGACGCAAGGCAATGCTCCGCAAAGTCAGATATCTGTTACGGAAAAGAGCATATTGTAACTCGGTTGTTCTTTTGCGGTGTAATGCTTCATTTTGCATATACTTAATCCGGATATAATCCGGAGCGAAGCGACCCTTAATTATTCACTGTTCACTATTCATTATTCACTATTCACTATTTCACCGGGAGGGGAAACTATGTACCAGGTACTCTACAGAAAATACAGACCCCGTGTCTTCAGCGACGTTGTGGGTCAGGAGCATATTACCTCGACTCTTTCAAAGGAGATTGAATCGGGGAAGGTTTCCCATGCCTACCTTTTCACAGGCTCAAGAGGTACGGGTAAAACCACCTGCGCAAAAATTCTTTCAAAGGCGGTAAACTGCCTTAATCCCGTGAACGGCAACCCCTGTAATGAGTGTGAAATCTGTAAGGGTATTGACGACGGTACAATTGTTGACGTTGCCGAAATCGACGCTGCAAGTAACAACGGCGTTGAAAACATCCGTGATATCCGCGAGGAAATCAACTTCACTCCTGCCTCCTGTTAGTACCGCGTCTATATCATCGTCGAGGTGCACATGCTTTCAATCGGTGCCTTCAACGCACTTTTAAAAACTCTCGAAGAGCCTCCTGCTCACGTTAAATTCATCCTTGCAACAACTGAGGTGCATAAGCTCCCCGTTACCATAGTTTCACGCTGTCAGCGTTTTGACTTCAGGCGTGTTACTCCCGAGGCAATGATTCCACGTATGCAGGAGATTGCTTCAATGGAGGGCTTCACCGCCGACACAGAGGCACTTACTCTTATTTCCCGTATTTCCGACGGCGGTATGCGTGACGCACTTTCGCTTTTAGACCAGTGTACGGGTCACGGAAAGCACATCACAGCTGAAACCGTTTGTGCGGTTGCAGGTATGGCAGGTAAGGATCACCTTTTCAGCCTTGCAAATGCCGTAAGCGAAAATAATTCCGCCGAGGCACTTCGTATAATCAGCGACCTTCACGGCAATTCTGTTGATATGGAAAGGCTTTGCACCGATATGGTCAACCATTTCCGTAACCTTATGATAGTAAAAACCGTCCGCAATCCCGAGGGACTTGTTGTATGCACCGACGGAGAAATGGCGGAGTACAAAAATCAGAGCAACCGTTTTACCCTTGAAGGTATACTTAAGTGCATTGCCCTTCTGCAGGATACTGCGGCGGCAATCAAAAAGGGCGTCAACCGCCGTATTGAAATGGAAATGACCTTCATCCGCCTTGCTTCACCCAAGCTTGACACGGATAACGAGGCGGTTTTAAAGCGTATTGCCGACCTTGAGTTCAGGCTTGCAAGCGGTGAAATTGCCGTTACGGCACCGCAACAAAAAAAGGCAGAGCCTACCCTTATTTCCGAATACGTTGCTCCTGCACAGAAGCAGCCGACTGTTCCCGAAAGTGCTCCCGTAAAGCCCGAGCCGGAGGTTAAGGCGGAGGAAACGGTGAAGGAAAGTCCGACGGCACCGCAGGTTTCAAACGTTTTTGATACATTCACCAATGCAAACGAGCCTCCGCGTGAGGAGGAGAAGCAGGAAAACCCCTTCCTTCAGGAGGAGCCTGCAGAGCCGACCTACACAAATGAGCCTTATTACGGTGATGCTCCCGCAAGTGAGCCTTCACCGGCAGGGGACGAGCATCTTCCCTGGGCAGAGGTACTCGCCGAGCTTATGAAAACAAATATGCCCTTGTGGGGTGTGCTCCATGATTCCGAGGCTCACATAAGCGGTGACTTTGTGCTTATCAAAAGCAACAACCCCACCCTTAACGCCTTTATCAGGGGTGCAGGTAATTCAAGGGACGTTAAGCAGGCAATTTTCCGTGTTACGGGCAGAAAATTCCGTCTCGGACTCAATTCACCCAAGGGCGGTGAGGGAGGTTCAGCACCTGCACAGCAAAGACGTGACCCTCTTGAGGATCTTATCAGTCAGGCAAAGGCGATGGACATAAATGTTGACATCAAGCCCTGAGGTAGGGTATAATTTTAGTAGTCAGTAGTCAGTAGTCAGTAGTCAGGACTCCTCCGATTTTGACTTAGTCAAAATCACCTCTCCTCCAAGGGATAGGGACCGCATCAGCGGTGGATGGGTTATACGATAACAATAAAATCAAAGGAGATAAAAACAATGAAAGCAAGAATTCCCGGCGGCCAGGCAGGCGGTCAGATGAACATGATGAAAAAAATTCAGGAAATGCAGGCTCAGATGGAGCAGAAGCAGGCTGAAATTGAAGCAAGTGAATTTTCAGCATCAGCAGGCGGCGGAGCAGTTGAGGTAACTGTTTCAGGTGCTCACGAGGTAAAGGACATCAAGCTTCAGCCCGATGTTGTTGACCCCGAGGATATCGAAATGCTCACAGACCTTATCATTGCCGCAACAAACGAGGCTATGCGTAAGGCTGACGATGCAATGAATCAGGCAATGCAGTCAGCACAGAGCGGACTTGCAGGTCTTAACCTTCCCTTCTGATGGCAGGCTACGGAGTAAATTCCCTTTCACGGCTTATTGAACAGTTTGAGCGTATGCCGGGAATAGGTCACAAAAGTGCACAAAGGCTTGCCTTCCACGTGCTCAACTTAAAAAAAGAGGAGGCCGAGGCTTTTGCTAAGGCTATCCTTGATTCTCACGAAAAAATCAAAAAGTGCAGCTGCTGCTGTAACCTCTGCGAGGATGAGCTTTGCCACATCTGTAAAAGTCCCTCACGTGACCAGAGTGTAATCTGTGTTGTTGAGGACCCGAGGGATGTTATGGCATTTGAGCGTACCCGTGAGTTTGACGGCACCTATCACGTGCTTCACGGTGTTATTTCACCTATGAACGGCGTAGGTCCCGAGGACATCACCGTCAAGGAGCTTCTCAGAAGAATGAGTGACGGCACGGTTAAAGAGGTTATTATGGCAACTAACCCCACCGTTGAGGGTGAGGCTACGGCAATGTATATTTCAAGACTTCTTAAGCCGATGGGTGTTTCTGTCAGCCGCCTTGCTTACGGTGTACCCGTAGGCTCTGACCTTGAGTATGCTGATGAGGTAACGCTGACGAGAGCACTTGAGGGCAGAAGAACTTTATAATTTCGTCAGAAAAAGTAAAGTTCTTTGATTACTTTCTTTCAAGAAAGTAACGGCACGCGCCGAGCGTTATACAAATATGAATTGCAAAGAAAGGAGTGCCTTGTTATGGCAACTGTAAACAACGACGAAAAACAAATCGTGGCTCAGAACAAAAAAGCAAGGCACGACTATTTTGTGCTTGAAACCTACGAGGCAGGCATTGAGCTTTTCGGCACGGAGGTCAAATCCATCCGTAAGGGCAGGCTCAATTTAAAGGATGCCTGGTGCAGTATCGACGAAGGAGAAATCTTCGTCAAGGGTATGCACATCAGCCCCTATGAGCAGGGCAACATTTTCAACCGCGACCCTATGAGAGTAAGGCGACTTCTTATGCACAAGAGGGAAATCAACCGCCTTTTGGGTGTCACAAAGCAGCAGGGACTTACACTTATTCCCTTGTCCGTTTATTTTCTCAAGGGCAGAGCGAAGCTTGAGGTGGGACTCTGCAAGGGTAAAAAGCTTTACGACAAGCGTGAGGTTGCGGCAGAAAAGGACGCAAAGCGCAATATGGAGCGTAATTTCAAAGAAAGATATTAAGCAAAAATTACCTGTTGAATTTTTTAAAAGACAGGTTATAATAAATAATGTATTCGGGGATGAAAGGATTTCGACGGGGATTCTGAATCACGATAAGCGGGTAGTGGAGTGGCACCACTATAAAAGTCACACGTTTTAAAAATAAACGACAATACTACAGTTTTAAAGGCTGCTTAAAGCGGCCCGTCTTGGCTAAGAGTACTGCGGCTTAGCTAAAGGCGTCGATCAGCAGTGAACGTGAACGGCAGAGCGCCTTGTATGCCGTCATGCATCAAAGGCTACCAAGTCCTTAAGCCTGTCATTCGGCGTGAGGGTGAGGGAATGTTAAAAGACTGACTGCACCCGGAGAAGGTTGTGTGGATGGATTTTCGGACGCGGTTTCGATTACCGCCATCTCCACCATTTAAAGATAGCCCGAGGCTTTACTTGTTCAGTAAAAGCTCGGGTTATTGCTTTTTTTGAGGCGGTAATCGAAACCGCAACAGTCCATCTTTTGCGACAGCAAAAGGGACATAAAAATGCGGAAGGTTGCGAAGCAACGACCGAAGCGTGAGCTTCGATTACCGCCATCTCCACCAAAAAAGAAGCAAGTCTATGACTTGCTTCTTTTTTTATCCAAGCCGACAGGCTTGGTATATCATCAGCCGTCAGGCTGCATCTCATCAACACGGCAAAGCCGTGTTGTATATCATCACACCGAAGGTGTGTATACTGTCGGCTTGATGATATGCAATGCTTACGCATTGATGATATGCAATTCCTGTGGAATTGATGATATACAGAACTTCGTTCTGATGATATACAATGCTTACGCATTGATGATATACAGCTTCTTGCGAAGCTGATGATATACAAGGCTACGCCTTGATGATATCAATTCCTGCGGAATTGATATCACCCCCACCAATGTGTTTTACATCAGCGGGGGAGCTTGTTTTATTTATTTTATCTGTGCTTCTACGAGGCTGCCCTGACAGTACTTTTTGCGAAGTACGGGCTTTTCGATTTTGCCGGTGGGGTTTCTGGGAACTTTCTCGAAAACAATCTTTCTCGGTCTCTTGTATCGGGGGAGCTCTTGACAGAATTCGTTGATTTCCTCTTCTGTACAGCTTACGCCGTCCTTGAGCTCGATGATTGCAAGAGTCTTTTCACCGAGACGCTCGTCGGGAATGCCGATAACTGCAACATCCTTGATTTTTTCGTGCTTGCGCAGTGCGTCCTCAATCTGTACGGGATAGATGTTTTCACCGCCGGAGATAACAACATCCTTCTTACGGTCAACAAGATAGATGAAGCCGTCCTCGTCCTCACGGCCCATATCACCTGTGTAAAGCCAGCCGTTTTTAAGCACCTCGTTTGATGCCTCTTCGTTTTTATAGTAGCAGAGCATTACGCCGGGACCCTTGACAATAAGCTCACCGATGTCGCCACGGGGCACCTCTGTACCTTTTTCGTCAACAATCCTTGCTTCCCAGAGGTAACCGGGCTTACCGATTGCGCCGACCTTGTGAATGTTATCAACACCGAGATGTACACAGCCGGGACCGATTGATTCTGAAAGACCGTAGTTGGTGTCATACTGATGATGGGGGAAGATGTTCATCCAGCGCCTGATAAGGCTGGGAGGAACGGGCTGTGCACCGATGTGCATAAGTCGCCACTGAGAAAGGAGATAATCGTCAAGGTTGACTCTGCCGCTTTCGATTGCGTCAAGGAGATCCTGTGCCCAGGGTACAAGAAGCCAAACGATTGTGCATTTTTCCTCTGTAACGGTGCGAAGAATCCATTCGGGCTTTACACCGCGGAGAAGAACAGCCTTGCTTCCGCTTAAAAGGCTTCCGAACCAGTGCATTTTTGCACCCGTGTGGTAAAGAGGGGGGATGCAAAGGAAAACATCGTTTTCACTCTGTCCGTGGTGGTTCTGCTCTGTCTGGCAGGATGAGAGAAGAGCCTTGTGGTTATGTAAAATAGCCTTGGGGAAGCCGGTTGTACCTGATGAAAAATAAATTGCGGCGTGATCCTCCTCCTTGAGCATAACGGGAGGAGCCTCCGATGAGCAGAAGTTCATCATTGCACAGCAGTCCTCACTGTAGGAGGGGCCGTCCTTGCCTACATAGAACATTGTTTTTACATCGGGGATATCATTTGCGATTGTGTCAATACGCTCAATGAATTCCTTGCCGAAGATGAGTACCTCACAGTCAGCAAGCTCAAGACAGTATTTGATTTCATCACCCGAGTAACGGAAGTTCATAGGCACGGCAATGCAGCCTGCCTTGAGAATGCCGAAGTAAAGGGGCAACCATTCAAGGGAATTCATAAGAAGAATTGCAACCTTTGTGCCTCTTTTGAAGCCTCGGCTGAGAAGAAGGTTGGCAAAGCGGTTTGCTCTGCGGTCAAAGCTCTTCCAGGTCATTTCACGGCGGTAGGGTGTGCCTGCGTTTGCACTTTCTATAAGGCTTGCCTCTCTCCAGGTTACGGCGCTGTCACGCTCCTCAGAGGGGTTGACCTCAACAAGGGCAATTTCCGGGCCCTTGAATCTGGCATTTCTTTCGAGTAAATCTGTGATTACCATTTTATATTTTCTCCTTTGCGGGGTCTTCATATCTGTTGTAAGCTTACAGACAGACCGTCTGTAAAAAATCACTTTATAAATTTAGCACATCAAAGCGTAAAAGTCAAGTGGTTTTTTGATTTTGCCTGATTTCAAGTTGCCAAGCTTTTTTTATTATGCTATAATAAAATTGTATTTGAGTTGTGTTTAAAGACAGTACCTCATCTGCCGGGGCTTGAAAGAGCCGCCTTTCCTGGTGCTGAGGCAAAGTTTGTTGCAGGTGAGAGGGTAGTGTGAGGAAATGATATATAAAAGTTAACTCCGAAGCTATTTAAGGCTTCGGAGTTGTTTGTAGGTTAATATTCAGCTGACAATGTCTTTTGGGCAATATCAAAATACTGATAATAAATCGGTAAATTATATTTTGCTCGCAGTCCTTTTAAATAAATGATATCTGATTCATCCGGCTTATGCTTTGTTACGATGATTAGCTTGTCTGCTTTATTTGTATCTGGATAATGGTTATACTCTAAAAGCTGTCCAAGTGCTTCTCGTATGGCAGATTTTACCGTTTTCGCTGTTTTTAATTCGAAAAATATCTTTTTTCCGGAAGCATCAATACATTTAATGTCAACATAATTGTCTTCAGTTTTAACGTTTTTGTAGCCATTGTTTTTCAAATAATCCGTCATTATATTTGATAGTTCGTTGTGTTGAAGTCGCATTATATATTCAGCTGCCTTCACTTTTACACAGCCGATTTGTTTTTTGTTTTTAATGCTCTCCATATATTCCTTATAATAAGGTAGTGCTTTAACATATTTTTCGTTTGTTTCATTATCGGCAAGCGGAATTCCGCTTTCGGGATGCTTTTTTAAATAATTGTCAATCAACGGTTTTTCCTTCAGTATGAATTCTTGCAATGTGTTAATATAATGCTCGTTTTCAGGGTAAAAAAATCTCCATCTGTTTTTCTTGGTTTCTTTGAATTTCTTTCCTAACAAATCTTTTATTGCTAAGATATGAGGGCGTAATTCTTCGTTATCTCTGCAAGACAGTTCTATTGAAGAAATACCTTTTGAGTTGCAACTCCAGTTAATATTATAAATAAATTCTTTTGAATCTGCTCTGTCCCAAAAGGAAAGAGCTAAATAATCATCATTACCGCGAAAATACATTCCTTGCTCGAGTCTGTTCTTGTTGTTGATTTTTCTCGGAACAAAAAAGAATTCGTCATCATTTAATTGACATTCCAATAAAAGATCCAAGCATAATTGATGAGCTTCTAAAATGTTTATTTTCATAATCATTCTCCTTGTTTGTGGTTACAATTAAATTATATCATATTTATATTGAGCTTTTCAATATTGTACAAATAACTGTTGCTGAACAGGAAAATGTTTTACTGAATTGAAATTGTTTAACCCCGAGGGCATTTCTGTCCTCGGGGTTGCTGTATGCTTATTCAAATTACTTGTCGCTGATAACTTCCTTAAAGGATGTTGCAAGACCTGCAAGGCCCTGAATCTCTGAGGGGATAATAATCTTTGTTGCATTGCCGTCAGCGGCTGCAGCAAATGCCTCAAGAGCGCGGAGCTTGATAACCTCTTCGCTTGCGCCTGCCTCGTTGAGAAGCTTGATACCCTCTGCAGTTGCACGCTGAACCTTGAGGATAGCCTCTGCCTGACCCTCGGCCTCGAGGATGTGGGACTGCTTCTGTGCGTCTGCACGGAGGATTGCACTTTCCTTTTCACCTTCTGCGATAAGGATAGCACTCTTCTTTTCACCCTCTGCCTTGAGGATTGACTCACGGCGCTCACGCTCAGCCTTCATCTGCTTTTCCATGGCGTTCTGAATTTCCTTGGGAGGAAGAATGTTCTTTAACTCAACACGGTTGATTTTGATACCCCAGGGGTCGGTTGCTTCATCAAGGATGGCACGCATCTTTGAGTTGATGATGTCACGTGAGGTAAGAGTCTGGTCAAGCTCAAGCTCACCGATGATGTTACGAAGGGTTGTTGCGGTGAGGTTTTCAATAGCTGTGAGAGGATGCTCAACACCGTAGGTGTACATCTTGGGGTCGGTAATCTGGAAGTAGATAACGGTGTCAATCTGCATGGTTACGTTATCCTTTGTGATAACGGGCTGGGGAGGGAAGTCCACAACCTGCTCCTTGAGGGAAACGGTTTTTGCAACCTTTTCAATAAGAGGAATTTTGAAGTGAAGACCTACACTCCAGGTTGTCTGATAAGCGCCGAGACGCTCAATAACAACTGCCTTTGCCTGCTGAACAACGCGGATGTTCGTTACAAGAACTAAAAGAACGAGAACTGCTAATACTGCTAAAATAATGATCATGATTTTTTCTCCTTTGTATTATTTTTTTTATTTTTCAGTCCGGAATACCGGCTAAAATTTACCTGTTTAAAATCGGTGTTACAACGACCTTGCCCTCTCTGTCTAAAAGGGGAGTAAGACCTCCGCCGTAGCCGCTCGAATGATAGATATAATTCACGCCTGTCTGTTTGTCTACCCAGATTTGTGTTGTACCGCTGAGTGTTCCTTGGGAATAGACTTTTTCAAATCTGTTGTCTTTTGCCATAATATTTCCCTCTTTCGTTTTTATCAGGCATATATGCGGCGAAGCCGCCCTGACTACTGACTACTTTTATTGACTATCAGCTTAACGCCCTCAATCTGAACAGCCGTAACAATTTCACCCTCGGCAATGACTTCACCGTTTTCGCTGCGTGCTGACCATTCCTTGCCCATGCACCTTACTGCACCTGTTCCCAGAAGGTTGTTGATTTCCTCGGTAACCTGTGCCTCTTTTCCGATAACCATATCAGCGTTGGTGGGCTTGTGACTGCTTTTGCCGAAGTACTTTTTCACAAGGGGTCTTGTTGTGACAAGTGAAACGGCGGTAACAATAATGAAAAGTAAAATCTGAAGCCACAGCGGACCGCCGAAAAGTGACGAGATAAGTGCGGCAAGGGCGCCGAGTGCAAACCACACAGTAATGAGTCCCACGGTGAGGGCTTCGGCAATGCCGAGCACAATCACGGCAACAAGCCAGAATATTGAAAGCTCATTCATATTTTGTACCTCCTTGATTTGGTTTACACCTATATTCTAAATCATAAGTATGAAAAAATCAATGGTGATTATGATACTTTTTGAGTGAAAAAGTATGTAATTTGATACTTTTTGGGGGGATTTCGTGGTGTTGCCCTCTCAGTCAACCTGCGGTTGACAGCTTTTCCTCCGGAAACCGGAACCCTTTTGTCTGCTTCGCAGACATTTTCCCTAAAAGGGGAATCACCCGGAGGGAGAGCCAAGGTTGATTTTTAGTTGATTGAATTCCTTGCCTCTCCCTTTGGGAGAGGTGGCGGCGAAGCCGTCGGAGAGGGCTGAACGCAAAGCTTTGTAGGAGGGGTTATAAAACCTAAAAAAAATCTCTGTAAAGGTATTGACATTTACACCTTTATATTGTATAATAGCCGAGCTGTGTAAAGTTAAAAGTCTTTACAGTAAGGAGAGGTGAAAGGAAAATGGCAAAAAATCTTGATGTTATACTGCTTTTTGACATCTACGGCGAAATGCTTACTCAGAAGCAGCAGGATTTTATCAGCTATTATTACAACGATGACCTTTCCCTTGCAGAAATTGCTGAAAATGAGGGCATCACCCGTCAGGGAGTAAGAGATGCAATCAAGCGTGCGGAGTCGCAGCTTCTTGATTTTGAAAAGCACCTCGGACTTGTGGAGCGCCTTGGAAAAATCAACAGCGGTCTTGATGAAATAAGAGAGCTTGCCTCACTTATCGACGAGGTCAACAAAAGCTCGCTGCTTTCAAGAGAAATCAACGATGCTACGGCAAGGATTACCGCACTTACACAGATTTTGAGATAATCCCCATACTATTATAGTATATACATTCTTCAGGAAGGATTGATTCAAGTGGCATTTGAAGGTCTTTCAGACAGACTTGAAGCCGCCTTTAAAAAGCTTCGCAGTAAGGGCTCCCTTACCGAAAGCGACGTAAAGGAAGCCATGAGAGAGGTCCGTCTTGCACTTCTTGAAGCTGACGTTAACTATAAGGTTGCAAAGGATTTTACAACCAACGTTACGGAAAGAGCAATCGGTGCAAAGGTTATGGAAAGCCTCACACCCTCACAGATGGTTATCAAAATCGCCAACGAGGAGCTTACAAACCTCATGGGCGGAACAAAGGCAAGGCTCAACACCGCAAACCACCCTCCCACAATCGTTATGATGTGCGGTCTTCAGGGTTCAGGTAAAACAACTCACAGTGCAAAATTAGCACTTATGCTTAAAAATCAGGGTCACAGACCTCTTCTTGTAGGTTGTGACGTTTACAGACCCGCCGCTATCAAGCAGCTTGAGGTTGTTGGTGAAAAGGCAGGCGTGCCCGTTTTCCAGCTGGGTCAGATTAACCCTGTTGACATTGCAAAGCAGGCTGTTGCCTATGCAAAGGATCACGGTAACGACTACGTTTTCCTTGATACCGCAGGTCGACTTCACGTTGATGAGGAGCTCATGACCGAGCTTAAAAATATCAAAAGCGAGGTTCATCCTCACGAAATTATGCTTGTTGTTGACTCAATGACAGGTCAGGATGCAGTTAACGTTGCAACCTCCTTCAACGAGGCACTCGGCATTGACGGTCTTCTTCTCACAAAGCTTGACGGTGATACCCGAGGCGGTGCGGCACTTTCCGCAAGAGCTGTTACAGGTAAGCCCATCAAGTTTGTCGGTACCGGTGAAAAGCTCGGCGACCTTGACGTTTTCCACCCCGACAGAATGGCTTCACGAATCCTCGGCATGGGTGATATGCTTTCACTCATCGAAAAGGCTGAAATGGAGCTTGACGAAAAGAAAGCCCGTGAGCTTGAGCAGAAGCTCCGCAAAAACAAATTTGACCTTAACGACCTTCTTGACCAGCTTCAGCAGGTAAGAAAGATGGGTCCCATCAAGGACCTTCTCAAAATGCTTCCCGGTGTGAGCAAGAAGATTGACGAGGTTGAGGTTGACGAAAAGCAGTTTGACCGTATTCAGGCAATCATCCTTTCAATGACACCTCAGGAGAGGGCAAAGCCCGACATCATCAATCCCTCAAGAAAGCGCAGAATCGCAGCAGGCTGCGGTATGCAGGTTGAGGACGTTAACAGACTTCTCGCACAGTACAGACAGATGCAGAAGATGTTCAAGCAGATGAACGGCAAATCCTCAAAGAAAATGCAGAAGAGAATGCGTAATATGCCCGGTATGATGAACGGCATGGGCGGTATGAACGGCTTCGGCATGTAAACAAGTTAAAGGCACGAAAGTGTTAGAAAAATAATTTAAAAAATATTTATTTGGAGGTCATTATCATGGCAGTAAAAATCAGACTTCGCCGTATGGGCGCAAAGAAGGCACCTTTCTATCGTGTAGTAGTAGCAGATTCAAGATATCCCCGTGACGGTCGTTTCATCGAGGAAATCGGTACCTACAATCCTATGACAGAGCCCTCAGAAATCAAGATCGATGCTGAAAAGGCAAAGAAGTGGATTGCTAACGGTGCTCAGCCCACCGATACAGTTAAAGTTCTTCTTAAAAAGTGCGACATCCTTAAATAATTTTCGGAGGTAAGCACTTTGAAAGATTTACTTGTATCAATTGCCGCCGGCCTCGTTGACGAGCCGGAAAAGGTGACTGTTGACGTTGACGACATTAACGAAGAAGGCGTAATCGTTTACCACCTTCATGTTGCTCAGGATGATATGGGTAGAGTTATTGGTAAGCAGGGCAGAATTGCAAAGGCTATCAGAACCGTAATGCGTGCAACTGCAAACAGAAGCGACACAAAAATTTCAGTAGAAATTGATTGATGAAAAGAGAAGCTCCCTACCGTAAGGTGGGGAGCTTTTTTGTGCCGTTATTGCAGTGACGGACATCGGGCGGTGCTGCAGCCCCCTTTGTCGGCGCAGCCGACACCTCACCGAACGGAGAGGGAACCGCGTAGCGGTGTAAGGGGGCTCCCAAGGGGCACGGCATAGCCGTGCCCCACAACGAACCTGACTTTAGCCGTACGACTGAAATAAAAACCACCCAATTATCCTCCACCTTAACGAACCTGCCCCTACTCAAGCGGCTGAAACAACACGAGGAGCGGTCTGCGAATGTCGGGTACCCATTACCGAAAGGGTAGACGAGTAAAGAAGACCATCAACGAACGAAGGTGAAACGACGGGAGCAGCGGACAGACTTGTACAGCTTTTCCTTAAAGCACTTTGTCCGCAGACGAGCCGTGGTAAAGCACACGAGTAGTAATGTGAATTTTTCCGTAGGGCAGGCTTTACCCGATATAACGAACAAAGGGAAACAGAACATACCTTGCCGACACCTAAAAGGTAAGGCGGAAAAATTCACCGCCACTGCGGACGGATGGCACTTTCTAAAGCGTGTTTTTGCTTACTTTTGCCACAATCGGCAAAAGTAAGTGCCGCCCGCACAGGGCAGTAGGATTTGACGGTCACCACCACGGATGGGTGAAGAAGTACAAGTACAAGCCGCTCACGGGGAGGCGCTACAAAAAACACCGCCTTGCTCAAATTGAACAAAGCGGTATGTTGAAATGTTTTTTCGCTCGCCGCGGGGCATCGTCACCGAAGCGCCGCCTGTGGCGGATGCAGCTAGGCGATGATGGCCTAGCGGTCAAAATTTTCGTGCCGCTCCAAGGCACAAGAAAATTTTGGGAACCGCAAGAGGGTTTTCTTGTAAGAAAAAATCAAAGAACTTTACCAATTATTTCTGCTTATAGTTAGCAAGGAACGCTTCAAGCTTGTCCATTGCCTTCTTAAGTATTCTCGTATCAGGCAGATACACAACTCTGAAATGGTCAGGCTTGTGCCAGTTGAAGCCCGAGCCGCAGGTGATAAGCACACCCGTTTCCCTGAGAAGGTCAAGTGCAAACTGCTCATCATCGGTAATGTTGAACTTCTCTGTGTCAAGCTTTGCAAATATGTAAAATGCACCTCTGGGCTTTACTGCTGTAATGCCGTCCATAGCATTAAGTCTTTCGTAAACATATTCCCTCTGCTCGTAAAGTCTGCCGTCGGGTCTGAAGTGCTTGAGTGCCTCCTGGGAGCCGCCGAGAGCTGTCTGAATAATGCTCTGTGCAGGTACGTTTGAGCAAAGGCGCATTGTTGAAAGAAGGTTGATGCCCTCAATGTAGCCCCTTGCTCTTGACTTGTCACCTGCAAGGCACATCCAGCCTGCACGGTAGCCTGCAACATAGTGGGACTTTGAAAGTCCGTTGAAGCAGACCGTAAGAAGGTCGGGAGCAAAGGAAGCAATAGCCGTATGCTTTTCACCGTCATATACAAGGCGGTCGTAAATTTCGTCAGCGAAAATGATAAGCTCATTTTCTCTTGCAATCTGTACAATGGCCTTGAGGGTTTCGTCGGAATAAATTGCACCTGTGGGGTTGTTGGGGTTGATTACAACGATACCCTTTGTCTTTTCTGTGATTTTGCTTCTGATATCATCAAGGTCGGGAGCCCATTCCTTTTCCTCGTCGCAGAGATAATGCACAGCCTTACCGCCTGCAAGGGTAACTGACGCTGTCCAGAGGGGATAGTCGGGCATAGGAACGAGAATCTCGTCACCGTTATTAAGCAGAGCCTGCATTGAAAGGGTGATAAGCTCACTTACGCCGTTGCCGGTATAGATATCGTCAACATTTACGTTGGGGATATTCTTCATCTGGCAGTACTGCATAATAGCCTTTCTTGCGGCAAAAAGACCCCTTGAATTTGAATAGCCCTGAGTGTGGCGGAGATTGTAGATAAGGTCAACGGTGACCTCGTGGGGTGCCTTGAAGTCAAAGGGGGCGGGGTTACCGATGTTCAGCTTGATGATGTGTGTGCCTTCCATTTCAAGCTTTTCTGCTTCCTCAAGGACCTTGCCGCGGATTTCATAGCGGACATTGTTAAGCTTGTCTGATTTGTTGAACTTTCTCATAATTACCTCTTTTTTTCTATTCATACAGAAACAGGTATTTTTCAGAGCCTCCGTGCTACACTGAGGCTTTTTAAATACCTGTGTTCGTTTTTTTGTTATTTAAGTGTAAGGGGTTTCACCCCTTACCAACCCTGACAAGCTTTTGTAAAAGCTTGACCAAAACTTTACGCTTCTTCAGCCGTTTCCTCAGCGGGTGTGATTTCAACTCTCACCTTGCCGATTCGTCTTTCCTCAACATTGAGGATGGTGAGCTTTACATTCTCGTGAATAACCTCGTTCATTTCGCCGTCCTTGGGAAGGAAGCCGAGCTGACTTATAATAAAGCCGCCGAGGGTATCGTAGTCGCCTTCGGGGATAACCTCACCCACAAGCTCGTTGACCTCTTCAATATATGCCGTGCCGTCAACGGTGAAAACGTTTTCGCTTTCCTCAACGATTTCCTCTTCCTCGTCGTCGTATTCGTCACGGATGTTACCCATAATTTCCTCAACAAGGTCTTCCATTGTAACGATACCTGCCGTGCCGCCGTATTCGTCAACAACAACAGCCATCTGCACTCTTTCCTCGGTCATTTCACCAAAGAGCTTACCGCAGTTTTTGCTGAAGGGGACATAGTATGCAGGACGCATAACGTCTGTGGGCTTTTTATCCTTGGGCAGAGCCGCGGAAACATATTTAAGCAGGTCCTTGATATAAATGACGCCGATAATATTATCCTGATCCTCGTGGTAAACGGGGATTCTTGAATAGCCGTGTTCAATTGAAAGGTTAACAACGTCCTCGAGAGAATCTGTATCCTCAACGGCAATCATATCCGTTCTGTGGGTCATAACATCGGAAACGTCAATGTCGTCAAACTCAAAGATGTTGTTTATCATTTCCGCCTGCAGGTTTTCAATAACACCCTTTTCCTCACCGACGTCAACCATCATAAGGATTTCCTCCTCGGTGACAACCTCTTCGTTGGCGTTGGGGTCAAAGCCTAAAAGTCTCACAACACAGTTGGTTGAGAATGAAAGGATTCTTACAAAGGGAGAGCATACTTTTTTCACAACAAGGAGAATGCCCACAACCCTGAATGCAATTTTTTCAGGCTTCTGCATACCTATTCTCTTGGGAGCAAGCTCGCCGAGAACAAGGGAGAAGTAGGACATAATCAGGGTGATGATAACAACGGAAGCACCGCTTATTATATCGCTGAATTTTGCCATTGCAGGACTTACGGAGAGTATTGCATCTGTCAGCATTGCGGCAAAGGTGGTTGACGCACTCGCAGATGTAAGGAAGCCTGCAAGGGTTACACCAATCTGAATTGTGGAAAGGAAGTTGCTCGGATTTTCTGTGAGCTTCTTGACCTTCTGTGCCTTTTTGTTGCCGTCCTCCGCCTGCTTGTCAATCATATTATCGTTAAGTGAAATGATTGCAATTTCGCTCATTGCGAAAAAGGCGTTGACTAAAATAAGTGCGAAAAGTAAAACGATGTTAAAAATTAAACTGCCGGGGTCATCCATTTTGGACCTGGCTCCTTTCGGGTTTTAAAGTATTATATATCTTTGCGATATATCAATTTTACATTATAGCACACTGTGTTAGAAAAATCAAGGGGGGAGGGACGAGGGGATAAGTAGGTACAAGGTGTGCCGTGTCCCTACGGAACATTTTCAAAACCAAAGCAAAACCGCTCCAACGAACCTACTCCTACCCTAGCGGCTGGAAGACAGGGGACGGTTCTCTGTCTTCTTAATTTTACCACCCGACTGACCTCCACTTTAACGAACCTACCCCTACCCTAGCGGCTGAAACCACTACGACAGCGGTCTGCGAATGTCGGGTACCCATTACCGAAAGGGTAGACGAGTAAAGAAGACCATAAACGAACGAAGGTGAAACTACGGGTCTAGCGGACGGACTTGTACAATTTACCCTTAAAGCACTCTGTTCGCACCCGAGCCGTGGTAAAGCACACGAGTAGTAATGTGAAATTTTCCGTAGGGCAGGATTTACCTGACACAGCAAACAAAGGGAAACAGAACATACCTTGCCGACACCTAAAAGGTAAGGTGGAAAAATTCACCGCCACTGCGGACGGATGGCACCCAACCAAGAGCGCTTTGCTTCCTTTGTCGCTCCGGACAAAGGAAGAGCCTCCGCGGCTTGAGCGGTACGGAGGTAAAAGTAGCCACCCATTATAAATGAAAGTAAAAGCTACCCAAGCCGCCCATTGGGCGGCGCTACACAAAAGAACACCGCCTTGCTCAAAGGAACAAAGCGGTGTAGGTTAGTTTTCCTTGTGCCCTCGGCGGGCAGCCGTTACTTTTTTTGTAAAAAAAGTAACCAAAAAAACTTTACCAATTTTTTTACTTCAGCGTCACAATCGTAACACCCGTTTCACCCTCACCGTAAACACCAAGCCTGAAGGACTTCACATACCTGTTCTTGCGAAGGTATTCGTGTATACCCTTGCGGAGAATACCCGTACCCTTGCCGTGAATAACGGTGATTTCACCAAGACCAAGCCTCAAAGCCTGGTCAATATAGCGGTCAACCTCGAGTACACCCTCCTCAACATTCATACCCCTGAGGTCACAGCGTGTCTGTGCCTCGGAGCCGGGGGAGAATATACGCTCTGTTTTGTTGGGTACATTACGGGGCTTCTGGTTGTTCTTGTGCTGCTTGCCCTTTTCAATAAGCCTCAAGTTGCTTTCGGGGGTGCGCATCTTCATTATGCCTGCCATAACCTCAACGTTGCCCTTTCTGTCCTTAAGGGCGGTAACTGTTGCAGTCTTGCCCATATCGGCAACAAGCACCTCGTCACCGATTTTAAGCTCACGGGGAAGCACATAGTTTTCGTCCTCGATAACGGCAGAAACCACGGGGTTTGTGATATCGTCAAAGTTGGCAAAGCCCTTTTTCATCATCTGCTTTGCACGGCGGAGCATCTCTGCCTTGTCGGCATTCTTGTCGCTCTGCTTTTTAAGCTCCTCAAGCTCCTGAGTAAGTGCCATTGCACTGCGTTTTGCCTGCTCAACAATTTTCAGCGCCTGACTCTGTGCCTTTTCGAGCTCCTGCTGACGGAGCTTTTCAATGCCGTCCTTGAGCTTCTGTGCCTCTGCCTTTTCTCTTTCAGCTTCCGCTTTAAGGCTGTCGGCAATTTCCT
Organism: Acutalibacteraceae bacterium; assembly: GCA_045643805.1. GTDB lineage: Bacteria > Bacillota > Clostridia > Oscillospirales > Acutalibacteraceae > UBA6857. The sequence continues at coordinate 22,747 of JAZRFT010000058.1, forward strand.
TCTGCCTTTCAAATTCCTGACGGCTCGTTTCGAGATTCTGAAGCACGTTTTCAAACTGTGTGCTCTCGTTTGACACAAGCTGTTTTGCCCTGTCAATTACATTTTCCTCCATACCGAGCCTTAAGGAAATTGCAAAGGCGTTGGAGCGTCCCGGTGTACCGATTAAAAGGCGGTAGGTGGGCTTAAGGGATTCAACATCAAATTCACAGCTGCCGTTTTCAATGCCGGGGGTTTCAAGAGCATATGCCTTAAGCTCTGCATAGTGGGTTGTGGCGGCAATCTTTGCTCCCTTTTCGTGAAGCTTTTCAAGTATGGAAATTGCAAGTGCCGCACCCTCAACGGGGTCTGTACCTGCGCCAAGTTCGTCAATGAGGATAAGACTGCTTTCGTCAGCCTTTTGCATAATATCAATGATATTAACCATATGTGACGAGAAGGTGGAAAGGCTCTGCTCAATGCTCTGCTCGTCACCAATGTCCGCAAGAATGTTGTTAAAAACGGAGATTTCACTCTGATCCCTTACGGGGAGCATAAGTCCGCACATTGCCATAAGGGATAATAGTCCCACGGTTTTGATTGAAACGGTTTTACCGCCCGTGTTGGTACCCGTGATAATAAGGGTATCGAAATCCTTGCCGAGATAAATATCCGTAGCCACTACCTTTTTCGGGTCAATGAGGGGGTGGCGTGCACTTTTTAAATTGATAATGCCCTTGTCGTTGAGAATGGGCATTGTTGCCTTCATTTCATAGGCAAGCTTTGCCTTTGCGAAAATGAGGTTAAGCTCCACGGCACATTCGTAGGAGTGCTTGATGCCCTGATAGAATGAGCCTGCTTCAACGGAAAGCTCAAAAAGGATACGCTCAATTTCTTCCCTTTCCTTGCCCTGAAGCACCTTGATTTCGTTGTTTGCCTCAACAACGGCGGCAGGCTCAACAAAAACCGTTGAACCGCTTGAGGATGTATCGTGAACAAGACCGCTGATTTCATTACGGTGTTCAATCTTGACGGGGACAACATATCTGCCGTTACGCATTGTGACAATATTTTCACGCAGATATTTCTGCACATTGGGGGAGCGTGTCATTTTGTCAAGGCTGTCACGTACCTTTGAGGAAGCAACGCGGATTTTACGCCTTATGTCATAGAGGGCAGGGGAGGCGTTGTCGCTCATTTCGTCCTCGCTGATAATAGCCGAGGTGATTTTGTCCTCGAGGTATTTGTTCGGAGCGAGTGAGTAAAAATATGTATCAATCGAGGTGGTGATACCGCTGTTACGGCTTTTCCATTCGTTAAGAGAGCGTATGACACGAAGCACCTCTGCAATGTCAAGAAGCTCACGCATATTAAGCACACTTCCTGCATTTGCACGGGAGAGGCTGTTATTTACATTTTTAAGTCCGCCGAAGGAGGGTGCGCCGAACTTAGCCATAAGCATAAAGGCGTCGTCGGTCTGCTGCAGGAGCACCTTTGCAAGGGAAATATTATGCTCGGGCTCGAGATTTTCCGCCATTTCGCGTGCGTCGGCACAGCCTGTGAAATCGGCAAGGCGGGAAAGTATTTTGTCAAGCTCAAGAGCCTTGTAGTGTTTGTTCATGGTGTCACCTCTTTGGGAATTCGGAATGTAGGGGAGGCAGCCTGCCACCCGTCTACGGATAATTGTAGGGAGCGTCGTCCTCGACGCTCCGTCAGATTTCCGTCATAGATTTATAAAATGAAAGGGTCTTGAATTTTCTGTTTGTTATGTTAAGCAAGTATTTTTCACTTATCTGTGAAAGGGCAAAAAGTGATTCTGTCGGCAGGCTGAAGCTGAAAATTTTTGACGGCTCACTTAAGCAGATATGCCTCATTGCCCTGACGGTGCCTGCGTTCATTTCCGTAAGCTTTGCTGTGCTTCTGCAATTTTCACAGAACATTTCACCCGTAAATGTGTCAAAGTACATTTTTTCGCTTTCGTAAACACCGCATTTGTTACAGCCCACAAGCTGTGGCATATAGCCTGCGAGGGTGAGCATACGAAGCTCACACACAGCCTTTATAAGAGTCGGATCCTTGCCCTTTGTTGAGAGCAGGTGGAGACTGTTTAAAATAAGGGGCAGAAATTCCCCTGCTTCTTCCTCTCTCGAGGCAAGCTCACCTGCAATTTCCGAAAGGTACTGTGCAAGGGAAAGGTCTACTATATCCTGCCTTAAAGAGAAGAAGACCTTTTTTGATGTAGCCTCTTTTATAAAATAAACATCTTTTTTTGTTTTTTCAACGGAAAAATCGGAGTAGCACAAAAGCCCCGTGGAAGAAACATTTTTGTTTTTGGGGTTTCTTCCACCGTTGACAAAGGCTCTTATTACGCCCTTTTCCCTTGTAAGGACGGTAATGAGTCTGTCCTGCTCACCTGTATTCTGTTCACGAATTACTATACCGTCCGTTCTGATTGTCATATTTATAGTCCTCTCCGTTGGGGCAATCGGGGTAGAATTCTTCGGCGGCTTCAAGGTCGTCCTCGTCATTGGCAAAGCCTTCCTTTACGGCTCTGCTGTAATTGAGATAATCTGAAACCTTACCCGTCTGAATGAATTTATCCCACAATGCTTTTTTATCCATAATAGTGTCACCTCATCTGCGATTATATCTTTATGCTTTGCAGAAAAAGGTCTTACTAAACAGGAAAAAAATATTTTATGTTGTTAACAAATTTTGGGGTTGGTTTTTGTGCAGGATTGAGGTTGGAGCACCCCTCCGTCAAAATCAAAGATTTTGCCACCTCCCCTTTCAGGGGAGGAAATATTCGCTCCCCTGAAAGGGGAGCTGTCAATGCTTTGCATTGACTGAGGGGTTCCAATGCGTCGCAGACCCTCAATATTGCCGCAGGCAAATACATCATTTCGTCGAAGACGAACATCATTTGCCCGTAGGGCAACATCATATCCGCAAAGCGGATATATCATTGCAACGCCTTACAGCATTGCCTTAATCCAGCCCGAAATTATGAATCAGGCCCTCACGGTTACGCCAGTCCTCTTTCACCTTTACCCAGCACTGCAGATTCACCTGGCAGGTGAAAAACTTTTCCATATCCTGACGGGCATAGGTGGAAATACGCTTGAGGGTGGCACCCTTTTTACCGATGATGATACCCTTGTGGCTTTCCTTTTCACAGTAGATGATAGCCTCAACGTCCATAAGGTCACGGTCGGAGCGCTCACGCATTTTTTCAATGGAAACGGCAACACCGTGGGGGATTTCCTTGTCAAGTAAGCGGAGCATCTTTTCGCGGATAATCTCCGAGGCAAGGACTCTTTCAGGCTGGTCGGTGAGGGTGTCCTCGGGGAAAAAGTGCTCCGAGGGGAAGGCAAGCTTTTCCATTTCGTCGACGAGGATGTCGATGCCGTCATTCTTCACGGCGGAAACGGGGATGAGGGCAACAAATGAAAGAAGCTCGGAAAGCTCTGCAATTCTGCTGATAAGCTCGCTTTTATCACTTACCGTGTCAATTTTGTTGATGGCAAGGATGCAGGGGATTTTACTCTTTCTGATTTTTTCGATAAGCTCAAGCTCACTTTCGGTGAGTGCACCCGTAGGCTCAACCACAAAAAGGCAGGCGTCAACACCTGAAATGCTGTCACCTACGGCCTTTATCATTTTTTCACCGAGCTTTGTTTTGGGCTTGTGGAAGCCCGGGGTGTCGGTGAAAACAAGCTGTGTGTCGCCACGGGTAAGTACACCCATAATTCTTGTACGGGTGGTCTGGGGCTTATCGGAAACAATGGCAATCTTCTGTCCGAGCACCTTGTTGAGTATTGATGATTTGCCCACGTTGGGCTTGCCGACAATAGCAATGAAAGCAGTTTTAGTCATAATTATCACCTTAATGGGGCAATCCCCATAACTTAATATTCTCCTGTTTCATCAATGATGATGAAGTTAAGGCAGTTCTTTTTTACCGTTCTCATATATTTTCTTGAGTATTCACTCATATCAATAACGGGGACGAAGGCTTTTTCCTCAAAGTTCTTTTCAATGCCCTCAAAAAGAGCGAGCATTGAGGAGTAGTCCGTTCTCTTGTCGAGCACGGTGTCCTCGGGTCGGTTGATTGTATAAGCGGCAACGCCGTCAAAGGCAATATCCTTGACCTCACCGTAGTAGATTTTTTTGTTGCCGTTAAGGGCATCGTCAGCATCCATTGAGAAAATCACGAACTTGTCCTCGGAAACGGTTTTTCTGATTTTGTTAATGAAAACCTGCAAAACAGCATTTTTGTTTTTAAAGGCGTTTTCACCGGGGAAGGATGCACCGCCGGTGTTGTCGCTGTCGGGGAAGTGGCAGGCCTCGAGAATAAAGCCGCCGATGTTGAAACTCTGGATTTCGTCAATGATATCAACAAGGTATAAAAGAGCCTCCCTTGAGCAGGGATTGAGCCAGGTTTTGCTGTCACCCTCTGCGGTGGTGTCAATCCAGTTAACGTCGGTGTCCATATACTTAACCGCAAGCTCGGGACACTCTACGGGAATTGTGTTGTCAAGGAAGCAGAAAACTCTTGCCGCAACGGTGATGCCTTCCTTTTTGAAAATGCTGAGTGCTTCACGGACGGTGTTGTTGTCAAAAATTGCACAGCGGGCACTGATTGCATAGCTGTTAAGTGAGCTGTAGCAGAGCTTGCCGTTTTTTGTTTTGAAGTCAATAACAACGCCGTTGCAGTCCTTTTTTTCAAGCTCCTTGATAAAGTCTTTTATATAAGCTGTGTCGCCAAGGTGCTCATAAGGCATATAAAGGGCACGGAAGCCTTTTGCTTCAAGAATTGACTTGCTTTCCTCGGGCTGTGTTTGCTCCGTTTGCTGTGAAGGGTCCGTGGGTTGGTTTTCGTCGGTCTGCTGGGTAGTCTGTGAGGGCACGGTTGTTGTGATTTCCTCTTCGGTGGGGACCTTGTGGGAAATGTCAAGCAAGAGCCTTACCGAGAAAAATGAAAGGCCGAGCAGAATAAAGCAGGTGAACATGAAAAGCTTTTTCCTTCTGCTTTGTGACTGTAATCTCTGATAGGAGCGCCTTTCCAGAGGGATGTTACCCGCAGGATATTCTTTTGCAAAGGTGTAGTAGCTCTTACGGACACGGGGGTTGTGGTTGCCGTAAGGACTGCCTTTTGTGAAGGGATTTTTTATCTTCATAATAATCCTCTTTGATTAAAAATATTTTGCAGCCCTGCCGCGAAGCTCGCTGATTGTTTTTTCAGGGTCAGCGCTGCCGAAGATTGCAGAGCCTGCAACAAGGACATTTGCACCTGCCTTTGCGGCGGTTTCAACGGTGTCAAGGGAAATGCCGCCGTCAACCTGAATGTCCATTTCGATGCCTCTTTTTGCACATTCCTCACGGAGCTTGACGATTTTATCCATCATATCAGCCATAAAGGACTGTCCGCCGAAGCCGGGCTCAACGGTCATAACAAGCACCATGCCGAGCTTATCGAGGTAGGGGTAGACAGTTTCGATGGGAGTGCCGGGCTTTACTGCAAGGGCGGCAATTTTACCGCTTTCACGGATAAGGTCGATGGTTTCCTCAACAGGGGAGTCACTTTCAACGTGGAAGCAGATAAGGTCTGCACCTGCATTGATGAAATCGGGGATGTACTTTTTGGGGTCACTTATCATAAGGTGGCAGTCGAAAACAAGGTCGGAGCACTTGCGAAGGCACTTTACAAGGGGAGCACCGAGGGTGATGTTGGGCACAAAGTGACCGTCCATAACGTCAATGTGAAGCCAGTCAGCTCCGCATCTTTTCATGTTTTCGAATTCCTCACCCATTTTTGAATAGTCACATGAAAGAATAGACGGTGAAATTTTAATCATAATATATATCTCCTTTATATTAATTTACATTGATTATATATTATAGCAATTATGAGGAAAAAAATCAAGTGAAAAACACCCCGTATGTGCAGTTGACACCACCCGGCTTGTGTGCTATACTCTTATACTGGATAAAAATATAAAATCAACATTTGTAAAGGAGTTATCCTGTAAAGGCTATCAATGTAAATTTCAGAAGCATACTTGTCGGT
>JAZRFT010000059.1:0-9547 GCA_045643805.1 Acutalibacteraceae bacterium
AATTGCAGTTTCTCTTATTACAGGCACCTTACTTACAATTGTTTTCAAGCCTTCATCGAAGGTTATTTTTGCCAAGGAGGGCTTTGTAATTGTTGCTCTTTGCTGGATGGCGCTTTCTGCAATCGGTGCGCTTCCCTTTTATTTCAGCAGAGAGATACCCTCATACATTGACGCGTTTTTTGAAACAGCAAGTGGCTTTACAACTACGGGTGCATCAATCCTTACTGACGTTGAGGCTATGAGCAAGGGGCTTTTATTCTGGCGCTCCTTTACTCATTGGCTCGGTGGTATGGGTGTGCTTGTTTTTGTAATGGCTGTAATCAACAATCTTTCCGATAGAAGTATTCATATTCTCCGTGCCGAATCTCCCGGACCTGTAGTAGGTAAGATTGTGCCTAAAATGAAGGAAACAACACGCATACTTTACATTATTTATATTGTAATTACCCTGCTTAACGTAGTGTTCCTTTTAATTGGTGGTATGCCCCTTTTTGAAAGCATTGTTCACGCTGTGGGTACAGCCGGTACAGGTGGCTTTGGTGTAAAGGCAGACTCCTTCGGCTCATATTCACCGTATCTTCAGTGGGTAACAACAATATTTATGTTTATTTTTGGTGTAAATTTCAACATATATTACCTAGTGCTTTTAAAGCGCTTTAAGGAGGTTATGAAAAGCACCGAGTTTAAATTTTATCTTTGTGTTATAGCTACAGCAATAATTCTTATCACAGTAAATATTTTTCCGCTTTTCAGCTCTGTTTCTGAGGCTGTACGCCATTCTGCCTTTCAGGTGGGTACGGTTATGAGTACAACTGGCTATGCAACTACAGATTTTAATCAATGGCCGGCATTTTCAAAGGGGATAATATTCCTGCTTATGTTTATGGGCGGCTGTGCAGGCTCAACTGCAGGTGGCTTCAAATGTGCAAGAGTTGTCATTCTTGCCAAAAAGGTAAGAAGAGAGGTTAAAAAACTGCTCCATCCCCGTTCTGTTAATACAATGCGCTTTGAGGGTAAGAGTGTTGAAAATCAGGTGATAAGCTCTGTAAGTGCATACACAATAGTTTACATTATGCTTTTGTGTGCAGTTTTTCTTGTTATAAGCCTTGACGGCTTTGATTTTGAAACAAACCTTACAGCAGCAGTTTCCTGCGTGAATAATATCGGCCCTGCCTTTGGCGCAGCAGGCCCTGCCTCAAGCTATGCAGCCTTTTCACCACTTTCAAAAATAGTGCTTTCCTTTGCAATGCTTTTTGGCAGACTTGAAATTTATCCCATGCTTATTGCTCTTTCTCCTTCAACCTGGAGTAAGAAATAATTCTAATAAGGCTTTATACAACACACCGTCGGAAGTTATGCCGACGGTGTGATTTTTTATGATTTAATTCTTTGTTTTCAGTTGACTTTGAGTGCACAAAAATGTACAATAATATAGTATGGGTAAATAGCCCTCAAATTCATTATCAGGAGGTGGGTCTCACTGTGGACGGTGATAGTAAACCTAACGCGTGCAATTTAACAAAATTTAGTGCAGACCCTGCCGTTTTACCGTCAGAGCTGTACTGAGAAAGCCGGTGAAAAAATGAATGAGCAGGATTTTTCTTATCTTCGTTCCTTACTCGAGGATAATAATCTCAGGCTTTTAAGGGACGAGCTTACCGATATGGCTTATCCTGACATCGCTGAATTCATAATGGAGTTTGACGATGACAAAACAGCGGTGCGTCTTTTCCGTATTCTTCCCAAGGATATTTCGGCAGACGTTTTCGCTTACCTTGACCTTGATAATCAGCAGGCTATTGTGCAGTCAATTACCGATAGCGAAATCCAGCGCCTTATGGATGACCTGTTTGTGGACGACGCCGTTGACTTCCTTGAGGAGGTGCCTGCGAATATTGTAAGAAGAGTGCTTGCAAATACTGACAAGGAAACAAGAGATACCATCAACCGCTTCCTTAAGTATCCCGAAAACTCCGCAGGCAGCGTGATGACCAACGAAATGGTTGAGCTTCACGACAGACTTACCGTTGCCGAGGCTGTTAAGAGCATCCGCCGTAACGGTATTGATAAGGAAACAATTTATACCTGTTATGTTATCGACGACGGCAGAAGGCTTGTCGGTACACTTCCGCTTCGCAGACTGCTTCTCAACGATGATGATACTCTGCTTACGGAAATTATGAGTGATGACGAGCAGCTTATTTTTGTCCGTACAATGGATGACCAGGAAGAGGTTGCTTCCGTTGCTAAAAAGTACGACCTTCTCTCCGTTCCCGTAACGGATAAGGAGGACAGACTTGTCGGCATTATCACTATCGACGACATCGTCGACATTATTGATGAAGAGGCCACAGAGGATATGGAAAAGATGGCCCTTCTTACTCCGTCAGAGGATGAATACCTTAAGACGGGTGTTTTCTCCCTTGCAAAAAACCGTTTCGGCTGGTTGCTGCTGCTTATGATTGCGTCAACCTTCACCGGACAGATTATTGAAGGCTTTGAGGCACAGCTTGCAACAATTGCAGGTCTTACAGCTTGTATTCCTATGCTTATGGGTACGGGCGGTAACTCAGGCAACCAGGTTTCAACCCTTATCATCCGCGGTCTTGCCCTGGGTGAGTTGAAAATCAAGGATTACTTCAAAATTCTTTGGAAGGAAGTCCGCGTTTCCCTTATGGTCGGCATTGCACTTGCACTTGCCAATGTTATAAGAATGCTTGTTGTAAGAGGGCTTACGGGCGGTGATACAACCAATAGCGTTATTATGGTGGTTTCCCTTTCAGTTGCGGCGGTTGTTTTTGTTTCAAAAACAATTGGCTGTACATTGCCTATTGTGGCAAAGCTTCTTAAGCTTGACCCTGCACTTATGGCAGGTCCGCTTATCACTACGCTTGTAGATACAATTTCACTTATTATTTACTTTGCACTTACAAAGGTGTTCATACCGATGGGGTAAAAGTATGCTTTACTGCACCGCAGGTGCACATTCAGGCCCTCGGCCTTTCGGTCACGGACTTTTTTTAAAGGAGGTTTTCTTTTGTTTAAACGCTTTATGTCCTTTACAAAGGGCTACAGATTTCTTACTGTAATCTGCCCCTTTATGATTTACCTTGATATTATCATTGAGCTTGAAATTCCCAAGGCAATGGGTAGGGTTGTGGATATGCTTTATACCCTTGAGCCCGGCTCCGAGGCATCAAGGTCAATAATCACAAATGAGCTTTCCGTGGAAATTCTTAAAATGCTGCTTCTTTGTGCGGTTACGCTCGCTGTCGGCTACGTAGCCTCACGCTGCAGTGCTATTGCAAGTATGGGCTTCGGTGCTAATTTAAGAAGAGAGCTTTTCAACAAAACTCAGGATCTCTCCTTTGAAAACATCAATAAGCTTAAAATATCATCACTTATCACAAGAATGACAAGTGACGTTTCACAGGTGCAGGGTGTTTATAAAAACACTATTGTAACCTTTATCAAGGGACCTCTTATGCTTATTGCCGCACTCAAGTACGCCCTTGATATCAGCCGTGACCTTTCCGTTATTTTTTATGTTGCACTTCCTGCAATCGTTATTATTCTCGGAATTATGGGTGCTATGGCTGTTCCCATTTTCAAAAAAATGCTCAAAAAGACCGACGAGTTCAACGGTGTGCTCCGTGGTAACATCAACGGCATACGTGTTGTTAAGGCATTTGTCCGTCAGGATCACGAAAAGAGCCGCTTTGCCGAGGTCAATGAGGGCGTTATGAAGCTTACAATCAAGGCGCAGTCTATCACCCTTTACATTATGCCTGCCATTATGTTTGTTATCTACGGCTGTATGGTTTTTGCTATGTGGAGAGGCAGTGATATCATTATCAGCAATCCTGCCGCCGCGATTGATGAAACCGGACTTACCGTTGGTGACCTTACTGCATTTGTTACATATATCACACAGGTGCTTTCATCACTTATGATGGTGCTTCTTGTATTTGTAAGCATGATTATGGCAAAGGCATCTATCGACAGAATCGGTGAGGTATTTAAGCAGGAGCCTGCTGTAAGTGATGAAGGTGCGGATAGAAATCTTACCGTTGAAGACGGCTCAATTGAATTTAAAAATGTTTCCTTTAAATATAACAGAGATGCTGAAAAGAACATCCTTGAGGATATAAGCCTCAGCGTAGCTCACGGTGAAACCCTCGGTATTATCGGCGGTACGGGCTCATCAAAGTCTACCCTTATTCAGCTTATTCCCCGTATTTACGATGCCGACGAAGGTCAGGTGCTTGTAGGCGGCAGAGATGTAAAGGAATATTCCTTCAAAAATCTCCGTGACGAAATTGCCGTTGTGCTTCAGCAGAGCCTTCTTTTCTCGGGCACAATCAAGGAAAATATCCGTTGGGGTAAACTTGATGCAACCGACGAGGAAATCATTGAGGCCGCAAAGGCTGCCCAGGCTCACGAGTTTATTGAGGGCTTTGAAAAGGGATATGACACCGAGCTCGGTCAGGGCGGTAACACCGTTTCGGGCGGTCAGCGTCAGCGTATCTGTATTGCAAGAGCACTTATCAAAAAGCCGAAGATACTTATTTTTGATGACTCAACAAGTGCGGTTGATACGGCAACAGATGCCCGTATCCGTCAGACTCTTCGCAGTGAGGAGTTTGCCGGTATTACAAAAATCATCATTTCACAGAGAATTACCTCAATTATGGATGCCGACAGAATCGTTGTTATGGATAACGGCAGAATTCACGCTACGGGTACCCATGATGAGCTTAAGGAATCAAGTGAAATTTATAAGGAAATCTTTGTTTCACAGCAGGAAGGAGTGTTGGCACAGTGAATAATAACTCCAAAGCAAGTGAAGTTAAAGACGAAGTAACAGAAAAGGAGCTTCTTAATGAAGAAGCTGTTCAGGAAGCAACCGAGGAAAACACCGAGGATAAAAAGCTTTCCAAAAAGGAAGAACGCAGAAAGCGTATAAGAAAAAGAGCAAAAAAGAAAATCCCCGAAAACGAAACCGAGGAAGAACGCAAAGAGCGAGAAAAAAAGGAAGAAGCAAAGAAAAGAAAGAAGCCCAAGGACATCAAAACCGCTACAAAGCGCCTGATTTCTTATATCATAAAATATAAGGCTCTGCTTATCCTTGTTGCAGTTCTTGTTGTGCTTACAACCGTAACAAGTGTTATTGCTTCCCTTTTTATGATTCCTGTTTATGAAGTTCTCGAAGGTGTCATTACGGGCAATAGTGATGTTGAAAATCCCTTTGCCGAAATTGCCAAATGGCTTGTTATTATGGCGGCGTGCTACATTTTCTCCGCTGCATGTAACCTTATTTATACAAAGATAATGCTTTATATTTCAAGCCATACTCTTAAAAATATGCGCCGTGACCTTTTCAATCATATTCAGACTCTTCCTCTTGAATTTTTTGACAAGAGAAAAACCGGCGAAATTATGAGCCATTTTACAAATGACGTAAGTATGGTAAGCAGTCTTGTAAGTGATAACTTCCCCACACTCATTTCATCCTTTATTTCGGCTGTTATGACAATCGGTATTATGCTTTATATGAGCTGGAAGCTTACCCTTACAATTACAGTTGCAATTGTGCTTATGTTTGCTGTTGTGATTATCATTACGGGCAAGTGCTCACCCTTTTTCAAAAAACAGCAGAAGGCTATTGCCGAGTGTAACGGCTATATTGAAGAGTACATCAAGGGTATTAAGGTTGTAAAGCTTTTCTCCCGTGAGGATAATACAAAGGCGCAGTTCAGTGAGCTTAACGAAAACTACCGCAGAACAGGCGTAAAGGCTAATATCATCGGTGGCTTTATGGGCCCGCTTATGTCAATGATTACCCGTGTAAACTATGCTATTGTGGTTTTCCTTGGTGCATTCCTTGTGCTTGGCGGAAGTATGACAGTACCAGTTCTTGTTGCTTATCTTGATAAGTCAAAAAGCTACGCTTCACCCATTGCATCCCTTGCAGGCTGTTACAGCTCACTCGTAGCCGCCCTTGCAGGTGCGGAGCGTGTTTTTGCCGTGCTTGATACAGATCCTGAAACCGATGAGGGTAAGGCAACTCTTGTAAGACTTATCAAAAATGCTCTTGGTGAGGATGTTGAAGCCGAAGGTGACGAAGGTGAATTTGCCTGGAAGCTTCCCGAGGAGGACGGAGTAAGATACGTTCCTCTCAAGGGTCATATCGAACTCAAGGACGTAACCTTCTCTTACGTTGAGGGCACAGAGGTGCTTAAGAATATCAACATCGATGCTAAAGAGGGCGAGAAGATTGCTTTCGTAGGCTCAACGGGTGCGGGTAAGACTACAATTACAAACCTCATCAACCGATTCTACGAAATTGATAAGGGAGAAATCACTTATGACGGTATTTCTATCAAGGAGATAAAGAAGGATGACCTTCGTAATTCTATGGCAATGGTGCTTCAGGATACAAAGCTCTTCTCGGGTACTATTAAGGAAAACATCCGTTACGGTAAGCTTGATGCAACGGATGATGAGGTTATTGCGGCGGCAAAGCTTGCAAATGCCCATTCCTTTATTGAAAAGCTTCCCGAGGGCTACGAAACCCAGATTAAGCCCGATGCTACGAATATTTCTGTCGGTCAGGCACAGCTTATCAATATTGCCCGAGCCGCTATCGCAGGCGCCCCATTGCTTATCCTTGACGAGGCTACATCCTCCGTTGACACGAGAACAGAAAGACTTATTGAAATCGGTATGGACAAGCTGATGGATAACAAGACTGTGTTTGTTATTGCTCACCGACTTTCAACTGTACGAAATTCTGACGATATAGTTGTACTTGAAAAGGGTGAGATAATCGAAGAGGGCAACCATCAGAAGCTTATTGATGAGGGCGGAAAGTATTATCAGCTTTACACAGGCAGCTTTGAGATGGAGTAAAATTGTTAAAGTTTTGGTCAAGCTTTTACAAAAGCTTGTGGGGGAAAGAGGGCAGAGCCCCTTGCTATAAATAATACGATAAGAAGCAGGTGTTAAAATTAAACACCTGCTTTTATTCTTTATAGCTAAATTGTTATGTACGCATAGGGCTCTGAGTGACAATTTAAAAGGTCACGGAAACAATAATCCGTGACCTTTGCCTTTATAATAATTTATTTAATGACCTCGCCGGTCGGGCGTTACTTTTTTTGTAAAAAAAGTAACCAAAAAAACTTTTCTTTTTGCTTGTTCTTTACATTACTTCAATCACAAAGCTGAACTCATACTTCGTATTACCGTGCATAATGTACGGCTCACGCAGACAGGCATTACCCGGTGTGTCACCGCCGTTACCTCTCTGCTTGTGGTCAATGCAAACGGTAGTGAAATCCTTGTGCTTGAAGGAGTGAATGTGAGTCGCATTGTCAAGGTCGTTGATTGTGTAATGGTGACAGTTGAATTCAAAGGTTTCGCCCTTGTGAGTGAACTTAAGTCCCTGACCTTCAGCGTTTGTAACTTCAAGTGTGCGGATATCAGTTCTGTGGCCGTTTTCCTGAGGTCTCATATAGTGATGCTCAAGGTCGGTTACAGTCATCTTGTAAAGTCCCACTCTTGCACCGACTCTTCTGTCAATGTAGTTCTCGTGAGGACCTCTGCCGTACCATTTTACGTTTTCAAAGCTTCTGTCCATTGTAAGAACAGTACCGAAGCGTACCATATCCATAACGGGTGTGCCTGTTTCGGTTACTTCGATTTTTCCGTCAGGGTAAACGGTGTAGGAAAGCTTTGCATTCTTCATGCCGACAGCGGAAATATTTGTTGTGATTTCTACGCTGTGGGGTAAACGCTGAATACTTGCAGTTTTTGTTTTGAAAGTGCTTGATGCAAGCTTCCACGCATGGAGAGGATGTGCAGGAATGAGGGGAGGAACAAAGTTGATGTAGTCAATGTCGTTATCGGTAAGAGCTCTGTAATAGTTAGGCTTGAGCTCTCCCTTAAGGTATTCCTTACCGTCCTTCACCATTGAGGTGAGAAGACCTTTCTTGAAGGTATAAACAAAGCCTTCGCCTTTTACGGTGAATTCCTTTTCTGTGCCCTCAACGGTAACTGCGCCTTCCTGCTTTTCTTCTGCCTTTTCATCAGCCTTTTTGAGGATGAACTGATCAAAGCCCTGTTCGTAACCTGCCTTTGCAAAGCGGCAGTCATCACGGCGGATGAAGGAGAAGGTTATGATAACCTCACCCTCGGGCATTTTGTCCATGCCGTAATCGAAGATGAATTCCATCTCACTCAAGGGTTCAAGGTTTTCAAAGGAGCTTCTCTTGAGGATACCCTCTTTGATTTTTTCACCGTTATCTGTGATTATATACTGAATGTCGAACTTCTTAAGGTCGGAGAACATCTGCTTATTCTTGAGCAGGAAAATACCCTTTTCAAGGTCAACTGCCTTAATCTGAATTTCGCAATAAACCTTTCTTACCTCGTGGATTGAGGGGTGTACCTTTCTGTCTGCGGCAATGATGCCGTTTGCATTAAAGTAGGTGTTACTGCCCACGATTGCACAGGTGTTATAGGGAGGAAGAGCCCAGAAATCCTTTTCGTTGTAGTCTGTGCCGTAAAGCCACATGTCCTCGCCGTCTTTGTTTACCTTGTGGATAGCCTGGTCAACAAAGTCCCAGATATAACCGCCGCAGAGGTTGTCATACTTTTCAAAGGCATCCATGTATTCCTGGAAGTTGCCGAGGGAGTTTTCCATAGCGTGAGCATATTCGCAGAAAACAACGGGCTTTGTGTAAAGCTCCTTGGGAATGGGCTTGCTGTCTGCTGCAAGGGAGTTTGCAATGTTGTCAAACCAGGTGATTGTAAGAGGCTCTTTTTTGCCGAGCTTTTCAACCTGATCCTCGGTGGGATACATACGGCTGATAACGCCACACTTTGTAAAGTCAAAGTCGCCTTCATAGTGGAACTGACGGGTTGTGTCAAGTCTGAGGGCTGCCTCCTTCATGCGAAGGAAGTTGCTGCCGTCACCTGCCTCGTTGCCAAGACTCCACATAAATACTGAAGGATGGTTTCTGTCACGAAGCACCATTCTTTCCATACGGTCAACAACGGCCTCGGTCCACATGGGGTTGTCACCGGGAACGTTCTTTCTTCTTACACCGTGAGTTTCAAGGTCGCATTCATCCATAACGTAGAAGCCGTATTCGTCGCAAAGGTCATAGAAGCGAGGGTCGTTGGGGTAGTGGCTTGTACGGATTGAGTTGATGTTGCTGCGCTTCATGATGTTAAGGTCCTGAATATATCTTTCATCAGGCACAGCCCAGGCGTGATGGGGGTCGTAGTCGTGACGGTTTACACCTCTTATAAGAAGAGGCTTGCCGTTGATGAGGATTTTTTCACCCTGAATTTCAACCTGTCTGAAACCGATACGGATAGCCTTGTAGGTGTCCTTGCCGTCGCAGCTTATTTTCATAACAAGAGTGTAAAGGTTGGGACATTCGCTTGACCAGAGAGCAGGCTTTTCAATTCTTCTGAAGAAGCTGAGCTTACCCTCGGCTGCATTCATATTGATTACCTGAGTGCCAAGGTCAATAGG
>JAZRFT010000060.1:0-5732 GCA_045643805.1 Acutalibacteraceae bacterium
CCTTTTTCAGAATAAGCAATGAAAATTTTGTTATCATCGGTAAGAGGCAGAATAACATTATTTCCCTTTTTAAGGATAACTCCGTTTTTACTGATGGACTTGTTTCTGCCGCAGCTTTCAATATTTCCGGTAAATGAAACAGTATATCCGAGAATTTTATTTCCTCTATAGCTCATTCTCTTATATCGGTTAAGATATGTAAACGGTAGCTGCATTGTACAAAATTCTTTTATAAAAAGAGGCACCCACGCAGCTTTATCGGTTCCTTTTTTCATCCATATATCTTCACCGTGCATTGAAGAGTAAAAAACATTTCTGAGTGCTTCATCTTTTAAATATCCGCTGTACATTGAGGGTTCAATTTTCATACAGTCGTCAATAGTCACGAAGTTCATCCACCATACAGCGGGAATTCTGCCAAGGGCTCTTATGGGAGCGTCACGCCAATCCCTTGTGTCAAGTTCAGCACCGTTTTTCTTGTAGTATTTTCTTGCAGGGTGATCATGAAAATCGGCACGAAGAGGAAGCTCACGGTAAGTATATTCGCTCGTGACATCAATTCCCTGCTCTGCGATATAGTCTAATATCTTATTTCTTGCTTCAGCCTGCTCATACACATCAGTTCTCGGACTGAAATTTTCAATAATACAGAAATTATCAAGATGAATTGTGCCTGCTTCCTTTACGGGCAGAGTATCACAGAAGCGGTCAAAATATTTTTTGAAAAGCCCGCTTTCCAGGTATTGCTTATATGATGTTTTATAAGCATTTCTGTCGTTGAAAACTTCAATAACTGCAGGGGTTCCGTCCTTATCTTTTACTATTGCATCGGCCTCTATAAATTCACCGTGGGACTGATTTTCTGCATATTCATCGGCGATATTACCGTGAACACTGACGACAGTATTATATTTTTTTGCTTCTTCGTAAAGCCACAGATAGCTGTCCCTTGCCGTTTCATCGCATGAACGCTTAAGGTAAGGATTGACAATCTCCATTTCGGGAAAGCAGTCATCGTGTCCTAAACCCTGCCAACCGACAAGATATATTATTTTAGTTATACCCTGAGTAATATTATCAATTGTTTTGATTATTTCAAGTGCCTGCTCAAAATTAATAAGTACCTCGGAGGTTTGCTTTTTAAAATCGGGACGTGCGAGAAACATTTTCATCCACAGAGTTTTGGAATAATCATAGTTGAATTTTACCTTTCCCATAAACCATTACCCCTTAAATAAGTTCAGACTTGTGATGTGTTTTTGAAATCCTAGGCGCAGCACCTGTGAGATGTGAAATATCACGGTATTCGCCGTCATAATCGCTGAACAGTCCTTTTGGAACCTGTGAGGTCCAGCCTTTTTCATTGAAGGCGGGAATATCAATACCCATAGCATAAAGCACAATTGCAGCAAGGTCGCGGATATTCATTTCCCCCATTTCACCGCTATTTATATCTTTACCGACTGCGGCAAAGGTGACATATTTTTCTTCATCTGTCCAGCCACCGTGACTGCCGCCCTTTTTGTCATTGGTACCGCCGTGGTCTGCAATAACCATAAAGAGAGTATCTTCGAGTATATCAGAACTTTCAATTGCAGAGTAAACATCACCGATAAGCTTGTCAACTTCACTGATAGCGCTGATGTGTTCGGGCGTTCCGTAGCCGTATTTGTGACCTGCGCCGTCAGTGCTGTCAAAGTGGACAAACAGAAAGTCGGGTTTCTTTTCACGGATATACTTACATATAAGGGGTGTCAACTCTTTGTCCTTTGCTGTTGCATGAGAAACACCGATAAATTTTTCGACAATTCCTTTTGTAATAGGATTCCAGTCACAGTAAGAGCCGAGTTCTGCTTTCGGGTAAGCCTTTCTTATGCGGCGGAAAACCGTAGGGTGCTTTGACCATACAGGATAAGGCAATACAGAAACTCTCTTGTTTGTCAGCTTATGCACCTCAGGTCCCACACCGATAAGCATTGAGCCCCAGCATTCTGCACTTATGGTGGGTTTTGAAGAAAGGGCATTATATGTGATTGCACCGTCTGAAAAAATACGGTCAAAGTTAGGCGTATCGGCATCTTTAAACCAACTGCCTGCACCGTCAACACCTATGACTACTACGTGCGAATATTTTTTTTGCATTTATATTCCTCTCTTTCTGCAAAACCTGAAAAGCCTCCCTGCAAAAGCAAGGAGGCTTCGCTTTTTCTTTTAGTTCCATTCCTTGTTCATAGCTACAAATGTCATTCTTTCCTGAATACTTTCGCCGCCGTGGCCTGTACCAAAGCCGCCGTGGTCTGAGGTGACAATAATAAGCCAATCCTCTGCAGCGTAGGTTTCTCTGCTTTCAATAGCTTTGATTACTTCATAGCCATATGCATCCTTCTTATTGAAAGCATTTTTGTATATGGGGTTGTTGAAGGAGAAACCAAAATCGTGACCTGCGGAATCGGTGTTTTCATAAATGATAAACACAAAATCTGCACAATCTTCACTTACGACCTCTTCCATAGCGCCTGTGTGAATGTCTGTTTTGTTTTTACGAAGATTAAAATCAATATCAATATTATTCTCTTCGCAGTATGCTTTTTCATCAATGTATGTAGAGCTGCTGCCCGTGAAATGACCGTCCCATTTTGTAATGAATGCGGCATTTTCAATAACATTCTCTTCGATAAGGGTTGTCATAAGCATTTTGTATTCAAGAGATTTTGTTATTCCGTTATATTCAATACCGTGCTTATCAGCCCATACACCTGTAAGAATGGAGCACCAGCCGGGAGCTGTTGATGTAGCCTGGGTATTGATTTCAGGATAATTCACACCGCCGGCGTAGGTAAGATTATTTGAGCCGCCGTTCTCGAGAAGATATCCTATAGCACTGTTTTCGCTCTTCATTTCTGCAAGGATATCTGCACGGCAACCGTCATAACCGATAACGGCAACCTTCTTTTCGGTTTTGCCTTCGGGCAAAGCTGAACGGAAATGCTCATCAATAATTCCATAAAGATCAGTCTGAGGATGTGCTGTTTCAATAGTGTTTTCGTATTCTACAGAAGCAACATTTTGTCTGTATAATTCCTCGGTATCGTTTTCATCCTTGTTGTATCTCATAAGATAAAAGTATATACCTGTACCGATAAGCGCTAAAACAAGAATAACTGATATAACCGTAATTATGGCTTTCTTTTTATTCTTCATTTTATTTTTATTCTCCCAAAGCTTCTTTTACCTGACGGAGAGTTTCATTTTCCTCGTGGCGTTCAGCTCTGATTACCTCAAGCTCACGGTACATCTCATCCTTCTTCTTGCCCTCAATATCATAAGAGGTTTTAAGAATGATAGCCTTGAGAACATTAGCCAAAGTGTAGCCGAAGAGAAGGAAGGCAAGAATCTTAAGGCAGGTATCAAGATAATCAGGCTGAGCCTGCATTGTTTTAACAAGGTCACCCTCTGCTGAAGACATATAGCCTGCCCATGCAATCATAAAGGGAATTGCAAGCTCCTTGAGGAAGTTGCAGCCTGAGTTAATCCAACCGGGAACAATACCCTGAATAGCTTCCATTCTTTCGCCGCACTGCCATTCAAGATAGTCGAGGAATTCAACATTGAAGTGAGAGTTTGAAAGCTCCTGAATACCGATACCGATACCGAAAACAAAATAGAACAGATAGAAGAATATACTGTTCCAACCCTCAAAGAATCTGATACCCATCTTAGCTTCAACAAAGCAGATTCCGAAAAGTACGCAAGCTGAAACGGGTGAATAGATACCGCAGAACTTAAGAAGCTTTGTGGGCTCATGCTTTTTTGAAAGCTTTGTGCAGATAAGATTACCCACAACAGTACCCACGGCAGTGGGAAGTGTAAGCAGAAGATTCTTTGATGAGCCGACTGTAATGGCAGCAAGATAGGTTGACATTTTTCCGAGCCATGCAAAGTTATTTACCCACTGCATTAAGTGGTAAGCGCGGTAATTTCTGTATTTGAAAAGAGTGAAGAGTGCCTTTGAAATCTTAACCTTTTCCTTCTTGGGAAGCTCAATTCTTTCCTTACAGAAAAGAGCACACATAAGATTACCGAATGCGGTAACAGCTGCAGCAACAAGTGCGAGTGTCATATACATCTTGTTCTTATCGTCACTGAAAATGCCGTAAACAAAGGTTGATATATAAGCTCCGCCGTATCCGATGTAATATGAAAGCTGCCAGATAGTAGCAACTGTTTTCTTTTCCTTGTGGTTGGGAGAAATAACCTGAATAATATTCTGTCCGAAGTTGTTGAATGTATTGAATACGGTCTGACAGCAGGCAATACCGTAGCGGAAGAGTGTCATCTGCTGAACGGTCCAGCCTTCAGGAACATAGAAATAAAGGGCAGTGAGTGCAAATATGGGAACAAGACAGATAATGTACCAATGACGGTATCTACCCCAACGGGTCTTCCACTTCTGAACAATAATGCCTGAAACGGCACCCATTACTATACCAAGGATGGTGGTTAAGGTTGACTGCACAGCGAGAATATCTGCAATTTCGTCAGAGCTGACTCCTGCAGGTCCGAAATAAAGCTCGTGAAGGAAGGCTGCGGCAAGGGTACCCGTAAGGGTTGTGCCGAACATACCGCCGATACGGGAAAGCATAACACATACATATTCAAATTTTGATATGTACTTACCCTCACCGTGAGAGAGCGCTCCATCGGGAAGCATTGTTGGTAAAGTTGTTTTCTTCTTTGACATCATATCATCTCCATAATTTATTTGTTTAATATTAACACTTTTTGTAATTGTTTTCAAGAGATTTGGTAAAATAACACAATAGTTTTTACAATTTCAGTTGTTTGACATCCGTCATTATAATCTAATGTACTCACTATCGTAACGAAATTATATCCTGCGGAGATAAATGAAAAAATTCAAGTCCGAAGACTTGGATTTTTTTGGTAGTACGTCTCATTTTCGAACCGTGGTTCGAAAATCCCATTTATAACGGGCTAGAGATTTTCCTCTTTTCATTGAATTTTTACTCAATATTTTTTCAATCATCATTCTCCTTGTTCAGTTTACCTCTATAACAATTTCAACATAAAATTTTCTATTTTTCGGCAATTAAAGATCTGATATAAAATTAATCCGTTCAATGAAATAGCCAAGCATAAACCACTAATAGATAGTACAATAAACAAAGCCATTTAGCCGGATAAATTCGTCTGCAAGTTTTTCACAAAATTTCTATCTTGTGCAGTTGCTAGTGTTCATTTACCATAGTGTGTATTGAAATCCAAGGAGCAAATATGATATAATTAAATTATAAAAGATGTAGTTATTTTTATAGTGATTTTAATGTAAAAAAAGAGATATAAGCTTATGGATATAAAATCATTTAAGAAAACAAAAATTGACTTTGTAGGGATGATTGATATAATGCAGCAACCTTAATTATGCATTCATCCCAACAAACTTCAATTTGCTATTATGTTAATATTGGCAGGTTAGCGTGTTGCCTATTTTTTGTTGCTTTTTGTTTTATTCGGGGATATAATTAATTTAAAAGTAAGACTTTATGGGGGTGTTTTTTTGCAGCTTTTTATCTATTTTCTGTTAGCACTTTTTGCTACAACTGTAGGTTCACTTACAGGAATGGGTGGCGGCGTAATCATCAAGCCACTTATGGATGTTTTAGGTGATTATGATGTGAAAACCATTGGTATTGTTTCATCAATAACTGTCT
>JAZRFT010000061.1:0-46074 GCA_045643805.1 Acutalibacteraceae bacterium
AACGTTTTCAATATCAGGTGTACGGATACATTTCTGACAGGTTGTAACCCTCTTACTGGGAGGTGTTACTTCACCTGTAAAGTACTTTTTCATCGGTGTCATACCTGCATTGATAAGAAGGATACTCTTATCCCCTTGAGGAACAAGTGAGAAACTCGGAAGTCTCATATGATCCTTTGATTCAAAAAATGCAAGGTACTTTTCTCTGATTTCGTTTAAACCCATCCACTGCATAGTTTTATCTTTCCTTTCATTTTAAGGTTTATTTGTGTTATAAATAAAAAAATCCCGTCCCAAAAATCAGGACGAGAAGACTCGCGGTACCACCCGAATTGCACATAAAGTGCCACTCTTACGCCTTTAACGCAGGCAATACGGCTACCCTTTCGGGAACAGCTCAAAAAGTAGCGGCAACATTCCGTTTCCTTACGGTGCTTACAGCCGAGGACACCGTTCTCTGTAAAGGTCAGGGAAGTGCTTCTTTTATCAATGCATTTGAAATATTGAATTAACGTGTTAATTTTACTATATTAAGCGGTATTTTGTCAATAGAAAAAATGTTATTTTAAAAACAGTATTGCACTTTTTGAAAAAAAGTGGTAAAGTATAAGTGCGACATAAAATCATAATATCGCCTGTTTTGGGAAACACTTTGGTAAAAGTGTATCTCAGATTCATTATACCCGAAATAGGTTTTGGATTTTGTGTCGCAGCAGTAGAGATGCATTTTTCGGTGCGTCTCAATGGCGCACTTTTTTATTTTAAAAGGAGAGATGTAGAAATGAAAGACAAAAACGCACTCGCAAAAAACACGCTCGAAGCACACACCAAGCGTTATGCGGCCGCAAGAGCAGACCTGCTTATAATGACGGTGCTTACGATTCTGAACATTGTTACAATGTTTTTCGGCAATGAATCAATGATGCTGTTCTCGGCAAGCATTCCTTACTTCGCTGTTGGTTCGGGATATTGGTACAATGATAAAGAATTACTTATATTCGGAATAATTATTGCTGTAATTTCAATTTCCCTTTATCTTCTTTGTTGGATTTTGAGTAAAAAAAGATATCAATGGCTGATAGTTGCAACTGTATTGTTCGCCATAGACAGTGCCTATATGCTGTGGCTTTATTTCTCCGCAGGCGAACTTGCTTCGGGGGTTTTTGATATTGTAATTCACGCTCTTGTGCTTTACTATCTCATTGCAGGAATTATCACGGGTAAAAAGCTTAAAGCTCTCAAAGAGGAAGGCAGACTCGGTGAAGGCATTGCAGATGATGAAACTTTAAGCAAAACGCAGTATGAATATACCGAAAATGACGAAGAAACCGAAAACTCCGTTTATAAACGAAGAGCTGATATTGATACTAAATTCCGTGTGCTTGCCGAAGCTGCACACAACGGACACAGCATCATTTATCGCAGAGTTAAACGTAACAACGAGCTTGTAATCGACGGATATATTTACGATGAAATTGAAATGCTCATAGAAACACCTCACGTGCTTTCCGCAAAAATTGACGGTGATTTGATACAAGCAGGCTTAAGAAATCCGAGTAACAGCTTTATTAGTGTAAACGGTAATGAGATTGTAAAGAAAATCAGAATTATGTAATATCAGTATCTTTTACGGATAAAATATTTCTACCGAAACAAACGAAGAGGCATACAATGAACACCTTTGAAAAAATATATAATGTAGTCAGAAAAATCCCCGAGGGCAAGGTTGCGTCCTACGGTCAAGTTGCCGCAGCGGCGGGCAATCCCCGTTGGTCGCAGGTTGTAGGCTATGCACTGCACGTCAATCCCGAGCCCGGTGTTATCCCCTGCCACCGTGTTGTAAAAAAGGACGGCAGAGTTGCTGAAGGCTTTGCTTTTGGCGGTGAAAATGTTCAACGGGATTTACTTTTGAGTGAATGTGTAATTTTTACTGATGACAAAACCGTTGATATGAAAACGTGTATGTGTGATATTTCGGATATCAGCTTATGAAAACGGTTAAGGTAGTAAAATCAATGGAAGCATTGTATATCATCAATTCCGAAGGAATTGGATATCATCAACTTCGAAGAAGTTGCATATCATCATTGCGAAAGCATTGATACAGCCTACGGCTGATGAGATACAACAACGGCAATGCCGTTGTTGGTGATATACACGCTGACGCGTGATGATATGCCATTGCTTTCGCAATGGATAAAAAAATTCCCGTTCTTACGAACGGGAATTTTTTGGTGAGGATGAGTGGGCTCGAACCACCGACCCCTTGCATGTCAAGCAAGTACTCTGACCAACTGAGCTACACCCTCAAAGCTCATATATAATAGCATACGGCTTTTGTATTGTCAAGTGTAATGAATTAAAAGTTGATAATCCCAAGGTGTTCAAGCAAAATCTTTGTACCCATCAGCACAAGTATAACACCGCCTGAAATTTCAGCCTTGCTTTTGAATTTAGCACCGAAAATATTACCGATTTTAATACCTATGCAAGAAAGAACGAAGGTTATAACACCGATAAATAAGACTGCGGCAGTGATGTTTACATCAGGTAAAAGTGCAAATGTAATGCCGACAGCAAGTGCATCAATACTTGTGGCAACCGCCATTACAAACATTGTCTTCACAGAGAATGATGCATCCTCACAACATTCTTCTTCCTTGGAAAGGCCCTCTTTAATCATATTGATACCAATAATTCCAAGAAGAACAAAGGCTATCCAATGGTCAACGGGAGTAATGTATTTTTCAAAGGTTGAGCCTAAAAGGTAACCAATAAGAGGCATAAGCCCCTGAAAACCGCCAAACCACAAGCCGGTAAGAAGCATATGCTTTTTTTCAAGCTTTGTTACAGATAAACCCTTACATACAGCAACAGCAAAGGCATCCATAGAAAGCCCAACGGCAATTACAAAAAGTTCAACTATACTCATCAACAATACTCCTTTATTTTAACAGGTTTTATTCCGTGTCGTGTAAGATAATAAATTTCATCAAAACCGCATTTTTCGATAAACCTGACAGCTTCTTCAAAAGCAAAGTCAATCGATTCAACGCTGTGACTGTCGGAGGTAAGTGTTATTTTTCCGCCCTTTTCATATATGTAACGAAGTATGAATTCGGCAGGATAAGGCTCCTTTTTGCCTACACGGAACATTGCACCCGTATTAACCTCGAAAAGAACATCGGGCTTTGCGGTGAGAATTCTGTCAACGGCTTCAAGAGCATAAGAACGGTATTCGGCATCAACTTCATTAAAAAGTGGCGTATCGAGGTTGAACTTTGTGATGAGGTCAATGTGACCGACAACATCAACCTTTGTATTTATAACAAAGTCTGCAAGACAGTTGAAATATTCCTTGCTCATTGCATTGAAGCTACCGTCAAAAAATTCATCCGTTGCCTTTTTAAGCAGTTCTGCGGTGTAATCCACATCATAAGCAACTCCGTTCCTTTTAAGCTGATGAACAGAACCGATTACGTAATCAAACTCGTCGGGATTTACTCCATCATAATCAGCATCAAGCTCAATACCGCAAAGGATGTCGATTTTATCCTTATACTCCCCTTTTAATGAATTGATATCCGCAATGTATTTTTTTGTATCTTCAACAGACATAGTCCATTCGTTTTCATCCTTCATCGGACTGTGTCCTGAAAAGCCAAGGCTTACAAAGCCTTTTTCAATTGCGGCTTCAACCATTTCACGGGCTGTGTTTTTACCGTCACAGTACAGTGTATGTGTGTGGCAGTTTGATTTGAACATATTTCTTCACCTACGCACAAAACAATCCCTGCTTAATTACAGGGATTGTTTTATTTTAAATTTTATGATTTGTTGTGAGGCTTTTTGCTTGTAAGCTTGTTATATTCGTGAGCAATTTTCTCTTTTGCACTCATCTTATAATCAAACTTTCTGCCTTCAATTCTGTCATAAAGCTCTGTCTGAAGCTTGATGAATGAACCGTCACGGCTCTGGGTTGCGGCAAGGATCAGAAGATCCTTATCCTTGGGAAGAGTAACGGTTTCAGCATCACCGAGATTAAGCTCATACATAAAGAAGAAGAGCTGAGCACCTGCATTATCACCGCTTAATGAATGGGTATGTGTGCACTCCCAGGCAAGCTTGTCAGTTTTGATGTTTGCAACCTCACCGAGATCGTAAAGGTCCCATCTACCGATTCTGTCATTGATTGACTGAACGGGAACTGCTACAGTCTTGTCTCCAACCTTGAAGTTGAAGGTCTTGTCGCCGCCTATGCTTGCTGCTACAAAGTAAAGCTTTTTACCGTAAACTGTAAGGGTCTGACCGTCTGCAATAAGTGCGTTGTCAACACCGTCAGCATTCTTACCGGTAGTAAACTTAATACCTGCACATTCGATTGTTTCAGGGAAGATTTCACCGGGAATTGATGCGTTAACTACGGGGATTACGGTTGTAGCTCTGTTATGATTGTAGGTTATAATATTTCTGTTATAAGGAAGCTCAACAGCAGCCTGCTGTGTAGCATCGGAAACAGTTGCATCTGCAAGCTTAACTGCAAATGTCTTAACCTCGTAGGGCTCAACATCGAATACAAGCTTACCGTCAACAACCTTTGCATCTGCAAGCTTATCTTCATAAGCATTACATTCAAAAGCTGAAGTAATGCCCTTGCCAAGTGTGATTTCAACGTTGTTTGCAATCTTGCAAGCACCCTCGTTAACACGGATGATTATTTCATCACTGTCTTCAGCCTTTTTGATTGCTCTGATGATAACATCCTCATTGCTGATTGAACAGAATGAGTAGCTGTCACCAAGAACGCCCTCGTGCTTGTCACTTACGAAAGCAGTCAGCGGCTGATTGAAGAATCGGGCATTAAGCTGTGTGCCGTTTGAATAATCACCTGTATGTGAATAGATAGCGTAGCCGTAACGGTTAAGACCGAATTCAAGCATACGCTGAACGCTGTCGTGTCTGTAATTGTGCTTGGGTGAATGAAGAACCGTAAGACGGAGAGTTTTGTTATCCTTCTTCATCCAGCCGTATTTACAGTCACTGAATACAGAAATACCGTAAGCACCTGAATCGTCTGTAAGATCAGCCCACTTCTGTGCAGGAACGCTGTAAAGCTTTTTGTTAGCGTTACCTCTCTTGATAGCACCAAGACCAAGGTCGAAGGTTGCATGGCTGTTTGAAGCATTGAAGCAGAAGCCGTTATGTAAGGTTCTTCTGAATTCACGCCATTCAATTTCATTGTAAACGCTTACCCAGGGGCAGCCTGCAACGAGTGAAACGTAGTATGTAAAGGTTGACTTGCCTGCCTTCTGAACAACCTTGAGAGTTGCTCTTACAGGACCCTTTTCAAGAACTGTGCAAACACCCTTGCGTGCAAACTCCCAGGGATACTTGTTAATTTCCTTGTAACGAAGCTCCCAAGCAGCATATTCGTGAGCACCCTTGTATTTGTTAAGCTCATATCTGATGGGCTTATTAAGAAGCTCTGAATCACCCATTGTTTTATCGATGATTGATGATATGTCACCGTTACCGTCAATTGAAACAATGTACTTGAAGTTTTCCATGTTTCTTGTACCAACGCGAATACCGGTATTAACCTTGCAGGGCTCCTTGCTGTACATAACATCAACTACTGTGTAGCCGGTAGCAGGAACATAAGCGGCAACGGAAACTTTCATTGTCTTTCCGTCTGAGGAATTAACCTGAGCAGGAAGCTCTCTGCCTGCCTTGTCAAAAGCTCTTACATATTCATAACCGGGTGCCTTTGGAATTTCAAAGTCTGCAGGAGCAAATCTGCTGTGTTCAACGCTGTTACCGAGAACAACAGCAAAGCCCTTAACCCAAGAGGTATCAAGATTCTTGATGATTTCAGCACTTGAAGCCTCATAAACGTTGTTAAGCTGGTTTGCACTGAGGATATAATCATTCCAGGAACGCTGATATACACGCTGTACGGATGTGCCTGTGATATCATCGTGGAAGGTATGAGCAATAGTTCTCTTCCAGCCAGCATCAAGCTCTGACTTGGGATAATCAGCATTGCAGAGTGCACCTGCTGTTACAGCGGCTCTTTCAGCCATATCTGCAAGCTCTTCATTCTTTCTGTTGCATCTCTTACTGAATGCACGGGAAATATAAGAGCCAACACCGTGGTCAGTCATAACAAGCTCGTTGTTCCAGGTCGGAAGACGGGCAATATCAGTATCGTCAAGCTTTGCCATATCCTCAAAGAACTCTGTGGGAGATGCTGAAAGCACCTTTACAGCCTGAACATCATTCTCTGCAATTTCTCTTGAAACGGTTTTTACTGATTCTTCCTTCGGAGCACCGCCTACATCACCTACACCGTGGTAAGCAAATGTCCAGGGGAAGCTGTATTTTTCAATGTTGTTTTTGAGTTTATCTGCAACATCCTTCTTAGTTCTTACCTCTTTGAAGGTGGTGCAATAGGATCTTGAATCTACTGAAGCATAAGCAGGCTTACCGTCAACACCGTACCAAAGACCGATATCAAAGGGTCTGCCGTAAGCACCGCCCCATGTAAGCTTCTGTGTTGAGAAGCCCTTAAGACCTGCGTGGTTGATAATTGATGGAAGAGCCCAACCGAAGCCGAAGCAGTCGGGAAGGAAAATATCGTTACTCTTCTTACCGAAGGTACGTTCGAAATACTTATTACCGTAAAGGATATTACGGAAAAGGCTTTCAGGTGAAGGAACGTTTACATCACCGTTTTCGAATGCACTACCTGTAACATTCCACTTACCCTCGGCAACATACTCCTTAAGCTTTTCAAACTTTTCGGGATAATATTCCTCGAAAAGCTCATATCTGTAAGAGCCTTCAAAGTTGAAGCGGTAGTCGGGATACTTTTCAAAAAGAGCAAAGTTGTCATCAAGTGTGTTCTTAAGGCAAACATTGATTACATGCTCGAAATCCCAGTTCCATACAGTGTCAAGGTGAGCAGTTGCGATTGTGTAGATTTTTTTGTCTTTGAAATTCATAAAGCACCTCTTAAAGCATCAGCTTGGATGTTTTTTACATTTGGAAATATAATATCATAAAAGATACGATTTTTCAACAATTATTGCAATAAAATAAAGTTTATTTTCTGACGGCAATGTTATCACTTCCGATAAGCTCACGAAGCTTTGCTTCGGTCTTCTCGTCCCAGGTCACAGAGGTTATATACTCATACTTTTTACAGTCGGTGTAATAATAATATAAGTCCGTAGAGCCTGTGTTAAATTCGAAAATACCGTCAAGCTTTGATTTGACCGATGAGCTTCTGCTTTCGATACGAAGGAAAATACCTTTTCTCTGCTTTTTCTCTTTATTTTCGTATTTCAGTGTATTATAGGGATTAGGCTCAATGCTCTCACATATAACCGTAGGTTCTTTTTCCTCACGAAGACTGAGCCTTCCGTTAATCACAATAACATTACCTGCCTGAAGATGTATAACTCTGTCGGCATAAAGCTTTGAAAAGACTATACATTCAATCGAGGCTCCGATATCCTCAACTGTAATAAAGCACATAACGGAATTGTTCTTCGTGGTTTTCTTTTCAACACGGGATATAATTCCGTAAATTTTAACACGGCAATTATCCTTGTACTTTGACCCGAAGGAGCCATCGGCTTCAACAATTTCCGAAATCATATCAGCCTTGATTTTTTCCGAAACCGCCTTAAACTCATCCATAGGATGGCCTGAAATGTAAAGTCCCGTTATCTCTTTTTCAAAGTTAAGAAGCTCCTTATAAGGAAGCTCATCGAGGTCAGGAGCTTTGATTTCGTTCATATCGGAAAACTGTGAGCCTTCATCGAAAAAGCCGATTTGCCCTGCAACGTTTCTGTTTTTATCCGCATCAAGCTCACTTACAATTACGGGAAGCATATAAAGCATTTGTCTGCGGTTAAGATCAAGTCCGTCAAGGGCACCGCACTTAATAAGGCTTTCAACAGCACGTCGGTTGAATTCCTTTGAGTAAACACGCTTACAAAAAGTGTAAAAGCTTGTGTACTTACCTGCGGCTTCACGCTCATTGATAATTGTGCGGATGAATCCCCTGCCGAGATTTTTGATAGCAAGCAGACCAAAACGGATTGAGCCATTTTTAACCGTAAAGCCTTCAAAGCTGCTGGTAACACTTGGTGCAAGTACCTTTATGCCGAGCCTTGTGCATTCTGAAATATAAGCGGAAACCTTCGAAGATGAATCAAGCACGCTTGTAAGTGTAGCAGCAAGTAATTCACAGGGATAATGGCACTTAAGCCATGCCGTCTGATAAGAAACGAAGGCATATGCCGCTGCGTGGGATTTGTTGAAGGCATACTTTGCAAAGTTGCTCATTTCATCAAAAATGTCGTTTGCAACCTTTTCACTTACACCGTGTGCTATTGCACCCGTGCAAACTTCATCACCGGGAATACCGTGAATGAAAATCTGTCTTTCCTTTTCCATAACGTCAAGCTTTTTCTTACTCATAGCACGGCGCACAAGGTCAGCACGTCCGTAGCTGTAGCCTGCAACCTTACGGCAGATTTCCATTACCTGCTCCTGATAAACCATACAGCCGTAGGTAACATCAAGGATTTCCTTAAGTAAATCTGACTTGTACTTTGTATCCTCAGGGTGATGACGGTTATGGATATAGGTATCAATTGAATCTGCAGGACCAGGACGATAAAGTGAAATAACAGCAATAAGGTCCTCAAGGCTTTCGGGCTTAAGGCGTGAAAGGACACTCCTCATTCCGGCTGATTCATACTGAAAAACAGCGTCCGTCCTGCCCTGGGAAAGCATTTCAAAGGTAGGCTTATCCCTTAAATCAATGCTGTCAAGATCAAAGTCAGGGTTCTGTTTTTTGATAAGCTTTACAGCATCGTCGATAACAGTAAGAGTTCGAAGGCCGAGGAAATCCATTTTGAGAAGTCCGAGCCTTTCAAGTGTTACCATTGTAAACTGGGTAACGGCAGCTTCATCGTTAAGTGCAAGCGGCACATAGTTTGAAACGGGGTCACGGGTGATTACAACGCCTGCTGCGTGAGTTGATGCGTGACGCGGCATACCCTCAACCTTACGGGCAATATCAATCAGGTTTTTAACCTGGTCGTTATCATTGTAAAGCTGACGAAGCTCGGGTGTATTTTTAAGCGCCTTGTCAATGGTGATTTTCAGCTCATTGGGTATGAGCTTTGCTACCTCATCAACCGTACCGTAGGGTATACCGAGTACTCTGCCGACATCACGGACTGCTCCCCTTGCCGCCATTGTACCGAAGGTAACAATCTGTGCAACGTGATCAGCGCCGTACTTTGAAATAACATAGTCAATAACCTCCTGACGCCTTACGTAACAAAAGTCAATATCAAAGTCAGGCATACTGACTCTTTCAGGATTAAGAAAGCGCTCAAAAAGAAGGTTATATTTAAGCGGATCAATACCCGTAATGCCAATGCAATAAGCCGCAAGAGAGCCCGCACCCGAACCTCTGCCGGGGCCGACGGGAATATTACGGCTTTTAGCGTGACGGATAAAATCGTGAACTATAAGGAAGTAATCCACATAGCCCATTTTATTGATAACATCAAGCTCATAGTTGAGTCTGTCAATATAAGTCTGCGGAGGATTATCTCCGAAATACTTACAAAGACCGTAGAAACACTGATTTTTAAAGTACTCGAAATGGTCCATATTGTTCGGCACCTCAAAATGAGGAAGCTTTGTGTTGCCGAACTCAAAATCAAGGTTACACATATCGGCAATTTTCTGTGTATTGGAAATTGCCTCGGGAATCTGCGAAAAAAGATAAAGCATCTCCTCTTCGCTTTTTACATAAAACTCATCGGTTGAAAACTCAAGTCCCGTTTCCTCACCGAGGGTGTGGTTGGTCTGTATGCAGATAAGAACCTGCTGAAGGGAGGAATCCTCCTTTTCAAGGTAATGGCAGTCGTTTGTAGCAACAAGTGGGATTCCCGTTTCTCTTGAAAGACGGATAAGATCGGGATTGATTTCAAGCTGTTCACGCAGTCCGTGATTCTGTATTTCAAGGTAGTATCTATCCTTACCGAAAAGCTCCTTATACCAGAGAGCCGTTTCCTTTGCACTGTTATAGTCCCCTCTCATAAGAGCCGAGGAAACCTCGCCTGCAAGACAACCCGAAAGCGCAATAAGACCCTCGCTGTGCTTTGAAAGAAGCTCACGGTCAATTCTCGGCTTGGTGTAAAAACCCTCTGTCCAGGCCTTGCTGACCATAGCAATCAGGTTTTTATAGCCGATTTCATTTTCACAAAGAAGGACAAGGTGGTAACGCTGATTGTCAAGCCCGTGCACCTTATCGTGTCTGCTCCTTGCGGCAACATAACACTCACAGCCGATTATGGGTTTTACGCCCTTTTCCTTTGCGGCATTGTAAAAATCAATTACACCGTACATTACACCGTGGTCGGTAATGGCAACGCTGCTTTGTCCAAGCTCCTTTACTCTGTCCATGAGCTTGTTTATACGGCAGGCACCGTCAAGAAGGCTGTATTCCGTATGAAGATGCAAATGTGTAAAAGCCATAATCTGTCCTCCTTTTTATTGTATTAGTTTTATTCTGAGTTATTTCACTCTGCACTTTTCGGTAAAATCCTTATCGGGATTTACGATAATAGTCCAGTATTCGTGATAAATTACCATACCTGCCTTACTTCCGACAGGCTTTTTTAACTGCTTGACCCTTGTATAGTCAACGGGAACAAGTGATGAGTCCTTTGCCTTGCTGTAGGTTGCGGCGATAACCGCAGCTTCCTCAATTGCAAGGTCACTTATCTCTTTGTCATCACCGCAAATAATTACGTGTGAACCGGGAGTTTTCTGTGTATGAAGCCACATATCGGTTTTACGGGCTGTTTTCAGTGAAAGACGTTCATTCTGAATATTGTTTCTGCCCACAAGCACGCGGAAGCCGTCAGTTGTTATAAACTCATAAGGCGGCAATTCCTTGGGAGGCTTTTGCTTTTTAGCCTTTGTATTTTTAATGTAGCCTGACTGTGAAAGCTCCATTCTAATAAGTGAAATTTCTGTATCCGTATCGGCACGGGAAAGCTCATCGAGAACGGACTCGAGGTAAACAAGCTCTTCTTCACCTTGCTTGATAAGTCCAACAAGAAGCTTTTCCGCTGTCTGAGCCTTACGGTAATCCTTGTAATACTTTTTCTGATTTTCCGCCGGACTCAATGCAGGATTACAAGGAATTTTTATAAGGTTGCAATTATCGTAATAGTTCTCAACCTCATAAAAGCTTGTACCTTTACTGAGTCTGTAAAGGTTTGCTACAATCAGTTCGCCGTAAAGCTTAAGGGTTTCCTTATCCTCACAACGTTTGAGCTCCTCTTTCTGTAAAGAAATTTTACGGGCAGTTCTTTCAATGAGCTTATTGATAAGCTTGATAAGCTCCCTGCCACGGTGATTGATACGGTTGATTCTGTCACGCACAAAATAAAAATCGTCAAGCAATTCCGAAGGACTTTCATACTTTCTGCACTCAAGCAAATCTCCGTACTGCTTCACACATATGTGTGACATATCCTTGGGTTTACCGTTTTGTTCTGTAAGCATATAAACCTCATTGTAATTCTCGAGGTTTATTTTTATCTCCGAAAGCTCATTTTTGAGTGCTTCAATATTATCTGCCGTAAGATTACTAATCTGCAAATCCTCAAAGCAGACCTTGTGAGATATTTCCCTTGCAACAATGGGAGAAACGCCCTGTACTGAAGCCATAATTGCTCCCGATAAGCTCTTCTCCTTGTAGGAGCGGATTCTATCCACAACCACATCTGCATCACAATCAGCAAGGTTAAGCTTATCCTGCTTCGGCGGAAGCTTATATTCTATACCGGGTAAAATCTGTCTTACGGAAGATGTTGTGATATCCACTCGCTTGAGTGCATCCATAATTTTACCGTCCCTTATAAAAATAAGGTTTGAGTATTTGTTCATTATTTCAACGCAGAGGCTTACTTCAATTCTGTCGCCTATTTCATTGGAAGCGTCAAAGTCAATGAAAATGATTCTGTCACTTTCAAACTGCCTGAAGCCTTTGATAACAGCACCCGTAAGATACTTGCGAAGAAGCATACAGAACATAGGCGGAACCGGCGGATTATCAATGTTGTGACTTGTGAAATGCAGACGGGGGCTGTCAGCACGGACACAGATTAAAAGCTTATAATTGCCGTTTCTGCCACGCAGATTAAGCATAACCTCATCAGGAGTAGGCTGATTAACTCTGTCTACCCTTAAGCCAACTGCTTTATCGTTAAGCTCACTTTTTACTTTTGTTAAAAATATACCGTCAAGAGCCATAATTCACCTAAATTATCCTATGAATTTCGCAGGCGGAGTCTGTTCAAGAAGAACAAACTCAATCTGTGAGAACTGATTTTCAAGCTTATTTTTAAGAGCCGCCATTGCAGGATTTTCAGTTTCAAAATGACCTGCTTCAATTACTGTTACACCCTTTTCTTTTGCATAAAGCATTTCGTGGTGCTTGATTTCACCAGTTACATAAACGTCTGCACCTGCATTTATTACCTCATCATAAAAGTCCATACCTGCACCGCCGCAGACTGCAACTCTTTTAATCTCATTACCGCAGTCAATAACACGGCAAACCGTACCGAGCCTTTCTGCAACAAAACGTGCAAAATCAAGTGAGCTTTGCTTTTTAATTTCACCGATACGAACCATAGGGATGGCAGTTTCAACAGTTTCTACACCCTTCACGTTAACAACACCGAGCAGTTCGCAAAGCACATCGTTAACACCGCCATTTGCACAGTCGAAGCAGGTGTGTGCTGAAATAAGGCTTATACCTGCTACCGCAAGCTCATAAGCCTTGTCACCGCAAAGAAAGTTTTTCTGCGGTGTAAAAATTAAGGGATGATGTGTAATCACAAGGTCAACACCCTGTTCTTTTGCTTTTGCAAGAGTTTCAGCAGTTAAATCAAGGCAGATACCCGCCTTTTTAACCTGCTTATTTTCGTCACCCACAATGAGACCGCAGTTATCCCAGGAGCACTGTGTTTCATAGGGGGCAAATGAATTTATATAATCGGAAACAACCTTTACATTAACCATTGTTTTCCTCCGTAAATTTCTGTTTTAATATTGCCACAGTATTTTCAAGACTTTGGATATTTTCAACTTCCGCCTTTTTCATTGCTTCAAGCTTTTTCTCCAATGTAGCAACAGTCTTTTTTATGTATGTTTGCGATACCTCATCGCGGTTGATTATAAGCTCACCGACATAGGTATACCATTCTTCCGCTTCTCTTTTTATTCCGTCATATTGAGCCGAAATTATACAGTAATATCTTTTGCCGTCGGTAGCAGACGACTCTTCCAGGATCTTAAATCCGTTTTCAAGGAAAAATCCGCGTAAAACCTCAGCGTGAGTCATAGGCTGTGCTATGATATGGATATTTTCATCATAAACCCAGGGTGTCCTTTCAAGGATTTCCTTGATAAGTATGCCACCCATACCGGCAATAACTATATCCTCACAGTCACCTTTTTTCAGTTCATCAAGTCCGTTTGACAAAACAAGACGCACCTTATCAAGCTCACCTGACTCAAGGAGAGTTTTCCTTGCATTTTCAAGTGGGCCTTTTCTTAAATCCGCGGCTATACCGCTCTTAATTTTACCTTGCTGTAAAAGAAAGCCGAGAAGATAAGCGTGGTCTGTTCCGATATCAGCAACAGTTTTACCTTCACGTACAAGGTCTGCTACCGCAGAAAGACGGCTGTCAAGTCTGATTTTTCCCATATACTACCTCATATTTCAAAAATGAGCCACCCGAAAAAGAGTGGCTCACGTAGGTCTACCGATTACTTATTTGGATGCAAGATATTCGTTGATTTTTCCGATAAGATCGTCAACATTTACACCGTGAACTGCACAAGCCTCTTCAACTGTTTCGCCCCTTGATGCAGGACAGCCGAGACAATGCATTCCCATTTCAAAGAAGAACATTGCTGTACCGGGTTCAACGTCAAGGATGTCACCGATAACCATATCTTTTGTAATTTCTTTCATTACGCTTAACCACCTTTAGTTTATTATTTGCCGAGCTTATTCTTGAGCTCAATAGCCTTCTTTGCTTTTTCAGCAATGTGTTCAGCATCAAGGCCGAATATTTTAAGAAGCTCTACCGCAGGACCTGATTTACCGAAGGTATCCTCAACACCAAGACGAACTACGGGAACGGGACATTCTTCGCTGAGAGCCTCTGAAACTGCCCCGCCGAGACCGCCGATAACGCTGTGTTCTTCAGCTGTTACAATTGCACCGGTTTCCTTTGCAGCCTTTACAAGGATTTCCTTGTCGAGGGGCTTGATTGTGTGGATGTTGATAACTCTTGCTTCAATGCCTTCCTTGGCAAGTGCATCTGCAGCCATAAGAGCCTCATTAACCATAAGACCGGTTGCAACGATCGTTACGTCCTTACCGTCTCTTAAAAGCACACCCTTACCAAGCTCAAACTTGTAGTCCTCTGCATTTACACGGGGCACTGCAAGTCTGCCAAAACGAAGGTAAACGGGGCCGTCGATTTCAGTAGCGGCAAATACTGCCTGCTTTGCTTCAACATCGTCTGCAGGGTTGATGATAACCATATTGGGGATACTTCTCATAAGAGCGATATCCTCACAGCACTGATGTGATGCACCGTCTTCACCAACGGAAATACCTGCGTGAGTTGCACCGATTTTAACGTTAAGCTTGGGATAACCAACGGAGTTTCTTACCTGCTCAAAAGCTCTGCCTGCTGCAAACATAGCAAAGGATGAAGCAAATACAGTATATCCTGTTGTTGCAAGACCTGCCGCAACACCGATCATATTGCCTTCTGCGATACCGCAGTCAATGAATTTATCAGGAAATGCCTTTTTAAAAGTAATTGTCTTTGTTGCCTTTGCAAGGTCAGCGTCAAGAACAAGAATATCATCTCTTTCACCGAGCTCCTTCAAAGCAGCACCGTAAGCATCTCTTGTTGCACATTTAATTACATCAGCCATAATTACACCTCCAGCTCTGCAAGGGCAGCATCAAGCTCTGCCATTGCCTGTTCATACTGCTCGGCATTGGGAGCAGAACCGTGCCAGTCACACTTATCTTCCATAAAGGAAACGCCCTTACCCTTAACTGTCTTTGCAACGATGCAAGTGGGCTTATCCTTGCATTCGTCAGCCTTTGCAAAAGCTTCTTCAATCTGATCAAAGCAATGACCGCAGATTTTGATTACATTCCAATTGAATGCTTCGAACTTTTCCTTGATAGGATAAGGTGAGTTAACCTCGTCAAGTGAGCCGTCAATCTGAAGGTTGTTATAGTCAACAATTGCTACGAGATTGTCAAGCTTTCTGTTACCTGCAAACATTGCAGCCTCCCATACCTGACCTTCTTCGATTTCACCGTCACCAAGGGGTACATATACCTTGAAGTCCTGACCCTTGAGCTTTGCACCGAGAGCCATGCCGCAAGCAACGGAAATACCCTGGCCGAGTGAGCCTGTGCTCATATCAACACCGGGAGTATATCTCATGCTGGGGTGACCCTGAAGGATTGAGTCGGGCTTACGGAGAGTTTTGAGAAGCTCAACGGGGAAGAAACCTTTATGTGCAAGTGCAGCATAAAGTGCAGGTGCAGTGTGACCCTTTGAAAGAACAAAGCGGTCTCTGTTTTCGTCGTCGGGTTTTTCAGGGTTAACGTTCATCTTTTCAAAGTAGAGATATGTTACGATATCTGCAATTGAAAGTGAGCCGCCGGGATGACCTGACTTTGCGTTGAATGTGCCTTCGATTACGCCCTTACGCACATTCAAGGCAATCTTTTTAAGTTCTTTTTTTCTGTTTTCGTTCATTATTATCCTCCTTAAAAGGATGTTGATTAACAATGAAGTTTATTCAGCATCCAAAATTTATAAATTATATTAACCGTTTCCGATAATATACTCGATAAGATCAGCCACCGCACCGTGATTACAGTGACAGGTGACAAGCTTTGCAATTTTCTTCATGCCTGAAGGAGCCTGACCGCAGCAAGCAGGAAGACCAACCTGCTTAAGCATTTCATAATCGTTGAAATAGTCACCGATTGCAGCTGTATGCTCCTTATCAACACCGAGCATTTCAGCAAGCTTAAGCACTGCCTTGCCCTTGTTTGTGGTCTCGTTAACCATTTCATAGCTCCAATCAGAGGAAAACATCAGATTATCTGTTGTGTTTGAAAGGCTTTCTACATACTTTGCAGTAATCTTCATTTCAGGAGGAAATCCTGTGAAGATAACCTTATACCAATTCTCCTTTGGTATTTTTTCAAAGTTGTAGAAATACTTTATAGGATACTGTGCATTTACTGCAAGTATTCTGGCTGAAGGTGTAGGTCTGAAAAGGTAAACAACCTTATCAGATATTACCTGAAAAGCAAGGAAGGGAAATTTTTTAACAGTTTTTCTGACAATATCAATGCAATGCTCATTGAGAGGATCGGACCAGATCATTTCTTCCTTGGCAAAGTCATATATACCCGCACCGTTAATTACAATCGCCTTTCCGTCAGCAATATCAAGACGCTTGAAATGCTTACGCATTGAATCAGGTGACCTGCCGGAAGCGAGAGTAAAGTTGCCGTCGTATTCATCAATAAATGTGTGAATTGCATCATAATTGCGCTTTACAAGTCTTCTTGCTTTATTGTTTATTGTTCCGTCAATATCGGAGGCTATAAGCCAATTTGAAAGTTTTTTGTCTGTATTGGTCATATTATTTTATCCTCCTTAAAAAATCTGTAAAGTATTCGGGAAGTTCGCTTTCAATTTCAATATATTTGCCTGTTCTCGGATGTTTGAAGCCTATAAGCCCCGCATGTAAGCATTGCCCTCCGAGATATTCAATAACCTTTTTCGGTCCGTAAACCGGGTCACCTGCAACGGGATGACCTATGTAGGACATATGCACTCTTATCTGATGAGTACGTCCCGTTTCAAGTGTAAGTCTTACATGGGCAAAGTTGTCATATTGCTCGATAAGTTCATAATGGGTAACGGCATTTTTGGAATTTTTAGGTGTAACCGTCATTTTCTTACGGTCAACGGGATGTCTTCCTATCGGTGCATCAATTTTGCCTGATTCGTTTTTGATTTTGCCGTAAACAACGCTCTGATACTGTCTTGTGAAGGAGTGAGCTTTTATCTGCTCTGCAAGGTTGATGTGAGCAAAATCATTTTTAGCAACAATCAGAAGTCCGCTTGTATCCTTATCAATACGGTGAACTATACCCGGACGGATAACTCCGTTGATACCCGAAAGGCTATCCTTACAATGGTACAAAAGAGCATTTACCAGCGTGCCGTCATAATTACCTGCCGCAGGATGAACAACCATATTTTTAGGCTTGTTGACAACAAGGAGATCGCTGTCCTCATAGCGGATATCAAGGGGAATATTTTCCGCCTTGACCTCAAGCTCCTTGGCTTCGGGAATTTTTACAGTAATTCTGTCCCCTTGTCTGACCTTGTAATTTTTACTGACAGACGTTCCGTTTACCGAAACTCCGCCCTCATCAAGTATACGCTGTGCTGCCGAGCGTGAATTAAGCTCACATTTCAAGGTAATAACCTTGTCAATTCTTTCACCGGAAAGCTCGTCTTCAACGGAAAAAATGAATGAACTGATCACTTACTCTCACCCGCTTTTTTATTTTTTGTGTCACGGTAAATTAAATAAATCTGATAAAAAATCAAAACAAACGCCGCAACAGTTATAAGGCAGTCTGCAAAATTGAAAATATAAAAATCAACAAACAGCACCTCAATGTAATCAATAACATAACCGCGGAAAATTCTGTCAACTATGTTACCGAGTCCGCCTGCAATCATCAGAAGAGTACAGCAATAATCGATAGGGTCTTTGATAATACCTGTAAAAACCACAGCAATCATCACAATGACACATACAACTGCAAGAACTGTCATCACCGTGGTTTTACCACCCATAAAGCCCATCATAGCACCGTCATTTTCAAGATAATTGAATTGAAGCACGTTTTTAATTACAACAACCGCAGGCTTGCCCTTTAAATTAAGGTCAACAAAATATTTTATAAGCTGGTCTGCCCCAAGCAGTACAATCACTGCAAAAAAGGACAAAAGCCTCATTTTAAAACTGATTTTTTTATCAGAAGTCAACTGTATCCTCACTGTCTTTCATAAACGCGTCAAATTTTCTTGTGTTGTCGGTATTGTCCGTGTTTGAAAAAATATCAGAAAACACAAAACTGTTTTCATCCTCGCTGTTTTCTCTGCGTGATTTTTCATCGTTTACCGCATTGAAAATTCCGGAAAGTAAATCGTTTACATCAGGCATATCTGCACCGAAAAATCTCACATATTCAGGCTGTACGGGAGCTTCTTCATTTACCTCGGACTCAGCTTCTTCCTGCTCAGGAGCATCTTCGATTTCCTCATAGGTTTCCTTTATGCCTTCAAAGGTAAATTTTTCAATCTCTTCAATATCAATGCTCTTGGCTTTGATTTCGTCAGCATCAGCATTGACCTCGTTATTAATCACATCGAAAACTGAATTATCAATTTTATCTGCAGCCTTTTCAGCATAAGTGATGAGAGCAGAGATTTCATTTTTAATTTTTGCCGCTTCAGCCTTAAGGCTTTCAAGCTCAGCATTTGCCGCTGCAATAATTCTGTCTGCCTTTTCACGTGCCTTTTTAGCATCGGAATAAGCCTCGGCAACAATTGCTGCAGCCTTTGCATTAGCATCTTCAATTATAGTTTGTGTTTTTACATTTATTTCAGCAATATATCTGTCTGAATAAACCTCTGATTCCTGCTTGAGTCTGTCAAATTCAGCCTTCGCCTTTTCAACTCTTGTGTCAGCAGAAACGGTTTTATCCGCATAATAAGCATCAGCCTCTGCCTTTGTGGTTTCAAGAAGCCTTTCAGCCTTTTCATCAGCCTCAGTAACAAGCTTTTCAACCTTTTCGTTTGCTTCGGAAATCATCTTATCAGCAATAGCCTTTGCTTCGTCAATGTTCTTCTCTGCTGTTGATTTTGCCCAGATGAGAGCGTCAGCAATAGAATTTTTACGCTGATTGTACTCATTGATCATAGGAAGCACTTCATCGAGCTTTTCACTTAAAGCCTTGTTATCCACATAAAGCTTATTATAGCTCTGATACACACGCTGAAGGAAAGCATCGACCTCAATAGCCTTATAGCCGCCCTTACCGTTCTGTGAAAAATTCTGTAATGTTATCTGATTGGGAAGCATCATAATTTATCAGTCCTTTTTCTTTAGGGTGACAGTAATCGAACCAGATAAGCCTTAAATGTCCGATTTACAGCACCTTTAATGATTTTTCTCCTCGCAAGACGCGAGTATTGTTTCGTCGAAGAAATCCTTAAACGCACTATAACTCGGGCATTTAAGGTTCTGCGAAGTTTAAAGGGAGAAGATTTTTGCTGCAACAAGGCAAAAAACGCAGAAAGGCTGTCGCCTTTCAAGGCTTTTTAACGCAGTTGCAGTGAAAATATGCCCCGTTAAACCTTATTAGGTTCGACTACTGTCACCCTGATTATCTGAGTGAATCAAGGTCAACCTGGCTCTGGAAATCACCGCAAAGCTCAACATTTTCCGGTACAAATACAATGATATTTTCATTGAGTCTTGCAAAAATTGCATTTGTCACACATCTTGCACCGTCAAGGAAATCCATTGCACGAAGCTTCTGATCATCAGAAAGAGGTGAGAAATTAACGATAATGATTGTATCCTTCTCCATCATAAGAAGAGCAACCTCTTTTGCACCGTAAATTTCATAAAGTGTAATTGAATTAAGCTTGAACTTATTCATAGGTCTGATGCTGTTCATATTGTAGATGGTTCCGCTTTTTTTCTCACTTGAAGCAGAGGGATTATATTCAGGCACGGAAGTGGCACTGCTCTTTGAATAGTTATATTCGGGAGCATTGAGACCACCTGTGGGTGAATAGCTGTAGCTGTTATAAGCGGGAGGTGCCATATCACCGTCAAACATAGGCTCGGAGGGCTGCTCGTTATAGTCCTCTTCGTTTACCTCTTCCTCATCGTAATCTTCATCATTTGCAAAAAGCTTTTCATTTACCTTGTCTTTAAAGTTTTTAAAGAAATCCATTTTATTTACTCCTTCACTTTTCTGATTTTTAATATAATCTATCGCCGAAGATACTGCTGCCGACTCTTACAAGAGTTGAGCCGTTTCTTACGGCAGACTCATAATCTGATGACATACCCATAGAAAGTATACACATATTTATATTATCTAACTTTTTATCTCTAATGTCAACAAATATTTTGTGCATTTGGGAAAAATATTTATCAAGCTCTTTTTCATCATCGCATATGGGGGGAATTGTCATAAGCCCCTGGACGGAAACACCTTTAAGCGCGGAAACCTGACACAACAGGTCCTCAAGTGCTGAAAGCTCGAGACCGGTTTTACTTTCCTCCATACCGATATTAACCTCAACAAGGCAAGGTGTAATTATCCCCTTTTCCTCACTGCGCTTTGAAATTTCCTTTGCAAGCTTAAGGCTGTCAAGTGACTGAATCATAGAAACCTCACTGACAATCTGTTTTACCTTATTTGTCTGCAGATGACCTATAAGATGTGCTTCACAGTTTTCAAGGTTAAGATATGGCTTTTTTGAAAGAAATTCCTGAACCTTGTTTTCACCTATAAGCTTAATCCCGTTTTCAATTGCGTGATTTATAAATATAGGCTCAACAGTTTTTGTTACCGCCATAAGAGTTACCTCATCAGGATTTCTTCCCGAGGAAACTGCCGCCTTATATATTTTTTCTCTTATTGTATCAAGATTATGCTCAATGTTGGAAAAACGTTTTTCTACTGATAACTCAATCATTTACTTTTCCTTTCATCTGTGCTTATTTGTTTGAAATAATAATATCTGTGGCTTCTTTCACAATTTCATCCTTATTTTTGCCGTCAATATAAATCCAGTTGATATTTTCTCTTTTCCTGAACCAGGTCAGCTGTCTTTTTGCATAACGGCGTGTTTCCATTTTTAGCTTTTCGGTAGCCTCTTCAAGAGTACAAACACCGTCAAAATAAGGCTTAAGCTCCTTATAACCGATTGCCTGCTTTGCGGTGGAAGAAACCTCGTTTGAAAAAAAGCTTTTTGCTTCCTCAAGAAGTCCTTCTTCAAGCATTTTATCAACCCTTAAGTTGATTCTGTCATAAAGCACCTGTCTGTCAAGAGCATTGATTCCGATTATACAGAAGCGGAAATCGCTTTCCTTGAGATGTGACAAACGACATTGCTCCGAAATAGTCTTACCCGTGCTGTAATAAACCTCAAGTGCGCGGACAATTCTTTTTTCATCGTTAAGATGAAGTCTCTCTGCCGTTTCGGCATCTATTTCAGAAAGCTCTTTATGCAAGGCCGCTGCACCCTCCGTCTCAAGCCTTTTTTCAAGCTTTTTGCGGATATCGTTTTCCTCGTAATCAAGAAACTCTGTATTATTAACAAGGGTATCAATGTAAAAACCCGTACCGCCCGCAACAACGGGGAGCTTGCCTTTTGCCAGTATATCGTTTACAGCTTTTGTTGCCGATGATTTAAACTGATTTACGCTGAAAACCTCATCAGCACCGATTATACTTATAAGGTGATGAGGTATGCCCTGCATTTCCTCATCGGTAGGCTTTGCCGTTGCAATATCCATTCCCTTATAAATCTGCATAGAATCAGCAGAAACAACCTCACCGTCAAAGATTTTTGCGATTTCAACAGCAAGTGAGGTTTTACCTGAAGCTGTGGGACCAACAATAACAGCAACCAATGGTTTAGTCATAAAAGTAATCTCCAATTTATTGTATACGTCCGAACTGC
Organism: Acutalibacteraceae bacterium; assembly: GCA_045643805.1. GTDB lineage: Bacteria > Bacillota > Clostridia > Oscillospirales > Acutalibacteraceae > UBA6857. Next base: position 21,963 of record JAZRFT010000061.1, read on the forward strand.
TTTTCAAGGTCATACTTGCTCATTTCAATGAGCACAGGACGACCGTGAGGGCAATAACGGATTTCGTCATCGTAAAGAACCTGCTCGGCAAGAACCTTCATTTCGGCAGTTGAGTTTTTGTAACCTGCCTTGATTGCCGCCTTACAAGCAGAGGTGTGATGAATTCGGTCGATTTTTTCACTTTCAACATTTGTCTTGTTCTGCACAAGGTAAGATGCAATTTCAACAACAGTATCTTCAATGTCGTCACCTGAAATGAGCATAGGACACTCACGTACAATAACAACACCTGAACCGAAATCTTCAACAAGATAACCCGCTTTTGAAAAAACATCAAGGTTTTCAAGCACGGTGTTATAATCATTTTTATTAAGTGTTACCGTTACAGGTGCAAGAAGTACCTGAGAAGCAACATTATTCTGTGCCGCTTTTTTAATTTTGTTGTAAATCACTCTTTCATGGGCGGCATGCTTATCAATAAAGTAAACCTTACTATCATACTCACAGATGATATAAGTCTTGAAAGCTTCACCAAGAAGTCGTAACGGCTTAGGACCGGCCTCCTCTTCCGTCTGTGTTCTTACGGGCACAAAGTTATGCGACGGAACAATATATTCTTTTGGTGCAGGAGGCTGAATGTTCTTCTGTTGAACCTTTGCTTCAATTTTTATTTCCGAAGACCTTGTTTTCTCTTCCTTGACAGTTTCTGAAGGAGCAGGTTTAACCTCTTCAGGAACTGTTTTTACCTTAAATGATGAGATGAGATCAGGCTCTTCGTTATTTACGATGACATTGTTTTCACGCTGCGGTGCCGACACCTTTGATTTATATTCAGCGGTCGAAATATTAGTCCAGAAGTCCCTTTTCTTTTCAGGGGCAACGGGCTGTATCTTTACCGGCTCCTGCTCTTTTTTTGCTATCGGAGCAACGGGCTTTTCGTCATCAACTGCAAGGAAAAGCTGACTTGCATTGGCACGTGTCTTTTCAGCAACCTTTGCAACATTTACTGCAACGGGAGTATCTGAAACCTCAATTGCACTTTTTACTGCATAGTAAACTGCTGAAGATACCCTTCTTTCATCGCTGAAGCGTACCTCGGTTTTTGCAGGATGAACATTGACGTCAACAAAATTCGGGTCAAGCTTGATATTGAGCACACAGCTCGGGAACTTGCCGACCATAATGGAATTTTTGTAGGCATTTTCCATTGACGCCATACATGAACGGGATTTGATATATCTGCCGTTAAGGAAAAAGTACTGCATTGAACGTGAAGGACGTGAAAAAGCAGGCTTACATACATAGCCTTCGACCTTAATACCGTCAAGCTCGTAGTCTACTTCAACAAGTGAATCGGCAAAGGCTCTGCCGAAAACGGAATAGATTGCTGAAAGTGCCTTGCCGTCACCGGGAGTTATAAGTGCCTGCTTACCCTCACGGATAAAGCGGATACTCACTCCGGGATTTGAAAGAGCTATACGGTCAACGATTTCAGCAACAGCATTGGCCTCGGAAACATCACGCTTGAGGAATTTCATTCTTGCAGGAGTGTTGAAGAACAAATCCCTTACAATGATTGTTGTACCTAAAGGACAGCCTGCCTGCTCATAACGAGTCTGCACACCGCCTTCAATGGCAAAGGAGGTACCGCTTTGCTCATTTTCCGCTCTTGTAAGTAACTCTGTACGGGAAACTGCCGCAATTGAAGCAAGCGCCTCACCGCGGAAGCCGAGAGTGAAAATAGAGTTAAGATCATTTTCATCAGCAATTTTGCTTGTAGCGTGGCTGATAAAAGCCTTGGGAACATCTTCCTTTTCAATGCCGTAGCCGTTATCGGTGATTCTTATATAGGTTACACCGCCGTTGCGAATTTCTACGGTGATAGAAGTTGCACCGGCATCTATTGAATTTTCCATCAATTCCTTGACAACGCTTGCAGGTCTTTCAACAACCTCACCTGCCGCAATAAGCTCGGCTATGTGCTTTGATAAAACATTGATTTTTGCCACGGTGCATCCTCCTTAATATATTTGTCAGTTTATAAATTTATACATCTGTGCTTTTTGCAAAGGCAACAAGCTCGTGAAGAGTTGTGAGTGCCTCAATGGGTGTAAGGGTATTTACATCAATATCCTTAAGCTTCTGGGCAAGCTCACCATTAAATTTACCTGAAAGTGAAAGCTGGGTTTCTTCTTTTTCTTCCTTTTCGGGAAGAGATTTCATAAGCTGTGAAGCATCAGGACGGTTTGCTTCAAGATATTTAAGGATTTTCCTTGCTCTTGAAAGCACTGACTGGGGTAAATCAGCGAGCTTTGCAACCTCAATACCGTAGCTTCCGTCAGCACAGCCGCGAACAATACGACGAAGGAAAATTACATCCTCTCCCCTCTTTTTAACGGAGATGTTGTAATTCTTTATACCTTCAAGCTGATTTTCAATTTCGGTAAGCTCGTGATAATGAGTTGAGAAAAGTGTTTTTGCGCCGATTTTCTTTTTATCGGCAATGTATTCAAGCACGGCCCTTGCAATACTCATACCGTCGAAGGTTGAAGTACCGCGGCCGACCTCATCAAGAATAATAAGGCTGCTTCTGTCAGCATTTTTGAGGATATCGGAAACTTCACTCATTTCAACCATAAAGGTTGACTGACCCGTTGCAAGATCATCAGAAGCACCTACACGGGTAAATATACTGCCGACTATACCAAGCTCCGCACTCCTTGCAGGAACAAAGGAGCCGACCTGAGCCATAAGACAGATGATTGCAACCTGACGCATATATGTTGACTTACCTGCCATATTGGGGCCTGTGATAATTGCACAGCGGTTGCTGTCACAGTCCATATTTGTATCGTTAGGTACAAAGGGGACATCCTTGAGCATAAGCTCAACAACGGGATGTCTGCCGTCGGTAATTCTTAAAGCTGATGAATCCGTCATTGCAGGGCGGACATAGTTGTTTTTCACCGCAGCGTTTGCAAGGGAGCAAAGCACATCGGTAACGGCAATTGCATCAGCAGTTGCCTTGATGCGGTTGAATTCATTCGCAACTGCCTTTCGCACCTGACAGAAGATTTCATATTCAAGCTTTACAATTCTTTCCTGAGCACCGAGCACCTTGCTTTCAAGGTCCTTGAGCTCCTGGGTGATATATCTTTCACAGTTGGAAAGAGTCTGCTTTCTGATGTAGGTTTCGGGGACAAGCTCCTTATAGGAATTTGTAACCTCAATGTAATAGCCGAAAACCCTGTTGTAGCCGATGCGAAGCTTGGGTATACCCGTAAGCTCCTTTTCACGGCTTTCAATTTCAGCAATGTATTTTTTACCGTTGTTTTTAATATCGGCAAGGTAGTCAAGCTCCTCGTTGAAGCCATCGCGGATAAGGTCGCCCTCACGGACAGTAAAGGGAGCATCCTCCTTAATTGCACTGTCAATGAGATTATACACATCCTCAAGGCAGTCAACAGCGTTGTACTGACTTACAAGATAAGCACTCTTGCAGTCAGCAAGCTGTGCCTTGATTGAAGGCAGGGTTGCAATGGTCTGCTTGAGAGAGTTGAGATCCTTTGCCGTAGCGGTTTCATAAACAATACGGGTAAGGAGTCTTTCAATATCAAATATATTTTTAAGAGCCGATGAAAGCTCTGTAAGCTTCATGTTATCATTATAAAGCTCGTCAACAGCATTGTGTCTTCGTGAAATCTGCGCGAGATTTATAAGGGGCTTTTCAAGCCAGGAGCGTAACATTCTTCTGCCCATGGAAGTGCCCGTGCTGTCAAGCACCCATAAAAGGGAGCCCTTCTTTTCACGGCTTCTCATGGTTTCCACAATTTCAAGGTCACGCTTTGTGGAATATCCGATTTTCATAAACTGATTTTCGGAATAGAGATTGATTTCCCTGATATTTTCAAGGTCGTTTTTCTGTACATTTTTAAGGTATTTGATCGCACTGCCCACAGAAGCTATTGCCGAAGGCATACTTTCAAGCTGAAGTGCATCAATTTTTTCTTTTGAAAAATGCTCACAGCAAATATTGTAGCAGTTTTCAAAATCGAAGTAATCATCTTCGGGAAGCTCGCAGGAGGCTTCTATTTTTTTGGAAATGAAGGAAGAAATTCCCTTCATACCTGCGCAGGTTTTGTTAAGAATTATTTCGCTGGGTGTGAAAACCCCAAGCTCATTTATAAGACTTGCTTCAATATCCTCTTCGGGAGAAAATGAGGTAAGATTGAGCGTACCCGTTGAAACATCAACAAAGCAGATACCTGCACCCTTTTCGTCAACATAAATTGAGGTAAGGTAATTGTTTCTATTTTCATCGAGCATATTATTTTCAATGATACTGCCCTTGGTGATAATTCTGACAACATCTCGTTTTACAATGCCCTTTGCAAGTGCCGGGTCCTCAACCTGCTCACATATTGCAACCTTGTAACCGTTTTTTACAAGCTTTGCAATATAGTTATCGGCAGAATGAAAGGGTACACCGCACATAGGTGCCCTTTCACCGTTACCGCAGGCTCTGCCCGTAAGGGTAAGCTCAAGCACCGAGGAAGCTGTTTTTGCATCCTCGAAAAACATTTCATAAAAATCACCCAGGCGGAAAAACAAAATTGTGTCCGGATAATTCTTTTTAATTTCAAAGTACTGCGCCATCATTGGTGTCATTTCAGACATTTTGTTTTTCCTCCCGTGATTTAAACTTCAACCAAATTAAAAATTAGTGGCAGCCGCTGCAGCTTGAGCATGAACCGCCGCAGTTATGCTCTTCCTGAACCTCAGGCTCGCAGGTTGCAGGATCTGCACCGTTAACGCAAAGGCCGAGAATCTGCATAACATAGTTCATCATTGCATCAACCTTAGCTCTTGCTTCATCATATGCTTGCATATTTTCGTTAACCATAATTTTAGTATAAAGTTCGCTGAATTCTTTCTCATATTCCTGCATCTTATTGCTGTCAGGATTTTCTTTTGAAGCTTCAACCTGATAGTTCATCTGAAGAAGCTGCATGCTTGACATAAGATCATTGAGTTCAGCATCCTTTTCATTTGCCTCCTTTGCCTTTGCAAAGTTAAGGTAACGCTCGTCCTGCTGAATTGCAGCGCCAAGTTCGCGTGTAAGTTTGATAATGTCCATTTGTTTTTGCTCCTTAATATAATAAATTTTATAATAAATACTTCTTATGAAGTAAATTTATACAAGTTCACCGTAAACAATCCAGGTTTTAGGATTGGTCACTTTTACATCGGCAAATGAGCCGATAAGGCTTTCATCGCCTTCAAATTCAATTATAACATTGCCCTGAGTTCTGCCTGAAAGGAAGCCTTCGGTTTTTGCTTTTTCCTCAACAAGCACACGGTAGGCCCTGCCCTTCATTTTTGCAGTTCTTTCCCCTGCAATTTTTTCCTGAAGGTCGGTAAGCTCCTTGAACCATACACCCTTATCCTTACGGGATACGGGATCCTCCATATCATAGGCCTTTGTACCCTTTCTCGGTGAGAAAATAAAGGTAAAAAGTGAGGTGTATCTTACCCTATCAACAAGAGAAAGTGTGTCACAGAATTCCTCATAGGTTTCACCGGGGAAACCCACAATTATATCACTTGTTATTGAAAGCTCGGGCATAAGCTCATAGGCGTAGTCAATAAGAGAAAGATATTTTTCTCTGTTGTAATGGCGGTTCATTTCCTTGAGGACTCTGTCGTTACCTGACTGAACAGGTAAATGTAGATGCTTTGCAACCTTTTTGCACTGTGCCATGGCTTCAATAAGCTCACGGGTGCAATCTCTGGGATGTGAGGTCATAAAACGGATAATGAAGTCGCCTTCAAGATCATTGATTGCTCTTAACAAAGCAGGAAACTGCTTGTCCTCGGAAAGGCCTTTGTTATATGAATTGACATTCTGTCCGAGAAGGTTAATTTCCTTATAGCCCGAGGCAATAAGTCCCTTGATTTCCTCAACAACGGTATCAAAATCACGGCTTCTTTCCCTGCCCCTTACATAGGGAACAATACAGTAGGAACAGAAATTATTACAGCCGTACATAATGGGTACCCACGCACGGAAGGTTCCGTCACGCTTAACAGGAAGCCCTTCAACGATATTGCCATCACTGTCAGCGGTTTCAAATACTCTTTTACCAAGACAAAGACTGCGGTAAACAAACTCGGGAAGCCTGTGAGAAACATGGGTTCCGAAAACAATATCAACAAAGGGGTAGCTCGCCTTGATTTTATCTGCAACGGACTGCTGCTGAGTCATACATCCGCAAAGTGCAATAATCATATCGGGATTCTTCTTTTTGATGGGCTTGAGTGCTCCTACATTGCCGAAAACTCTGTCCTCTGCGTGCTCTCTGATAGCACAGGTGTTATACAGCACAAGGTCAGCCTCTTCGGGACTAAGACAGAATTCAAAGCCCATACTGTAAAGCAGGCCCTTGAGCTTTTCACCGTCAGCAACATTACCCTGACAACCATAGGTATGCACAAATGCCTTGGGCTTATCTTCAGGAAACCTTGAAGCAAGAACGGTTTTCACTAGATCGGTATATTCTTTTTGTTTGTTCAGCTCCTCAACAGGAACTGTGAATTTATCAATAGTTTTTTCCAAAACAGAAGCCTCCGTTAGGTGTTTTCATTGCCTGCAAGAGCAATAAGCTTTTTAAGTCTGTGATTTACTGCTGAACGGCTGATGGGAGGTGTACACATTTCACCGATTTCCCTGAGGCTTGCTTCCTCATTTTCAAGACGAAGGTCAGCAATAATTCTCAAATCCTCTGTCAGCAGGGCATAACCGCCGCTGTTCTTAAGCCTTTCAATTGCACTTATCTGGTCATAAGCCGCCGAAGCGGTTTTTGTAAGATTGGCGTTTTCAAAGTTATTTCTGCGGTTTGTAAGGTTTCGTAAATCCTTATAAATCTTGATATTCATAATTGAAAGTGAAGCCATTGTAGCGCCCATAATTGTAAGCAGATCCTCAATGCTTTCACTGTCCTTTATGTAGATTACATTGATGTATCTTCTCACCATATGCTTTGCCTTTAGTCCATAATCGGTAAGAATTTTTAACAAATCAAGGCTGAGTGTACGGTAAGGTACAACAAATTCAATATGATAACTTTTGTTGGGGTCACTTGCAGTACCGCAGGAAAGGAAAGCTCCCCTTAAAAATGCCGCATTACAACAGTTGATGCTCTCGGCGGTATCACCGCATTCATTCAACAGATTACCTCTGTCAATGCGTCGTACTCTCTCCTTACCCGTTGAAGAAAAGGCTGAAAGCACCTTAACTCTGTCGGCTTCATTGGCGATTTCACATGTAACCTTACCTGCCTCGGAAACGAGCCTTGTTGCTTCAACACCGCAGGCTTTTTGGGCAAGCTCAACATATTTATCCCCGACAAAAGGATTATCCGTAAGTAATGAGATTTCGTTAAAATCAAAGCTTCTGCCAAAAAGCATCATTCCGTATGCCATTGCGTGTGCACAACAGTCGGGCATATTTTCAATTTTTATAAGTTCTTCTTTTATTTCAGCTGAAAAAGACATATATGCCCTCCTTTAAATTACTTGTTTATATCTCTGTGATTAAGACTTACTCTATAGCCTGAGGCCGTAAGATGCTTATATAACGCTTCGGTAAAGGTCACACTTCTGTGATGACCGCCCGTGCAACCGATTGCAAGTACAAGCTGACTTCTGCCGTCCTTTATACAAAGAGGAACAACAAAATCACAAAAATCCGTCAGCTTCTTTTCAAATTCACGGGATTCGGGAAAACTCATAACAAAGCTGCTTACCTTTTCGTCCGTACCGACAAGGCCTTTAAGCTCCTCAACATAATAGGGATTGGGCAAGGAACGGACATCGAAAATATAGTCAGCATCTACAGGAATACCGTGCTTGAAGCCGAAGGAAACACAATGCACCTTAACTGTGCTTGACGCACCGTCAATTTCCTTGAAGAAATCAAAAATACGGTTTTTGCAGGAATTAAGATTTAACAGCGTTGTGTCAATCACATAGTCAGCCATCTGCCTGAAAGGAGTCATCAGTTCCTTTTCCTTTTTTAATGCTTCAACCGTGCTTTTGCAGTCATCACCTAAAAGCGGATGAGTTCTTCTTGCTAGTCTGAAGCGTGTGAGAAGAACATCCTCCTTGCAATCGAGGAAAAGAAGCTTGTAGGCTATGCCCATACTTTTAAGCTCGGAAAGGGTCTTTTCCATATCGACAGGATTTATGCCTGCCCTGACATCGGAAACAATAGCAACCTTTTCCTTGTTGCCCTCCGTAATTACGGAATGAGCAAGCATAGGTATAAGCTTACCCGGAAGATTATCGATACAGAAGTAGCCGATATCCTCCATAGCGTGTATAACTGTTGATTTTCCCGCACCCGAAAGCCCGGTAACAATAATCAAATCCATAAAATCACCGTCAGACTGACTTAATTTCTCTTTCGAGCATTACGCCGAATTTTTCCATAACAGTATCCTGACAGAATTTAACCAAATCAAGAACGTCCTTTGTTGTTGCGTTATCGTAGTTTATGATAAAACCTGCATGCTTTTCACTTACCATAGCACCGCCGATACGCTTACCCTTAAGACCCGACTGTTCAATAAGTGCTCCTGCAAAATATCCCTCGGGACGCTTGAAAACGCTGCCTGCACTGGGATATTCAAGGGGCTGCTTATCCTTCCTTCTGCCTATAAGCTCACGCATTTTAGCGTTGATTTCTTCTTTGTCGCCCTTTTTAAGAGAAAGGACAACACTAGTGATTACACAGTCGCAGCCGGAATAAACGCTGTGACGGTAACCGAAATCAAGCTCGTCAGCATCAAAATGACCTGCATTTCCGTCAAAATCAATGTGATTGCAACGTGAAACAACATCCTTCATTTCACCGCCGTAAGCACCTGCATTCATAAACGCCGCACCACCGCAGGAGCCGGGAATACCAAAGGCAAACTCAAGTCCTGTAAGGCTGTGCTCAAGAGCAAATCTGCAAAGCGAAGAAAGGGTTGCACCTGCTCCGACCTCGATGGTATTTTCATCAAGGAGCTTCAATGAATTGAAGGCTTCACCGATGTAAATAACGGGTCTGTCGGTAATTCCGTCATCACTGACAAGAAGATTACTGCCGTTGCCGAGAATGAAAGGCTTAAGCTCAAGGTTTTTTATAATTTTCAAAGCCTCGGAAAGCTCATTTTCATTCTGCGGACAGATAAACACAGAAGCATTACCGCCCGTTTTAAAGGTTGTATGAGATTTCATCGGCTCGTCGAGTCTGAAACTGATGTTCGCCTGTGAAAGTTTTGAAATAAGCTCTTTCAAAGGAAGACCTCCAAATCAATATTGTACAAGAGCGGCACCGATGATACCTGCATCGTTACCGAGAGTTGCTTTGCAAATTTCAGTCTGCTTATCCTGATACTTACTGTATCTCCATTTTTTGATAAGCTCTCTGATAGGACCGAGAAGGGTTTCACCCTCGTTACAGATACCACCGCCAAAGCAGATAAGGTCAGGCTGGAAGATGTTTACAAGGTTTACTGTACCGATTGCAATATATTCCATATAGGTGTTACATACCTTTGTTGCACATTCGTCACCAAGGCGCATTGCATCAAAAGCAGTTCTGCCGCCTGCATTTTCAATATCACCGCCGCAAAGCTCCCACATTTTACTGTCCTTATTATTAAGCATTGCCTCTTTTGTCTGATTTACAAGTGCTGTTGCAGAAGCGTATCTTTCCCAACATCCGACTCTGCCACAGTTACATTCTTCACCGTCAAACTTAATTACAGCGTGACCGATTTCACCGCCTGCATCGTTACAGCCGACAAGAAGCTCACCGTCAAGAACGATACCGCCACCGACACCTGTACCGAGTGTAACGGCAATAAAGCTTTTCTTACCCTTGCCGCAACCTGCAAGTGCTTCGCCTAAAGCAGCACAGTTAGCGTCATTTTCAATATAAACCTTAATTCCGGGGAATTTTTCGTTTATGTATTCTGTAGCAGGAACATTGTTAAAGTCAAGGTTGTTAGCATAAAGAATAACACCTGTTGCACGGTCAACTGAACCGGGAGTACCCACACCGATGCTTTCAATGTCCTCTGCCTTAAGGCCTGCGTCAGCAATAGCATCAGCAATGCAAAGGTTGATGTCGTCAAAGATTTCCTTTGCAAGTCTGGGAGTGTTGGTCTTTCTCTTTGAAATACCGATAATTTTATTTTCAGCGTCAATAACACCTACTGCAATGTTTGTTCCGCCTAAATCTACACCTATTTTATACATAACTTTCACCTCTTAAAAATTTCCCCAAAGCTGAATTTCATCATCCTCAGGAATAATATCATCAACCATACCGAGATTGTGCATAAGCTCTCGGGCGGCGTTGTAGCCCATTTTTTTCTGTCTGTTATTCATTGCGGCAACCTCAATGATTACTGCAAGATTTCGTCCCGGCTTAACGGGAACAACTGTATAAGGAACATTTACGCCAAGTATTTCAGTATACTCGTTTTCAATGCCCATTCTGTCGTAAACCTTTTCGCTGTCCCAGGGCTCAAGCTGAATTACCATATCAATTTTTTCGTTGAGCTTAACAGAGCCCATACCGAAAATACGTCTTGCATTGATAATACCGATACCGCGAAGCTCGATAAAGTGACGGATATTATCAGGTGCTGAACCGACAATGGTTTTTGAACCTGTTTTCTTTATTTCAACGGCATCATCAGCAACAAGTCGGTGACCGCGCTTGATAAGCTCAACAGCGGTTTCACTTTTACCTACACCGCTGTCACCGAGGATGAGCACACCTTCACCGTATACCTCAACAAAAACACCGTGACGGGTAATTCTTTCTGCAAGCTCAATGTTAAGATAGGCAATCAGGGCCGCCATTGAGCGTGAGGTTGTATCCGAGGTTCTTAAAACAGGCACACCGTATTCGGGTGCAAGCTCAAGAATATGCTCGGGACAGTCGAGATTTCTTGAGATTATGATACATGCCGGATGCTTCGACATAAATTTGGTTATCTTCTTAAGGCGTTCTTCAACAGGAAAGCTGTTTACAAAATCTACCTCAACCTTACCGAGAAAGTTAATTCTGGTGCAGTCAAAGAAGTTATCATAACCTGCAATTGTAAGACCCGGTCTGTGGACATCGGGGGTTGTTATAAAAATCTCTGACGGATCCTTGGGTAAATACAAGGGCTCAAACTGTTGGTCCTTGATTATTTTTGCAAGAGAAACCGAATAAGTTGCCATTTAAACGCCTCCGTTACTTTGTTGTAATTAAAACTTTAAGCAAGTCGTTTATATTATAACTCTTGCCGCTTCTTCACGGCACTTTCTCAATAATGTGTCTTCCTTAAGAGGAGCTTCACATTCAAAGGTGAACTTCATCATAGGATGCCTTGTGTCGGGAATTTCCTCCCCTTCTTCATTGCGAAGGCCCCTGACAACTACCTCAAAAGGCTTTTCACCTGCGTTCATTGCTTCAAGAACATCGCCTTCAAAAAAGCGGTTACGCTGTGAGCAATAAGCCACACCGTTTTCCCATTTTTCAACAACGGCCATTACATCCCATTCTCTGTTATAACCGCCCTTGTAGCTGATGTTCGCATCATCAGCCACATCACCGTAATAAAAGCCCGTACAGTAATCTCTGTAGCTGACCTTACGCATTTCATCAAGAATCCACTGCTCAGGAACATAGTCCTCACGGGGATTTTCGCAGTAAGCATCAATTGCCATTCTGTAGGCGTTAGTCACAACAGCCACATAATAGGCAGACTTTGCTCGGCCTTCAATTTTAAAGCTTGTTATACCGGCATCAATCATTTCGGGAATATGGTCAATCATACACATATCCTTTGAATTAAGGATGTATGTTCCGCCTTCATCCTCACCTATAGGGAAATACTGACCGGGACGCTTTTCCTCAACAAGGCGATAGTTCCAGCGGCAGGGCTGTGCACACTCACCTCTGTTGGCATCACGGTTAACAAGATAATTTGAAATAAGGCAACGGCCCGAAAATGAAACACACATTGCACCGTGAACAAAGCACTCAATATCCATATCCTCGGGGATATTTTCACGCATTGAACGGATTTCACTCATTTTAAGCTCTCGTGCCGTTACTACACGCTTTGCGCCCATACGGTAAAAGGCTTTTGCCGCTGCGTAATTTACAATACCTGACTGGGTTGAAATATGAATTTCAACATCGGGAGCATACTTTTTAGCATAATCAAGCACACCGAGGTCAGAGATTATAAACGCGTCAACACCTGCCTTCTGTGCATTCTGCAAAAAGGCAGGAAGCTCTGAAAGCTCATCGTTACGGGGAAGAACATTACAAGTAAGGTAAACCTTTACACCTCTGTCGTGAGCATATTTAACTGCTTCGTGAAGCTCTTCATCGGTAAAGTTTGCAGGGCCTGCTCTCATACCGAAAACCTTACCGCCGATATACACGGCGTCTGCACCGTACTTGCAGGCGGCTTCAAGCCTTTCCATATCTCCTGCCGGAGCAAGAAGCTCCGGCTTTCTGATTTTTTTATTCATCATCCATTACTCCTGCAGTTCCGTAAACAACCTTCTGTACATTATCCTGATGCTCTGCTGCCGTTGAAGCGAAGTATACCTCACCGCTGTCGCTGTGACAGAAGAAGTAATAATCATTGTCAGAAGGATACAAAGCTGCTTTGATTGCTGTTGCACCGGGGTTACAGATAGGTCCGGGAGGAAGTCCCGTTTTGCTGTAGGTGTTGTAGGAATCAAGGTAAAGTGTGTAATGCACCTCTGAAAGCACATTGAAGGTCTTAACTGAATTGATATAGTCTGTTGTTGAGTCCATATCAAGTGTGGGATAAGAAGCAGGGTCCTTCAGTCGGTTGTGGATAACAGCAGAAATGTCAGCCATCTGACTGCCGTCCTTTGCTTCACACTGAATGATTGAGGCAAGGGTCATAATCTGGTCCTTTGTCATGCCAAGCTTTTTAAGCTGTGCGTCATATTCGGCTTCCCATCTTGCTTCAAAGTTATCCAAAAGCTTTTCGATTACGGAGCTTGCACTTTCACCGATATAGAAATCATAGGTATCGGGGAAGAGATAACCCTCAGCCTTGAGATATCTGCCTTCGCTGTCAGTGATTGATTTGATGAAATCATACTGACCTGCAACAATTTCAAGGTTAGCGTAAAGCTTTTCTGCCGTGCAGACCTCATACTTTTCGATTTTCTCAAAAACTTCCGCAATGGTATAGCCCTCAGGGAATGTAAGCCTTACGGTATCCTTGTTGACATTATTGTAAGCAAGCATACTGTCAAGAATGTTTTCAATACCGCTGTCGGCGTAAACATAATATACACCGGGAAGATATTCAACGGGAACCTGCTTGACCTCACCCGTAACCTCGTCATAAAGAAGCTCACCTGTTTCTTCATCGTAAGCGGCTTCATAGTCGTAATGTCTGAAACGGCAGAAGAAATCGGTAAGAAGAGGCTGTGTTACAAGACCTTTTTCTTTAAGAATTTCAAAAATTGTATCGTAGGTTGCACCCTCGGGCACTTCAACAACCACGGAATAGTTTTTGTTTTCATCATCAATTACAAGAATGTCATTGATAAAAGAGAAAGCAACCGATGAAACAACAGAAACAATTGTGCCGACAAAAATCACACACATACATGTGATAAGTATGCCTTTAGCAAGAGTGTAAGCAAAATTTGCACGGCTCTTCTTTTTCTGACGCTTCTTCTCTGCAAGAGCAATTCTTTCCTGGCGAAACTTTTCGGCAGCAGGACTGAGAGGCTGCTGTGCACCGCTTCCTGCGGCAGGCTTGGCTGCAGGAGCAGGTCTTTCCTGCTGAACGTTTCTTGCAGGAGCATTCTGAAGGCTGTTACCGACAGGTCTGCCCGAAGTAGCCTTGGGAGCTGCAGGCTTTGAAGCAGGATAAGCAGGAGGCATAGGTGCTTTTGCGGTTGCATCCACTGCTACACGCTTTGCTTCAGGAAAATCTACGGAATCAGGAATATGTACCTCAAACCTTTTTACCTTATGACCCGTGGGGGCAATTTTTTCTGCAGGGCCGTTTGAGTTGATTTCCTGCGGTTTTGATTCACGGGGTGAATTTGAATTTATGTTTTCATTATTTTCTGAATTATCTCTGCGAATGCGATCATCCATTTTTCAAATCCTCCTTAATTGAAGTTATATATTTTCTTATCGGTGATAAGATAGTTTACTTTTTTATCATAAGCATCTGTCGGCAATTCTTCACTTACAAGTGCTTCATAGCAAAGGCCTGCCGATATACCGTTAAACTGCAAAAGGAAGCGGTCATAATAGCCCTTGCCGTAGCCTATACGGTAACCCTTACGGTCAAAGGAAAGACCCGGTACAACACACAGCCCTGAATGTGAAAAATCATATTTCTCACTTTCTTCACAAGGCTCCTTTATACCATACATACCCTCAACCAGCTCTGCTTCATCAGTAATGTAATAAAATTCCATAAAGCCGTTACTGTCAACGCATACGGGAAAAGCAACACGCTTTTTGTCCTTTAATGCACTTTTTAATATCCGGCTAGTTGAAACCTCACTTCCTACGGAATAATACAAAAGCAGAGTGTCTGCTTTTTTGTAAATATCCGAAGAAAGAAAAGCATCGGCAATTTTATCACTGAGCAGCTCCTTGTCGGTAATTGCCTCACGCTGTTTTTTCAACTCTGCTCTTATATGCTTTTTCATCTTGACTGGATTGTAGCCTTGATTTCGGCACTCTTTTCTGCACCAACGAGAGCAGAAACAATTTCAAGTCCGAATTCCGTTGCAACCCCCGCTCCTCTTGCGGTGATGAACCTGCCGTCGTGTGCTACAAAGTAATTATCAGTTGTTGCACCCTCAAGATCCTTTTCAAAGCCGGGGAAAGCAGTTGCCTTCTTGCCCCTGAGCAAACCCTTATGACCGAGAATTGACGGTGCGGCACAGATTGCACACACATACTTATCCTTTGAAACAGCAAAGTCAATCGCCTTTTGCACGCTGTCACTTTTTTCAAGGTTGAGTGTACCCGGCATACCGCCCGGAAGGATAACTGCTTCAAGCCCGTCTGTAAGCTCTATTTCGTCAGCGGTTACATCCGCAACAAAAGTTATATTGTGCGAGCCTGTAACGTTTTTGCCTGTAACACCAACGGTTACGACCTCAACACCTGCTCTTTTAAGCATATCAATAGGCGCTATTGCTTCAAGCTCCTCGAAGCCGTCTGCTAAAAAACAGTAAACCATATGTCAATCCTCCTAATCACTTAATCAAGTGCAATATTCATATATATATCGGTGTAACTCCAATCACGTTTAAGCTCATCACTTATCGGATAAAGCATACCGTATCTGACTGTTTTGTTTTCCTTACAGAAAGGAAGAATAAAGGGTGAATTTATCTCCCATTTTCCATAAGATAATTTGTTCTGTAAAAGCTCTGCACTTTTTGTGAGCTCTTTTTCTGACGAAATAAACTCAAGTACAAGCTTTTCTTCTTCCGAAAGCAGAAGCCCACTTTCTTCAGAAAACTTTGTAAAGGTAACACCTGCGGCGTCAAGGCAATCCTTACAGTAATTGAACGCCTGACCCGTAGTGAAAATCATATTGCCGTCAAAGCTTTGTCGGATATCCTCCGCAAGACTTATATCATCGGCTGTGATATTGCTGTTATAATGATTTATATAAGTTCCCTTATTGCAGTACATGGCATTCTTAAATCCAAACCTTGAATAATAGGAATAAAGGCTTTCCTCGGAAGGCACGAGCGAAATGAAATCAAGTTCGCTTTCCTCACAGTAGGTCTGCGCTTCTCTTATAAGCTTTGACATTATTCCGTACTTTCTGAATTCGGGCAATGTTGCCGCGGCATAGAGGTAATAACCGTTATACAAGCGGTTATTGAATCTCAATGTGTTTTTTATAAGATAAAAGGCTGAAACAGCTTTTCCATCGTCAAGCTCTGTAAAGCAGATAATATCGTTTTCGTATTCGGGCTTGAATATCAGATTGATATAGTCATAGCTGTCACCGAAAACGGTATGCCACAAATCACTAAGGCTGTTTTTATACTTAATTTTATCAATCAGCATTTTTTCAGTTTCGCCTCGTATTCCTCTCGGATTATTTCAGGATAATATGAAAGCTTTGCCTTTCTGAGGTTATCAACGCCAAGGTCGTCCTCACGGTCAATATACCTGTAAGAAGAAAGCTCCCTTTCGCAGAATTCACGGTTAATCATAGGATAAGCACCGCGGTATTTTGAAAATGCCTTTTCAAAATGAACGCAGAAGGTATCCTCGTTCATTCTTTCACCCATGGTGTAAGCAATAACCTCACCGTCGATACGGATAAGACCTCCGACAAAGTCAAGAGCATCGTAATTTTTAAAAACCAGCCTTATAATTTCAAGCTCCTCATAAAGCTCATCCTTACGCTCATTAAGTGATTCTTCAATCCACTTTTCATTCATTGCGATACATTCACTGATGTTATCCGCAGTTATTTTTTCATATGTCCAATTGTAATTCTTTTTGAAAAATGATATATGGTTGCGCTTGGGCTGATATTTTTTTCCTATTAAGTTTATAAGATCCGCGCTGTTGTAAATGTAGTCCGAGCCGTCACGGTCAAAAATTATTTTGAACCTATCGGGAAAAAGAGTTTCAAGCTCGTCGGCAAATTCACTTGTAAGGCCGAAAAGCACAAAGTCCGAAGAAAAGTTTTCACTATCACGGATTATTGCTTCCACAGCAGCCTTTTTGTCACCGTTACCCATAGGATAACAATACATAAGGTTTTCACCGTAGATGCATCTTGTGACAAGACAGTTTGCGAATTCTGCAACCTGCAAGTCCATTTTCGCACTGTAAGCAAAAATATTACCAAAGGTGTATTCGCAGCTCGGACATCCCGTTTCTTCAATTTTTCTGTTTATCCAATCCTTATCGGCAATGGTTGGTGTATGAAAATCAATCATTAAAAAGTAATTTCCCTTCAACTATACGGTAAACGTCATCGGATATTTCTTCAAGGCTTCTCGGTTCACCGTCCCTTGAGCAATGAACCGTTTCCCAGCCTAATTTATCTGCGGCATAAATGGCCGCCTTATAGCAATCTGAAAGATAGGTTGTATCTCTCTCGTGAACGTCTTTTTTCTTCTCATCACCGCCGTATCTTTTTGAAAGCAGCCTTTGTGAAATTTCCACGGGCATTTCAAGAAAGATAACACAATCGGGTGACGGTACACCAAGCTTGTTATATTCAAAGTCAAACAGCCAATCAATATACGCATCCCATTCACTCTCATCAAGCTTTGTCATCTGATGACAGGCGTTTGAGGTTGTGTATCTGTTTGCAACAACAATCTTGTCGCTGTTATATTCTTTTTCCCAATGCTTTTTGTAGCTTGCATATCTGTCTGCGGCAAAAAATGTTGATGCGGCATAGCAGTTTACATCACCGGGCTTGTCACCCATTTCACCGTTAAGATACATTTTTACAAGGGTGCTTGACGGGTCATCGTAGTAAGGAAGATCAAGGGAAAAAATTTCATAACCCTTATCCTTGAGTCTGTTTTTAAGAAGCTCTGCCTGGGTTGCCTTGCCGCTTCCGTCAAGACCGTCAATAACAATCATTCTGCCCATAGGTCACCTCTTAATATGTGAGAATTACAGCAAAGAGCTGAACTGTACCCTCGGCCATTCTGTTAGCAATTGAATGCTCCTGACCGCCGAGGCAAAGACAGCTGTCGCCTTCACCCAGAAGCACGGTTTCACCGTTGTCATTATAAGTGGCAGTACCCTTGATGATGCAGAAGATCTCTTCCTCGTTTTCATGAACGTGTGCACCGATTGAGCAACCGGGCTCAAGAGTGATTGTACCGACAAGACGAGCATTGCCCTTATACTCCCCTTTAAGGAGAATTTCTCTTATGGCAACCTGTCCGTCACCGCCGCGCATATTCACTTTTACGTTATCTGTCATTTCAGCTGATCTTTTAATCATCCCATGGTACCCCCAATTTTATAATCTATAAGATTATATCAACTTTTAATATTATAATCAATGTTTTTTCAAATCTTTTTCTAATTTTTTTATTAAATTATTTGACAAAAAACAGGTTATAACTTACAATGTTATAGATGAAACAAAAATAAACGTAAAAGGATGTTACGATATGAATAAATCAGGTGTATTTGTTATCGGTGTTTCCGACTGTAAGCAGGAGGTATGTGCCGCTTCAGGCAGAATTTCCACGCAGAACGGTACCGCCCTTGAAATTTTTGAAAAAAGCCACGACGAGGACAAGAATACAAAGCTTATTGACAAGGTTACCCGTTCAGGTCACTCCTCAACGGTCGAGCACGTTTTCTTTAACCTTGCTTTTGAAAACGTTTCCGTTGTTGTTGAGCAGTTTATGATTGAATTCCGCCTTGCTTCCTTCACGGTAAAATCACGCCGTTATGTTGACTTTTCTGACTGCGGTTACTTCGTGCCCGAATTTGAGGATGCTGACACAGAAAAGCTTTACAAGGATAATATGGACAAATTCTTTGACGCTTACACATTCCTTACGGAAAACGGTGTGCCCAAGGAGGATGCCCGCTTTGTTCTCCCCTACTGCTTTTACAGTAACTTCTACTGTTCACTCGGCGGCAGAGAGCTTCTCAACGTGCTCAAGGCAATGCTTTTCGGCAGAGGCAGTAAAATTGCAGAAATCCGCAAGCTCGGTGAAAGCCTTCTTGCACAATGCAGAGAGCTTACTCCCGGACTTTTCATTGGCTTTGAGGAAAAAGGCAAGAGCTATGCTGATGAAATCGACTTCGGCTTCACCTTTGAAAGAAAGAACAGCGGCAAGCTCTGTGACATTCTTTCCTACACCCGTGACGGTGAAAAGAACGTTGCCGTTACCGCACTTATTGAAAATTACAACTGCTCAATTGAAGACGCAGAAAAAGCCCTTGAAAATAAAGAAGCCTTTGCAAATGTGCTTACAGCAATCTGCAAAAGCTCACGTCCCCGTGCACTTGAAGGCTTCAACTGTACAGTACGTTTCAATGGTGTTTCACTCGCCTGCCTTACTCATTTTGCCCGTCACAGAATGCAGAGCATCTGCATCCCCAACCTTATCAAGGCAAGCAGAGAGGATTATATCATTCCCGAAACCGTTAAGGCTGACGAAACTCTTCTTGATGTTTACGTTTCCTGCTTTGAAAGAATGAAGGAATTCTACAACACAATGAAGGAAAACGGTGCAACTGACAGCGAGCTTATTTACTGCGTTTTAAGCGGTAATACCCTCGACTTTGTAAGCACCCTTAACGCAAGAGAGCTTCTTCTCTTCTTCCGCCTTCGCTCCTGCACAAGAGCACAGTGGGAAATCCAGGCTTACTGCAACGAGCTTCTTCCCGAACTCCGTAAAATTGCACCCTTACTTTTCATCAACTACGGTCCGAGCTGTTACGTAAATGACAAGTGTCCCGAGGGTAAATTCTGCTGCGGAAGGCAGGCGGAAATGAAGGAAAAGTTTTCAAAAATCTGAACAATGAATTTTATATGAGTATCGGTTGGAGTTGTTTCCCATAGAGGGCGGCTTCAACCGTTTCTTTTGTCTTTTCAAAGTCACAGACAACAGAAAAAGGCTTTTTGACAAAATCATCCTGACGCATAGGAACAAAATAATAATGCTTGTAATTAAGGAGTGCTCCGATGTTTTTTGCCGTTGAGCTTAAGGAATCGTTTGAGGAAACTCCGAGCACAACAGGTCTTTGATTGCGAAGATGGGATTTTACAGCAAGAGTTACGGGTGTATCATAAATGCCTGCTGCAAGCTTTGCAAGGGTATTTCCCGTGCAAGGCAGTACAACAAGCACATCCGCAAGCTTACCGGGACCGATAGGCTCGGCGGCAGTAATTGATGAAATGATTTTTTTACCCGTAATTGCTTCAATCCGCTCACGGAATTCCTCTGCCTTGCCGAACCTTGTGTCAAGATTATAGGCATTGAAGGACATTATAGGCAGTACATCCATTCCGTCACCTACAAGCCTTTCCATTTCCTTAAGGGATTTTTCAAAGGTGCAGAAGGACCCCGTAAGAGCATAGCCGACTTTTAAACCGTTCACAGACTCACCTCCCCTTTAAAAATATAAATGATGCTATATTTTCCGCAACAGCTTCAGGCAAAAATTTACCGGGTAAGGCCGAAGCAAAAACATAATTTTTCAAATGTGCTTCAAAATCTTCTCTTTCGGCACCGAAGGGGCTTGAAGCAAGCTCAAAGTATACCGTGCTTTTCGGCAGCTTTTTAATATCTGCTTCGTCAAAAATTCTGTGCGGCACGGTGTTAAAAATGAAATTATAATAAAACAGTGTGCTTTTTATCTGTGGAATACCGAATACACCGAAGCCCGACATTGTCGCTTCAGCAAGTGCCTTTTCACTTCTTGCCGCCACAAAAACATTCATTCCGAGGTTTTTCAGCATTGCGGCAAGAGATTTACCGATTCTCCCAAAGCCCGTTATAAGCACGTTTTTGCCAACGAGAAAATCCTCTGTGTTTTCAAGTAAAAGCCTTACTGCTCCCTGACTTGTAAAATACGCATTTTTCAGCACATAGGCCTCCGACTCAAAATAGTCAACATAGGGTATTCCTGCTGTGTCAAGGTCATCTTTAATCTGCTCTTCAATCAAGCCACCGATTACCGTCTGATTTTCGTGAAGCACCTCACTTAAATTTGCTCCTTCGGTTAAAAAGCTGATGTTCTCCCTTTTCGAGGGAAACGGCAAAATAATGTTTTCAAAGGACTCCAGATGCTCTTTTAAAAGATGGGGATTGAAAAAGCTGACCTCCTGACATTCACACCCCTTTTCCGAAAGCTTTTTGCAAAGCTCCGTCTGAACCTTGTTGAATGAAATCACCGCAGTTTTTCGTTTCAAGCTTACCGCCTCCTTTAGAAACATTATACGAAATAAAAAAAATTATGTTAATTCATAAAAAGTGTTTACTAATTTTGAATTTTGCAATATAATAATAAAATAAACTGAATTATACTGAGGTGTTAGTATGTTTGAAATAGATAAGCTTTTGAAAGAAAAAAAGCGTATTCACTTTATAGGTATCGGCGGCTCGGGCATGTGTCCCCTCGCTGAAATTCTCCACACATGGGGATATGAAATCAGCGGCTCGGACAACAATCCCGGTGACAACATTGACAAGCTCCGCTCACTCGGAATGAAGGTTATTCTCGGTCAGAAGGCTGAAAATATCGAGGGTGCTGAAATCATCGTTTACACCGCCGCAATTTTAAAGGATAACCCCGAGCTTGTTGCCGCACTTGAAAGCGGTATCCCCTGCTTTGAAAGAGCAACACTTTTCGGTGCAATTTCAAGAATGTACACCGATTGTATAGCAATCTGCGGTACACACGGAAAAACAACCGTAACAGCAATGCTTACTCAGGTGCTTGTTATGGCAGAAAAGGATCCGTCAGCCGTTATCGGCGGCAGACTCCCCATCATTGACAGTCACGGCATCGCCGGAAAAAGCAACACTCTTGTTTGTGAGGCCTGTGAGTTCAACAACCACTATCACGAGCTTGATCCCAATGTTGCCGTTATCCTCAACGTTGACGAGGACCACCTTGAATTCTTCAAGAATCTTGACAACATCATTGCTTCCTTCAATAAATTTGCCAATATGACAACTGATACCGTTGTTTACAACGGTGACGATGCAAACACAGTCAAGTCCATTGAAGGTGTTGATAAGAAGCTTATTTCCTTCGGCAGAAATGAAAGCTGTGATTACTATCCTGCAAACATTACATACAACCGCGGTGCATTTGCAGAATTTGATGTGATGAGCAAGGGCGAAAAAATTGCCCACCTTAAGCTCAGCATCCCCGGTGACCACAACATTCTCAACGCTCTTGCCGCTTTTGCCGCCGCAAAAAATGCCGGCTGTTCAAATGAAGAATGTGAAAAAGGCATTTCAGCCTTCGGCGGTGCCGGAAGACGCTTTGAGGTACACGGTGAATTTAACGGTATCACGATTGCTGATGACTACGCACATCACCCCGGTGAGCTTGAGGTTACACTCAACGCAGTAATGAAAATGGGTTATAATACTGTATGGGCAATTTTCCAGCCTTTCACATTCTCAAGAACAAAGCTTCTTTTTGACGATTTTGTAAGAGTTCTTCAGATTCCCGACAAATGTGTTATGACGGAAATTATGGGGTCACGTGAAGTAAACACCTACGGAATTTATACAAAGGATCTTGCAGAAAGAATCCCCGGAAGCGTGTGGTTCAACAGCTTTGAGGAAATTGCAGACCATGTGCTTGCAAACGCTAAAAAGGGTGATATTGTTATCACTCTCGGCTGCGGTGACATTTACAAGTGCGCAAAAATCATGGTAGAAAAATTGAAATAAATTCCATTAAATATAATGAATTTTATAAGCCGCAAATGCCATACTATTTTCAGCGGATAAGCAATGGCGTTTGCGGCTTCTCCGCACCTCGATTAGTGTGGGGAAGCCCGACACAATCGAATTAAACCGACCGAAGCAATGCTGTGTATTGCAATGAAATATCTGCTTAGCAGATGTGAAATTTCCCTGGCGGAAATGAAATACCTTACGGTATGAAACATTTGCCTTTGGCAAATGTTGAGGGTCTGCAGCGCAATTTAAATTTTGTTGCGGAAGCGTTGCTGACGGTCGGAAAGCAGTTCACACATTGGTGTGGACTTTCAGATATGGATAAAATCCTCACCGCCAACGTTTAATCCACGACGGATTGATGAAGGACGGCACGGCAACCGCTGTGCCAGGAGGGCAAGGAAGGATTTTATCGACGGAGTGTCTTTGTTTGTCTCAGACAGGAACAAAACATCCCCCGCAGGCAAAAGCCTGCGGGGATTGTTATTCAAAAAATTTATTTGTTGGCTTTTCGTGTTTTCCACACAATTATCGGAACACATATAAACATACTTATGGCCACTAAATCAAGGACTACCTTCACGATATAGTCCAACAGTGGCATTTTATAAATCACAGTTCCTGCGGCATCATCAATATAACGTCTCCCTAAAAAACTTTTAAATCTGTATTCTCTACCATCGGGAGTTATAAAATGATTCTTTTTTCTCTCAATTTTGTTAAAGGTTTTTGTACCTATATCCTCTTCCTTGCTTATAACTGTACCATCAAGGTCAAGATTATATACATAAGAAGCCGTTGAAAGAAGAATTATATCATTTTCAAGCGTAAAAGCATATCCTCTTGAGGTCTGCGGATTGATCTCACCAACTTTATTGCCGTCAACATACTTTTCAATAGCAGTATCTGTACCTATATATAAAACATCAGAACTGTCAAATCCAAAGCCACTATAACCCATTGTAACATTACCTGAAATCATAAAATAAAAACATATTACCACCAGAGTGAATATAATACCTGAATAAATTTTGAGCATTTTCATAAAAACACCTGCTAATATAAAGGGTATACTTTTATCTTATCACATTAACCAAATATTTGTCAACAAACAAAAAAGCAGGTGTCCGAAAACACCTGCTAATTCTTTTAAGTTAAATTACTTAACCATTGAAGCGATTTCTGCTGCGAAATCGTCAACCTTCTTCTCAATGCCTTCGCCCTTTGCGAAACGAACAAACTGTGAAAGCTTGATTTCTGTGCCGAGAGCCTTAGCTACTGAATTGATGTAACCGTTTACATCGCCTTCGAAGAGGTCTGAACGAACGAATGTCTGCTCAAGGAGACAAACTTCCTTAACCTGCTTTGCAAGACGGCCTTGTACGAGACCTGCGAAGATCTTGTTGTCAACGATTTCAGCCTTGTGTGAAACTGCGATTTCAGCAAGAGTAGCCATAGCTTCCTTTGAAATGAAGTTGGGGAAGTTCTTCTTCTGCTTCTGATCAAGACCCTTGAAGATTTCTGCATCCTCGTCGCTCCACTTCTTTGAAGAAATAGCTTCTTCTGTGAGGCTGTTAAGAATGGGAACGGG
>JAZRFT010000062.1:0-4794 GCA_045643805.1 Acutalibacteraceae bacterium
GAAACAGCTATCGGTTACCTTCCCAAGGCTGAAGATATCAACCTCGAAGGCCTTGAAGACGAAATTACTCTTGATGGTCTTAAGTCAATCCTTGACGTTGATAAGGCTCGTTGGGCTGAAGATGCAAAGGGTATCGAAGAATTCTACGGCAAGTTTGGCGACAAGCTTCCTGAAGAACTCAAAGCAGAGCTTGAGACACTCAAGGCTAACACAGCAGAATAATTTCAGACTGTCGATAACGGCACAAGAATGTAAAGATCTTTTGGTTACTTTTCTTACAAGAAAAGTAACGCCCGACCGGCGAGGTCAATAAAACAAAACAAATGCCGCAATTATGGTAAAACATAGTTGCGGCTGTTTTTATATGTTTTTTAAAATAATTGAAAATCCCGTCAGCTTTCGACGGGATTTTTTGTTTGTGTTAACTATACTTTGCTTGCAGGGATGAAGCAGACTATTTGTCCTGAAGCTCAAAAAGTAATTTTGCCTCTTCAAGAAGTATTTTTTTGTAGCTTGTGTTGAGCTCCTTATAAATTGTAAGCAAAAGCTGTTCCTCGTGGCAAAGCTTGTTGCTTTTACTGTTGCCTAAAAGGAAATCAACAGACACATTGAAATAGTCTGCAAAAACAACCAGCGTAGCGTGGTCAGGCTCACGTATGTTACGCACATAATTGCCGATTGTGGAGGGGGCGATATTAAGTTTTTCACCTAATTGTTTTTGCGAGAGGTTGTGAAGCTCAAGCAGCTCTCTTAATCTGTCACCGAATTTCATATAATCACCAACTATAATTTAGCATATACTTTTTTATTTCTTTTCAAAAAACACATTTCGTGTTGACAAACCACGAAATGAGGTATATAATAATTATTGCCAAATTGTAAAAATTGAAATGGAGGAATTAACAATGAAAAAAATCTTGGCAGTTTTACTTTCACTCGTGATGGCATTCACATTTATGATGCCCGCATTTGCAGCAGATGATGTTGTTGCAGAAACAGAAGAATCTTCAATCACGGATTCTTTCGGAGGCGTTATCGACAGCGCCGAGGATATTCGTGACAGCTACGAAAACGGAGACCTTAAGGGTGCTGCAACAAGTGTATTTGCTTTTGCGGAAAATCTCTTTAATGCAATTCACGACCTCATTCACGCTCTTTCAGAGATGTTTGACTTCGGCTGTCCCTTCTGTGACGAAAAGGCTGAGCCCGAAGTTCCCGAAGAGCCCGAAGAGACCGTTAACACAATTACTAACAAATGCGAACTTTCAGGTGCAATTTTAGCCGGCGGTGATTACGTAGTTGCAGAAGACATCGAGGCTGAATCATTTCTTGTTGAACAGGGTGTTAAGGTTAATATGAATCTTCAGGACAACAAGGTTTCAGGCTCTTCAATCCTCAATGCCGGTGAGCTTGCACTTGGAAACGGTACTGTTGAGGTTGACGGTTGCGGTATCGACAACATAGGAAATGCTGTTCTTAACGATGTTGATATGAATGCCGGTAATAATGGTAACTATGCCGCTATCGGCCGCACGGGCTCTTACACGGAGTACAACAATGTTAACATTGTTTCTGCAGGTGGTGGTCTTGGTGTTGTAGGCGGTAAGACTGTATTCAACAGCGGTAGCGTTGCTGTTAACAGCACAAGCACCAGCGACAGATATGTTGTCTATGTTGCAGGCGTAGGCACCGAGCTTGTAATCAATGACGGTACCTTCAGCTTCAGCAAGGAATATAATCAGAAGCGTGCTTACATCTATGCATCTGCCGGTACAATTGTAATTATAAATGGCGGTAACTTCGGTCCCGCTTCAAGCAGAGCAGGCTACACCACAGGTATTATGGGTGATGGTGCTATCATTATCAAGGGTGGTACCTTTGGCTTCGATCCTTCAACATGGGTTGCTGCAGGTTATGTAGCAGTTAAGGACGGTTCTGTATGGACTGTTGTCGCAGCATAATAATTATATAGTTTTACGTTGCTTTAATTTTAATAAATGCAGGAAAGTTTTTCCTGCATTTATTTTTTTAAGTAAACAACAAATTAAATTATAACTTTTGTAACCTTTTACCGCTATAATCTGTTTATATATATGAAAGGCCTTTTAATACTCAGGAAAGGGGAGAGTAAAATGCACCCCAACAAAGCTTCTGACGAAGCAAACAGGCAGAAGCTTCGTCTGATATACGAAAAATACAAAAACAGAATGTACATTTCTGCCTGCAGGATTCTTTGTGACCCCTTTGCCGCCGAGGATGCGGTGCACGAAGCTTTTGTAGCAATTTCAAGGAATGTTGAAAAAATAGGGGATGTTGACTCGGTCGCTACAGCCTCCTATTGCATAAAGGCGGCGAAAAATACTGCACTCAATATGACGGTGAAAAAGAGGCGTGAGACACTTCTGTCGATTGAGGAGATTGACGAGGCTTCGGACGAGTCGATGCTTGATAGCGTTTGCTCAAAGGAAAACTTCAATATAATAGTTGAGTCGATTATGAGCCTTGACGAAAAGTACCGCGATGTGTTGAGTCTTTATTATCTCAACGAACTTTCGGTGAAGGAGCTTGCGGATTTGCTCGGCAGAAAGGAATCAACAGTAAAACAGCAGTTATCAAGAGGCAGAAAAATGCTGATAAAAATTATATCAAAGGAGTTGGAAGAATATGAAGGAAAATCCGTTAATCAGAAAAGCGTTTGAAGAAGCGGCAAAAAGAGAACTTGAAAAGCTTCCCAAGGAAGAAAACATTATAAGACCCTACACTGATGAGTTCAACGAAAAGATGGAAGAGCTGTTTAAGGCAAAGGAACCTGCACCGAGGCGTAAACTCCGTTTCGGTAAGGTGGCGATTGTTGCGGCGGTGCTGGCTGTAATGCTGACCTTTACAACCTCGGCATTCCTTAAGAGTGACGGCATATGGAAGCTGCTTAATTTTGAGCCCGACCCCGAGAATTATGAAACCATTGAGATTAAAGCTGACGGTGCTGTTGAAAAGGAAGACGATTATGACACTCTTACCTACACCGGCGAGCCTGTTACCCTTAAATATACTATTGATACCGGCGAAAGCTGGGAATGGCCCGATAGAGGTGTTATGATTTTTCTTGACGGTGTAAGACAGACCTTTGACGCAAGGGTTAACGATGAGGTGCATAAGGATATTGATATGCTCCACCTTGAGAATGAACAAGGTACTGTGAGGTCAATCGAATTTACCTTTGAGCCGAATATAGGCAATAAGGGTGATGAGATGTTCCTCGATGTAATGGCTATCTTTGACCCTGATGTAGATTATTATCCTCAGTGCAAGAGTAAGCATAAGACGCTCTTTGTATGCCATTGGGATGATGACAATGACGGAATTTGTGACAAGTGTTCTGTCAATATTGATGAAATTCCTTCAGGCCCCTCATCCTATACCCGTCAGAACGAAACTATGATGAGAGTTATTATGGAAAAGGATGCTCCTGCGCAGACGGCAATAGCTGATAATTTCTCAGGCATAAAGGTTGCTGAGCTTCATAAGAGGATTTATGAGAGCTATGAATATGAGGATTCCTATGAAAATATTCATAATGATTATGATACCATGCAGGGTGTTGCCGCAAGCGTTTATAAGGATATAAAGGATTCTTATATTACTGAGTGGGGAGTAGGTTATCACGCAACAAGAATTAAAACCAGAGCTAAGGAGAATGACGAATTTACTGTAAATCTCCACGGCGCAACGGGTAAATACAGAGTGAGCTTATACATCAATAATGAAATACAGAATGTTTTTGACGGCTCGGCTTATGCTGATGTAAGTGTTGTACATGGTCAACAGACAGAGCTTGTCTTTAACCTTGATTCAACCAAGCTTCCCAAGGGAGATAATTACTGTTATGTGTTATTGCAGAAGCTTGACGGCGAAGATGATTATTACCGCTGGCTCGACTGCTTTACGCTTGATTATACAATTGAAGTAAAATAAAATATTTTAAACAAAATATTGACAACAAAAATCCGAAGGGGTATAATTAAATGGAAATAAAAACCTTTGGAGGTATATATAATGAAAAAGCTTTTAGCAGTAATTATGACCGTGGTTATGGCATTCTCAATCGCAGTTGTTCCTGCATCAGCAGCTGATGTAACAGTTGATGAGTTTTTCACTGCTGTTGAAACAAGCATTGCTCTTATTGAGGATACAGTTGCTCAGATTCACTACATTGTAGGTACAATCCTTGGTGTTCTTGGTAAGGAATGTCCTATGTGTGCAGAGATTCACGGTGAAGTAACTGATGAAGAAGTAAACGACGAAGTTGTTGAAGAGGAAGTTGAGCTTCCTGAAGAAAGCACAGAAGCAATCGTATAAAAAAGTAAAGTTCTTTTGTGTTACTTTTCTTACAAGAAAAGTAACGCCCGACCGGCGAGGTCATAGAACAATTAAAGTAAAGACCTTACAGTGGTAAAAGCTGTAAGGTCTTTTGTTTTACATATAATATATAGTATATGTAATCATCCGTTGATAGAGTGAAGGTATGATTGCGGTTCTCCACCCACATATAGAGCAAAAAGGTAAAAAACGAGAATTACCCCAATATATGGTATATAAAACAAGAGCGAGCACAAACACACCCGGCACTGTATACAAAAAGGGAGTGAATTAGTAAAAAAGCACAAAAAAGTTTGCCGAAAACTGTTGACAAAGCCAAAAAGAAGTGATAATATATGCAAGCATTCCGCGAGGGGACGGTAGTAACCGAGTGAAATGCTTAACAAAAAAGACTTTGAAAAAAACTTAAAAAAGTTT
>JAZRFT010000063.1:0-19885 GCA_045643805.1 Acutalibacteraceae bacterium
CAATGGCCTTGGTGATGCTTGTGAGCTTGGCTCTGTGCTTTTCGGGAACAGACTCCATAATATAGAGCACCTGCATATCATTGTTCATCAGAAAGTTGATGACGCCTACACCCATCAGATAAACAATTGGGTTAGGAGCCAGCATACAGATAAGCATTCCCACACCCATACCGAAGGTATTGATTGCCAGAAACAGCTTGCGTCCGTAACGGTCGGCAAGAGATTTGTAGAATGGGGTAATCAGCATAAAGGCGTACAGCGGTGCCGTCATAGCAGAATAAGCAGCAAGTCCGTTGTTGAATTCCATACCCTTTGCGGTCACATAGAACTGGGTAACCATATCGGACTGAAGTGAATTGCAGATGTTGGATGCAATCTCGTCAACAATGTACACCATAGACAAAATGGTGAGCAGATATGCCATATAGCCGGGCATAAGGATTTTACTCAGTGCCTTTTTGGCATTCGTTAATTCCCGTTGTTCTTTTTGTGTCAGGTTCATATCAGAAAGCCTCCTTTTTCCCCTATTTTACCACAAACGGAAAAAATTACAATAAGCAGGCAGAATTTTTATCCGTTCTGACAATTTTAGTCGGTGGTAAAAAAAACAGAGATAATAGTTTCTTTTGATTTTTTATCGTACATCTCTTCTCCCGCTTTCTGCTTGAACGGTAGCGGATATGACACAAGAAAAAACTCCGCAACCTTACGATTACGGAGTTAATGGTGGAGACGGAGAGGATCGAACTCTTGACCTCTTGAATGCCATTCAAGCGCTCTCCCAGCTGAGCTACGCCCCCAAATGCAATATTAACTTTGCTTGATTGCCTGTGTATTCTATCACAAACGACTCAATTTGTCAACAGTTTTTTTGCCCTAAAAAA
This sequence comes from Acutalibacteraceae bacterium, assembly GCA_045643805.1. Taxonomy (GTDB): domain Bacteria; phylum Bacillota; class Clostridia; order Oscillospirales; family Acutalibacteraceae; genus UBA6857. The sequence goes on from JAZRFT010000063.1 coordinate 885, forward strand.
CAAAAAGCATACCATTGCGGTATGCTCGTCTGCTTTTGTTCAATTATTCAGCAAAGCCTGATTCTACAAGCTTAACAAGCTCTTCAACAGCCTGCTCTTCGTCTGTGCCGCCTGCGATGATACGGATGTCTGTGCCGCCCATAATACCGAGTGAAAGAACACCGAGTAAGCTCTTTGCGTTTACTCTTCTCTCTTCCTTTTCAACCCAGATGGATGACTTGAACTCGTTAGCCTTCTGGATGAAGAAGGTTGCAGGACGAGCGTGAAGGCCTACCTGATTCTGAACTTTTACGTCTTTAACAAACATATCTATTACCCCACAAAGTTGTATTTTAGTTTTGATTTCCAATATATTATAACCACAAAAGCGGTCTTCGTCAATGCAAAAAATCACATTAAATCTTTTTTGGTTGCAAGACTAAACATTGTCAAAAAAAGGGAAGACGATTTGTGCATTTTGACCATTGTATTTGTGATATTGCCCACAAACAGCACAAATATACGCCTTTTTTTCTGTTTTTTTTGCCTTTTATGTGTTTTTTCCCTCGTCCTTAATTCTTGCCTTAAGCTCGCGGAGGAACTCAATATCCTTCTTGCTTAGCTCTGCCTTTGAAAGCATATCGGGTCTGCGGCGGTAGGTACGCTCAAGACTCTGCTCACGGCGGAACCTTTCAATATTGGCATGGTGTCCCGATAACAGTATATCCGGCACGGCACGTCCCTGCCACTCATATGGCCTTGTATACTGCGGATATTCTAAAAGTGAGCTGTAATGACTCTCATCGGTAAAGGAAACCGTATCCGCAAGCACACCGGGAAGCATACGTGAAACGCTGTCAGCAAGGATAAGTGCAGGAAGCTCACCGCCTGTGAGAACATAGTCTCCTACAGAGATTTCCTCGTCAACAATTTCCTCAATGACTCTTTCGTCAATGCCCTCATAGTGTCCGCAGAGAATTGCAAGGTTATCCATCTGTGCAAGCTCACGTACCCTCTGCTGTGTCAGAACCTTACCCTGAGGTGACATAAACACAAGGTGAGGCTTTTTACCGAGTTCCTCACAAAGACTCATATAGCAATCATATACGGGCTGAACCTGCATAACCATGCCCATTCCCCCGCCGTAGGGTGTATCGTCAACACGCTTGTGCTTGTCAGTTGAGTAGTCCCTTATCTGACGGCAGTTGATTTCCACAAAGCCGTCCTTACGTGCTCTGCCGATTATGCTTTCACCGAGTACGCTTTCGCACATTTCGGGGAAAAGGGTAAGTATATCAATCCTCATCGTCAAAAATTCCTTTCAGGGGGCGGATTTTAATAATTCCGCCTGCAACATCAGTTTCAATTACAACGGGAGGAATTGCAGGGATAAGATACTCCTTGCCCTCACCGTCGGTAATATGCCACACATCGTTTGCTCCCGTCATACTTACATCGGTAAGAGTGCCGTAGGTTTTGCTTTCATCGTCAGCATCAATAACAGTGCAGTCAACAAGCTCCTGAATAAAGTAATGTCCCTCGGGGAGCTTTGCATCACTGCGCTTCATAAAAAGCACCTTTTCACGGTATTTTGAGGCTGACTCGATAGTATCGACGCCCTCCGCCTTAAGTATAACCATATTGCCGTGAGGCTTGCACTTTACCTTAAGAGGCTTTTCACCCTTTCTGTCAAGGTAAAGGGTTTTAAAACCTGCCATAAACTCGGGACTGTCACACCAGGGATGAACACGCATTTCACCCTTTATACCGTGAGTACCCGTAATTTTGCCTATTTCAAGATAATCTTTAATCATATAGCCTCCATAAAATCAAATGGCTGCCTCTGACGAAACAGCCAATGATGTTGGTTTAATTTATTATGCGTAGGGATCTTCAACGGGAGGTACGGGAAGCTCGTTTTCACCTTCTGTTTTACCGTTGAGGATGTACTGAAGGAACACGTGAAGATAGTTCCAAAGGTCTACAAAAACCATTTCAATTGCCTTAAAAAAGTCTGCCATAATAATTTCCTCCTTATATGTTTGAGCTTATTATATAACAAAAGCTTAAAAAATTCAATAGTATTTTAATTTTTATGATAGATACTGTGCAACCTCTGCCTGAGTCATTCCGAGAGCCTCAACCATCTGCTGCGGGAACATTTTAATCTTTTCCTGAATAACCCACTTGAGGGTATCTACATTGCTCTTCCAGTATTCTACGCTGCCGAGGTCCCAACGCTCAAGGTAGTAGGGCATTTCCGTTTCAATTTCCTTGATAAGCTCGTCAAGGATTGTAAGCATTCTTTCCTCGGTGAAGGTTGTTTTAAGGTGGTAGGAGAAAATTTCAAGCATACGTGTTCTGAAATTCTTGTTCTTGTAAAGGTTACGGAACAGCGTTGTGCTGAAGGAGGAGCCTACACCGTGACCCTCGGGATCAAGGTAATTGTCGATTATGTTGTAGTCATAGGTGGAAGCGAACAGACACCAGTCAACGTCAAAGAAAATCCAACGCCATTTTGCACCCGGTGTGTTTTCACGCCAGAACTTGATATTACCCGTGTCGGTGTTTGTGAAGAAGGACTCACAAAGCCAGTAGTTGATAAGCTCATCAACATCCACATACTGACATACCTTGTTATAGTAAATGTCCTGCGAAAGGTCGTGAGTGCTGACATAATTCAGCACAGACTCATAATGGTCAAAGCTACCGCTTTTTACGTCGCTGTTAGCCTTGATAAGGTCAACATTGTCAGGGTCAGCACCGTGATGGTTTGCAAGGTAATCCTCATCAATTTTTTCACGCATATCATAAATGCCGTGGTACTCACCGTTTACATAGCACACAACGGGCTGATAGTCCATAAGGTCAATGTCCATCTGATCCTTTATAACCATTGCGGCATAAGCATCACGGATGTGGGCAACATTGTAGTCCTGACCGCCGTTACGAAGCACAAGGGAGGAATAAACATTCACGTCGGAATCCTCAAAGAAGGGATAGCAGACCTCAGAAGGACCGTACTTATCCTTAAGCTTGATTTCAACACTCTTCTGGTCATTTGCGCGGCTGAACTGACCGAAAACGGATATACCTGCATCAAATCCGACTTGAGAAACACCGTCCTCGGTCATATATTCAAAGTTAACGGGTCTTTCCCAGTTCTGCCAGAAGTTTGCGCCCTCAAAAGGGAACTCACTGCTTGCACCTGCACCCATAGCCCAGATACCCGTATTGTAATCGTAAAGATTCTCCTCATCGGTGGTGAGGAAAACAACGGGAAGGTCGTGCTTTCTTGTTCCCACAAGGTAGGTTGCACAGGCTGTGTCCGAAGGCATATAACCCTCGGCGAAGTTCTTTGCTCTTATAACCGCCGTCCTTGAAACGGTGATGGGATTTGTGTAAACGGGTGAATTTTTAGTGGGTGTGCTTCCGTCAATTGTGTAGTGAATTTCACCGAAGGGAGCGGTAATTTCAATCTGTGTACCTGCTTCAAGGTAGGTGCTTGTCTGTGAAAATTCAGGTGTGGGCAAGGAATTTTTGATTAAAGCTGAAGGATTTGCCTCACCGGGAGTCATTGAAGCATAGTAAACGGTGCTTCCGTCGGAACCGATGTCCCTGCCGCTTGCATATCCGTCCTGAAGTCTGCCGTAGGTAAAGGCATCAACAACGGTGTTCAGTATATCCATAAGGTACACGGTTTCACCGTAGCGGTTAAGACCGTTTGTGATATAGATATCCCCTGTGTAGTCACTTACATAGTCCTCATCGGCACCACAGTAAATTGTCACATACTCACCGGGATTGAGTACTCTTTTGGGTAATTGCTTAAAGCTCCCCGCCTTCTTTGAATCGGAGAGCTTGTAAAGACCAAGGTTAAGCTTTACGTTACTGCTGTTGTAAAGCTCAACATAATCGTAATATTCACCGTCAGTATGAGCACTTACGGTATTGACTGCGGCAACCTCGGTTATTGTGAATTCACGGTTGCCTGTATGTCTTGCACTTTCAATTGAGTCAAAATACTTTCCTGCATTCTGTCTGCCGGGGGTTGACCTTGCAAAGAAGGCAAATTCCTCGGGATTTTCCGCTACACGGCCGTAGGAAAGGTTTGAGAAGATTTCGTGCACCTGACACTTATCAACGGCGTGACCTGTTTTTGAGAAGAGGTAAAGGAACTGCTCCTTACCGTTGAGCTTGAAGCCTGCGTGGATTTTGTTTCCGCCGTCATAGACCATATTTTTACCTGAAAGGTAAACAACCGCATAGCCGCCTGCCTCAATCTTAAAGCTTGGGAACACCCACTTTGCCTTGTCAAAGCTGTCATCGGAAAGGCTCATACCCTTAAGGTTAACCTTCCTGTCAGAGCTGTTGTAAATTTCAACCCAAGCGACAAATTCACCCTCCTCATCCATAAGGGTCTGAGTTGAGTTTGTGGAATATTCGTTGATATAAACGCCGCTGAGGTCTGGTTCCTCCTCTTCAGTAGCTGAAGTATCCTCGGAGGCAGTCACCTCAAAGTTGGGCTTACCGGGTGTGGGAGTATCAAAAGCAACAAGCCTGTTCTCACCGTCAACACCAAAGCTGATATCAGCCTCAAGTCCGGGCACGGACATTCTGCACACAAGGATGCCGTTGGGAGCGTAAAGGTAAAGGTTTTCACCCTTTGCACCTATTGTAATAGGAACGTGGATTACTCTTTTTTCCATATCCACCTTTTCAATACCGTTGGCAAAGATAACAAGATGCTCACCGGGCTCAATGGCAAATTCGGGGAAGGTGAACTTGTTTGAGGAGTTATCCGCAAGAACGTAGCCTGCAAGGTTTATCGCCTCGGAGGTGGGGTTATGAATTTCAATCCAGTCACAAAGGTCACCGTTTTCATCAACGATTGTCCTTGTATTTTTTGACATAATTTCACTTATGTAAACTGTTTCGTCCTTTGTATTACTGCAGGCAGCAAAAAGAAACAGCATTAAAACTCCCAATAATATAACTGATATCCTTTTCATTCTATTACCCTCTTAATCAAAAATGATATTTTCCGTTTTTCCGTCGGTGGCAATAAGAAAATCCGTAGGCTTTATAAAAAGCTGAATTCCCAATGCGCCGCCGCTTATGATTATTTCATCGAAGTCAAGGCAGGAGGCGTGAATAACCGTTTTAAACTGCTTTTTCATACCGATTGCGGTACAGCCTCCGCGGATATACCCCGTAACATCACGGATATCCTTGACGTGCAGAAGCTCAACGCTTTTTTCACCTACACTCTTTGCCGCCTTTTTAAGGTCAAGCTCCTTGTCAACGGGCAGAACAAAAACATAGTTCTCCTTGCTTTTACCTACGGCAACAAGGGTTTTAAAGCTCATGTCATAGCTTTGTGAAAGCTTATCGGCAATGTGCATACCGTCGATAAATTCATCGCAGGTATAATAATTCGCCCTGAAAGGTATCTTCTTTTTTTCAAGAATACGCATTGCGTTGGTTTTTATGTTTTTATCCTTTGCCATAATCTCCGAAGCTGCCTTTATTGACTTAAATAATCTTTTTCAGTATAATATCACAAAAGAGTTTTAAATTCAACATAAATTTCAAAGATATAATTATTTTCTTAAGGTGATTTTTATGATAAAACCCATCTGTCCCGTGTGCGGTGAAAAGCTTATAAAAGAAAACAGAAGCTATAAATGTCAGGCAAATCATTGCTTTGACATCAGCAAGGAAGGTTATGTCAACCTGCTTTCGGGCAAAAACAAAAGCGGAAGCCTTATCGGTGACAACAGAGACATGGCACTTTCCCGTAAGCAGTTCCTTTCAAAGGGCTATTTTTCCGCCCTTTCCGACGAGCTTACCTGTACAATAAAGCAGTATACACCCTCCTGCCCCACCCTTTGTGACATCTGCTCAGGAGAGGGATATTACAGTGAAAGAGTAAAGGACAGCCTTGACTGTGAGCTTATTTCCTTTGACATTTCCAAGGAGATGCTCCGCCTTTGCGCCAAGAGGAAAAAGAGTGACCTGTGCTTTGTAGCCTCGGCAAGCAGCATTCCTCTTGAAAGCGGAAGCGTTGACCTTGCCTTTCATCTTTTTGCACCCTTCTTCGAGGAGGAGTTTTCACGCATAATAAAAGAGGACGGAACAATTCTCACCGCCGTTGCAGGTGAAAACCACCTTTTTGAGCTTAAGGAAATTCTTTACGATACACCATATAAAAATGATGAGGCTCCCCCTGAAACGAAGAGCCTTGTTTTAAAAGAAAAGCGTAAGGTGTCAAAAAAGGTTACCCTTCAAAGCAAGGAAGACATTGATGCCCTTTTCAGAATGACGCCATATTACTACCACACAAGTGACAAGGACAAGGCAAAGCTTGAGCCTTATGAAAGCCTTGAGGTTACGACGGAGTTTGTGGTGTATGTGTATGGGAAGTAAATGCAGAGTGCAGAATGCAGAATATAGCGCCGACCAATGGTCGGCTTTTTTATGCCCAGGCAGATGTTATCTACCCCATACAATAAGAAACGAGCCAACCCTCACGGATTGGCTCGTTGTTGTTAATCATATATCATTTTGCACTATATCATAATCTTCAGGTATAACGAACGCATCGGAAGGCACTTTAGCGGATAATTCACGAATATTAATAAAGAATGATTCCCCTGCTTCATTTACTTGTTCTATTCCTATAAGAGTTGTACCGTCAAAATAGAAAAGTGTATATATACCGTCCTCCAGGAAATATTCAGCATAATAGGTTTTATTGCCTTGCTTGAATGAGGTTGTTGTAAATTTTTCAGGCACAGTCATCCACTCAAGAGAAACACGCATTTCCTCGGGAGTAGACAAATCCTCAACGAGTTTACCGGATACCTTTTCCACCCATCGGGTGTCATGATCAAGTAAAGTCCACCCGGTATCACCGTCTCTGTACAGTAAAGTGTAGTGCGAGACGTCATAGTAATCATCATAGTAATAATCATAAGCAATATTCTTACCGTCAAAATATATTGTCTGTGTAACATCGCCCACTGTATATTTCATAGTGAATACACCTGATTTAAGTATATTCATATATTTTGTTACCCTGTAAGGAACCTTCATTACCTTAGGTGTGTAACCGCCAAGGACAACACCTGCAGTAGTTTTTACACCTGCTCTTACAACAAAGGTATAGGTATCTCCGCATTTAAGATTTTTAAAGGCCACTGTCTGCGGTGAGGTATAAGTTTTATAAAGCTTGTATGCCTCGGAATTCTTTTTGTAAAACAGTCTGTATTCTGTTGCACCCTTGACTGCAGTCCACTTAACATTTATCTGACCGATTGCAGGATTTGTAAGGGTAACTGTTGTTGCTGCAGGCTTGACCGCCGCATCATATGTAGTATGATTACCCCACACTACTGTGTTGCCGTTTGTCACATAGGGTCTTACGGCATATGTACGCTTTGTTCCTGCCGCAAGGTTTTCAAAGGTATATGATGTGCTTGTTAAGCCTTTTTTCAACAAGACCCAATTGTTTCCGTTTTTATAGTAAATTCTGTAGCCGGTTGCGCCCTTACTTGCAGTCCATGTAAGCTTAATCCAGTCAACACCCTGGGTTGCAGTAACCTTTGAAGGTGCAACGGGCTTTGTTGCAGTTGCTAATGTTGTGTAAACATTTGACCACATAATCTTACCGGCAACCTTTTTATAGGCCATTACCGCAAAGGTATATTTTGTTCCGGCTTTAAGATTTTTATAGGTATAGGTTAATGCTGACTGAGTACTGAGAGTTTTCCAAACTGAATTGTTTTTAACAAACACTCTGTAACCGTCAACGCCCTTGACCGCATTCCATGTAAGCTTGATTGAATTTACAGTCTGGGTTGAGGTTATTTTTGCGGTAGCGGGAATTTGAGCAACAGCTGTATGGGCTGTATATACTTTTGCCCATGTGGTTTTACCATTATTTATCTTGCCCGCGGTAACTGCAAAGGTATACTTTGTGCCGTATTTGGTATTATTAACTGTATAGGTTGTTTTCTTAACATCCGCAAGCTTCTTCCAACTATTTCCGACTCTTTGATAAACTCTGTAACAGTTGGCCCCATAGACGGCTGACCAATTGAGCTTCAATGAATTTGCACCTGCAGTCGAAGTGATTTTTGATGTTTTTCCGAGCTTATATCCGTTCACGGTAAACTTAAAGCCGTTTACTGCCTCCTTCCAGGCTGCAGGAACAGATGAGCCTTCATAGTAAAGAGTTACCTTTGAATATGCAAAGGGCAAGCCTTCAATTTCCTTAAGGGTAAGAGGGATATAGACCTTTACAGGGTTTTGCACCTCGTAAAAAGCATTTTTAGCAATTTTTGTAACGCTTGTGGGGATATAGTATTCTGCAACCTTTTTGCCCTGCGGGAACTTGATGAGAGTTTTCATATCAGCGCTGTAAATAACACCGCCTGAATTTTTAAGGCTCTTATTTCCCGAAGCTACGGTAATATTGTTAAGGGCAAGGCACTGCTCAAAGGTGCCGATTGAAGTTACATTTGAAGGAAGCTTCACTGTTTTAAGAGCCGCACAGTTTGTGATAGCACGATTGGGAAGCTCCGTCAAAGCACCTTCATTGATTGTAACTGTGTTAAGCTTTGTACAGAAGGTAACTGCATTATTGTCAATAGTCTTTACAGAGCCGGGAATCACAAGACTGTTAATAGTGTTGTTCTGACTGAAAGCACCTGAGCCGATTACGGTTACATCCTTTCCGTCAATTTTGCCCGGCACGGCAACTGCAGTTGCTTTGCCGTTGTATGCGGCAATTTTTACGCTTCCGTCCTCGAGAAGCACATAGCTGTAATCCCCGAAGGTAAGCTCCTCGGCACTTACGGTAAAGCCGAAAAGTAAAACAGTAAGCACAAGGCTCATCAGTACCGTTGCCGTTGTTTTAAAGTATTTCTTCATGATTTTTCCTCCTTTATATTTTTATATAATAAGGTATATCTCACTTCATTTTAAGTATACCACTATATAAACTCTATTTCAATTATCCATACTTACAATATAAGAGCTTCGTTTTGTAACAAGATATACAAACAACCGCAATGTGTAACTTATTACATTTTGATTATAGCCCGTTTACGGGCAATTGTCAACATAATTTTTATACCTTAAAATTTAAGACAGAGAATTCAAGGTACTGTCGTGATTGAGGTGAGAGTATGATAGTTTATGATAAATTGTGGGAAACAATGAAAAAAAGCGGCATATCGCAATACGCCCTCATACACAAGCATCAGATAAGCACGGGACAGCTTGACAGACTCCGCAAAAACGCAAACGTCAGCTCATTCACCCTTAACCGACTTTGTGAAATCCTTGAATGTGAGCTTTCCGACATTGCGGAGTATGTCCCCGATAAAACAGAATAAACAAAAATCACGGACGACAGCCCGTGATTTTTTTGTGTACAAAAAAACAAGGGACGACACACAGGTCGTCCCCTACATTCCGAATTACGAATTTCGAATTGATATCACACCTCATCAAAGGCAAGTGCTTTGTCAAGCACCTTCACCTTATCAAGAGTGGCAAGGGCTTCGCCTTTAAGATACCTGTTTCCAGTAGGCTTTCCGCAAATAAGCTTTCCGTCAAAATAAAGCTTCATTACACCGTTACGCTCCCTGACGGCAACAATCTGTGCAATACCGTCACAGCTTACAGGTGAAGCAAGGCGGTCAGAGCCTACGGTGAAAATAGCATAGCCCTTTTCATCGGTTACAAGGCTCATTTCCTCACCCTGGCTCATAAGGTGCTGATTTCTGCTTTCATCAAGGGTTGCCTTAACGGAAAAGCCGCTGTTACCCTTCACGCCGTAGACAACTACGCCCTTTTCGTTGTAATCAAAGTTGAGCTTTATTTCATACTCTGTGCCCGTGATATCGCAAACACCCTTTAAGGTATAGCTGTTTTCCCTTGAAAAAGCATTTTCAAAGGTCAGCCTTAAGGACATGTAATCCTCAAGCACGTCGATTTTCACAAGAGCATTATCCTCACAGTAAAGCTTGTCTGTTCCCACAAAGCCGTCAAAAGTAAGCTCAAGAGTCTTTTCATTTTCGGCGTGGATATAAGTTACTTTCAAAGGCTCCTGCTTTTTACCGAAGTGGTAAATCCTTGTTTCAAAGGCTTCAAGCTCACAGGTGAAGCTGTCACCGTAGCCGTACCTTTCACCGAGTGTACCGATTGTGTAGGGCAGAACGGTACATACCTCTTTTTTACCGAAATCACGGCTTACGGCAATATGCTCGTCAAGCTTAACTGTAAAGCGCTCCTTTTTACTGCCGCTGTTACGAAGACAGAGTATACCCTCATCGGCGGTAAAGCAGGCATATCCGTAGCATTTTTCATCGGAGGGTCTGCCGCCGAAAATAACCGAATGTGAAAGCACATCCATATTGCGGTCAATAAAACGCAATGCGCTGTGGTTTATTCTCCACTTTGCCTCGTTCATAAGGCTGTGGCTGTAATAAAGCTCCCAGAAGGATGTGCCCCTTGCCGCCATTGTGAAAAGATAGGAGCGGAAATCGTCGTCGCTCATTTTCACCTTTGCCTCGGCACCGTAAATGGGGTCGTGGTTGTAAAGGCTCATCTGCGGGAACTGGAACTGCCTTGTTTCGTAGAAATCAAAGTACATTTCGTCGCGGTAGGAAAGGAAGCCGTCCTTGTCGCTTATTTTACCCTTTTTACCGATGAAGCCGTGGTCGTTGCTTATCTGCATCCACACACTGTTGACCCATTGCAGGAACCAGGCACTGGGAGGTGCATAGCAGGTAAGGTTTATCCAGAACTTTTCCGACGCGTTATCACTGAGAGTTTCAAAAATCTTAATCCACTTTTCCCATATGTCGGTGTAAAAATACATATCCTTGTAGCCGCCCGTCATATGGTCGTGGTTTTTGTTTTTGCAGGGACGCTGGGCAAAGCCGTCAAGCTTGAAATAGTTAAGGCGGTACTCCTTCATAAAATCAAGCAGAAGCTGACCTGTTTTTTCAGCGTACTTTTCACTTGCAACGCAGATGTCCTTAGCCTGCTTGTTGAAGTAGCCGTTTCCTGCTTTTTCAATATGCTTTGCAAACTTAGGCGTGTCCGTTGTGTAACCGCCTCGGGGTCCGAGCCACAAGCCGAAGCGTGAGCCGAAGCTTTCGCTCAAGGCCGTGAAATCCGTAAGTCCCCTCGGGAACTTTTCATTAAAGCCCCAGAAGCCCTTTGTGTAATCGTTCCAGCCGTCGTCTGCAACAAAGCTTTCAACGGGAGGCTCACCGTACTTTGTAAGCCCCTTTTCAATTTCAAGGAAGGAGGAGGTCACATTCTCCGTGGTGATATTAAGCATATTGTCATACCAGGAGTTATACTGCCTTCTTAAATAGCAGGGCTTTGAAATCGTTCTGATATAATCAAAAAATGCCTTTTGCACCTGAGCAAAGAGATTGCCCTCTGCTGCACCTATAACTGCATTACAGGTTGTAAAAACGCCGTTTTCGGCAAGTGCGGAAAGGCTTTTACCGCTGTAATAGCGCATTGTTGTTGTGTTTTTATCAATATCATTAAGACAAAGAGGAAACTCACAGCCCATATAAAGAGAATCAACATAAAGGGGCTGACCGAGTCTCATAGCAAAGCCCGGAATATGAGAATCCTTCTGTTCGGGCACACACCAATGCATAAGCTCCGACTCAAAGCCGAGCTTTTCAAAATCAACATAATCAAGAACTACTGCCTTCGTACCCATTTTTTCAAAGGAAAGCTCTATGTGCTTTTTCAAAAAAGCATCCTTCTCCTTAAGGGAGTAAATAACGGAAACGAGAATTGCGCTTCCCTTATAGCTGAAGGGCTCAAAATCAATGCGAAGAACAGTTGAGCCTTCGTTGGTGTCGGCATCGGCTTTTCTGATTTTAAGTTCGGATGCACAGACTTTTTTCTTGAAAAGACCGCTTCCCAATGAAAGCACAAATTCCTCACTGCCCTTCAAGGCAGTGAGGCTTCTTTTACTTATCTTGTTTTCAATGCTGAAGGAAGTAATTTTATCCCTTCGGAGCGTAAACTCCTTTTTTATAAATCCGTTTTCTATAATAATACTGTTAGTGCTTACTGAAGCTGACATATATTACCTCTTTAAAAATCACATGTTTTTGTAAATGAAGTCTGCAACATCCTTTACAACTGCATTGAAGTATGCCTTCTCGTTAAGGATTTCGTGTCTTGCATCGGGGTAAAGGATTTTTGTGATATTGTCCTTACCTGCCTTGTAAAGCTTGCTGCAAACGGTGTCAATACCCTTGCCGTAGCCGCCTACGGGGTCCATTGCGCCTGCAATTACAAGAATCGGAAGCTTTTTGTCAAGACCGTTGAACCATTCCTTTGAGGAAACAAAGGCAAGCAGACCCATAAGGTCCTTGTAGCCGTTTGCAGTGAAAAGGAAGCCACAGTACTTATCAGCAATGTACTTGTCAACCTCTTCCTTGTCCCTTGTAAGCCAGTCGAAGGCTGTTCTCTTTTCGAACTTGCTGTTATAAGCGCCAAAGGCAATTTTGTCAATGAGCTTACTTCTGTGATGGTCGCCCTTGACCTTTGCAATTGTTTTTGCAAGCAGCTGACCTACGCCGGAAGCGGGATTGGGGCCTGCTGTACCGCAGTAAATGGCACCGTTTACCTCATTTGCATATTTTAATGTATAGGCTCTTGCAACAAAGGAGCCCATTGAGTGACCGAAGAAGAAAAAGGGCTTATCGGGATTTTCAGCCTTTGCAATGCCTGTGAGTCTGTAACAGTCCTCAACAAAGTATTTCCAGCCGTCCTCTTCACCGAAGTAACCAAGCTCGCTGTCAGAGGTAACACTCTTGCCGTGACCGAGGTGATCAGAAATATAAAAAGCAATGCCGAGATCAGTAAGTGCGGCGGCAAATTTTTCGTATCTTTCAAGGTGCTCTGCCATACCGTGAGCCACCTGGATAACTGCTTTTACATCACCGTTCTCGGGAAAATAGGATGCTGCATGGATTTCTGCAAGACCTGAAACTGAAGGAAAAGTAAATTCATTTTTGATGTAAGCCATAATAATACCTCCGTAGATGTAAATTTATTCCATTACATTATAACATAATAAACGGATTTTTTAAGTTGTTTGACAGAATTTCTTCCACGGCAATTTTTACAAAAATAATTGTCATTTTTTGACACGCTGAAAGCTAAAAAGAACAAAAGTTTGTAAAAAAATGCTTAAAGTCCGTTTATAAGGACTGAAAAAATAAAAAAATCGAACATTTGTATTGACTTTCGAGTTTTTTCTGCTATAATTGACTCATAACAACAAACGAATGTTCGTTTAAAGCCGAACACAATTATAAACACAAAAAGGAGTAATGAATCATGACTTTGACTAATCAGATTTTAAACATTCTTGCAGAACAGATGACAGCAGCACTCGTTATCGCAGGCAGCGTTTTCCTCCTCGGACTTATATTTGAAAAGCCGCTTATGAAGCTTGTTGAAAAAGCAAACCTTAAGCTTGAAGAAAAGAAAACCGATAAGGCAAGGCTTGTTGCCGATGCCGTAAGACTCCAGCAGAAGGCTGACGCTGAAAAGGTGCAGAAAATCCGTGACACCTACAACAAGAAGCTTGAGGATACAGGCAGAATCTCTGTCCCCTATTACACTCACGAAAGCAAGATTGCTTAAACCCAACCATTTCCTTCTCTTTCACTTATATCCATATTCGGAAAATGCACCTTTTAAACAAGGTGCGTTTTTCCATATATAGTGTTCACCTTGACAACTGTGGTTAAAAACAGTATAATTATAGTGGTTTTATTCGTCATTAAGGAGGTAATAAAATATGTCAGAACAGTTGAAATATTGCCTTGGATGTATGAAAAGCATCCCCTTTGAAGCGGTTGTATGTCCCCATTGCGGATATAATGAAGAAACCGTTCAGCCTGCCCCCTACCTTGATACGGGCAACCTTATTGCAGAAAAATATCTTATCGGCAAGGTAATTGCAACCGCACCCGATTCCGTTACCTATATCGGTGCTAACCTTGAAACGGGTGAAGCCCTTACCATTCACGAATTTTTCCCCGAAAAAATTGTTACCCGTGCCGAAAACGAAAGTCAGCTGACAATCCGCCTCGGCTACGACTCAATGTTTGCAAACTGCCTTCAGAGCTTTCTCAACCTCTGGAAGGGACTTGACGTGTTCAAGGATGCAAAGTGTCTGCCCGATGTAAAGGAAATTGTTGACTACAACAACACCGTGTACGCCATCTGCGGCTACAAGGACGGCATTACATTGAAGCAGTACTTTGAAAACAGCGGCACTCCCCTTACTTGGGCAAGAGCATTTTCAGCCTTCAAGCCCATTATGTACGCCCTTAAAAAGCTCAACTACTCCGGTATTATCCACGGCAACCTCAACCCCGAAACAATCCTTGTAGGTGCTGACGGAAAGCTCCACATCATCGGCTTTTCAATCCCCCAGTGCCACAGCGGAATTGTTGAATTCGGCCGCGAGCCTGCCACAGGCTTTGCACCGGTAGAGGTGTATGAGCCCACGGGTGCAACCGATGTAACCGATATTTATTCCGTTACGGCTCTGCTTTATTACTGCATTACAATGCTCACTCCCCCCGATGCACTCTCACGCGTTATTCAGGATACGGCTACCCTCCCCGCCGCCGTTGCTTCAACCCTTTCAAGGAACGTAATCGACGGCCTTATCCACGGTCTTTCCGTTCATCCCGAAAACCGTTATTCAAACTTCGACGACCTTCTTACCGCCCTCACCCCACCCGTTCAGCCCAAGGCAGAGCCCGTGGTACAGCAGGAGACTCCCGTAAAGGAATACACAGACAAGCAGGAAATTGACCGTGAAATTGCCCGGGAGCTTCAGGAGGAAGAGCTTCTGCGCCTTGAGAAAAAGGAAAGTGCTTCGGCTGTTTCCCTCGGTATACGCTCCTTCCTTGCAGGCTTCCTCGTATGCGGTATAATCTTCTGCACCCTTTATGTTACGGTGCTTTACAAGGACCACCCCGTCGATTTTCTTGACAATATCTTCGGCTCCTTCTCCTTCCTTCCCATGAACAAGGAAGAGCCTACAACAACCGCTCCCACAACAACAGTTCCCGTTCCCACAGAGCCAAAATACGTTACCGTTGCCGACTTTGTAAACAACCACACCTACTCAAGCATTGTTTCAAATGCTTACTTCAACGAAAACTATACCTTCACCTTTACCTATGAGGAAAGCATGACCGTGCCCAAGGACGGCATCATCAGTCAGAGTGTTGCTCCCGGTGAAAGCGTGCTTTCGGGTGTTGAAATTACTCTTGTTGTTTCAAAGGGCACAAGCAAGGTCAAGCTTCCCGATATGACGGGACTTAACTACCTTGATGCAACAAAGACCCTTGAATCAATCGGCTTCAAGGTAAAATACGAGCTTCTTTCCAACAACGGCACTCACACTGTAGGTGAGGTTTTCGCTATGGATAAGGATGCTGACGGACTTTACGAAAAGGATACAGTAATCACCCTTAAGGTATGGGGCAAGGCTCCCGTTACAACCACCGCAGCTCCCACAACAAAGCCGACCACAACAAAGCCGACCACAACTCAGGCAGTTGAGGAGGAAACCACGGCTGAATCAACAGAAGAAGCATAATACGTTAAGAGCAGTCGACATAAGTTGACTGCTTTTTTTACACATAAATGACTTTGTTCATTTTCTGTTAACATTATCAGTTGAAAATATTGCTATTATACAATTAAATATATATCCGAGGAGGATTACTATGAAAAAAATCATTTGTATAATTCTTACACTTGTAATGACACTCGGCTGCTTCGGAATTATTCCCTGTTCAGCCGCTGCAGACTTTGTAACAGAAAACGGTGCTAAGCTTGAATTTGCACCCTACCTTTACAAGTCAACAGCTTATCAGATGGAATTCCCCAGCCTTCAGTCCTATGAAATCAAGGAAAAGAGCAACGAGGGTGACTATGCAATCTCACGTCAGCTCAATGACCTTTCCTACACCGTAACAGTTCCCGCAGGAACAACAGTAATCAAGTGCCAGCTTTCCCTTGACGGCAAAACATGGAGAGGCGTTGTAATCAACAGCACAGAGCACTCCACCTACTGGCCTAAGGACGAGGCAGGTAATGTTGACTATACAAAGCCCGTGACCTTCAAACGCGATGCGGTAACTGCCGAGCGCGACGAGTATGGCATTATTTACAGAGACTACCTTAAGGACAAAGACGCAAAGGGCTTCAAGGATTACGATAAGCTTTACTGGAGAATCACCTACATCTGTAACGGTGAGGAGTTCAACGATTATTTTGACCTGAAGCTTTACGATTACGATAATTCCGAAAAGCAGGTTGTAAAGGCCGTCAACTACAATGTTGCAGGTCTTCCCTTCGGAATTTTCACCGGTGAGGACGTAGCCGGCAACCAGAGCGTATCTGCTGAATACCTTTCACAGAACGGCTTTGACATTGTTGCCGTTCAGGAGGACTTTGACCATCATCAGAATCTTGCAGACGGTATGAACGGCTACAATTATGCAACCATCCACACCGGCGGTATTCCCGGCGGTGACGGACTTAACATTTTCACAAAGAATATGCCCGTTTACAACGAAAAAAGAGTTGAATGGAACGAGGCCTGCGGTATTCTTTCCGACGGCTCTGACGAGCTTACACCCAAGGGCTTTATGTACACCGTTATCGATATCGGCAACGGCATTTTCGTTGACTTCTACAACCTTCACGCTGACGCTTACGGCGGAGCAGGCTCAGTTGCCGCAAGAACAAGCCAGTTCAAGCAGCTTGCAGAGTTCATCAATGCCCGTTCAGCTGAAAACGACAGACCCGTAATCATCACAGGTGACTTCAACTATCTCTTCCACTCACGCGAGGACAATGACTCCCTTTACAACACATTTTGTGCCGACCTCGGCTTCAAGGATGCGTGGGTAGAATTCCACAACGGCGGAGACTACTTCAACATGTACAAATGGCACGTTTCAGGCCTTGACGCATGGGGCAACTGGGACTCCGTTGAAAGATTCCTGTACAGACCCGGCGGCGGTGTTGACATTACCGTAAGCGATTTCAGATACACTTTTGTAACCGATGACAGCGGCAAGACCGTTTCCGACCACGCAGCAGCAGAATGTGATTTTGAATTCATCAAGACTGCCGACTTCAAGGAAAACACTCAGGAGCTTCACGTTATCACAAAGAACTCAAACAGCATTTTCCACAAGCTCATATGGATTATGAAGGTGCTTATGATGGTATTCTCAGATCTTGGCAATCTTTCAAGCCTGCTTGGTGAGTTAGGTTAAAAATTATAAAACGCTATCCGATAAGGATGGCGTTTTTGTTTGGTAAATATTTTTTGCAAAGCCTGTCGAAAACTTAAATGAAAAAAATTCAAAAAAGGTATTGACTTTTTCGGGGGCTTGTTATATAATAGCAAAGCACTCGAGAGAGTTATATATCGCGGAGTGGAGCAACCCGGTAGCTCGTCGGGCTCATAACCCGGAGGTTGCAGGTTCAAATCCTGTCTCCGCAACCAGTTTTAAGTACTCACCAAAAGGTGGGTACTTTTTTTGTTTAAACCCCCTGCACCCGACGGGTTCCCGGGGCTTAGAGCACGACCGCCGCCGGTGGCGGATGAAGGGAGTCAACGGGGTCCCCAAAACAGCTTTTGGGGAGAACTTGAACTAAATAACAGCACAATATTAGGTGGAAAAGTTTAAAATTTTATGATATAATCAGTTCGATAAATAAGAATTTCACGTTCAGTTTTCACTCTACTAATGGTTGATATCTCCCCTTTCAACCATTAGTTCGTGTTATTTTTCTTTAAAGGTACTACAATTAAAGTGAAAGGAGGTAGCCTATGGACCAAATCAAAACAGGAAAGTTTATTGCCGAGTGCAGAAAAAAGAAAAATCTTACACAAGCACAGTTGGCAGAAAAATTGAATATAACCGACAGAGCTATATCAAAATGGGAGACAGGCAAAGCAATGCCCGATTCCAATATTATGCTCGACCTTTGTCATATTCTTGGAATAAATGTAAATGAATTATTATGCGGCGAGATAATTGATATAGAGCAAAAGGATGAACAATTAAATGAACTGATTTTTCAGATGGCAAAAAATGAGGAAAGATATCATAAACGACTGCTGCATTCCGCTTATGTGAGTGTCACAACCAGCCTGGTAGCACTTATTTGTCTGATGACCTTAATATCACTCCTTATTCCTGAATGTGGATTTCAAAACTTTTTAATAATAGTGGCTTTTATACTATTCGTAATTCCTTGCATTATTGCTCTTAAGTTTAAGGTAGAGACAGGGTATTATGAATGTAAGAACTGTCAACATATGTTTGTTCCTAACTATAAAGAGATTGCCTTATTGATGCAAACGCCAACCAGAAGATTGTTGAAGTGTACTAAATGTGGAAAATGGAATTGGTGCAAAAAACTAACCAAGAGATAAATTCCAAGTTGAAAATGTGTTTGTTTATCAAAAACATTGTTTTTAAAAGTAAAATAGTAAAAATTAGTCGGTAGCAGTATGATGAACTGCTACCGATTTTTGTATGGAAATGTCACAGTAGAAATGCTAATATAGTTTCAAATAATAATGAAAAACCAACTTAGATATGTGATGCAGAACCTTACCACAAGTAAAGTGGTTTTTATAATTGACCGAGCCTTTTAGAGCGAGTGATTCTTCTTATCCGGAGGGCAAGAAGATGAAATAGATAAATAATAATTTGATGAGGGATGAGGTTTTTAATGATAGATGACAAGATTAAAAATAGCATATTAGAAAAATTTGAAATAGCCTCTAAGGAATTTAATTTTAATTTCGTTGCTCCATATTGTACAGGTAAAAATCATGAGTTGTGTTTTTTTGGTTATTTGTTTAAAGATAATCTGGAAAAAGGTGTAATAATTGATATGATTTG
>JAZRFT010000064.1:0-8916 GCA_045643805.1 Acutalibacteraceae bacterium
TTCAGGACCGTGCATATGGCAAGATGGCATACACATCATTTTTTCCATAATCTCAATGGGATTGACAGATTTACTGTTAAAGCATATTGAGATAATTTCGTCCATTCCGCTTGTGTGACATTCATCACAAACGAAATGTCCGCTTACACATCTCACTTTACTGTTTTGCGTTTTATGGCAAAGCTCACATACCATTACTTCATCAGTATCAAGATATTCCAAAGGGGCTTTGCAAATCAAGCATTCTTCGTTCATTTAAATCATCCCTGTAAATTCAAATTTATCGAGATGATTATAACACATCTGAAGATAAAATGCCACCCTTTCGGATGGCACTGTTATTTTGAAAAACTTAGTATTAATTTATGATAACAGTCCCCCTTATTCAATATAAGAGAGGTTACAAGCAAAACATTTTATTCCGTCACAAGACATACTTAATATGGTTACATTAAACCGTTTTCAACAAACAAATTTCAATATCCCTTTATTTCATTGACTTTCGGGCAAAAACAAATAAGCACCACTGTATCAATACAGTAGTGCTTATCCGGAGGTTCCAAAACGATTTTAATACCAAAATTAAAACTTCACAGTAACAATTGTACCCTTGCCAACCTCGCTATTGAGAGTAACCTTGGCGTTATGAAACTGAACGGCATGTTTTACAATTGAAAGGCCCAGACCTGTTCCGCCTGTTTCTTTTGAATGGCTTTTATCGACTCTGTAAAATCTTTCAAAAATACGTCCCTGATGTTCAGGTGCAATACCGATTCCTGTATCTGAAACTGATATTTCAGCATGTCCGGATTCCTTTGAAATTCTTATTGTAACCTTTCCGCCGTCAACATTGTAACGGATTGCATTGTCACAAAGGTTATAAACAATCTCATAAACATAACGGCGGACACCTGAAATATTGCAAGGCTCACCCTCTACACTCAGATTAACGTTTTTCTTCGATGCCAATGCAGTAAGCACCTCTACAACCTCGTTGGCAACACTCATAAGCTCTACGGATTCAGTAGCAACTTCATTGTTTTCATCAAGCTGAGAAAGGCGGATAATATCATTGATAAGATTTACAAGTCTTGAAGCCTCTTTTCGGATATTGCCTATAAACTTGCCTTTATCTTCATCCTTTACAAGACCTGTTTCCAAAAGCTCTGCACTTCCGATGATAGACTGAAGAGGGGTTTTCAGCTCGTGACTGACATTTGCTGTGAACTCCTGACGGTTACGCTCGGCAAAAGCACGGTCGCTGATATCAAAAACAAGAATGATTACACCGAGCACCTTACCTGATGATTCAATGGGATTAACAGTGAACTGATACTCCGAACCGTTTCTCTGCTCTGTATATTCACTATGTTTTCCCTCAAGTGCTTCCCATATAGCCTTGCTCATTTTAGTTGTACGGTCATATAAAAGGAAATCGTCGCCCTTTGCGTCTTTGTTTACACAAAAAATCTTTTTAGCCGCCTGATTCATACTAAGAATCATAGCATGTTCATCAAGAAGAACAAGTCCCTCGTTCATAGAAGCCACAATTTGCTCGAATTCATCCGATTTTCTGCGGATTGACTCCATCTGCTTTTTGATTTGCTTATGCTGCTTGTGTAATTTTGTAAGTATGGGAGTAAGCTCCTCGTAGGCTACATTATCGGCAGGGTGTTCCAGGTCAAGCTTCATAAGAGGATCTGTAACCTGTTTTGCCATTGCAAGAGAAAGTACTATAGCAACAATTGTTGCGACTAAAATAATGGCAAAAATAGCAGGTATCATTCCCAAAATCAGTGCACCTATTGTCAGCTGACTTACAGACGTACGAAGAACTTCACCGTTTTCAAGAAGCACTGATTCATAATAAGTTTTTTTAGTCAATGTTTCTGAGTTTCTCGAACTGCTACCTTCACCTGTTTCAAGAGCCTCGATAATTTCTTCTCTGTCTGCGTGGTTTCCCATTTCACCCGCATTTACTTCGGTATCATAAAGCACAGTGCCATCGGCATCAACAATAGTAAAGCGAAACACAGTAGAGTCAAAATTTTCAAAATATTCAACTCCAACCTCGTTTACTGTATCAGCAACAAGAGAAAGCTCTGCTTTAAGCTGATTTATCTGCGAATCGTTGAAATAGTCATAAAGGAAGCTTGTTGCAATACCTATACTTGCAAGAAGTACAACTAAAGCTACCGTGAAAATTGAACGGAATATTTTTTTAGTCATGCCTCATTCTCCAATCTGTAGCCGACACCGATAACAGTCTTAATCTGACCTCCGGCGTTACCGAGCTTCTGACGAAGAGTTTTGATATGCATGTCAACAGTACGGGTTTCACCTATATAATCCGTACCCCATATTTCACTCATAAGCTTATCTCTAGAAAATACCATACCCGGATTTTTCAGAAACAATTTAAGCATTTCAAATTCCTTGTGAGTAAGCTCAACCTTTTCTCCGTTTGCAATTACCTTATGCTCTTTTTCTTTCAGGACAATACAGCCAACAGTAATATCATCTGAAGCGGATTTTCTGACCGAACGGCGAAGCACCGCCTTTACGCGGGCAACCATTTCCATAACACCGAAGGGCTTAACAAGATAATCATCTGCACCTGAATTAAGACCGCTGATTTTATCCATTTCCGTACCCTTTGCCGTCGCCATAATTACGGGGATATCTTTATAGTTTGATTCTGAACGAAGTCTTTTCAAAACTTCAATACCATCCAATTCAGGCATCATAATATCAAGAATGATAAGCTCGGGAATTTCGGTTTTAAGAGCTTCAAGCATTGAAATACCGTCTGCAAAGCCTCGTGCCTCAAAGCCTGTCTGCTCTAATGTATATACCTCAATTTCGCGTATTGTATTGTCGTCGTCAACACACCATATCATAATTCGCCCTCCTTTAAGGCTGCTTTTATGATTATATTATATATTCCCTTCATTTGCAATCGATTGGAATCCATTTATACAAATGAAAGATATTTTTTAGTATATTCGGTATACTTTGTTCTATAAACAGGGCTGTCACTGCGAAGAGTTTTAAGAGATTCGTGGAGATTCATATTCTGCTGCTTTGAATCAATGACACAGCCTGCAATATTTGAACAGTGGTCAGACACTCTTTCCATATTGGTAATAAGGTCACTCCATACAAAACCTGCTTCAATACTGCATTCTCCGAGACGCAGACGGTCAATATGTCTTGTACGAAGAAGCTCCTTCATTCTGTCAATAACCTGTTCGAGAGGCTCAACAAGAGTTGCCTGTTCTGTATCTTCTTTTAAGAACGACAGATAAGCCATATCAACGATTTCAGCTGTTGCACTTGAAAGTGAATCCATTTCTGCTTTTGCACCAGCGGAGAAAACTATATCCTTATCCCGCATTTCTTCTGCTGATTCGAGAATATTCACAGCGTGGTCGGAAATCCTCTCAAAATCACCGATTGCTTTAAGAAGCATAGAAGCCAAAACGCCTTCCTTTTCATTGAGCTGCTTTGTACTGAGCTTAATGAGATAAGTGCCGATAACATCTTCAAGACGGTCTGTTTTATCTTCAATCTCACGGATATCTTTTGCTTTTGATTTGTCATATTCAGAAAGGCATTCTATACTACTTTTAAGAGCCTTTGTTGCTATTTCAGCCATATCACAGGTAAGCTTGTGAGCACACTCGAGAGCAATTGCGGGGGTAACTAAAAGTCTGTCATCAAGCTCAGAAACCTTTTCAACTTGCTCAGTGTCAGGTATAAGCTTATATGCAAGCTTCTCGAGAAGTCCTGACATAGGAAGTAAAAGAAGAGTACAGATAATATTGAATATAGAATGAGCAGTTGCAATGCCTGCATATGTTGCTGACTCATCAAGTAAAGCGGGAGCAAATACAGACTTGACAACTGAAAATGCACTAAGGCAAACAACTGTACCGATTACGTTAAAGGACAAATGCACAAGTGCTGCTCTTCTTGCATTTTTAGTTGTACCTACTGATGAAAGCAAGGCAGTGATACAAGTACCAATATTCTGCCCCATAATAATAGGGATAGCCGCACCGAAGGAAACGGCGCCTGTTGCCGCAAGAGCCTGAAGAATACCGACAGAAGCAGAGCTTGACTGAATAACCGCTGTAAGAACTGCACCCACAAGAACACCGAGAACGGGATTTTTGAACATAATGAACATTTCCTGGAATGCTGGAATATCCTTAAGACCTGAAACGGCATCTGTCATTGTATCCATACCGAACATCAATATTGCAAAGCCGAGAAGAATTACACCGATATCCTTTTTCTTATTGCTTTTAGTAAACATAGCAAAAACAATACCGATGAGAGCAAGAACGGGTGTAAATGAAGTGGGCTTGAGCAATTTGAGGAACATATTACTGCCCGAAATACCGCTGAGGCTTAAAATCCACGCGGTAACGGTTGTACCGATATTTGCACCCATAATAACATGAATTGCCTGCTTGAGAGTCATAAGCTTTGAGTTTACAAAGCCTACAACCATAACTGTTGTTGCTGATGAGCTCTGAATAACAGCAGTTACACCAAGTCCGGTAAGCAAGCCTGCAAGCTTACCGCTTGTGAGCTTACCGATCATCATTTCGAGCTTACTGCCGGTGCTTCTTTCAAGGGCATCACCCATAAGATTCATACCGAAAAGGAACAGACACAGACCACCTATGAGAGTTAACACGTCAAAAATATCCATTTGATACATCCTCCGATTTATTTAATATGTTATTTTTTCTGTATTTTATCTTCATTTTATCGTTGTCGGGTAAAATCCAAAAGCATACTGATGTAAAATCCGTGTAAAATTTAATAGCTAATATATTTTCTGAAAGGCAATTTGTGCAAATGTAAGCAGTGTTTATAAATAATTCTGAAAAATTCGTGTGTTTAATATAATTGCTCATATAAAAGCCAAAAAGTATGATGTTTTTAAAATTAAATTTGAAAATAAAACTCCCGCAAACGGGCATAAACACTACATAAATAAAAAAAGAATCAACCTCTAATCGAACACTGATGGTTCAGATTCAGGGGTTGATTCAATTTTAGCTAAGCGCAACCATATAACCTAGTGCATTGGTAAGCTCGGCATTCACTTTTGAATAATGTGCACTTACCGCAGTATTGTGAGCAATAATATCACTATTATCGGAAATATGCTGAATTTTCTTATCCATATTCTGCAATGCTCCTAATGCACTGTTCATAGTGTCATTCATACGACCAAGGCTCTTGTTGACGCTTTTGATTTCAGAGTATATCAAATATTGATTTTCTTTAATTTCATCAAGCTTATCAATAACCTGTGATAGCTTTCCTATAATCATATCTTGACGAATCTGACTTTCATACAAGTTATATGCTCCATCTGCTCCTTCAAGTGTTGTACAGCGCCCAGCAAGCAAATATTCATAAAACGTAGAAAGAGAAACTGGATTTCGGTATTTACTGAACACAACATCTAAAGCATAAAGGTTATTTCTACAAGAATACAGTTTTTTTAGTGTTTCTTCTGCATTTTTGATTTCGCTTTCAATCATATTTTTCAAAGCAAGTTGGGTTGAGTTTATCACAGATTTTGTCTGAATTTCATTCAAACTTTCCCTGGTTCTCTCCAGTTCTTCCTGTTTATCCTCAAGCAGCTTTTGCAATCTCTCCTCATTTTGAAGCGCTGCCTCAACTGCACGTCGATGTTTTTCCACGCTTTGCTGTTCGTATTTACTCTTTTCTTCTAAATACTGTTGATATTTTTCTTGATATGTAAGCAAATCCAATTGGAACTGATTTTGTCGGGCCGCATTTGTTGCCATAACTTTATTTTTGTTGAAAAGACCTGTTGTTTCCATAACGGGTTGTTCAGGTTTTCTGGGCGGTGTCAATTGCACCGGTGCCGGTTCAGAATGTTGCAGTTGTTTCACATTAACTCCTGCAACTCTGCAAGCATCGGCTGCCTCTGTAATTTGTGTCTGAATTGCTTTGATTTGCTCTTTTATCTTCATTTGTGATTCAAATTTTTGCAATACAGCACTGCGATTGACTCCGAGACGAACAGAATAAAGGTATTTGAGATGCTGTGCTACAGAATATATGTTCATTTCTGTTTTAATCAATTTTTGAATATACTCTTTTATCCGCGAAGTTGATTGTTTTATTAACTCTGTTTGGTTATTTGTTACTAAATCAACATTATGGACATCACAACTTTCACAGAATCTAATCCATTCCTTGTTGATTGCAACCGCCTCATATTTTTCACGTATAGCCGCTAAAACAACCGGTAGTAATTTTTCATAGTCGGGATTTCCGTCCTCATTAGTTACTATTTCTTGACCATTCTTATACGCACAATCGCAAATTTCATCCCAATCGTAATGAATATCATCAACCGAATATAAAGAATTTGGCATTTCTGTCTTGCAGAATATTGCATCAATGATTTCATCAAATGGACAACCGCTATCAATTGTAGAATAAATCAAACAATATCCCGGCGCATTTGAAAGTTTTTCACCACACACCGGGCAATCCGCTAAACCATCATGTAGTGATTGTTTAAATGCTTCTATCTGTTTTTCTCCGGATTTCTTATTTATATGTGTAAGTATACTACTAAAACGGTCAGGTGTGTAGCCATCTACACTCAGCTGTTCCAGTGCCTTATTCTGATTATATTTACCTTCATAAATAGTTGTAAACATCCACTCTCCATATATAGTACATCCACAATGAGGGCAGAAACAAACTATAGAACGAACAGAAGAATCTTTTTCCCATTTATTGCCATCAAAATGGGGATAAGTTTTTTGAATATCCGCAAAAGTCTCCTTAAAAAAGCTTCCCAAAACCTGATCTGTATTAGTTTTATGAAGGATGATTTTCATATTCTCTCTCCTAAAATCAAATTACTATCTTACTTAAATTGAGTTAATCATTTTAAAACTGCAAGTGAAAGCATTGTTCTACAACTCATCCACAGCCATTACCAAAATGCAAAAAGATATTTCGTATCAAAAAAACTTTCACGTTGTTATATTATAACATACTAACAATAAAAATCAATATTTTACTAGAAGGCCATCATCCTAAATATATTTTCTTACACGAAAATATATTTCCGTATTCCTTATGAACACACATATTTCGAAAGCGCTTTTGATAACATTATAAAACACCGAGAACGAGTGATTCACAAAAAACAAGCACCACTGTATCATTACAGTAGTGCTTACTTGGTGCCGGTGACCGGACTTGAACCGGTACGGTGTTGCCACCGAGGGATTTTAAGGGGATGAATTCTTCTCGGATTTTTAAGCTTTTTCGTTGAACCTTGCGGTCACTACAAACCGTCTGAAACATAGACCGCACAAGGCCTCAGAGCCTCCTGATAATACAAAAAATGGCTCCAAAGTCCCTCGTTACAAACATTGTTGCCCTGCAGAAAAACCCCGGAAATCGGAGGGCAAACGGAGGGCATTTGGAGGGCAAAATATGAATCAGCTGCTGACAGACTAAAAAATGGAGTTGATTTATATGACAAAAAGACAGTATTATGAAATTCAATTTTCAACCTATCCCGACATAGTCAACCTTAAGCAGTTCCGTGAAATGCTTGGCGGCATAGGAGAAGGTACCGCACTGAAGCTAATGCAGGAAAACAGAGTTGAACATTTTAAGCTGAGGAATGTGTACTACATACCCAAGGACAGTGTAATTGACTATCTGCTCGGCTATCATTACAGAAGATATAAGAAACTTCTCCGTCATAAGATTGAGAGGTGATACTATGTCGAATGTTATTGAAGAATTATATTACGGCAATCTTGAGCCACAGGAGCTGACAACGGAAATCACACCCAAGCTCAAAAAGAAGCTGAGTGCACTTGCAAAGAAAGAGGAAGAGCTGTCAGCCATGCTCCCCGAAAAGGAAAAAGATCTGTTCGCAAATTATGTGAGTGCTTACAATGAGTTTTCGAGCATAAGTAATTCTGATAGCTTTATTTCAGGTTTTAGATTGGGTGCGAGGTTTGCGTATGATATTTTTGTAAAGGGATAAGCTAAAACGGAAAAGCCTCCTTAACTTCATTGTACAAAGTTAAGGAGGTCGCTTTATATCTCTTTTATCTCAAGATTTCTCTCAACCCATTGCCTTAACCCTTCACTTGGTATATAATGAAATCACATTCAAATCTAAGGAGTGCAAAAAATATGGAAAAGAACAAACTCTCAGTATGGCAAAGTGCCTGCATAATCACAGGCTACGGTGTCGGCGGCGGTATTATGGCTATGCCCTACCTTGCAGAAAAGAACGGCATTTTAATGGCTATGGCTATTCTTGTGCTGTCTTTTCTTGCAAACTTAATCATTCACCTTATGATTGCCGATATCTCAATCAAAAGCGGCGGCAAATCACAGATTGTTGAGGTTTTCTCAAAGTATCTTTTCACAGGTAAATTCCAGAAGCCTATTACACTTTTCTTCTTCGTGGTTATGGCTCTCGTTATGTTCACAAACCTTGCCGCTTACATATCAGGTGCGGCTGAAATCATCACTGACCTTATCGGTGTTCCGATGATAGTTTCAAAGCTTATCTTCTACGTGGCTGCTGCAAGTGTTGTTCTCTTCGGACTTAAGGCTGTAGGCTTAAGTGAAAGTGTGGCTGTGTCCGTTATCTTCGGTGTTGTAGGAGTGCTCGGAGTATGCTCACTCTTTAACATCAAAAATCCTCTCAGCTTTTCCATAGGTCAGCCTAATCACATTCTTGCCTTCTTCGGTATGGCTATGCTTGCCTTCTCGGCTTTCTTCTCCGTACCTCAGGCAGTAAAAGGTCTTGACGCTGACGCAAAAAAGGTTAAAAAGGCAGTTTTCATCGGTCTTTCAAACAACCTCATA
>JAZRFT010000065.1:0-17465 GCA_045643805.1 Acutalibacteraceae bacterium
GTCTTACCGCAAGCTGAGGGGAATGCTGCACAGATGTACTTAACTTCACCGTCGGGCTTTTCAATACCAAGGATGAGCATGTGTTCTGCCATCCAGCCTTCATTCTTACCCTGATATGAAGCAATACGAAGAGCAAAGCACTTTTTACCGAGAAGAACGTTTCCGCCGTAACCTGAGTTAACTGAAATGATTGTGTTATCTTCGGGGAACTGGCAGATCCATCTCTTTTCAGCGTCGATGTCACATCTACAGTGGAGACCACGCACCCAGTCATTGCTTTCGTCACCGAAAGTATCAAGAACTGCCTTACCTGTACGTGTCATGATAACCATGTTAAGTACAACGTAGATGGAGTCTGTAAGCTCAATACCAACCTTTGCAAGAGGTGAGCCGATGGGACCCATTGAATAGGGAATTACATACATTGTTCTGCCCTTGTAGCTGTCACGGGCAATATCATAAAGCATTTCGTATGCCTTGTCGGGATCCATCCAGTGGTTTGTGGGACCTGCATCCTCTTCTCTCTTTGAGCAGATAAGAGTTCTGTCCTCAACACGGGCAACGTCGTTAACTGCAGTTTTGTGATAATAGCAATCGGGAAGAACCTCCTGATTGAGCTTAACAATTTCACCTGTGCTGCAAGCTTCTGCACGAAGAGCCTCAATCTGCTCGTCTGAGCCGTCGATCCAGACAATCTTGTCAGGCTTTACAAGCTCAACCTGCTTTTCAACCCATTCAAGAATGCTTTTGTTTTTTGTAAGTGCGTTCTGAAGCATAGTAAATCTTCCTTTCGTTTATATAGATTTAATTGTAGCCAAAAATTACTCCTTGTACTCCAAACTACATTATTCCAATACATTATACTTATTTTGAATTCATTTTGCAATAGGCAGAATGTAAAATAATAATATTTTTAAATAATAAAGTTATGCAGTTTTGATATAGGTGAAAGCAATCTGACGGCAACAGATTTCCGCCTTGCTTTTTTCCTTATTATATATGAGGATATATCATTGACTTTTGCATCGTTATATACTATAATATTTAGGAATATGTGGAAGGGATTTTGTACACTTTGACAAATACCCTTTTCAGATTACAAAAATCGAAAGGAAAGAGAATATGAACACTATCGACAAAAACCATGAAGCCCTGTTCACCCCCTGGAAAATCGGCAATGTGGAAATCAAAAACCGTATTGTTATGTGTCCCATGGGCGGTACATCCCTTTTCGGATGGTTTGAACTCGGCGGCTGCCACTTTGACAAGGAAGCAGCAAAGCTTTTCCTTGAAAGAGCAAACAACAATGTAGGCCTTATCATCCCCGGCATTGCACCTTTACGTGATACCTTCTGGGGCAAGTGGTTATGGCAGAATCCCAAGATGTTTGAAGATCTCAAGGAATTTATGGACGAAATCCATAAGACAGGCGCAAAGCTTTTTGTACAGCTTACCGCAGGTATGGGCAGAAGCTGGGCAATTACCGAGCTTGTTGCTCCCTTACATAAAAACAAGTTTACACGTGCTCTTGTAAAGCCGATTATCGACACTTCACATGAGCTTGCTTGTCCTTCTCCTCAGCCTGCACGTTGGGCGCCCGATATCACCTGCCCCGAAATGACAAAGGAGCAGATTCACGAAATCATCGAGGCATTTGCAAAGACTGCAAAGCTTTGCCGTGATGCAGGCGTTGACGGTGTTGAGGTTCACGCTGTTCACGAAGGTTATCTTCTTGACCAGTTTGCTATTGAATTTTTCAACAAGCGTAACGACGAATACGGCGGCTCCTTTGAAAACAGATACCGCTTTGCCGCTGAAGTTGTAAAGGCAATCAAAGAAGCCTGCGGTGATGATTATCCTGTTTCACTCAGATACTCAGTTGAGTCAAAGATGAAGGGCTTCTGCGAAGGTGCAATGCCCGGTGAAGAATACACAGAAGTAGGCCGTGCTATGCCCGAATCCGAGAAGGCCGCAAAATACCTTCAGGATGCAGGCTACGATATGCTCAACGCCGACAACGGTACATATGACTCCTGGTACTGGGCACATCCTCCCATGTATATGCCTCAGAACTGCAACCTTGAAGACGTTGCTCATATTAAAAAGTTTGTTGACATCCCCGTTGTATGTGCAGGCCGTATGGAGCCCGACGTTGCCGCAAAGGCAATTGAGGAAGGCAGAATTGACGGCGTAGGTGTTGCCCGTCAGTTCCTTACCGACCCCGAATGGATTACAAAGCTTATCGAAGGCAGACTTGAGGACATCAAGCCTTGCATCTGCTGCCATAGCGGTTGCTTCAACTTCTCATCCTCAAAGGGTCACGCAAACACCCAGGATCTCCTTGACACAATGGGTCTTGCACGCTGTGCTCTCACCCCCCAGACAATGCAGTCAAAGAAATATAAGATTGTACCTGCAAAGAAAACCAAGAAGGTTGCCGTTATCGGCGGCGGGATCGGCGGTATGGAAGCTGCTATCGTATGCGCAAAGAGAGGCCACAAGGTTACTCTTTACGAAAAGAGTGACAAGCTCGGCGGTGTATTCATCGCAGCAGCTGCTCCCTCCTTCAAGGAAAAGGACCGCGACCTTATCAAGTGGTATATCCGCGAGCTTGCAAAGCACCCCATCGAGGTTAAGATGAACACCGAAATCAAAGATGTTGCTTCTCTCGGTGCTGACGAGGTTATCGTTGCAACAGGTGCAAAGGCAAGAACAATCCCCGTTAAGGGTGCTGATAAAGCAATCGAAGCCGTTGACTACCTTCTCGGCAACGCTCCCGTAGGTGAAAAGGTTACAATCATCGGTGGCGGTCTTACAGGCTGTGAAATTGCTTACGACCTCTTCCTTCAGGGCAAGAAGCCCACAATCGTTGAAATGCAGGATGACCTTATCACAACTCCCGGCATCTGCCTTGCAAACACAAGCTATCTGCGTGACTGCTTCAAGACAAACAAGGTACCCGTGCTTCTTGAAACCTCACTTTGCGAAATCGCAGACGGTAAGGTTGTAGTTAAAGATAAGAACGGCTTACTTTCAGAAATTGAAAGCGACAGCGTAGTTATGTCAGTAGGTTATGTTCCCACACCCGTTGCTCCCAAGGCAAAGCACGTTCACGTTATCGGTGACGCTGCAAAGGTCGGCAACCTGCGTACAGTTATCTGGGGCGCTTGGAATGTTGCAATGACGGTATAATCCGCAGAAAGTGTTATTCTTAAAGCAAAGGAAAAATTACTATGATTCTTACACAGGAACAACAGGAAATACTTAACGGCTCAAAAGGCGACGTAATGGCAAAGGTTATGAAGACCCTTGTTATGTATGGTGAAGCTTTTGGTGCAGAAAAGCTTGTTCCCATCACATCAAAATACAACCACCTTGTTACCTCCTTCGGTCTCAAGGTTATGTCACCGGTTTATGACCTTATGCAGACAATTCTTGATGCAGGCGTTTCTTCAGGTCAGAAGTTCTCAGTTGACCCCCGCCCCATTGACAAGAATGTTCCCGCTAACTTCCTTCAGAACCTTATTTTCAATAAGTTCATGTACACAAAGCAGGACTTCTATGAAAAGCAGCTTCAGGAGCTCGGCCTTCTCAACAAGGATGCCTTCACCTGCACCTGCTACATGGACGAGGTTGGCAACAAGCCTCAGAAGGGTGAAATCCTTTCCTGGGCAGAGTCAAGTGCAGTTGTATACGCTAACTCTGTTTTAGGTGCAAGATGTAACCGTAACTCCGGTATCATCGACATTATGGGCTCAATCGTAGGTTATGTTCCCTATTTCGGTCTTCTTACCGACGAGGGCAGAAAGGCAACCTGGGTTGTTAAAATTCAGACCGACAAGAAGCCCGAGGCACAGCTTCTCGGTTCAGCAATCGGTATGAAGGTTATGGAAGACGTACCCTATGTTATCGGTCTTGACAAGTGGATCGGCAACGAGCTTAACGACAGCGCTTGTGCATATCTCAAGGACTTTGGTGCCGCAACAGCATCAAACGGTGCAGTTGGTCTTTACCACATTGAAAACCTTACTCCCGAAGCAGTTGAGCTTGGTGAAAAGCTCATTGCTGAAGGTGCAAAGGAATACATCATTGACGACGCAGAGCTTGAAAGAGTTCAGAAGAACTATCCCGTTATCTGGAAGAAGCCTGATGCAGCTCCTAAGCTTTGCTTCATCGGCTGTCCCCACCTTTCACTTCAGCAGCTCAAGGACTGGACAGACAACATCGAGTCCGAGCTTAAGAAGAAGGGCAACAGCAAGGTTTCTGTTCCTACAGTGCTTACTGCTGCTCCCAAGGTGCTTGAAGCATTCAGAAAGACTCCCTATTTTGCAAGACTTAAGGCTACCGGTGTAATCATCTCTTACATCTGTCCTCTTATGTATATGAACAATCCTCTTTGCAAGAAGATGCCCGTAATTACCTGCTCAAACAAGCTTCGTACTTACACAACCGCAAAATTCTACAGAGAAGAAGAGATTTTATCAATCATTACTGACGGAGGTAAAAAATAATGAAACAGTTTAAAGGCAGAGTTGTAACTCCCGGTACAGTAACGGCAGAAGCAGTTGTTACCAAAAGCGGCTTCAACACCCTTGCATCCTTCCAGAATGCTCTTCAGTTCGGTGACAAGGAAGTAAAATGCGGCGACCAGAACAACGCTGAATTATACGGCAAGTCACTTCTTAATAAGGCTCTTTGTCTTCCCCAGACAATCGGCTCAACAACCGGCGGTCTTGTTCTCTACTGTGCTTGTGCACTTAATAAGAATCCCGCTTGCATGCTTTTCTCAAACCCCATCGACTCCCTTGCAGCTGCAGGTGCAGTTCTTGCTGACGTTTGGGTTGACGGCGTAACAATGCCCGTTATCGACTCTCTCGGCGAAGAATTCCTCAACTACGTCAAGGACGGTATGAGAATCACCATCAAAGAAGACGGTATCGTTGAGGTTGGCTGAAACTAAAACTGAATAAAAAATGACTACAAGCTTACCGACAGGCAGGCTTGTAGTTTTTTATCTCATCCCCGCAAATACAGATAAAAAATCGGACACGTCATCACGGAAAACTCCGGAATGATGTGTCCGACTGATTAAAACATTTTATTTCATAAATATATCAAAATATTTAAAGAAGAACTGATAAAGCCTCAATATAAAATTCGTTATTTTCTCAAACACACCTGCAAATAAAGATGTATTTTCTCCTGCTCCGTCATCTGTAAGCATCCATATCTGACAAGCGTAGAACGGATTAGCTGTACCGACCATCAATCCCTCATCGGTTACTGCAAAGGAACGGCAGCCGTGGTTATACGGATCACCGAAGCCGTCTACAGTAACAGTTTCAAAATTGATACCGTCCTGTGTAACATACAAATCAAAGCCTCTTTCTGCAGTGCTGAGATAACCCGCACATTCAATAACATCTGTAATCAATTTGCGAAGTGCATTTACTGTTTCGGTAAGGCCTGCGTCTTTGTCTACAAGATTACCTAAAAGAAGATTGAAAAGGTCTATAGGATTAAGAGTTTTAATTAAATCCAGCATATCTGCAGCCTCGCTGTCTTCACCCTGAGTTCCGGCAGCTATTGAAAGGAATGTTGTAATATAATCAAGCAGCAGCTTCTTTTCAGCGTAAGGCATCGTGATAAGATCACCGTTAACAAACTGAGCAAGGGGCTGAAGCAGACTGGTTGTATCGAATGTTCCGACATAAAGCTTGCCGTTATATTCCTGCATTCTCCATATATACTGGTTTTCGCGTCTGCCGAAACCTGATTCCAGACCCGAAAGACCTCCGTTGGGGAACATCTTTGTTGCATCACCCATAACAAGCTCAATGTTCTCATTTTTATCCATTCTGTAAAGGCTTACAGACTGTTCAAGATTACGATTCATAAATTCAAAATCATACTTGAACAGAATATTTTCAAGAGGAATTTCTTCATCGTTATATTCGCCGATATAAAGATAATCATTGAAAACATACATTACACCTGCACCTGCTCTTGTGCGTTCAGGGTCAATACCGAAGGTGTATTTTGCGCCGTCTTCAAGATCACCGATAACAGGTGTCCATGTCCAGTCTGTATAGTTTTCGCCCATATCACCACGGACAATTGCAAACGACTGCATTGTGTATTCGTCGGGTTTGTTCTCCTGAGTACCTGTGCAGATTGATACATAAACCGAACCGTTATATTCTACCATCTCCCAGATTGAACCACCATAAATACTGTCAGGGAAGTGATAAGCAGGATAGTTGAAAAGGTCTTCCTGATCAGCAATAACTGTAAAAGCTTCCTGACCGGCTGAAGGATCTTCGGCAATAAGAATCTGCGGACCTTCAAGTGTAACCATACTTACAACGAGGTAATCTTCAAAAGCACAAAGGCCTCTGATTCCTGTGCAGATACCTTCAAGATATGCTGCGTAATAGTCTTTGGGATTTATACCTTCGTATACGATTGTACATTTATCATTGCTTGCGGGATCAACTTCAACAATTTTCGGAAGACCGTTTACTGAACCGCAGAAATAAAGTTTACCGTTATATTCGCAGCAGTTACGAAGCTGAACCGAGTTTCCGTCGTGTGAATTACTCATAAGAACAGTTACTTCATAAGTTTTTGTGTTAATTTTTGTAAGGACACCGCCTGTGTTTGCACCGTCGGGCTCACCTGTGTAAAAGCTGCCGTTATACAAAACATCAAGTGCTGCATTCATCTGCACAGGATCAAAATCATTTCCGAGAACGGAATCCATAAAGCCCAGAGTAAGTCCCAGTGAATTATAGTTTGTTGAAACATATACACAGTCACCGTAAGCAATAGCTGACCAGGCATAATTCTGCCCCTGGTCGCCCTGACCCTTATCATATGCCGCAACAACTCCGTTGCCTACATAGTCAACAATACCGTCAGTTGTCCCGAGTTTTTTATAAGGATGTGAAATCTTCTTTGCTGTGTAACGACCGTTTTCTGAAACAAATGTCACGAGATTCTCTGCTGCAAATGCAGTTACTACACAACCGAAAAGCATAAATACGACAAGTGCAACAGACAGGATTTTTTTAGTTTTTTTCATTTTTTTACTCCTTTTGTTTTTTTGTTAACATAGATTGAATGTTACTTTAAATTTTTACCCTGTTTCCTTGTTTTGTCATTATTATCAATTATAATTCTCCAAATTAAAACAATGTAATTTGAATTTTTTGTGAATATAAAAATTCCATTTTTAAACACTGGCAAAGCCGGAATATTGCAAGCCACAAGAAAACTCATAAAGCAACTATTACTTGCCAGATATCTAATTAACATATTATTCATAATTTGTTGTGTTAATTTGGATTTTTGAATCTTAAACTATCCTTGTAATTTGAAATTCCTATGAAAAAAGATGTAGAAAAAACAATTTATCCTTTCAACAGGTACATCTCTCAACGACAAAAAGGCAACGAAACTCTCGTTGTCTTTTTGCCGTTGTTGAAAAATACAGTATTTTTATGATATGATATTATAAACAGCAATCAAAGGACGGTGTTGAAATGTCTGAAAAAATAATGATTATTGATGATGAAAGAGACATCATTTTTCTGCTGCGCGATTTTTTTCTTCTTAATGATTACGAGGTAATAACAGCCTTCGATACACAAGAGGCGACACAAAGGCTGAATGAAAATCCTGATTTGATTTTGCTTGATATAAATATGCCTGTTAAAAACGGATTGGATTTCTGTAAACAGATACGAAGTCAGACGGAGTGCCCTATAATATTCTTAACGGCAAGAGCTGAAGAGGCAGACATTCTTGCCGGTCTTGCTGTTGGCGGAGATGACTATATAACAAAACCTTTTAATATCCGCGAACTTTTAGGTCGTGTTCAGGCACATCTGCGCCGTGAAAAAAGAGTCAAGCATAATTTTGCTTACAAAAGTAACGGCTTAAAAATAGACTATTCCGGTATGAATGTAACCTTCAACGGCAAAACAATATCATTCACAAAAACAGAATTTGAAATAATCGAATTCCTTTCAATGAATCCCGGACAGGTTTTTGACAGAGAAAAAATTTATGAAAATGTAATCGGGTTCAACTCCGACGGCGATAACACTGTTATAACCGAACATATTAGAAAAATAAGAAATAAATTCATAAATGCAGGCGGTGAAGCTTACATCGAAACAGTTTGGGGGTTAGGGTACAAATGGATAAAATAAAAAAAAGAAATTTCCGAAGAGATATAAAAATGAAGCCTTCGTTTTTTATTTATGTTTTTATTTGTCTGCTTACAGCTCTTACGCTTTCGATAATAACAGTTCATGTTGTTGATAAGTTTGTATCTACGGTTTCAGTTTTTTATATTGACGGAAATGAGGATATCGACAGAATAAATGAAGACCGTGACGAAGATATTTATATTGCTGTTGAAATGATAGATGAAGATTTCAACGAAGATCATTCAGATGCTATTTTGTTTTATACCCGAAACTGGATTGTCATAGCATTACTGATTATTTATTTTATACTTGCAATTTTTATTGCGTCACACACATTTTTCAAACGAAAACTTGATATACCTTTAAGACAACTTGAAGATGCGGCACAGAAAATTTCAGAGAAAAACCTGGATTTTGAAATTGAATATTCCGGTAATAACGAAATGGGTAAGTTGTGCAGTTCATTTGAAACAATGCGACGTCAACTCGTTCATAACAACATTGAAATGTGGAATATGATAGACGAGCAGAAAAGAGTACAGCACATTCTTGCCCACGATATCAGAACACCCTTAACGGTTACAAAAGGTTACACAGATATTCTTCTTGAATATATTCCGAAGGGAAAATGCAGTCAGGAAAAAATACTTGAAACCCTTGAATGTGTAAACAGAAACATTGTACGACTTGAAAATTTTGTCAACCGTATCAGCGAAATGCAAAAGCTTGATGAAATGAAGGTATGTAAAGAAGATACAGATGTCCGGGCACTGTTTGAAGAATTAAAGGAAAATGCCGCAATAATCTGTAAAGATAAAAAGCTGGTGTTTTCCAGCGAAAGCAACTGTGAGACTGTTTGTACTGATGATTCAGTGCTGGAACAGATAATTACAAATCTCGTATCAAACGCAGTTCGTTATGCAAAAAAAGAGATAAGACTTGACTGCAGATGTATCGATAACCGCCTTTTTATAACAGTGTCAGATGACGGTAACGGTTTTTCCGAAGAGGCTCTCAGGCTTGCTATGGAGCCGTATTACACCGAAGAAGAGAAAAATTCCGGAATCCATTACGGACTCGGACTTTCAATATGCAGGGAACTTATTGATAAAATGGGCGGAGAAATCAGCTTAAGCAATGATAACGGAGCAAGAGTTTCAGTTGAGGTTTAAATAACAGATATCCTCTGACATTACAAATAAAAAAATCGGACACATCATGGAGAAAAACTCCAAAATGATGTGTCCGACTATTTTTTATTAGTTCTGCATTTTGAGATTTTTATAACTGTTTAAAAACCTCTGAAAACCCTTGTAAACAAAGGATTATTTTGAAGCTTCTTCAACAGCAGCTGCACAAGCTACTGTCACACCGGCCATGGATTGTTACCGATTGTATGAGTAGCTTTCAGGGGTCATTTCAGATGTTTTCCGGCATTTTTTATCCTTATATCCCAACCGCTCATATCCCCACTGATGCACTCAATATTGCATTTTCCGTCGGTGATGGTAACCCTTGCTAATATATCGGGAAGGCAAAGAGGGAAGGTTATGTTTTTATCAATGGGATTAAATGTGAGCTTTTTGTTTTCGTAGTCAATGCTCATTCCGGAAACAGCATTCAGAGTTGACCAGCTTGACATAGGACGAGTGTAATGATGTCCGCATTCCCAATGATCCCAGAAGTGGCCGAGACGCATCTGATTTTCGTCTATTGACTTAATTTCCGTATCAGCAATTTCTTTCAAGCCCACGGAAAGTGCAAGGGCCGAAAATACATAGCCTATACCCGTCCACACGGCAATGGCCTGACAGTTATTGTAGGTGTGAATGGTTGTTTTTTTGTTTTCGGGAACAGTCGCATTGATGAGACCCTGCTCCTTATCAAAATTAGAGCTGAATATATGCTCAACTATTGAACGGACTCTCTCATCGGGAATATTACCCGACAAACCCATCATACGGAGGAACCATTCACCGTCAAGCTGATCGGTCATAAGTGCTTCGTCAACGGTATCCTTGTTTCTCCAGAGGTTATAATATTCACCGTTCCACAGCTTTTCATCAAGGGATTTTTTGCCCTTCTCCAGAATAGCACTCCATCTGTCAGAGCACTCCCTGTTACCTACTCTGTCGGCAATAATTACTGCCGCCTTAAGGGCCGCAAGCCACAGCACACAAATATATGTAGGCACGCCCGAGAAGTTCCAGGCATCATAGGTATTACGCTTTGTATCGTTATCGGGTAGACCGTCCTTGTCGGTATCAAGCTGCTCCGATGAATCCATAGCACGTCTGACATTATCCCAGAGCGACAGAAGATATTCTCTGTCACCCGTGAAAAGATAGTCACGAAGCACCATCAGCACAAACTGCATATTCATATCAACACGGTCAAAGCCGTTATCTGTGCTTTTCATATCAGGTCTGAAAAGATGGTGCACCCTGCCGTCCTTTCTCTGATATTCAGCACCCATTTTCATCTGCTTTTTCTGTAAGTCAGGGAAAAGGCTGATAAGAGAGAAGGAGGCGTGATAGGTAATATCCGTAGTATGAAGTCCGCAGAAGCCGAGACCCTCCCACAAGCCGAAGCCACCGTTTTTGAGATAAACGGAGCTTTTCACCAGAGGCGAAAGGTTAGACGACCAACAGTCGGGATAAACTGACGGCAAATCTGTTGAATAAATAAGATCAGCAAAGTCCGTAGCCTTCCCGAATACGCTGTCGTAATTTTCAGCAAGGAATCTGTTAGCATCAAGGGAGCTGTTATAGATGTTTTCGTAATAATGACCGAGCTTTTCACCCTTTTTATTAAGGTTATTCGGGAAATACCAGGTAAGAATAAAGCGGATATTTTTCTTTTCACCGGGCTTAAGTGTCACCTCGGAGCACAAGGCACAGGCGCCGAAATCCTTGCCCATTGTGTACTGCTGTCTTAAGCAGCAGCCGATAAAATCAAGCTTATCCCTTGTTGATGAAGGAAAATCAGCCTTACAAGACCTTATACGGTTTACAAGAGAAGCCGCAAAGGGATATTTCATATATTCATTGTACAAATTGTCAAGTCCGTTTTTGCCAAGCAACCCGAGATTTACCGGTACGGCATCAGGCTTTGTACCGACCTCGCTGTTGGGAAGACAGCCCTTTTCTCTGAAGTGGAAGAGAAAGGATTCCTGGGACACGCCGAAAAACGAGCTTGCAACATACTCCCTGATAAAGCGGTAGTGTTCAGCCGTGATGTAAGATCTCTTACCGTCACCGTTTACCGAAAAGCAGAGATTACCGCAGCATGGGGAATCGGTATTTTTTGCAGGCTCAATATGAACACCCACACCGTCACCTATCATATGAAGGGAGTTTTTATTGCCCTCTTTTTTATTGGCAAAATCAGGCACAAGACTTCCTGCAAGGCTTATGTGAAGCTCGCTGTCGGTAGGGTTTTCCACGGTGAAATCCATATAAAAGCCCGGTGTTGACGAAGCGTCACTGTTATGGGGAACAAAGGGCGAAGCCGCTTTAAGGCTGAGCTTACAGTTAAGGGCGCTGTCAACATAATTCAGTTCACATACGGGAAATCTTCCGTCAAACTCAATTTTTTCTACGGGCTTGTTCCACGCAAACATACGGTATGTAAAATCCTCTGCGTCGGCTTTCATACCGAGCTTACGGACAACAGGCTTACCGCCGTCCTTACTTTCGCGAACCCAGAAGGACAGCGCACCTGCACTCCCCTCACCGTCATCGACCTTTTTTTCACAGCAGCTTTCCGTTATTCTCGGCTGATTTGCAACAAGCCAGTAATGGAACTCACCGTCGGGCATAAGCTCAACGCTTCCGCTTCCGATACCGCCAAGTGCAATACCGCTTGTATGTGTTTTGGTTGTTATAATCTTTGCCATAATTCACCTCGATGTAGTGTTCTAATAAAAGGATTACATTATATGAAAATTTCTCTTTAAGATAAAATAATATTACCATATATGAATTAAGGTTGCAACTTCCGTTTTTTATTTTTTTACCTTTTCATTTAATTATTTACATATTAAAGCTTGACCCTTACTTGATATTTTCTAGAAAAACATCAGACACATCATAACGTAAAACCGTCAAATGATGTGTCTGACTTTTTATGGGTGATTAAATTTGAATTTTACAAGCAAAGTGCGCCCCCTTATTACGAGCAAAGCGAATAACAAGGTTCCGGGGCCCCATAGAAATCTTTGATTTCATTATGGGTCGGGTTCTTATTGTATCCAGGTGTATTTTGCTGTTGTAAAGTTTCGGGGTAAGGGGGTGGAAATGTAAAGGTTCTGTGTAATCCCTGTGCTTTCAGCAACTTAAAACCCTCCGTGTGCCTTCAAGCACAAGGAGGGTTAAATCAGTTATACAGTTTATTTCTTACCGAAAAGCTTCGCAAAGAAATCCTTGATAGCCTTGATAATCTTCTGGAACCAGTTGAGAGATTCTTCAACATCAGGAACATCAACCTTGTAACCAAGTGCACCGATAAGCATATATCCATCAACAGTAATAACAAGGTTTCCGTTTTCGTCAGGCTCAACAGCGTTACCGTTTACATAGAAGGTAAATGCATCGCCCATAAGGTCACCGACCTTAACGATAATCTGTGTGCCCTGTTCAACCTCATATGTTGAGTTGCCGAATACGATATCATAAGTCTTTCCGCCATCCTTCGAAACACTGTACCAGCCGATACCGTCAGTCTTACCGAAAAGGATATAGTTCTTGACGTCGCTGCCGTTGTCTGTACCGTCTCCTTCCGGGGTTTCAGGAACATCAGGAGTATCGGGATCTGTGGGTATATCAGGGTCAACGGGTACATCAGGCTCATCAACAACTGTATAGTAGAAATTGATTACATTACCTTCTGTTGCAATTGTAATTGCTTTACTGCTTTCACCTGATACTGAATATCCTTCGATTGCAATTGCTGTTTCTGTAACTGTTGCACCGAAATCTGCTGATGCGGTTTTAGCTGAAGCAAGAGCCTTGTTTGTGCCTTCTTCAAGATAGTTTACTGTGTAAGCGTAGGTGTTTGGAGTCCACTTAGCATAAAGCTCTGTATCAGCATGAACTGAAGCATCAATCTTTGTTACCTTGTTGCCGTTCACATCGAACCAACCGTCAAAAGTATATCCGTCACGAGCAGGCTCATAAGTGATTTCTGTTTCGTGGCTCCAGGTGTGGGCATGGGAATCTACTTCTTTATAATCTGTTCCGTCATTCCAGTTGTAAATTATCTCATATCTTCTGGGAACAAGCGTAACCTTGAGCGGGCCTGTGGAAGCCTGATTGTAAGGACTCCAACGGGCAGGATCACCGTAAACTACACTAATAGGCCAATCTTCAACTTCATTACCATCGAGCTTTGTAAGGTCAGCCTGGTAGTTATAGAGGTTACCGTTGAAATTCTCTTTCCATACTTTTTCACCGTATTCACCGTCATTTGTACCGATTGCAGTATTCATTCCTACCTGTACGCCATCGCTTTCACCTCTGTGCTGAACGATGAGTTCATAGTCATTATCTGCACCGATTTCCTGACCGTAGTACTTGACAAGAGCACTTGAAGGTCTGAAACCTTCGCCGAGTCTTGTGGCGTCGATTTCAACATTCTGGATATATTCTTCGGGTTCAAAGTGAAGGAACATATTTACAAATGTTTCGAGCTTGCTGTCTTCGGGATAAACTGCTGTATAATCAGTTTCGTTATAGACGTCATGAATATCTTCGTTACCGTTTATAACTGTGGTTGAGTTCTGATATTCCGCATTGTAGTTAATAAGATAAACATCAACACGGTATGACTTATCGGGATCAAGACCCTTGAATTCATATGAAACGGGTTCGCTGAAATGTTTTTCTTCAGTCCACTGAATTTCAACTGTCTGACCTGCGATATTATATGTACCGTCGGGAGTGATTTCTTCAAGCTCAATGAGAGCGTGAGTTGCACGGTCGGCATCGTATACTACATGGGTGCTATCATAGTAACCGTCAACAATAACTGTACCTGTAAGCAACTTATCCCATTTTGCATAAAGAGTTATGTCTTCTGTGAGAAGCTCGCCCTCTGTTGCAGGAACGGTACATTCTTCATCAAGATACCATCCGAGGAAGTTGTGGTTTTCCATTGTGGGTACATAAGCATCAAAATCGGGTACAAAATACTGATTCTCAGCAATATCAGCATCCTTACTATTAACTGTACCTCCCTGAGCGTCAAAGATAACATTATACTTTTCAACAGTGATTACACCGTCAAGAGTACCCTGCTGTTTATTTTCCGCTTCGTTATAGTAAGCACCGTTGAGTGATGTGCTGTACTTTTTACCGTCAGCAATATCGCCCATAGTGGCTGTGTAGTTACCGTCAGTATAAGTCACAATAACGAGACCGTTCTCTTTGATATGGTCTTTTTCTGTAGGCACGATAACAGTTGAATTATTATAGATAAAGCCTGTTACTACTGCTCTGTAACCGTAGAGATTACCTTCTGCATCGTGCTTCCATACGGGATATGAGCCGTAACCTTCGCCTGTAGCCTTGTCGATATCAACACGTACGCCGGGTTTTACAGTGGTTTCAGTTGTTCTCTGCTGTGAAATGATAGCCCATTCGTTTTTTTCTGCATCCCAACAAGCAATCTTTACGATTACAGCATCAGGATAGAGCTCCACAGGAACTGACCTATCCATTTCTACACTGAATTCAAGGTCAAAGTCGTCAGGGTTGTATGTAAGAGGTATATCGATAATCCAGTTACCGCTCTTGTCCTGATACTTTTTGATTGTGCCTACGTCGTAGCCTGACTTGCTTACAGCTACACCGAAGGTTGAGCTTTCGATAAGACCTGTATAGGTATAATCTGTTGCGGTAAATTGTGAGAGATGTTCGTCTTTCAATTCATATGTATAAGGCTTTTTGTTACCGTTTTCATCGGTAACACCTTCTTTTGCAAAGTTAAGCTTATCACCCGTTTCTACAAAAGCAGGAGAATCCACTGTCTTTTCAAGGAATTCAACTGTAAGCTCATCTCTTGTTTCATTGTGGTCGTAGCCACCGTCAGCCTGATGGTCAATAGTTACGTTGATTGTTACGTTGACAGCCTTTTCCCATTTTGCTTTAAGTGTGATAGGTGCATAAATTGCAGATGTTACTTCTGCACCGGATGCATAGGTTTTGCCGTTATACTCCCATCCTGCAAAAATGAAGCCGTCGCGTACGGGAACATTTTCAGTTGCTTTTACAGCATCCATACTTGAATATGCCTCTGTTGCAACTTCTTCGCCTGCCTTGAAAGCACCGCCGTTTGTGTCATATTTAACGCTGTAGTGATGAAGACTGAGTTCGCCGTTTGCGTTTTCGATAATGAGCTTGTACTCTCTCGCCATATGCTCGTGATCCCCTGCTTCGATATGCCAGGGATAGTAAATACCGTTTTCAACACCGGCAGAGTATGTACCTGTTTCGCTTTTAATAAGCTCCACATTTTCTGTTTTGCCGTCTTTTTCGTGGAGATAAAGAGTTACATCATCGCCGTGGATATCCGAGATATCAGCAAGTTCACCGTCAAGATAAGTCTTAACTGTAGCTTTGTAAACAGGCTTTGTGGTATCGTAAACAAAAGCATAGGCGTATCTTGTAACTTCGTCGCTTACCTCATATTCACCACGTACTTCAACCATATAATCTGTGTTGGGTGTAAGGTTTTCAAAGACAACCTTGTCGCTTTTTCCATCTCCATTCTCATCTATTTCTGTGCCCTGCACACCATTGATGAAGTAATCGCAACGGTCGTCTAAATTGTCAAGAGTGAGAGTGGTTGTGGTTGTTGAGGTGGTAGGCTTCTTAAATACAAATACTGTAGTTGTTGCACTCTCATAACTACCACGGTGGAACTTACAGCTGGTCTTCTGAACAGTCAGATCAACCAGTGCATCACCGTCTGAACCCGTGCTTGTACCGGCTTTGTCAGCGGCGATATAGTAGTCACCGTCTGCTTCTTTGGTAAGATCGATATATTCATCACCGCTTCTGATTGCACCGTTCATAACAGTACTTGCGATACATACGATATGAACTACAGCACTTTCACCGAGAAGGTCCTTGACGTTTCTTTTGTCACCTTCAAACAAACC
This sequence comes from Acutalibacteraceae bacterium, assembly GCA_045643805.1. Lineage (GTDB taxonomy): Bacteria > Bacillota > Clostridia > Oscillospirales > Acutalibacteraceae > UBA6857. The sequence continues at coordinate 16,378 of JAZRFT010000065.1, forward strand.
GATAACTACGTCATCGAGATCCTCTTTAAGGTCGTAATTCAGAAAGCCTGTATTCGCTCCGTCTACAAGCTTACCCTCGTGAATATCGGAGCAGAGAAGGTTATTGTCTTTGTCATATACCTCAACAGTAACAGTACCTACCAGCTGACTCTTGTCATAGATGCTGTTGCTGTGAACCGCTGCCCAGGCAAAGCCTGCACCTGTAAATTCATTTGCATAGTATCTTCCGACCATATCCGGTGTCGGCAGAAGCTTTTTGCTGTTGTAAACCTCAACTTCACCCGGTGTATTTCTGATGTGATACATATTGTGTGAGTTGTAAACATAAAGGTATGTACCGAGGGTAGTTGACCACTTATAGGTAAGCTCACGGACATTACCATCGTAACCCTCAACGCGGGCTTCTAAAAGCTCACTTGAACGAAGATCGTTCTGTTCTCCTCTCATAAAGCTGATGATTTCAACAGTGGGATTTGTTTCCGTTGCAAAAACTGATACGGGAGCCATACCCAGAATCATAATGATTGCAAGAAACATTGAAATAATTTTTTTAGTTGTTAAATTCATTTTTATGCCTCCTGAACATTAAAACATTACATGAAAAGATAACGTTTTTCGAAATAGAATTATACACATAAAATAAAGTACTGTCAACATAAAAACACTAAAAAACATCTTACGAATCCTTTGGTCGAAGCGGTACATCCCCTGCATTTTTAAAGTCACAAAAAGTATAAGTGATAAAAAATCTCCTGCCTTAACTAAGACAGGAGAAATTTTTTGTGAAGTTTTATTTTGAAGCCTCTTCAATAGCAACTGCACAGAGAGCGGTCATTGAAGTCTGGGGTTGTCACCTTAATTTATGGGTTGTTTTCAGGGGTGTTTTTGATGGATTCTATGCCTGAAAATATACATAAAAGGTACTTGTTGTTCCCCGATGTATTTTGCTGTTGTAAAGTTTTTTTGAGGGGTGCATGAAAGATGTGAAGGTTATTTAACAGCCATCGGGTGTAACCGATGGCTGTTTGGAGTTATTTGATTTTCACACTCTTAACATTGCTCCACTCACTTAAAACGGTCTGACCGTT